>JADCFX010000035.1 GCA_020249285.1 Roseomonas sp. | reverse complement strand
ATCCCCGGCCAATTGCCATTGCAGGAGGAGCTTGGGCTTTCCGCTTTGCTCATCAGGCGCCCCGGTGACGCAACCTTCCCGAATGGCTGCCATATCGCGGAAGTGGAAATTGACCCCGAAACGGGCGAAGCGCAGATCGTTGCCTATACCGTGGTGGATGATGTCGGCACGGTGATCAACCCGTTGTTGCTGAAGGGCCAGATTCATGGCGGCATCGCGCAGGGGCTTGGGCAAGTGTTTGGTGAGGATATTCGCTATGACGCCAATGGCCAGCTTCTGACTGCAAGCTTCATGGATTATTTGATGCCGCGCGCAGCGGATTTCCCGGATATGGTGGTGAAGAGCAACCCCGTGCCAACCAAGACCAATCCGCTCGGCGTGAAGGGCGCGGGTGAGGCCGGCACGGTTGGCGCCTTGCCCGTGCTGATCAATGCGGTTGTGGATGCGCTGCGCCCGCTTGGCATCACGCATATTGAAATGCCGGCCTCACCGGAACGCATCTGGGCGGCCATACGCGCCGCGGGTTAGCCGCGCGCTTCTTCTTCCAAGGCTTCCAGCAGCCGCGCCGGCCACCATTGCGGAATGCCCTGGCCGATCAGCACGAGGCGAGAGCGCCGATCTGCCGATGGCCAATCTTCCAGCCATTCGATCGGGTGCAGCACATGGCGCACGCCATGCAGCACGGCGGGTTTTTCTGGCGCTTCCGCAACGCGGATAATGCCTTTCATGCGCAGCAATTTCTCGCCAGCATGTTCGGCCAAGGCTTCCAGGAAAAGCGGCAGCACGACGCCGGGTAGGGGGTTTTCGCGGAGGATGGAGATTGTCTCCACGCCCGCGCTGTGGCGCGCGCTGGGCGTGGCGGTCGCGTCCAGCCAATGCCGCAAGGCTTCCGGTCGGGCGGCGGAAGCAAACAGCACATCGGGCGGAATGGCACCCTGCACCGCGCGCAAGATCAGCGCGCCGGGATTGAGGGTCGCAAGCTGCGCCTCCAGGGCTGAGGTATCGGGCGCGAGATCAGTTTTACTAAGCAGCAACCGATCCGCGAGCATGGCCTGCTGCGCGGCTTCCGGATGGCGCGCGATGGTCTCCGCCCCAAGTAGCGCATCCACCACTGTCACCACCGCCTCAACTCGATGGCTCTCCGCAATGGTCGGGTCCACCAAAAGCGTGTGCAGAATGGGCGCAGGATCAGCCAGGCCAGAAGTTTCGATCAGCACGCGATGATAGGTGACAGCGCCTGATCTGCGTCGCGCCGCAAGGTCTATCAGCGTGCGCGCCAAATCGCCGCGTGTGGTGCAGCAGAGGCACCCATTGGCAAGGCCCAGCAGATTCTCTTCCGATGTTTCCAGCAATTCATGATCAAGCCCGATATCGCCCCATTCATTCACAATCACCGCGCTGCCGGCATAGGCCGGATCGCGCAGTACGGAACGCAACAGCGTGGTCTTGCCGCTGCCGAGAAAGCCGGTGATGACCGAAACGGGAATCACAGCGGCGCCGCAACCCGCGCGCGTGCCGGTTCCGCGCTTGTTGCATTCAGCGCATAACGCAGGCTGCGCAGCAGCCCCAGCATCGAAGCCGCGGGGCGCCGCCGCGCTTCGCTGATCAGCCACCAGCGCATCGGCGATTCTTCCGGCAAGGCTGGCGCGACATGCAGCACCTGATCACCGGCAGTGATTCTTACGCCCACATCAGCAATATCCACGCGCCCAGCCACACCCCAAAGCGTCAGGCTATCGGCGATCAGGGCGCGCAGCGCGGGTGGGTTCATACGGCAGGCGCGGTGCGGATTTCCTGCGCAATGCGGCGGGGTAGCCATTTTCCGCCGGCGGCATCACCCACCCAATGATCATTTTCCACCATGATCTTGCCGCGTAGAATGGTCATGGCGGGCCAGGCATCCACCTGGCGCCCTTCCCAGGGCGTATAATCGCTTTCATGCAGCGCTTCCGCGCGCACCATGCGCTTCAGCTTGGGATCAAGGATGCAGATATCCGCATCCGCCCCCGCAGCAATCGCCCCTTTGCGCGGGTACATGCCCATGATCTTCGCCGCATTGGTGGAAACCGCATCCACGAATTGCCGAAGCGTAAAGCCTCGCTTGCCGACCATTTCCGTATACATGACCGCCACACGAGGCTCCACGCCGGAATTGCCGCCTGTTGTATCATCCACGCGCTTGCCTTGCGTTTTTACCGCCAAGGAACAGCAAAGTTCATCGGTCGCGACGCAGGAAATGGACCCATCACGCGCGCCGGCCCACAACTCATCCTGATCCGCCTGAGACTTCAGCGATGGGTAGGTGTGATAGATCTGTCCATTCGGGCGCTTATAATCCTCACTGGTGTAGAGCATGTATTGATGCAGCGATTCACCATAAATCGGTAGGCCCTTGGCGCGCGCATCGCGAATGGCGCGCACGCCATTGCCGGCGGAGACATGCATCATATAAAGCGCGGTCCCTGGCACATGTTCTGCCAAGCGCATGACGCGACGGAAGGAAAGGTCTTCCGATAGCGTATTGTGAACCTCCGCCATATTCTCGAAGCCCGCACGGTTTTCGCGGAAGACCTTGGCGTACATGTGCATGACAATGTCATTGTCTTCGGCGTGAATCACGCCAAGCCCGCCCTTGCGCGACAGCACCTGAAACACTTCCCAGATATCGCCGAAATCCACCATGCGGCCCTTGCGGGAAGGCGTGATATCCGTCGTGAAGATTTTGGTGGTGGCGTGGCCGGCTTCAATCGCCTCCCCCAATTGCGCAGGGATATCGGGCGGCAAATCGCCTTCCACCATGATGTGATAGGCGTAATCGCAGGGGCAGCCATCGGCCTTCCAGGCTGCTTCACGTTCCGCAATGGCGCCTTCGATGGTTTTGCCATGGGTCCAGCGCACGAAATCCAGAATGCTGGTGGTGCCGCCGTAAAGAGCGGCTTTACCGACGACCGAAGCGCCCTGGGTTTGATCAATCTTCCCATCCGGCCCGGGAATCGGCCAAAGGCAATGCGTGTGCGGGTCAATGCCGCCGGGCATCACAATACTGTCGCCCGCTTCCACCACGCGCGCACCTGGCGGCATGGGCAGGCTGCCAGGCGCGGCAATGGCGACAATCTTTTCCCCCGCGATGCCGATCTCGGCTGGGCCGATGGCGTGCGGTGTGACGATGCAATTGCCTTTGATCACCAAATCCATGGCAATATCCCCGCTTGGCGCGTGCTTGCGCCTTCGGAGGGAAGCCTAAACCCAAAATGGTGGTTTAGGCCAATATAGGCATCAGCGCGGTGACGGCGCGGTGCCTGGCACCTCACGCGAAAGGCGGGCGCGATCGGTTTCGGTCACCATGACGCGTTCACCCACTTGCAGGCCAAGTTCATTGGTCTGGGTGATCACACGTTCGCCACCTGAATCGGGACGGATGATGAATTCCATCGCCTCACCGCGCGTGGCGCCTTGTTCGATGGCGCCGCCGGCAAGACCGCCAGCCAGCGCACCGACCACGCCACCTACCGTACGTGCGCGCCAATCGCCGCCAATAGTGCTGCCTAAAAAGCCGCCGCCGACCGCGCCCGCAGTGGGTCCGACGCCGCTACGTGAGCCGCTGACGGTGACAGGGCGCATGGCGATGATGGTGCCACGATAGACAGTGCCCTGAATGCCGAGCGCCTGACGCTCGACCGAGGTATTTGTCTCCGGCGCACAGGCGGCGAGGCCGCAGGCCAGCAGGATCATTGACAGACGAAGAAGCATGAACGTGTCTCCTGTAACAGGGGCGCAAGATCAGCGCTGGAATAACTCAGACGCAAACTTATCAGAAACTCCGGCGCTTCTCACCTCTTTATAGGATGAAGGATTGGCATGATTCCGTGGCGCGATGATGGCAAAAAAGCGGATATCATGGCGCCGGCAGAAGGGCATCCGTGCGCCCCATCAGGCGGTAGGAAACCAAGCCAAGCCATTCCCGAAAACCCCATTCGAATTGACCAAGCCGTTCCGGAAAAGGCGCATCATACATTGCAGCCAAGCTATGCCCGGTGCGGTAATTCACTGGCCAGGCAATGATCCCGGGCCAGCCGGCCTTACGGAAGACCCCCATGGCGCGGGGCATATGGCTGGCCGAGGTCACCAGCAGCCAGACCTCACCAGGTTTGGGTTGCGCCACTTCCAGGCTCAGCACCGCATTCTGATGCGTGTTGCGCGCTTCAGCCTCATAGATCACACGCGCGCCCGAAAGCCCGAGGCTTTCAAATAATTGCCGAGCTACATCAGCTTCCGTCAGCCCGCCATACACAAAGGAACCCTGACCACCGGTGAAGACAATGCGCGCATTGGGAAAGCGCCGTGCGAGTGCCACTGTTTCTGTCATCCGCTCGGCCGCACCGTTGATGGCGGGAATGCCGCGTGCATCGGTGATGTTCTGATCCACCGCGCCCCCCAGCACCACAATGCCATCAACGCGCGCGGGCACTTCAGCGGGGCGCGGGAACCGGTCTTCCAAGGGCAGCAGGATGAATTGACTGATGGGTGTGGCGATGAGCAGAAAAAAGAACGCCAGGCAGGCCAAGACCAGCCAGCGGCCAAAGCGGCGCCCGCGCCAAATCAAGCCAAGACCTATTGCGCCAATCAGCAGCGCGAAATGGCCGGGACGGGCCGGAAACCACAGCATTTTCGAGATTATGAATGCAAAATCGGTCATGACAGGGTCCAGACGGCGCGGTCGCTGCCAAAGCAGCGCCGCACCGGCCTGTCAAGCGAAGGGCGGTCCGGGCGCAATGAGGCCCGGCACCGCTTGCGCAATTACTTGCGGTTACCTTCGGCCTTCGCCGCTTCATTCACCCGCTGTTCGGCCGCCAGGATGGTATTGCGCAATTCCCGCATGAAGGCATTGCCCTTCGGCGTGCGTTGCACCAGTACGGAACGCCGATCCGAAGGATCGGGCTTGCGACGGGCAAGATCATGATCACCCAGACGATCAAGGGCGCGGGTGATCGCGGGCTTGGATACATTCAGCTTCGCGGCCAGACCGCGCACCGTATGCGGGCCATCTGAGAGATAGCTGATGAGCATTACACCAAGTTGGCGCGAAGAAAGGTCATACGCATCACGTCGCACTAGGGCAACAATCGTTTCCTGAAGAACCTTGATCAGATGATCTGATCCGTTGTTGTTGTTAGCCATGCTGGTTTTCCTTTTCATGTAACTGAACCGGCTCATTGATTGGCCGGTATTTTTGGATAGACTTTCGCGCAATGGAAATATGTTTTCCACTGATCAATGTCAAGAATGTGTCACATTACTTTTCCTCCGGTAAAGTTTTGCAACATTTGGAAGATGGCGCGCGCGGATTGTGCCTCACCACCTTCGGGCCGACCAGGGCGCGCGGCATCATTCCAGGCATAGACATCAAGATGTGCCCAGGGTTGCCCTTCCGGTACGAAGCGACGCAGAAACAAAGCGGCTGTTACCGCGCCAGCCATGGGTTTCTGCGAAACATTGGACAGATCAGCGAAGGGGCTATCCAGCCAGGCATCATAGCCATCATGCAAGGGCAGGCGCCACATAGGGTCCTGCACTACCTGTCCGGCGCGCAAAAGCCCATCAGCCAGCGCATCATCATTGCTGAAAAGCGCAGGTAAATCAGGGCCGAGCGCCACCCGCGCCGCACCAGTCAGCGTGGCGGCATCCAGGATCATGGCGGGGCTTTGCTCAGCCGCGAATTGTAACAGATCGCACAAGACCAACCTTCCTTCGGCGTCGGTATTGCCGATTTCAACCCGAAGCCCTTTGCGCGAGCGCAAAATATCCATGGGACGCATCGCGTTACCGGATACGGCGTTCTCCACCGCCCCGATCAGCACCAATAGGCGAAGCGGCAGCTTGGCGCGCATGACCATTTCCGCCACCGCCAGCATCACCGCGGCACCACCCATATCCTTTTTCATCCGCAGCATGGCGGCTGAAGGCTTGAGGTCCAGCCCACCGGTATCGAAACAAACGCCCTTGCCGCAAAGCGCGACCAGCGGGCCATGCGCATCACCTTCCCAGCGCAGTACGGCCAAATGGGGCGCACGGGGGCTGCCCGCGCCAACCGCGGCCATGCAGGGAAAACCTTCCGACAATGCCTCACCGGTAATGATTTCGGCGCGCCCACCATGGCGCTCGGCAAGCGCAGCGGCGGCTTCTGCCAATTGCTGCGGCCCTAATTCACCGGCGGGCGCATTGATCAAATCTCGCGCAGCGCAAATGGCTTCGGCCATCATCACAGCATTTTCGGTGCCAGCGGGCAGTACCAATTCAGCCGGAGCGCGTTGAGGCTGCTTGTGGCGCAACCAACGATAGGCGCCCAAATGCCAGCCAAGCACCGCATGTGCAGGATCAACTTCATCCACGACGAGATGCCAGCGACTTCCGGCAGGCAGTGTCCAAGGTGCTCCACCAAAATCCCATGGCGAGGCTTCCTTTCCAATGCCGATCACAGCGCTGACCAAACCATCCGCACCGGGAATAAGTGCGCTTTCGCCAGGCTTGGCTGAAAAGCCTGAGGCGCGCAGAAAAGTTGATGAAGCAGGGGCCAGGGTCGTTAGAAATGCAGGAACCTGAGCCGCGTTGATCGCGTGCAACGGAAGGGACGATATCCTCTCAACTGGCTTGCCTTCGGCCATCAACTACTCCGTTCTCAGTAACGCCAAAGCGCGTGGGCCGAATTGGGGACCTAATTTGCCCTTCGTAAGACAAAGAGCAAATTAAGGCAACAAAAGATTAGCATCGAGTGTAAGGCTGCTGAATAAGACTGAGTAAAGAAGAACGCTCCAATGCCAAGAATTACGGAAACCTTCTCTATTTCCAGGCTTTTTGATAAAATTTTATTAACTTTTCATTGAGTTGATGTGCGTGCTTAATGGCGTCGTTGTTATCAAGTAGCGAGACATTCATACTATGTCGCAGAACGAGAAAGATAACACCCCTGCGGAATCGCAGCGGAACCCCTTGGGCCGCAGGCTATTGGTCTTGCATTTGGCGGCGGCCCCTGCCCTTCTGGGTGCAGCGCGCGGCGCGGCACGGGCCTGACCGATGCCGATCCCGGCGATGGCCAGGGCAATGGGCGCGGCACGCAGCGCAAGGCAATGACCGATTCAGACCCGCGCGATGAAGCTGGCCGCGGGCGTCGCGGCACCTGAAACGTCGCATGAACGAAACCCTGGGCGAAGCAGCCTGGCGCTTGGCCTTTGGCGGCCTGTCCCCAGAGCAAGTCTTCACGCTGCGTGAAGGCGCCGCTTGGCGGCTTTTACCTGGTCGGGCGGCGGATGGTTACGCGGGCCTGCTTTCCATCGCCGATCTTGATGCGTTTTTGCGCACCGATGCGGCGCGCCATCCGCGCGTGACCATGGCGGATGGCGGGCGGCAGGGCAGCGCGGCCATCCCGCCTGATGAATATCTGCATCCCGAGAGCAGCCGCATTGATTTGCCGCGCCTGCTCGCCCGGCATGATGCTGGGGGCAGCCTGGTTGTTTCGCAATTCCATGAATTGCACGCGTCGCTTGCGCAATTATGTCGGGGCTTGGAAAAGATTTTCCTGCATCCGATGCAGGCCAACATCTACCTGACGCACCCCGGCGCGCAGGGGTTCCGCGTGCATTTTGATATGCATGATGTGCTGGTGATGCAGGTATCGGGTGCCAAATCCTGGCGTGTTTGGGATGACATCCCGTTTCCGCTGCCAAGCCGTGCCACGCCTTGGGCCAATAAGTAAAGCCCCGCCGGCACGCCGCATGCGCTCACCCTCATCCCCGGTGATGCGCTTTATCTGCCGCGCGGTGTCATGCATGAAGCTGCGGCGCAATCGGGCGATGCGCCATCGCTGCATATCACCCTCGGTTTCCTGGAAGCCTCCATCGCCGCGCGGCTTGCGCCAGCTTTGGCCGCGCTATCAACAGAAGCGGCGCTGGAAAGGCTCGCCCTCGCCGCCATGGATCGGATCACGCGGGATCGGCTGCCGCTGTCGCAGCGCAGCCTCGCGCATCGCCCACCCGGCGTAGATGCAAAGCTCCGCCTGTCGGACGCCATGCATCACCATCTGGTGCCGCTGCCCGAAGGGCGTGGCGCGCTTCGCTGGTATGGCGGCGTGGAGAATCTGAGCGCCACCGAATGCGCCTGGCTTGCGCAATTGGCCGAAGGCGCCACGCCGGCCAGTCTTGGCGAGGGCGCCTTGGCCTTCTGTCAGCGATTGGCGGCGCTGGGGCTATTGGAGCCTTACTGAACGGCGAGGGTTATCCGCCGCCTTCCTCCCGCAGGATTTCCAATTCCAGCCAGCGCGACTCCGCCTGCTGCAAACCAGCCTGCGCCGCGCCGAGCGCGCTGGTCGCCTTGGCAAAACCCGCTGCGTCGCGCGCGTAAAACGCCGGATCGGCGATACGCTTTTCAAGTGCGGCGATTTCCGCCGAAAGCTTTTCCATCCGCGCCGGCAGGGTTTTCAATTCATGCTGTTCCACCGCGCCCAGGCCCTTTTTGCGCAGGGCTTGTTTGGCTGAAACTGCCCCCTCCCGTTTCGCTGCGGGCGCCTGCTTTTCAGCGGCACGCGCCCGCACGCCATGGCCGCGCTGCGCCACCATATCGCTATAGCCGCCGGCATACTCCTGCCAGCGTCCCGCCTCTTCAAAAGCAATTACGCTGGTGACGCATCGGTCGAGGAAATCGCGGTCATGGCTCACCAACAGCACCGTGCCGGCGTAATCCGCGATCAGCTCCTGCAATAGATCGAGTGTTTCAAGGTCCAGATCATTGGTCGGTTCATCCAGCACCAGAAGATTGGATGGCTTGGCGAAGGCGCGCGCCAGCATCAGCCGGCCGCGTTCTCCACCGGAAAGCGCGCCAAGCGGCGTGCGCGCCTGTTCCGGCGTGAACAGAAAATCCTTCATATAGCCAAGCACATGCCGAGGCGCGCCGCCTATATGCACCATATCGCCGCGCCCTTCGGTCAGCGCTTCCGCCAGCGTCACCGCCGGATCAAGCGCCGCGCGGCGCTGATCCAGCCCCACCATTTCAATCCCGGCGCCGAGCAAGACCCGCCCCGCATCCGGTGCCAGCGTGCCGATCAACATATTCAACAGCGTCGTCTTGCCCGCGCCATTGGGCCCCAGAATACCCACGCGATCACCGCGCATGATGCGCGTGGAAAACCCCTGCACGATCGGGCGCTCACCAAAGGATTTGCTGATATCATCGGCGACGATCACCAGATTGCCGGACCCGCCAGCCTCGGTCGCGGCCATGCTCACACGCCCGGGCGCG
Organism: Roseomonas sp.; assembly: GCA_020249285.1. GTDB lineage: Bacteria > Pseudomonadota > Alphaproteobacteria > Acetobacterales > Acetobacteraceae > Neoroseomonas. Next base: position 155,938 of record JADCFX010000035.1, on the reverse strand, counting down.
GTGCTGCGCTCTCGGCGCTTGGTACGCAGGGTTTGCAGGTTTTCCAGGCGCCTTACGTTGCGCTTGCGCCGCGCGGTTACGCCATAGCGCAGCCAATGTTCTTCCCGCACGATCTTGCGCGCAAGCTTATGCGCATCGCGTTCTTCTTCTTCCAGCACCTGATCGCGCCAGCCCTCAAAAGCGCCAAAACCCTGTTCCAGGCGGCGCGTGGTGCCGCGATCCAGCCAGACCATGGCGCGGGAAAGCCCTTCCAGAAAGCGCCGATCATGGCTGATCAGGACCAGCGCCGATGCACTCGCGGCCAGTTCCGCTTCCAGCCATTCAATCACTGGCAGGTCGAGGTGATTGGTCGGTTCGTCCAGCAACAGAATGTCAGGTTCCGGCGCCAAGGCGCGGGCAAGCGCAGCGCGGCGTGCTTCACCACCCGAAAGCGCGGCGGGCGCTTCCGCGCCACTCATCCCCAGGCTTTCCAGCAGATAGCGCGCGCGATACGCATCATCCGCCGGGCCAAGCCCCGCTTCGACATAGGAAATCACATCGGCATAGCCAGAAAGATCAGGTTCCTGATCCAAAACGCGCAGCGTGGCGCCTGGCTGTAGAAAGCGCGTGCCGCCTTCCGCTTCAATCAGCCCGGCGGCGATCTTCAACAATGTTGACTTGCCCGAGCCATTACGCCCGACCAGCGCCAGCCTTTCGCCAGGCGCCACGGAAAGCGAGGCGCCATCCAGCAACCGCGTGGTGCCAAAGCCCAGGCGGATATCCTGCAGGATCAGAAGCGGGGGTGCGGCCATCAGCTACCCTGCAAAGGGGTCGCGCATCATGATGGTGTCGTCACGCTCGGGGCTGGTGGAAAGCAGCACCACGGGGGCTTCGACCAATTCCTCGATCCGGCGGATATATTTCACCGCCTCGGCCGGCAATTCGGCATAGGAACGGGCACCGCGGGTGGAACCCGGCCAGCCCGGCATGACCTCGAAAATGGGTTGCGCTGCCGCTTGCGCGCGTTGCCCGGTGGGCAGGCGCTTCATGATTTGGCCATTCACCGAGTAGCCAGTGCAGATCTTCAATTCGGTAAGGCCATCCAGCACATCAAGCTTGGTCAGCACCAGGCCCTGCACGCCGCCCACCTTCACCGCCTGACGCACCATGCAGGCATCAAACCAGCCGCAGCGGCGCGGGCGCCCTGTGACGGTGCCGAATTCATGGCCGCGTTCACCCAGCCGCTTGCCGATCTCATCATGCAATTCGCTCGGGAAAGGGCCGGAACCAACGCGCGTTGTGTAAGCCTTGGCAATGCCCAGAACGAAGCCAATCGCATCCGGCCCAATGCCCGCCCCGGCGGCGGCATTGCCGGCGACGGTATTGCTGCTGGTGACATAGGGGTAGGTGCCGTGATCCACATCCAGCATCACGGCCTGCGCGCCTTCGAACAGGACGCGCTTGCCGCTGCTGCGAGCCTCATCCAGGCGTTCCCAGATTGCTTCCGAAAAAGGCAGCAGCTTTGGCGCCAGGGCCAGCAGGCTATCCAGCAGCGCCTGCTTTTCGAATTCCGGCGCCCCCAGGCCGCGCAGCAGCGTATTGTGATGGCGGAGCAATTCATCCAGCTTGTCGGACAGCGTTTCGGGTTCCGCCAAATCACACAAACGAATCGCGCGCCGCGCTACCTTGTCTTCATAAGCGGGGCCAATGCCGCGCCCGGTGGTGCCGATTTTCGCATCGCCCCGCGCCGCTTCGCGTGCCTTGTCCAGTGCCGGATGCAGCGGCAGGATCAGCGGCACATTATCGGCTATGCGCAGATTCTCAGGCGTCACGGAAAGCCCCTGCGCCGTCACTTTGGCGATTTCGGAAAGCAGCGCTTCCGGGTCCAGCACCACGCCATTGCCGATAATGCCAAGCTTGCCCCGCACCACGCCCGAAGGGAGCAACGAAAGTTTGTAGGTCTGATCGCCCACCACCAGCGTATGCCCGGCATTATGCCCGCCCTGGAAGCGCACCACGATATCAGCGCGGGAGGCAAGCCAATCAACAACCTTGCCCTTGCCTTCATCGCCCCATTGGGCACCGATCACGGCGACATTGGCCATGGTTTCAACCTTTCCGAGGCAGCGCCACAGCGCGCCCTTCCTGAAGCACATGAGAACAACGCAGGCTTTCGGCCGTATCTTCCGCCGAAAGCGCCGCAACAGTAACAAAACCTTCCGCGCGCATCGCCGCGCCCTCGGCGCCGAGCGGGATGAAAAGCCGCGCTGGTGCGGCGCTGCGCGGTGCCGCGCGCAGCACGGCATCCGGGTAAAGCGTCATCCCCGTGGCCGGTTCGCCATTGTGGGAGATATAACGCCCACCACGCGCCAATTCCCCGCCGAGCCCCGGGCCATATAACGTGAAGGCAACGCCGGTATGATAGCGAAGGCCGCGAAACTCGACGGGATCAAGTGTGATACGCAGCACCGGCGCGCGGCGCGTAATGGCGGTGATCACGGCCGCCGCATCCCGCGCCAAGGCGCGCGCGCCAGAGGGCAATTCCGCCTTTTGCAAGGCGGCAAGCGCAGCGGGCGCCGGGCCGGAAGCCGCCATCAGTGCCGGTAAAGCCTGCAAAATGGTTGCACCCGAGTCACGCACGAACGCTTCAACCGCCGCACTATCCTTGCGGTCCAGCGCGCGGGCCAGACTGACGCGCAAAGCCGGCGACAGCGTCGCCGCATCCAGCAAAGCGGGTGTCAGGCTGGGCAGCATCACATCCAGGCTGACGGGGGCGACGCCAATCGCGGCCAATGCTTCCACCGCCACAATCGCCACCTCGGCATCGGCTTCAATCGCATCGCTGCCAATCACTTCAATCCCGGCCTGGGGAAGCTGGCGTTCAGGCGCCAATTGCGTGCCGCGCACGCGCAGCACCTGGCCCGCATAGCAAAGCCGCAAGGGGCGCGGTTCGGCGGCAAGCCGCGTTGCGGCAATGCGCGCCACTTGCGGCGTGGTATCGGCGCGCAGCCCCATCATGCGTTGGCTAACCGGGTCCATCAGGCGGAAGGTCTGATCCGCCACCGCGGCGCCAGAGCCCGTAAGCAGGCTGTCTTCAAATTCCAGCAGCGGCGGCTTGACGCGTTCATAGCCATGCTGAGCGAAGGCGGCCATCATGGCTTCCACTAAAGCAGCCTCTCGCGCCGCATCGGGCGGCAGCAGATCGGCAAAGCCGGCGGGCAGCAGGGCGGGATTGGGCAAATCTTCGGTCATGGGCGAGGGCAGGGTTTGGCAGGGGTGGCGCGGCTCGGCAAGTCCCGCCCGCGCTTTCAGCCTGATTGGGTGAAATCGCTCCCGCGATCAGGGCTGAGCATTTCGGCATGGCCGTGGGTTGAACCAGTCAGATAGGCATAAAGCTGATGCGCGCCTTCATAGGTCATTTCAATGCCGATCCAGGCAATCAGCGCAACGCCGGCATAGGCAATCCATCGAAACCGGGCCAGCAGCCGGGCGATGATCGAAGCCGCGACCCCCATCAGGATGATGGAAACGCCAAGCCCCAGGATCAGCATGGGCAGATTGCCGCGCGCAATGCCCGCAATCGCCAGAACGTTATCAAGGGACATGGAAACATCGGCGATCACAATCTGCTTCAGCGCCTGCATCATGGATTTGCCGCCGGCGCCATCCTCATGGCCCTCGGGGTTTTCTTCTTCATGCTTTTCGTCGCGCAATTCCTTGAAGAAGCCATAGGCGATCCACAGCAGCAGAAGCCCGCCAATCAGCAATAGTCCCGGCACTTCCAGCAAATAGACCGCGAAAACCGAGAAGATCACGCGCAGCACGGTGGCGAAGATCATGCCGAACAGAATGGCGCGGGAACGCTGCGCGGCGGGCAGGCCGGCCGCCGCCAGACCAATCAGCACCGCATTGTCACCAGACAATACAATATTGGCGAACATGATCTGGCCAAAGGTGGCCAGATTGAAGTTCTCCAGAATGGTCGAAAAATCCATCATGACGCTCCGGGTATACAGGCCCGAAGCCACGCATAAAAATTATGCGTCGCTGTGGCCTGCCCCGGCGAGGGTAACCGTAACGGGTTAAAGGCGGGGCGTGAAGCCCCGCAGGTCAGCCATGGGCGGCAGATGAACCGCGCCGCGCTTGCCGCACCACATCGGACACGAAGGCAGCGATGCCCGTATAGACGACCAGTTGCAGGAAAGTGACACCCACCCACAGCCAGACCGGGAAGACCCCCGGCAAGGCAAGGAATCCAAGCGGCAAGAACAGGTAAGCATAAGCCTCAGCCACCTGCTGGGTAACCTGTTGGGTTCCCTCAAAAATCATCATGCCCGCAACATACAGGATGATGAACAGGCCTATCCAGGCAATCCAGCGGTACTTGTCAAGCAAGCGCGCGATGAAAGTGGCCGCAACCCCCATCAGCACCACGGAAACCGCGAGCCCAATGATCAGAATATAGGGGTGGTCCTTGGCCGCACCCGCCACCGCCAGCACGTTATCAAGCGACATGGAAACATCGGCGACCAGGATCTGGGTAATGGCCTGACGCAGCGTCTTTTTCGGCGCCCCTGGTGCAGCGCCGTTTTCCAGCGCTTCCACCCCTTCATGCTGATCGGTGACCGAAGCGTCGCCATGGCTGCCGCCATCACGCAATTCGCGATACATTTTCCAGCAGACCCAAAGCAGCAAAACGCCACCCGCCAGAACAATCCCGACAATTTGCAGCAATTGCACGGTGATGGACGCAAAGCCGATGCGCATCAGCGTGGCCGCGATAATACCCCAGAAAATAGCCTTTTTCCGCTGTTCCGGCGGTAACCCCGCCGCCGCCATGCCCACCACGATGGCGTTATCGCCAGCGAGCACAACGTCAATGAACAGAACCATGAGAAGTGGCTGCACCCAGTCAGGGAGTGATTCCAACATTTTTAGGGAATTCCAGTTTGAGCGATTGACATTACGTTTTCTTTAGCCAGCCCGGTGCCACCCCGCAAGCGGGTAGAAGGTCCAAAGCTTGCCATTAGGCTTCCAAAGCGCCAGAAGGACATAGCCGTTTTGGAGCCTCCCCATGGTCCCGCGCTATTCCCGCCCGCAAATGGAAGCCATCTGGGCCCCCGCCAATCGCTACCGCATCTGGTTCGAGATTGAGGCCCTGGCGGCTGAGGAAATGGGCCGCATCGGCACCATCCCGGCTGAGGCCGCGCGCATCATCCGCGATAAGGGCGCGCCGCGCGCTGCGGGCATCACTGATGCCGATATCGCCCGGATTGATGAGATTGAAAGCGTCACGCGCCATGATGTGATCGCCTTCCTGACCTGGATGGGGGAGGGCATCGGGCCGGAAGCGCGCTTCATGCATCAGGGCATGACATCATCCGATGTGCTGGATACCTGCCTTGCCGTGCAAATGACCCAGGCGGCGGATTTGCTGATTGCGGATGTTGATGCGCTGCTGGCCGCGCTGAAGGCGCGGGCGATGGAGCATAAATTCACCCCCACTATTGGCCGCAGCCACGCCATCCATGCTGAGCCCACCACCTTTGGCCTGAAGCTTGCTGGCTATCACGCGGAGTTTGCCCGGAACCGCGCGCGGTTGGTCGCCGCGCGTGCCGAGGTCGCGACCTGCGCCATTTCCGGCCCCGTCGGCACTTTCGCCAGTGTTGACCCGCGCGTGGAGGCTTTTGTCGCGGGCAAGCTTGGCCTTTCGGTAGAACCGGTTTCAACGCAAGTCATCCCGCGTGACCGTCACGCTGCCTTCTTCGCGGCGCTGGCTGTGGTGGCGACAGGCATTGAACGCCTGGCCACTGAAGTGCGCCATTTGCAAAGAAGCGAGGTGCGGGAAGCCGAGGAATTCTTCCATGCCGGGCAGAAGGGTTCTTCGGCCATGCCGCATAAGCGCAACCCGGTGCTGAGTGAAAACCTGACCGGCCTGGCGCGGTTGGTGCGCGGCTATGTGGTGCCGGCCTTGGAAAATGTGGCGCTTTGGCATGAACGCGATATCAGCCATTCATCGGTGGAACGCGTGATCGGCCCGGATGCGACAATCGCGCTCGATTTCGCGCTGATGCGCCTGACGGGCATGATGGAAAAGCTCACCATCTATCCCGCGCGCATGCAGGCGAACCTCGAAAGCCTCGGTGGCGTGGTTCATAGCCAGAAGGTGCTGCTGGCGCTGACCCAGGCGGGCATGAGCCGCGAGGATGCCTATGCCACCGTGCAGCGCTGCGCCATGGCAACCTGGCAGGCCTTGGGCAGCGCGGGCGCCAAGGATTTCCGCACCAATTTACTTGAAGATGCCGGCGTGGCTGCGCTGATGGATGGCGCAGCGCTTGATCGCGCCATGGATCCAGCGCGCGATTTTGGCCATGTGGAGACCATTTTCGCGCGCGTTTTTGGCAGTTAAGCGTCAAAAGCTAAGCGGCGTCGCGCGCACCACCAAGGGCAGGCGCCGCACTTCGGCCAGGACCGCTTCCGGCATTGGGCCATCCAGCCCAACCAGGCAGATAGCATCGCCTCCGGGCGCCGCGCGGCCCAGATGCAGCGTGCCGATATTGATGCCCGCTTCCGCCAGCGCCGTGCCGAAACGCCCGATAAAGCCCGGCTTATCTTGGTTGGTCACATAAAGCATATGCGGCGCGAAATCGGCTTCCACCGCAATGCCCTTGATGGCCACCAGACGCGGCTTGTTTTCCGCAAGTAAAGTGCCCGCGATGGAACGTTGCCCCTGATTGGTGGTGACGGTGATGGTAAGCAGGGTTTGATATTCGCCCCGCCGTTCCATGATGGTTTCCGCCACGTCAATGCCGCGTTCCTTCGCCAGCACCGGCGCATTCACCATATTCACCGCACCCATTTGCGGGGTCAGTACGCCAGCCAAAGCGGCTGCGGTTAGCGGGCGGCGATTAAGCTCCGCCGCATGGCCTTCATATTCAATGCTGATCGCCTTGATGGCGTCATCCTGCCCAGCCGAAAGCTGCCCCGCCATGGAACCCAGCAACCGCGCCAATTCCATATAGGGTTTTAACCGCGGCGCTTCTTCTGCGGTCACGCTCGGCATATTGATGGCGTTGGAAACCGCACCCGTCAGTAGAAAATCCGACATTTGTTCGGCCACTTGCAGGGCCACATTCTCCTGAGCCTCATTCGTCGCCGCGCCCAGATGCGGGGTGCAAACCACGTTTTCCAAGGCAAAAAGCGGGCTGTCTGTCGCAGGCTCGACCTCGAACACATCCAAGGCCGCGCCAGCCAAATGGCCGGATTGCAGGGCTTCCGCGAGCGCGTCCTCATCCACCAGGCCGCCGCGCGCGCAATTGATCAGCCGCGCGCCCTTTTTCATGCGCGCAATATTCTCGCGTGAGAGGATATTGCGCGTCTGTTCCGTCATGGGCGCATGGAGCGTGATGAAATCAGCGCGCGCCAGCAATTCGGGCAGTTCCACCTTCTCCACACCGATTTCAACGGCGCGTTTTTCGGAAAGGAAAGGATCGAAGGCGATCACCTTCATCTTCAATCCATTGGCACGATCAGCAACAATGCCGCCGATATTGCCGCAACCGATCAGGCCCAGGGTTTTGGCGAAAAGCTCCACCCCCATGAAGCGGTTCTTTTCCCATTTGCCCGCCTTGGTGGAGGCCGAGGCTTCCGGCAATTGCCGCGCCAAGGCAAACATCATCGCAATGGCGTGTTCGGCGGTGGTGATGGCATTGCCGAAGGGCGTGTTCATCACAACAACGCCACGCGCGGTGGCGCTGGTAACATCCACATTGTCAACGCCAATGCCGGCACGCCCCACCACTTTCAGGCGCGGCGCAGCTTCCAAAACCTCGCGCGTGACCTTGGTGGCAGAACGCACGGCAAGCCCATCATAATCGCCGATAATGGCGCGGAGTTCGGCGGGCGTCAGGCCGGTTTTGACATCGGCTTCGATGCCGCGCTCACGAAAAATCGCAACCGCGGCGGGGCTGAGTTTGTCGGAGATCAAAACGCGCGGCATGGGCCTTACGCCCCCGCCATTTCGGCTTGCACAGAAGCCAGCGCCCAATCGAGCCAGGGCAGCAGCGCCTTGATGTCAGCGGTTTCAACCGTCGCACCGCCCCAGATGCGGAGGCCCGGCGGCGCATCACGATAGGCGCCGGCATCCAACGCGACGCCTTCCTTTTCCAGCAAGGAGGCAACCTTCTTCGCCGCCGCGGCCTTCGCTTCATCACCAAGTGCTGAGAACCAAGGTGCCGTGATGGTCAGGCAGATGGAGGTGCAAGACCGCGTCGCCGCATCCTGCGCGAGGAAACTATAGCCACTGCCCGCTGCAACCCAATCCGCAACCGCGGCAAGATTGGCTTCACTGCGCGCAATCAAGCCCTTCAGCCCGCCAATGCTTTCCGCCCAACGCAGCCCATCCAAAGCATCCTCCACACACAGCATTGAGGGCGTGTTGATTGTCTCGCCCTTGAAGACACCCTCACTCAGTTTGCCGCCGCTGCTGAGGCGAAAAATCTTCGGCATGGGCCAGGGCGGAGAATAGGATTCAAGCCGCGCCACGGCGCGCGGGGACAGCGCCAACATGCCATGCGCCGCTTCCCCGCCCAGCACCTTCTGCCAGGACCAGGTAACCACATCCAATTTCGCCCAGGGCAAATCCATCGCAAAGGCCGCGCTGGTCGCGTCACAAATCGCAAGCCCTTCACGATCGGCGCTGATGAAATCGGCATTTCTCAGGCGCACGCCGCTGGTGGTGCCATTCCAGACAAAAACCGTATCCCGCGCCGGATCAACCGCGCCAAGATCGGGCAGCTTGCCATAGGGCGCATCAAGCACGCGCGCATCGGCAAGCTTCAATTGCTTCAGCACATCGGTGGCCCAATCCTTGGAGAAGGATTCCCACACCAGCACATCCACCCCCCGCGCGCCGAGCATGGACCACAGCGCCATTTCCACAGCACCCGTGTCGGACGCCGGCACAATGCCCAGCCGCCAATCTGAAGGCATGCCCAGGATGAATTTGGAAAGTGTGATGACTTCCGCGAGCTTCGCCTTGGGTGTGGCGGCGCGATGGCTGCGCCCAAGCAGCGCGCCTTCAAGCGCGGTGAGTGACCAGCCGGGACGCTTGGCGCAAGGACCAGATGAAAAACGAGGATTGGCCGGGCGGATCCCCGGCTTGGTGGCGCTTGCCATGATGTGGCTCCCTTCCAGAAGCGAATGTGCCCCGGTGGGGGGGCGTGGCCCGTGATTTTTCTACGCCCGGGGCGGGGGCTGATCAAGCGGTGATGCGCGGGACAGTGAATGAAACCCTGGTCGCCCTTATTGCCGCGGCGCCTGGCCTGCCGGTTCCTGACCAATCCCGAATATGCCGCGCAGAAATCCAGGTGTGAGCGCCGCCAAAGGATTGATTGTGGTCTGTGGATCGCCGAGCGGCCCGCGCATGCGATAGGAAATCGCGAATAGCCCGCCGCCTTCTTCCGGGCTGAATAGCCGACCGAAAATCGGAATACGCCCCAACAGCGTGTTGAAGATATAGGCCGGCACAATGGTGCCCTCCAGGTCAAGCGTATCACTCTGGCGATCAATGCGCCCTTTGGCGGTGAGACCAAGGGAAGATGAAAAGGCGCGCACATCCTGCAACACCAGAGCATCAGGGCTCAGGCTGAAGGGGATTGTCGCGCGGGTGAAATTGAGCCCCGTGCCACTGAGCGCATCCACCAGCCCATAAAGGGTCATGGCTTGCAAAAGCTTGCCGAGCCCAGGCGCATCGCGCACGGCGAAATCCTCCAGCACCGCATCTCCGCTCAGCGTGGCGCCGGGGCGGGAGTGATCATAAGCAGCGGTCACCGAAAGCTTGCCGCCTTGGATGGTTTTCAGCACATCAAAGGCGCGCAGCAATTCGCCGCCATTGTCGCTTGTCACCGTTACCGCGCGGCGCTGGCCATTGGGCGTGATCGTGACGGTGAAGCCGCCGCGTTCGGATAAGCGTCCATTGATGCGCGCCTGCTGCATCACCCCAAGGCTATTGACCAATAATTGCGCTTCAAGCGCAGTGATTTCGCGCTGATGCGGCAACAGAACCCTTTCAAACCGCGCCACCAATTGGGCTGCCGCGCTTTCTTCCGGATTGGCTTCTGGCAACTCATGCCGTGCGAGGACGGGGGCCAAATCAAGCACCGGCCCCGTCAAGGAAATGATCCATTGGCCTGTGCCGCGCTGCGCCGGCGGGCGCAACAGCCCGCTGAAGCGCGAACGCCCGATGTTTGCGCTGGTCAGGTCTATGCGTTGCGGGACGTTCTGGCGAAGCTCACTGGCGCGGCCCCGCACCTGCGCATCGGGCGTTTCAATACGAAAACTTTCGATCAGCGTCACCGCGCCGCCCTGCATCAGCACCATCGCCTCCGCATTGCCGGCGACCCCCGGTGGCTTGCTCCAGGCCAAAGGTTCCACATTGAGTGTAGCAGCGCGTAAATCAGCCCGCACCGAAAGCCGCGCTTGCCCATTGCGGCGGGTTTCATTGCGAAGATCCAGCTGCACCGGGCCTTCAAGTAGTGGCCTGCCATCCAAGCCAAGCGCTGCCAATTGCCTGGCATCGGCGCGCGCTGAGATGATTTCACGCGCCACAATATCCGTGGGCGCACCGTTGCGGAAATCCGTCTCCTGCTGGATGCGGGCTTCGATATCGCCAAGCACGCCAGTGCCTGTGGCGGACAGGCCATTATTGGTGACCGAAACCTTGGCGACACCGCGTTCCAGGTCGCGGTCAAAGGCGATGCGCGGGATGCGCAAATCGCGCACCTCAAGCTCGGCCTGGATGTCAATCTGTTCGATATCCAAAGCCTTGATGAGCGGGAAGCTCAGCTTCAGCGTCGCGGCATCAAGCGTGCCGGTTGGGTCATTGATCGGCGGCGGGCGCCTCTCGAAAATTTTCAGCCGCGGATGGCGCACAATACTCCAAGCCTCTGCCAGCGGGCCGCGTAGCTTCGCCTCAATGCGTGCGATTTCAGGATTGGTCGCGAAGCTGATCGAAACCGTCGCGCCATCCGTCACAATCCCGGTGCCGGATTGCTGACCGCTGGTCGCTGAGATTTCGATCTTGTCGAGCGAAAAACGTGCCTCGCCATTGGCACCCTGAAAGGGCGGAATGGGTCGCAGCCAGTGAACGGTCACGCCATCCGCCCGCGCTATCCCGCTCAGGCCCGTGATTTCCGCGGCACTGCCATCCGCACCGATCCGCGCTTCAAGCCGCCAGGCGCCTTCGCGTAGCATGCCGGCAGTCAGGTTTTCAGCCAGCCATTCGCGTTGCTTGGGTGCAATGCTCGGCGGCCAGTAATGCGTCAGATCGGCAATGTCCAAACCGCTCATGCTGACATCAGCCGCTGCTTGCCAGGCGCCATCCTTCAGGCGCGCCTCCCCTGATGCGCCAACCACTGGCGGCGGGCTGGCGCCTGGGCGCGGCGATGGCTGGGGCGAAAACGCCAAGCGTTCCACGCGCACCACATCTTCGGCCAGGGTCGCATCAAGCGCGATGGCCGCGAAGGGCAAGTCCCCCGCATCGCCCGGAACATGCAGTACACCAGCGCCGGTGCGTATCCGCGCCATCAGCAAATCCGGCTGCGGCGCCCCGGTAAAGCGCGCGATGAGGCCGATTTCCGCCTTCGCATCCAGCGCAGCCAAAGGCGCCAATTCAGCGCTGACCTTGGCAAGCGCCGCAGGGCGGATGCCATGCGCAGTGAAGGAAGCCTCTCCGCGCCAGAGCGCGCGTTCAAGCCTGCCGGCGATCTCAAAGGGAATGCGCTGATCCGCCACTTCCAGCAGCGCCTGCCCGGCCAAATCCAGCCCACCCGCGGCGCGGCGGTACAGACTAAGCTCGGCAAGGTTCGCGCGCAGCACACGGCCAGAACCCTCATCGGCAAGCGCAAGCCTGGTATCCAGCAAGGCAATACGCCTGATCGCCGAAAGCGCCGTTCCCTCATTGGGGGGCTCAAGCCAGGGGGTGATGATCTCGGCCAGGGCATGAAGCGCGGTGCCCGGTGCTTCCGTGGCTCCGGCCTGAGCAGAAGCCGCCAGCCCAAGCGAAAGCGCCCCCGCCTTATCACGATTTGCCAGCAGGCTGAGCCCGCGCAATTCCAGCGCGCGCAAGCCGATATGCCCGCGCAGCAACCCGCCCAGTGAAAGGGAAGCATCCACCTGCGGCAAAACGGCAATCAGCCCATCATGCTTGTCAACCAGCCTGATTTCGGAAAAGCGCACCGCAATGGGTGAACGATGCCCTTCCCGCCAGCCCGCCCAGGAAATCGCGGCTTCGGCGATGGCGACCTTTTGGCCAGCCAGCGCCTGATTGGCGGCGTCCTCCGCCTGGCGGGCCAGCCAAGGTAGGCTGATCGGGCCCTGTTCCAGCCGCCAAACCAGCCCGGCCAGGGCAAGACCCACCACCAGCGACAGGGTCAGGCAGGCCCTTGCCAGCAGTTTCAACCCTCGCCCCGCTTGACCTGCGACCCGTCTCACTCTTTCCCTAGACTCCAATGACCCTTGCTCCAGCAGCTTTTGCCCTGCCACGCGGATTCGACAAGACCGCCGCCGCCCTCGCCCAGGCGCATTTCGCCGATAAGGGGGAAGCGGAAAGTCGCTTTGCCGAAAGCGCGGAGGGTGCTGCGATACTGGAAGCGCTTGGTGGTCATAGCCCCTACCTAGCCGATTTAGCGGTGCGGGAGGGAGCCACCCTGCTTTTCATGGCCGAACGTGGCCCGGATGACGCTTTCGCCCGCGCCATAGACCCGCTGACGCGGCTTGACCCCGCAACACCCCGGCCCGCCTTGGCTGCCCTGCTGCGCCAGGCCAAGCGCCAGGGGGCGCTGGTGGCTGCACTCGCCGATATTCTCGGGCTTTGGGGGTTGGACCGCGTGACCGGCGCGCTGTCCGAATTGGCGGAACTCAGCATTGACACTGCCTGCGCCCATTTGCTGCGCGATGCCGCGGCGCGGGGTGATTTGCGCCATACCGGCGGTGGCAAGACAGATGCGAAATCCATCGGCCGCCAATCCGGCTTGGTCATTTTAGGCATGGGCAAGCTTGGCGCGCGGGAATTGAATTACTCATCCGATGTGGATCTGATGGTGCTTTATGATCCGGCGGCGGCGCAGGACCCGGATCGCGCTCAGGCGATTTATGTGCGTATCGCGCGCGAACTGGTGCGGCTGATGGAAGAACGCACCGCCGATGGCTATGTGTTTCGCACGGATTTGCGCCTGCGGCCCGATCCGGCCGCGACACCTTTGGCGGTCTCCATTCCCGCCGCCATCGCCTATTACGAGAGCATGGGCCAGAATTGGGAACGCGCGGCCATGATCAAGGCGCGGCCAGTCGCGGCGGATCGCGCGGCGGGCGAGGCATTCTTGCGCGAAATTCGTCCCTTTGTCTGGCGGCGCTATCTGGATTTCGCAGCGGTTGCGGATATTCATTCCATCAAGCGGCAGATCCACGCCCATAAGGGGGCGAAGGGCGCGCATGATACGGTGCAATTGGCCGGGCATGATGTGAAGCTTGGCCGGGGCGGGATTCGCGAGATTGAATTCACCGCGCAGGTGCTGCAATTGATCTGGGGCGGACGCGATCCCGCTTTACGAGACCCGACCACGCTTGGCGCGCTTTCCGCACTCGCTGGTGCGGGCAAGATAGAACGCCGCGCCGCTGCCGACCTGGCCGATGCTTATGGCTTCCTGCGGCGGCTTGAACATCGGCTGCAAATGGTGGCCGATCGGCAGACCCATCGCCTGCCGGAAGATGCCGAAGGCATAGCGCGCATCGCATCTTTCCTGGGCTACGCCGATAGCGCCAGTTTTGCCGAGGATTTCGCATTTCATCTGCGCCGCGTGGAACAGCATTACGGGCGCATGTTTGAAGCCGAACCAACCCTGGCCGCCGATGCGGTGCAGGGCTATCTGGTTTTTACCGGGGTGGAGGATGATCCCGCCACCATCGCCACACTGCGTGCCATGGGCTACGCCAATCCGGGCAGCATCGCCGCCAGCGTGCGCGGCTGGCATCATGGCCATGCGCGCGCCATTCGCAGCGAACGCGCGCGCGAATTGCTGACGGCGCTGATGCCAAGCCTGCTTGCTGCCTTCGCCAAGCAGCGGGACCCGGATGCGGCGCTGATGCGCCTTGATGCGCTTTTCGGGCGGCTGACCACCGGTGTGCAGGTGCTCAGCCTATTGCATCGCAACCCGCCGATGCTGGAACGCCTGGCCGGCATTCTGGGGGCGGCGCCGCAATTGGCGGATCATTTGGCGCATCACACCGCAGCGCTTGAAGGGCTGTTGGTGGGGGCGGGCGGCGGTATTGGCAGCGCTGCCTCTGCCTTGCCGGCTTTGGTGAAGGAAGCGCGCTATTTCGAAGAAGCGATGGAAGCTTCCCGCCGCCTGGTCCAAGAAGGCAAATTCGACATTGATGCGGCAACGCTTGAAGGCGCCATAGACCCCGATGCGGCGGGCGAGGCACGCAGCGCGCTGGCAGATGCTGCGATTGCGGCGCTGCTGCCGCATGTGACGGCTGAATTTGCGGCGCGGCATGGCGTGGTGAAGGGCGGGCAGCTTGCCGTTGTCGCTTTGGGCAAGCTTGGCGGGCGGGAAATGCTGCCCGGATCAGACCTTGATCTGATCCTGGTTTATGATCACGCCGCCGAAGCGGAGGCCAGCGAAGCCAAGGCCAAGCGCGGCGCGCCGCCGATCCGCCCCTTGCCGACCAGTCAGTACTTCACGCGCCTTGCGCATCAAATGGTCGGCGCCATCACCGCGCCTGGCGCTGAGGGCAAGCTATACGAAGTGGATATGCGGCTCCGCCCTTCAGGTTCGAAGGGGCCGGTAGCGGTCTCGCTTGGTGCGTTCCAGCGCTATCAGGCGGAAGATGCCTGGAGTTGGGAGCGCATGGCGTTGACCCGCGCGCGGGTAGTCGCGGGGCCGCCGGCGCTGGCACGGCGCATTGCTGCGGCCATTCGCGCGGCACTTTCCAACCCCGAAAAGGCCAAGACCGCCAATGCCGATGCACTGGCCATGCGTGCGCGCATGCTGCGCGAATTGCCGGGCGATGGGCCATGGGATGTGAAGCTCAGCCCTGGTGGGTTGGTGGAGGTGGAATTCATCGCCCAGGCGCTACAATTGCACCACGCGCCGCGGCACCCGGAAGTGCTGGCCACCAGCACGCGGATCGCCCTTGGCAACCTTGCCAAGATTGGCGCGCTTAAGCCCGAGGAAGCGGCAGGGCTGATCGCAGCGGAACGGCTATGGCGCGGCATTAGCGGCATTCTGCGCTTGACCCTTGGCCCCTGGCGTGAGGATGCGCTGCCCGAACCCGCCGCTTCCACCGTGCTGCGTGTGGCGGGCCCGCTTTGCGCAACGCCGCCCGTTGACCTTCCGGGCCTGCGCGCTCAGATGGATGAAAGCGCAGCCTTGGTGCGCAAGGTTTTCGAAGCCCGGCTTGGCCGGTTGGAACAGGGGGACCGGAAATGAGTGAATTGGCCGAAGGCAAAAAGGCACCCGCCTTCAAAATGGCAGCAAGCGGTGGGCAGGAAGTGTCCTCAGCCGGCCTTAAGGGCAAGCCCTATTTGCTCTATTTCTACCCCAAGGCGGATACGCCGGGCTGCACCAAGCAGGCTTGCGGCGTGCAGGAAGCGCTGCCCCAGCTTGGCAAGCTTGGCCTCACCGTGATTGGCGTATCGCCCGATGCCATGCCGCCGATTGAAAAATTTGCCAAGAAATACGGGCTGGAATTTCCCTTGGCCTCCGACCCCGAACACAAGACCGCCGAGGCCTATGGTGTTTGGGTGGAAAAATCCATGTATGGCAAGAAATACATGGGGATGGAGCGGTCGAGCTTTCTGGTTGGTGCCGATGGGAAGATCGTGAAAATCTGGCGCAAGGTGAAGCCCGAAGCCCATGCGGCCGAAGTGCTGGCCGCAGCCAAGACCCTTGGGTGATATGCGGCTTCGCGGATAATCCCGCGAAGCGAAACTACATCAAGCCAGCTTGGTGGTGCCCGCTGCGCGGATAATGCCCCGGGTTCGGCTCGCCTTCTCGACAATACCACTAATGCCCTGGCGCCGCGCCAATTCGGCCCAGACTTCCTCGGGCCTAATGCCGGCATCCACCCAGATCACCATGAGGTGATAAAGCACATCGGCTGATTCCAGCACTGTCGCGTCGCGATTGCCAATGGTGGCTTCAATGACGCATTCCACCGCTTCTTCGCCGAATTTCTGCGCGACCTTGGCGGTGCCGCGCGCCATCAACCGCGCGGAATGGGACGAAGCCACATCGCCCGCAAGGCGCCGCTGTTCCACCGTTTGCCAAAGCTGATCCAGGACCATGGCATTGGCGCCTGTGGGCGCAACAATGAGCGGCCGCAGCACCCGCGCTTCCATCTTGCGGATGCGTTTGGGCGGTTTCGCAGTTTTCACCTTAGGCCCGCCGGGCATCGGCAGCGCCACCTTTTTCTTCGCGGCCTTTGCGACTTTCAGCTTGGCGCCAGGCGTTTTCTTGGCCTTGCCAACGGGCTTGATCCTATCCGCCGCCTTTACCTTGGCGGGCTTTGTGACTTTAGCCATTTAGGCGGCCTCCTGCCGATGTGGGACGGGGCGGATGGGAAGGCCCGCAGCCGCGAGCGCGGCCTTGGCTTCAGCAATCCGGAAGACCCCGTAATGAAAAACACTGGCGGCGAGCAGGCCCGTAGCACCGGCGCGCGCGCCTTCAACGAAATGGCTCAATTCACCCACACCGCCGGACGCCACAATCGGCAACCGCGTGGCTGCGCGCACCGCCGCGGTCAGTTCAAGGTCAAAGCCCTGCTTGGTGCCATCACGATCCATGGAAGTGAGTAGGATTTCACCCGCGCCGAGGGCTTCAACCCGCTTGGCCCAGGCAATGGCATCAATGCCAGTGCCGCGCCGCCCGCCATGGGTGAAAACCTCCCAACCTCCGCCAACATCGCGCCGACGCGCATCAATCGCGAGCACGATTGCCTGGCTGCCGAAAGCCTCAGCCGCGCGGCGCACCAGATCAGGGTCCGCGACCGCGGCTGAATTGATGGAAACCTTATCAGCCCCGGCCAGCAAAAGCCGGCGCGCACCTTCCACGCTGCGCACGCCGCCACCGACGGTCAGCGGGATGAAGACCTCAGCAGCCGTGCGGGAGACCACATCCAGGATCGTGTCCCGGTTTTCGGCGGATGCTGTGATGTCAAGAAAGGTGATTTCATCCGCACCTTCGCGGTCATAATTGCGCGCCTGTTCCACCGGGTCCCCGGCGTCGCGCAATTCCACGAAGTTCACGCCTTTGACGACGCGACCATCCTTAACATCCAAGCAGGGAATGACACGAAGAGCGAGCAAGGGTCCTCAACGGGATTTGTGGTTGCGGGGCATGAGGCCAAGGCTGGCTCTTCACACGAAAGCGCGATGCGCCGGAATGATCCCTCGGTCAAGCCCCGAATGGCAAGGCTTGCAGCATGGCGCGGACAGCGCCACATTTCCCCCATGGCTAGAAAGGGCAAAGCCGCCGCTAAGGGTGGCGATTATCTGACCGGGCATTTGCTGATTGCGATGCCGGGCATGGCAGACCCGCGCTTTTCGCAAAGCGTTGTCTGCCTGTGCAATCATTCCACCGAGGGGGCCATGGGGCTGATCGTGAACCGCCCGATCGAAGGCTTGGGTTTTGACAAATTGCTGAAGCAGCTTGGGCTGAAGCCTGTGCCTTCGCAGCGTCAGATCCGCCTGGTCTCTGGTGGCCCGGTGGAAGCCGGGCGCGGCTTTGTGCTCCATACCGATGATTGGTCCGCCGAGGGCAGCCTGACCTTTGGCGCTGGCCTCGCCTTGACCGCAAGCGTGGATATCCTGAGCGCGATTGCCGGCGGCGGCGGCCCAAGGCAGGGGTTGTTGGCCCTTGGCTATGCTGGCTGGGCGCCCGGCCAATTGGATCAAGAAATCCAGCGCAATTCCTGGTTGAGCGTGCCGGCTGATGAGGCGCTACTATTCCATGAGGATGCCAGCACAGCCTGGCACGCAGCGCTGGCAAAGTTGAAGGTGCACCCGGCGTGGCTGTCTTCATCTGCCGGGCATGCGTAAGGGTTTTTGAAACATGCAAATTGCCGCCATCCCCTTTGAAACCACCGATTGGGCGGGTGTTGAGCCCACACGCCATGCAGGCGTTACCGGTGAGGCGCTTTGGCGTACCCGCCAGGTCGGCCCGACGGAAAACCCGATCCGCGTGCGCATGGTGGAATACTCGCCGGGTTATGTCGCCGATCATTGGTGCCAGAAGGGCCATGTGCTGCTGGTGCTGGAGGGCGAATTGGAAACCACGCTCGCGGATGGGCGGGTGTTTCTGCTGAAGCCGGGCATGTCTTACCAAGTCGCGGATGGGGCGGAGGAGCATATGTCGCGCTCCGCCATCGGGGCCAAGCTGTTCATTGTGGATTGAAGGCTTCGCGCCGCTGCCATGATGGCAGTTTATGGTACGGCATATCCCGGCTGACGCGCCTGCTTGCCTAACCCCCTCAATCAAACCTAGCCTGATCCCCAAGGTTTTTTGTCGCAGAAAAGGGAAGCAGGGATGCAGCGCAGAGATTTTGTCGCGGGTACCGCGCTTTTGGCTGCGCCCGCCACGGTGCAGGCGCAAGCTGTCAGCAATTGGGCCGGCGCGCGCCCGGTCAGGATCATTCACCCATGCCAAGTTGGCGGCGTGGCATGACCGCGCAGCGCTTGCCCGCGCAAACGCGCGAAAGCCTTGATGCCGCCCAGCAAGCGGTTTGGGATCGCATGGCATCTGGCGCGCGTGGCGGCGTGAAAGGCCCCTTTCAGGCGCTGATTACAAGTCCCGAGCTTTGCGCGCGGGTGGAACAGCTTGGCGTCTTTGTCCGCTTTGAATGCAGCGTGCCGATGCGGCTGCGTGAACTCGCCATTTTGTGCGTCGGCCATCATTGGAAGGCCGCCTATGAATGGTTTGCCCATGCGCCGATTGCGGAAAAACAGGGCGTGCCAGCGGCGGTAATTGCGGCCATCGGGCGGGATTCAGAAAAAATCCCCTTTGATTCCGATGCGGATCGGGTGGTGGTGGAATTCGTGCGCGCCGTGCTGCGCACCGGCAAGGCGCCGGATGCGCTGTATCAGCCGGTGCGTGACCTGCTGGGCGAAAAAGGCGCGGTCGAACTTACCGGGTTGATTGGCTATTATTCGCTACTGGCGATGCAGTTGAATGTGTTCCGTGTGGAACCACCGGAAGGGACAGCGATTCCCTGGTGGTGAGGGGCGGCGCTTGAGCATGTTGCGTTCACATGGGTTCACGCAACCCGCTCTAGCGCTTTGTTTTTCGAGCATCTTCACGCGTTCAGATTTGCCATCTGAACACGATCTGCCCTACCCCCCCGTCACCTGCCGCGCTGTTCAAAATCACCCATCCCGCCGCGCCTGGGCGCGCTTGTTCTGGGCGGAAACGCTGCCGATCCGCGCGCCGTGCACATGGCTTCTGCTTTTCGCGTTACCCTTGTTCTGCATGCCGTTGCTGGCGCCAAAGCCGGCAGCCGGATGCTGTGCGCGCAGCGCCTGGCGGCGGGCGAGTGCTTCCTTCAGCGCCGCGCGGTGTTCGGCGCGGCGGCGCTCACGCGTCAATTCATCGAAGCGGCTATTCACGCGCTTCAGGGCCGCGGCATAGACCTGCTTGCGGCGAGTCGCCTTGCCGGCTTCGGCGGTCGCCGCCGCCCGGGCATCGCCCTTGCCGCGCTTGGCGCGGTGGCCCTCACGGATCAGGTCCCGAAGTTTTGCATGCTCGGCACGCAGCCGGGTGGCCAGCGTGCGGAGCTCCTCCGGCGGCAGCGCAGCGATGGCTGGCTGGTGGGTCGGCGCAATCATGGCGAAGGCGTCGTGGCCGAGTAATTCGCGTTCTTCGCGCTGTGAGGTTGCCATGGCGTTTGATCCTTTTTGTTGTTTCAAAACTCTTTGCTAACGGGGTGCCCCGGTCCGTGCATGGCGGACCCGTCCCGAAGCTGTGCGCAGCGTGCCGGGCATGGCCTTACCGGTAAAGCCCCGCCACCCGCGCGGCTTGTGTTGCCAGTGCCACCATCAGCGCGAAATGCGGCATGGGCACGCCCAAAGCCTGGCTAAGCTGCAAGGGCGCGGTGAAAAGCGCGTCAATTTCCATCGGCCTGCCAAGTTCCAGATCCTGCAGGATGGAAGGTTTATGTGCGGTCTCCCCAAAGCGGCGCATGCGCACTTCGCCGGGCACTTTCAAATCATGCCCAAGGGCGCGCGCCAACGCTGTACCCTCATCGGAAATGCGCACACCCGCTTCGAAAATCGCGGGGTCTGCCAGCGTTGCCCTCATATCCTGGCGGGAGAGCAGGCAAAGCGGCCCCACGACCATATTGCCAAGCAGCTTGCCCCAAATGCGATGGCGGATATTGCCCACCGCCTCGGTCGGCATGCCGCCCGCACCCAGCAGCCCCGCCAGCGCTTGGGCACGCGGGGAAATCACGCCCCCTGGCTCGCCCAGAAAAAGCTTCAGATCGGCGTGTTCCGAGGTGACAATGCCAGGTGCGACCACGGCACTCGCGGCATAGATCACGCCGCCAATGGCGCGCTCTACGCCAATGGCGCAGCGCAGCGCGTCATTCGGGTCCAGCACCGGCAGGCGCTTGCCTTCCAAGGCGCCGCCAATGCCATCGAAATACCACCAGGGAATGCCATTCATGATGAAGGCAACCGGCGTATCGGAGCCAAGCAAAGGCGCGATGCCCGCCGCCACCGCGGGCAAGGCGGGCGCCTTTACCGTGACCAGCACCGCGTCCACCGGGCCGATCTCGGCGGCGTTTTCGGCTGCTTGCACCGGATAGGTCTGGTCGCCCTCTGCCGTGCGTAGCGTGATGCCCCGCGCCTGCATCGCGGCCAGATGGGCGCCGCGCGCAATGACGCTGACCTCTGCCCCCGCCGCCGCAAGGCGCGCCGCCAGATGCGCGCCAATGGCACCCGCGCCATAGACGCAAATGCGCTTCACGGCGCGTGGTCGCGCAGTTGCGCGCAGATGGAAGCACCGGCGGCGACAAGCTGTTCCACAATCCGCGCGCCATGCGCCGCATTGGCCCCGCGCGGGTCGGGTGCGGCGACGCCTCCGGGGGCCACTTCCTCCACCCACATCGGCACGGCGAATTCCACACCATGGGCGCGAATGGCGCCAAAGCCCGTGGGCGGTACGCCCAGATAGGGCCCGGTGGCGTCACGCGGGCGCGCCGCTTCCGGGCGGCATAATTCAGGCTTCAGCGCCATCGTCACAGATGCAACCGGGTCTCCGCCATGCCCGAAGGTGATGGGCTGCCCGCCCAATTCGCCATGCAGCCTCCCCGCTTCCCGCCAGAGATGCAGCGCCGGAATGATCACACCATGCCGATGGCGCATGCTGCGCGCGGCGGCATCGGCGGGCGCGATGGTTCCGGCATGACCATTCACAATCATGATACGCCGCGTGCCGATCTTGATGAAGGCTTCAGCCATCTCCTCGATCACGGCGGTCAGCGTCGCAACCGAAAGCGTGATGCCACCCGCGACACCGGCGAAGAAATCCTCCCCGCCAAAGGGGATGGCGGGGGCCACCAGCGCATCCGCGCCTTTGGCGTAAGCGGCCGCAGCAATGCGGCAGGCGATTTCCTCGGCGACCAAATAATCGCCCATGGGCAAGGCCGGGCCATGGGTTTCCAGGCTGCCCATGGGCAGGATGGCCACGGCGCCGGCGGCGAAGCGCGAAGCAACCTCAGGCGCGGTCAATTCCGCGATGCGATGCGTGCTCATGCCAGTAAATCCAAAGCGGCGCGGGATAGCGCCTGCACGCCCAGGCCGATGCTGCGCTCATCAGGTTGGTAGAAGGCATTATGCAGCCGGTCATCGCGGCCTGGTTGGCCGGAACCGATGCGTAGCTGGAAGGAAGGCGCCACGGCGGCGAATTCCGCAAAATCCTCAGCGCCCATGGAGGCTTCGCCTTCGCTGATCACATCGCCCATTTGCCGGCGCACCGCGGCAATCACCGGGTCCAGCACGCGGTCATCATTCACCAGCGGAGGGACTTTGCGGACGTAATTCATTTCCGTCTTCACGCGCATGGAAACGCCGATTCCCTGGGCGAGCCGCCGCAAGGCCGCTTCCGCGATATCGCGCGATTCATGATGCAGCGTGCGCACCGTGCCCTTCAGATGCACGCGTTCGGGGATGATGTTGTAGGTGGTGCCCCCCACAAATTGCCCGATAGTGACCACGGCCGGATGCAGCGGCTTGATTTCCCGACTGACCACGGTTTGCGCTTCCTGCACAAAGGCCGCCGCCGCCACGACGGGGTCAATTGCCGCGTAAGGATGTGCGGCATGGCCGGATTTGCCCTGAATGATCAGGTCAAACCGGTCAGACGCCGCCAAGCAGGCGCCGCGCACATAGCCGAAGCTGCCCACCGGCATATCCGGGTGGTTGTGAAAGCCAATCGCCATATCAATGCCATCCGCCGCGCCATCGGCGATCATGGCGGCTGCCCCTTCCAGCACTTCTTCCGCCGGCTGGAAGATCAGCCTGACGGTCCCGGCAAGCTGCGGCGCCAAATCCTTCAGCACCGCCGCCACACCCAAAAGGGTGGAGGTATGAATGTCATGCCCACAAGCATGCATCTGCCCGGCGATTTCACTCGCGAAGGGCAAAGCCGTTTCCTCATGGATCGGCAGCGCATCCATATCGGCGCGGATGGCAAGCGTGGGGCCGGGGCGCCCACCCCTGATTTCGGCGACCACCCCGGTGCGGCCAATGCCCGTGCGCGGAGCGAGGCCAAGGCGCGTCAATTCCGCCGCCACAATCCCGGCGGTGCGGGTTTCCTGAAAGGCCAATTCCGGATGCGTATGGATATCGCGGCGGATTTCAATCAGCCGCGGGGCCACGGCCTCGGTCGCTTCGCGGATGCGGGTTTCGGGGTCATTCGGCAGGCGTTCGGCGGGCGGCATGGGGCGGTTCCCTTTGGGGGCTTGAGTTTCCCGGGGATGATCGGCCCTGGCGTTGGCCGAGGCAAGGCTTGCGCGACCCTCGCTTGCCGAGGCTTCGCTGCCATGCAATAGAAAAGCCATAAAAATGGGGGCCAACGAATGAGGAGCGTTGCACGCCGCAGCGTCGTATTGGGTATGGGCGCGTCGCCGCTTTTGGCGATGGGCACGCATGCGCAAGGGGCTTGGCCATCCCAATCCATCCGCCTGGTGGTGCCTTTCGCGCCCGGCGGAACAACGGATTTGGTCGCGCGCCTGATTGCCGCGGGCCTTCAGGAAAAGCTGGGCGTTTCCATTGTGGTGGAAAATCGCGCCGGTGCCGGCGCCACGCTGGGCAGTGAAACCGTCGCCCGCGCCGCGCCCGATGGCTATACCCTGGTCATGTCCAATATCGCGAGCCATGCGATCAGCCCTGCCGTCTATGGCAGCAAGGTGCGCTATGACCCGGTGAAGGATTTCGCCCATATTGCGCTGGTGGTCAGCAACCCCACGGTTTGGGTCGCCAATCCGCGCGCCGGCATTCGTACCATGGCCGATGTCGCGGCGCGCGCGAAAAGCGCGGGGGGCTTGCAAGTGGCGACCTCGGGCGCTGGGTCATCCAACCATCTTTTGGTGGTGCAAATGAGCCGCCAGATCGGCACGGAAATCACCCATGTGCCCTTCCGTGGCGCAGGGCCGGCCATGCAGGCGGTGATCGCGGGCCAGGTGCCGATGATGTCAGATAGCCTGCCTTCCGCAGCATCGCATATCAAACAAGGGTCGGTGATTGCGGTGGGCATGTGCTCGGCTGAGCGGCATCCTTCCTTCCCGGATGTGCCGACCTTCCGGGAACAGGGCTTCCCGTTGGAATCCGATTCCTGGTTCGGGCTATCCGCGCCGGCGGGCACGCCTGCGCCGATCATTGCAAGGTTGAACCGGGACGTGCTGGCGCTGCTGCAAACCGCCGAGATCAGGAATCGCTTTGCAGAGCTTGGCGGCACGCCAGGCACCTACTCGGCGGCGGATTACAACAGCTTCATCATTAGGGAGGTGGCCAAATGGGCGCCCTTGGTGCAGGCTGCCGGCGCGACGGCGGATTGAGTGGAGCATTTTCTAGCCAAGTGAAGTCACTTGGCGGCGTGAAAAATGCGATGAAATAAGGGCTTAGGGCGTGTCACATGAACGAAGGTGATGGTAGCACGATCTAAGTCGCAATAGGGCCGAAAGGCCTGGGGGCAAGGCTGACCCGAAGGGTCAAGACAGGGTGGAAGACGGGCATGAAACTTAATACGAAAGATTTGCTGTCGGCGGGGCTGTTCATCGCCTTTGCTGTCATTGGCCTCTGGCTCAACCAGGATCATAATCTTGGAACAGCGCGGCGCATGGGGCCAGGCTATATGCCCATGCTGACCTTCTGGCTGCTGATTGGGCTTGGATCACTCGTTCTTGCGGGCGGCCTATTCAATGGGCCTGATCCGCTGGCGAAATGGTCATCCGCCGAAATCGGCTTCCTGATCGCTGGGGCTGTCGCGGGTGTCGTTGCTGGCATGATCGCCGCGCGCATTCCGGGCTTCCCATCTGCGGGCTGGAATGCACTTGGCATCGGCATGTTCGTTGGATGTCTTGTGGCCGCGGTGCCGCCCGGATGGCGCGCGCTTTTCCTGCCGAGTGCCGCCTTCACGCTATTCGGCCTTGCGCTTGAACCGCTGGGCTTTCTGGTCGCTATCATCGTCACGGTGATCTGCGCTGCATTCGCGGATAGGGAACATCTGGAACGGCCTTTGGGCGTTGCCGGGTTGATCGCTTTTCTCTGTGCGCTCTGCTGGGGTATCTTCATTCGCTATCTGGATATCCGCGTGCCGCTCTGGCCGCAGCTCTGATCGGGAAGGCAAAGCACCATGGATCTTATGGCCAATCTCGCGCATGGCTTAGGCGTTGCGCTAACCTTCAACAACCTGCTGTTCTGCCTGATCGGATGCATCATCGGCACGGCAATTGGCGTTTTGCCAGGCATTGGCCCGGTTGCCACAATTTCGTTGCTGCTGCCGATCACCTTTGGTCAGCCGGCCACGACGGCCATCATCATGCTGGCCGGGATTTACTATGGCGCCCAGTATGGTGGTTCCACCACGGCCATTCTGCTGAACTTACCGGGGGAGGTCAGTTCGGTCGTCACAACGCTTGAAGGCTATAAGATGGCCCGGCGCGGGCGTGCTGGCGCCGCGTTGACAATTGCGGCCTTGGCATCCTTCTTTGCGGGCTGCGTTTCCACCGTGCTGGTCGCGGCTTCCGGGCCGCTGCTCACCTCGGTTGCGCTGTCCTTTGGGCCGGCGGATTACTTCTCTCTCATGCTGCTTGGCCTGATTATCTCGGCCGTGCTGGCGCAGGGGTCGGTGATAAAGTCCATCGGCATGGTGGTGTTCGGCGTGGCGCTCGGCCTGGTGGGTACGGATGTGCAAACCGGCCAGCAGCGCTTCACCTTTGGCATTCCTGAACTTTCCGATGGCATTGGCTTTGTGTCCATCGCCATGGGCATGTTTGGTATCGCTGAAATCATCCTGAACTTGGAAAAGCCCGAAGCGCGCACCGTCATGTCCGGCAAGGTCGGCAGCCTGATGATGACGCGCGAAGAAGTAAGGCGGTCCATCCCAGCCGTGCTGCGCGGCACCACGGTGGGCAGCTTGCTTGGCATTCTGCCGGGCGGCGGCGCTGCGCTGGCTTCCTTCGGTTCCTACATGATGGAACGCAAGGTCTCCAAGGGCCGGCATGAATTCGGCACCGGCGCCATTGAAGGCGTGGCGGGGCCGGAATCGGCCAATAACGCTGCGTCACAAACCTCCTTCATTCCGTTGCTGACGCTTGGCATTCCGGCCAATGCGGTGATGGCACTGATGGTGGGCGCGCTGATCATTCAGGGCATCCAGCCGGGTCCGCGCATGGTGGAAGCGCAGCCTGACCTGTTCTGGGGTCTGATCGCGTCCATGTGGATTGGTAACCTCATGCTGCTGGTCATCAACCTGCCGATGATCGGGCTTTGGGTGAAGCTGCTGGCGATTCCCTATCGCCATATGTATCCTTCGATCCTGATCTTCTGCGCGATCGGCGTCTATTCGCTGCAGAACAATGTTTTTGACGTGTATCAGACCGTGTTCTTCGGCCTGTTCGGCTACCTTTGTTCCAAGCTGCGGCTGGAACCGGCGCCGATGCTGATTGGCTTCGTATTGGGGCCGATGATGGAAGAGCATCTGCGCCGCGCCATGCTGCTTTCGCGCGGTGACGTCATGGTGTTTGTCCAGCGCCCGATTAGCGCCACCATGCTGGCGATTGGCGCCATCGCTTTGATCGCGATGCTTCTTCCCAATATCCGCAAGGGCAAGGATAAGGCGTTGCAGGAATAGCGACTGCGCCAGCCACCCAATCAGGCCGGCCCTATGCAAGTGGGGCCGGCTTTTTCTTTGGGCGTTTCCCTTTCTGCGTTTCTGCGTTAACCCCCAAATTGCGCTTTTGATGTTTGAGGACTTGTATCATGCCCCCGCTTTCCGCCCGCCTTTCCCCGGCCTTGCAGGTTGTGACCGCTGCCGTACAGAAGGCTGGCCGCCGTTTGCTGCGTGATTTTGGTGAGGTGGAGCAGCTTCAGGTCAGCGTGAAGGGGCCATCCGATTTCGTCTCCACCGCCGATCTCCGCGCTGAACAGACGCTCAAGGAGGAATTGTCCAAGGCCCGCCCCGGCTTTGCCTTTCTGATGGAAGAATCGGGGGCGTCGGGCGGTGATGATTGGGAATGGCGCTGGGTGGTGGACCCCTTGGATGGCACGACCAATTTCCTGCATGGCATTCCCCATTGGGCGATCAGCGTCGGCGTGGAAAAACGCATCGCTGCCGATAAGACCGAATTGGTCGCGGGCGTCATCTATAACCCGGCTTCGGACGAGATGTTCTGGGCCGAAAAGGGTGTGGGCGCCTTTCTGAACGACAAGCGCCTGCGGGTTTCTGGCCGGAAGGACATGCGGGAGGCACTTTTCGCCACCGGCATCCCCTTCGGCGGCGTGGCACGCAAGGCGGAATTTAGCGCAACGCTGCATAAGCTCATGCCGCAAGTGGCCGGCGTCAGGCGCTTTGGCGCGGCGGCGCTTGACCTCGCCTGGGTGGCGGCGGGGCGGTATGATGGGTTCTGGGAATTGGGGCTGAAGCCCTGGGATATCGCCGCCGGGCTGGTGTTGGTGCGCGAAGCCGGCGGTTTCGTGAGTGACCCGGATGGCAATGACCCCTACCCATCGGGCATGGTGGTCTGCGGCAATCCGACCTTGCAGCCCAAGCTGCGGGAAGTGGTGGCCGAGGGCATCGCCGCCGTAAAGGCGCATCAGGCGGCGGAATGACCAAGGAAAGGGCTCAGCTTTCCAGGCGGGCTGCCTTGACGGCGGGCTTTGGCTTGCTGGGCTTGTCCGCATGGGCGCAATCAAATGACCAGGCGCTACCGCCAGACCCCGCCCCCGCTCCGCCACCGCCCGTGCAATTGACGCCGCTTCGCCCGCAAACGCCGCAGGCCGTGGCTGGGCCTTTGCCGGGCCTGCAAACGCTGCCCCAGGGTGGCTTTCGCCTACGCATGACGGGCACTGAGCTGACCGCCGCGCAAACCGCCGCCGTGCAGGCGCTTGGCCGCGACCTGGCTGTCCTACCCCAAGGTAGGATCACGGTGGAAGCCCAGGTGGCAGGCCCGGCGGATGATGTCTCGGCCGCAAGGCGGCTCAGCCTGGCGCGCGCCCAGGCGGTGAAGTCAGCCTTGGTCGCGGGCGGGCTGACGCCGACACGGATTGACCTGCGCCCGCTTGGCCGCCTGTCCGCCCCGCAAGATGCGGTGGACATCCTGCCCCCCGGCGTGGCAAGCCCGAATACGGAGGCACGGCGCTCATGACCCAGCCAACGATCTATCTCTGGCGTATGGTGGTTTTCCTGGCAGCGGTGGGTGGCATTTCCGCCATGCTGGCCCCGGATTTGATCCATGCCTTTCAGGCCAATCCGCTGCTGAACGGCGTGATCCTGGCCGTGCTGCTGTTTGGCATTGGCATGTGCTTCGACCAGGTGCTCTCGCTCAGGCGCGAAGTGGCCTGGGTGGAAGGCTTCCGCGCGCCCAAGGATGGGCTTTCCGCCCGCCAGCCGCGCTTGCTGGCGCCGATGGTTTCCATGCTGTCAGGCCGGCGGAATGACCGCGTTTCGCTCTCAGCCTCCGCGATGCGGAGCGTGCTTGATGGACTGCAATCGCGGCTGGATGAACGGCGAGAGCTTTCGCGCTACGTCACCGGCCTGCTGATTTTCCTGGGCCTGCTTGGCACTTTCTGGGGGCTGCTGCTGACCATTGCGTCCATTGCCGATGTGATCGGGGGCATGTCGGTCGGCTCCGGCGATTTGAATGTGTTGTTTGAGCAATTGAAGACAGGGCTTGCCAAGCCCTTGCAGGGGATGGGCACGGCGTTTTCGGCTTCCATGCTGGGCCTTGCCGGCGCTTTGGTGGTGGGGTTTTTGGACCTGACGGCAGGGCAGGCGCAGAACCGCTTCTTCAATGATCTGGAAGAATGGCTGGCCGGGCTCACGCGGCTTTCCTCCGGCATTCTGGGTCAGGAAGGGGAGGGCAGCGTGCCCGCCTATGTCCAGGCATTGCTTGAGCAGACCGCCGAGAATCTGGAAACCCTGCAATCCACCATCGCGCGTGGTGAGGATGGCCGCGCCGCCACATCCCAGGCGCTGATGACGCTGACCGAACGCATGACCGTGCTGACCGAACAGATGCGCGCCAATAACACGCTGATGCGCCGCATTGCCGATGCGCAGGATGGGCTGGCGCCGGCCATGACAAGGCTCGCGGAAAGCCAGGCGGACCGGACCGAGACAGAAGCGATGCGCGGGCATTTGCGCAATCTGGAAATCTATATGGCGCGGTTGGTGGAAGAAGCGGGGCAGGGCCGCGCGCAATCCACCAATGACATCCGCAATGAGATCAAGATCCTGACCCGCACAATCGCCGCCATCGCGGAGGAACAGCCGCGGTGATGTATAGAGAGCATTAAGCGAGTATGGCGGGGTCTTCCGAAAGGCGGCGCGGGCGCGGCGGCAATCTGGATGTCTGGCCAGGCTATGTGGATGCGCTTTCCACCCTGCTCATGGTCATCATCTTTGTGCTGCTGGTTTTTGTGCTGGCGCAGGGCTTTCTTTCGGTGGCACTTTCATCGCGCGAAAAGGCGATGGATCAGCTTAATCTCCGTGTTGCTGAATTGGCGGAATTGCTGTCGCTGGAAGCCGCACAAGGGGAACAATTGCGCCAGCAGCTTGGCCGGCTGGGTGATGATTTGCGCGGCACGGCCGCAGCGCGTGACGCGGCCATGCAATCCCTGGCGTTGCTCCGCGAAGAACGCGAAAGGCTGGTTGGCGAGCGCGATGGGCTGCGCGGGGAACGCGACAGGCTGGGCGCGCGGCTTTCGGATTTGGAATTGGCAGCGCGCAGTGCCGCGGACCGCGCCGGCGCCATGGAACGGCAAATGGCCGAAGCTTTGGGGCGCGCTGAACGCACAGGCGGCGATGCCGCGCGGCTGCAACGCGACTTGCGCGGCAGTCAGACGGAATTGGCCGCGGCCCAAGCAGCACTTGAAGCCATGCGCCGCGAAGCCGCCGCGCTTGATCGGCAAGTGCGGGTGGAACGTGAAACCGTCACGCAGCGACTTTCGGAAATGGCGCGGCTTTCCGAACAGATCAGGGCGCTGACGGCGCTCCGCGATGAATTGGAACGCCGCGCGGCGCAGGAACAACGTGGGCGAGAGCGGGCAGAAGCGGAATCAGGCGAACGCGCGCGCTTGGCAGAAAGTGCCGCCGCGCAAGTGGCGCTGCTGACCCGCCAGACCGAAGCGCTGCGCGCGGAATTGGCCAGGCTGTCACGCGCGCTTGATCTGGCGGAAGCGGAAGGGCGGGATCGTAATGCGCAAATCACGTTGCTCGGCCAGCGCCTGAATGCAGCACTCGCGGCACGGGTTGAGGAATTGCAACGCTACCGCAGTGATTTCTTTGGCCGGCTGCGTGATGTTCTGGGCGAAAGGCCGGAAGTGCGCATTGTGGGGGACCGCTTTGTCTTCCAGGGTGAGGTGCTTTTCGCCCCGGGCAGTGCGGAATTGTCGGACGCCGGTCTCAGGCAATTGCGCGACATTGCGGGCGTGCTGGCAGAAGTAACGCCGCTGATCCCCCCCGATGTTGCCTGGGTACTGCGCGTGGATGGTCATGCGGATCGCACGCCCATTCGCAGCGCGCGCTTTGCCAGCAATTGGGAATTGGCCGCCGCGCGCGCCATTGCGGTCGCGCAAATCCTGATTGCGGAGGGCCTGCCCGCCAATCGCGTGGCGGCCACCAGCTTTGGCGATGCGCAGCCGATTGATCCGGGCGATTCACTCCAAGCCTTGGCGCGCAATCGGCGCATTGAATTGCGGCTGACGGATCGGTAGCCGCGCCGCTTGCCTTCAGTAAAGATTGGCCTTCATCCGCGCCGGCGCTGCCTCATCATAGGCCATCGCATCCACCGCGCCCTTCTTATGGGCGGAGATCAATTGCCCCAGGCTTGGCGCCTCGGCCGGGCGCGCCTGCTCGCCCCATAAGGCTGATCGCATCAGCGATTTCGGGCATTGGACGAAAATTTCGCGGATTTTGATGATCAGTACCGTGGCCGGTTCCTTGCCCTGCGCCACCGACTGCACGCGCAATGCGGGATCGGTTGAAATCATGGCCGTGCCATGCAGGCGGAGCGTTTCATTCACGCCAGGGATCAGGAAGAGCAGTGATACCTGGTTGTTTTCCAGAATATCGCGCAGCCCATCAAGCCGGTTATTGCCCTTGCGATCAGGCAGCATGACGTGGTGGTCATCCAGCGCCTGGACAAAGCCAGGCGCATCACCGCGCGGCGTGATGTGATTCCCTCGCGAAGCCTGCGTGCCCAGCAGCACAAAGGGGCAGGCGGCAATGAAGGCGCGTGTTGGCGCATCCAGCCTATCGGTGGATTTATTCGCGGCCGTTTCCAGCACCTGATCATAAAGGGCCTCAAGAGCCGCGACGGTGGTGATGGCGTGTTGTTCCATGGTGGGCATCGTTGCAGAACCCCTCGCCAGAAGCAAGAAAAGTGGCACATGCCCTCGGTTGAAACGCTGGAGACCGGAAACCGCGACGCGCTAGACTTTCACGATGTCGCCGTCTGGTCAATTCACAACCCACTCGTGGAAGTCCATGCCACAGGACAACGATTTGTCAATTGCCATATCGATGGTTCCTTCCATTCTATCTATATGAACTCACGAACAAGGTTTACCGATAGGGCCGAAACGCAGCGATCTCTTCTTTCAACCACTTGACGAATTGCTCTGTCTTACGACGACCAGGCCGCGTTACCTTTACGGCATAAAGATAGTTGCTGTGGAGAAATCCGTGAGGCGCGATCAAACGACCGGATGCTACGTCTCCCGCAACCAGATGCCATGGTACTATTGCGGCACCGAGACCACTCAACGCAGCCTCGATGGTGAGGTGATAGTGGTCAAAGACTCTGATAGCGGGGGCCATGCCCTGCCCATCCTGGCTCGTGAGGCGCGACCACTCGTGCCAGACGCGAGGGCGTGTTCGCGTTTCCAGTCGAGGTAAATTGGTAGCATCGGCTCGAAGGCGATTCAGATCTGCGTTCGAAAGCGACGGCGCAACGATCAGTCCCAACTGCTCCTGAAATAAGACGGAGTCGCTATCCGGGATCGGATCGTCTGGCGACAAAACCAATATCTGAACATCGACCTGGGTGCGCGGGGGGCGATCATCTGTTGCGAGACGCACGTCATAGCGCGGATATTTGGTAGCAAAGTTGTGAAGGCGCGGAATAAGCCAGCGCATGGCAAAAGTGCTTAGGCATGCCACGTCCAGAATGCTGTCGTCACCCTTCGTTACGATGCGGAGCGCCTCTTCGATCTGGTCAAACGCGGCGGTCAGCGCGTAGCCAAACACGCGGCCTTCCGCCGTAAGTCTTGGGCGATTTCGAGCACCCTCGAAAAGCTGCGTGCCGATCAAGGCCTCAAGATGGCTGACATGGCGACTGACCGCGCCGTGCGTCACGGCGAGTTCCTCGGCAGCTGCGGTAAGCTGGCCATGGCGGGCAGCAGCTTCAAAGGCGCGTAGCGCCGCGATTGGTATGCTCTTACGATTCTTCATGTGATCAGAAGTCACAATAAAATGCCCAATATGTCAATATGTTCAGCATTATCATTGTGATAAACATCGTCAGTGAAAAACAGGAGGTCGAACCATGCCATTTATTAGAACCGCTTTGCCCCACGGAACTGAACCGGCTCGCAAGCAGAATATTGTCCAAGGTATTCATGACGCCCTTGTCGAAGGCATCGGGATGCCCAAGGATGAACTGTTCAACCTCGTGACCGAGTATCGGGATGGCGAGTTCTTTTTTGACCGTAGCTTCAACGGCATTGCTCGTTCGGAGGAACTGATCGTCGTGGAGATCACCATGCGCCGAGGGAGAAGCGATGCAATGAAACGCTCCCTATACGCTGCGATTACCCGGAACCTGGCGGCGAATGCAGCAGTGTCTCCCAAGGATGTTTTCATTTTCATGCACGAAAATGATTATTCGGACTGGAGCGTTGGAAACGGCGTATTCGCTATGGAATTGGCCCAGCAGCGCGGCACAGACGGCTGAGCCCATCGCGTCTTGGCTGAAGGAAAGGACCATTCTTCCCTACGTAACCCGCCACGATCTCGATGGTCGGGACAGACATGGCGGCCCGACCGACCGTCATGCGCCTCGCAGGCGAAGATGGACTGGACGTGGTGAAAGAGGACTTCGTTGTGGCGCGAGGAGTGGCGCCCCGCAGCCTGCTGAGCTTAAGCTTTGGCTTCCAACACGGATAGGAACCCCGCCATGATCATTGACCTCCGCATCTATACCTGCCTGCCGAATAAGGTCGCGGACTTTGTCGCGCTTTATGAAAAGGAAGGCTGGGACATCCAGAAAAAGCACCTGGGCCGCTGCTATGGCTGGTTCACGACCATCGAGGGTGAGCTCAATACCATTGTCCATATGTGGGCCTATGAAGACCAGGCGGATCGTGAACGCCGCCGCGCCGCCATGGCGGCTGATCCCGCCTGGGCGGCCTATCTCAAGAAGGTCGCTGAGACGGGCGCGCTGGTGCAGATGCAGAACCGTATCGTCAAGCCAACTGCCTTCTTCGAAGCCTTCCAGTCCGCGCAAAAGGGCTGATGCTTATCGCTTCGCGTCAGCGCGTCGCCTGATCCGCCTGAACGTATCAGGCGGAGTTTGTTTGAGCGGCTGATTCACCGCTCCGGCCTTGAGCCTCGCGGATCAGGCAGCGTATGTTTGAGCGGCTGATTCACCGCTCCGGCCTTGAGCCTCGCGGATCAGGCGCTAAACTACCCGCGCCTCAAACGGCGGCTGTAAATCTGGCGAGTCGAATTCCACCACCCAAAGGTCGGGATCACGCTGCACCTGGCGCTCGACATAGGCATCAGCCGTTTCCTGATCCACCGCGCAAGGGCCGGTGGCGCGCAGCCAGGCTGGCCGGCCCTCGGCGTCACGGATTTGGGACAGCACCTGCACGCCCCCCCGCCCGCGGAGCACGCATAGGATGCCGCCGCTATCGGGGTCCCCCTTGCGCAGCACGGCGGCGGCGCGCCCGGCCATATCGGACAGCCGGATCGCCATGGAAACCCAAATGCCGGCCTTTACTTTCGCGTCCATGAACCTGCTTCTGCCACTTCTTGCCCCTTGCCGGAAGCCGCGCGGCGCGCCATTCAGGCGCCGGTAAAGAGGTACTGATCATGGCCGACCAGAAATTGACCGAAGCGCAACGCGCCTATGAAGCCAAACGCGCCGCCAAGGCAGGCATGAGCCTGGAAAAATGGCTGACGCAGAAGGAAAAGCGCGCCGCCGCCGAAGCCAAGGCCGTGGCTGAGGCCACCAAGCCGCCTGCTGAACCAAAGAAGCCTGGCTTCCTTGGCCGCTTGCTCGAAAAGGCACAAAAGCCGCTCTGAAAGGGCGGGTGGGGTTGGACAGCACAGCGCCCGGCCCTAAGCTTCCAGCCGGAACGGTTTCGAACGCACGCATGAGCAAGATCATCTGGCGCGCCGGGGATGGCAGCGCGGAACTTCACCCGGCGCTCTCGCCGCTGGCGGCTTCAGCGCGCCTGGCGGAAACGCCGTGTGGGTCCGGTAGCATGGTCTGGCGCGTTTGGGGCGAAGGCGCGCCGCTGGTCCTGCTGCATGGCGGTTCCGGTTCCTGGCGGCACTGGGCGCGCAATATCGGTCCGCTTGGCGCAGGGCGCATGGTGATCACGCCAGACCTGCCCGGGCTTGGCGATAGCGCCATGCCGGAAGCTGTCTCAACGCCCGAAGGGGTGGCGGAGATTCTTGCACGCGGGCTGGATCGCATCCTACCTGCCGGCAGCTTCTATGATCTGGCGGGGTTTTCCTTTGGTGCGCTTTGTTCCGGGCATCTGGCCGCGCTTGATCAGGACCGCGTGACAAGCCTGACCATCATCGGCGCTGGCGCGCTTGGCTTTCAGCGGAGCCCGACGCAATTGGTGAAGGTGCGCGCGCTGGCCGGTGATGAACGAATCGCTTCGCATCGGCATAATCTGGCTGAATTGATGTTCGCTGATGCCAGCAAGATTGATGATGTGGCGCTGGCCATTCAGGAAGCCTCCACACGCGGTGCGCGCTTCAAAAGCCGTGGCTTTGCCAGTACGGATTCGCTGAAACAGGCGCTGCTGCGCGGGCGCGGGCAGCTCAATGCCATTTACGGCGAATGGGATGCGATTGTGCGGCCCAATGTGCAATGGCGGCTTGATCTGGTGCATGGGCTGCGCCCCGGAGCGCGCGCGCATGCCATTCCCGGTGCCGGACATTGGGTAGCCTATGAAGCCGCCCACGAATTCAACGCCACGCTGCTGCGTTTTTTGACAGATCAGCAATGAACCAGGCTTCTGCGGCACCTCGAAAGGCGGTGCTGCGCGGCATGGGGTTCATTGCTGTATCAGGCCTGTTGTTCACGCTGCTGAACACCATCATGCGGCAGATGACCTATGAACTTGATCCCTTGCAGGTGCAGTTCCTGCGCTACCTGATGGGGCTTGTGGTGATGCTGCCCTTTATGCTGCGGAGCGGCGTGATGGCCTGGATGCCGCATAATCTGCGCGGGCAGGTCTGGCGCGGCTTGGTGCATACGCTTGGCCTCATGCTGTGGTTCATCGCGCTGCCGAATGTGGCGATGGCGGATATGACCGCCATGGGCTTTACCGGGCCGATTTTCATCATGGCCGGCGCGGTGTTGTTTCTGGGTGAGCCGATGATTCGCGCGCGCTGGATTGCCGCCGGCATCGGCTTTATCGGCGTGCTGATTGTGGTTGCCCCAGGCCTACGGGGCGATGGCGGCTATTGGAATCTGGTGATGCTGGCAAGCACGCCCTTATTCGCCGCATCTTTCCTGATCACCAAGGCGCTGACGCGCCATGACAAGCCAGAGGTGATTGTGGCTTGGCAATCCATCATGGTGGCGCTGTTTACGCTGCCCTTTGCACTCGCGGTCTGGACTTGGCCGACCGCCGAGCAATGGGGCTGGTTCGTGCTGACAGGGATACTCGGCAGTCTTGGCCATTGGTTCCTGACGGAAGCCTTCCGCATTGCCGATATGTCGGCGATCCAGCCGGTGAAGTTTCTCGATCTGATCTGGGCCAGCCTGATGGGGTGGTTGATCTTCAGCGAGGAACCGGCGCTGACAACCTATGCCGGCGCGCTGGTGATTTTCCTGGCCACCACCTGGATTGCACGGCGCGAAGCACGGCGCTGAATCAGCCCAACAACAAATCCCGCGCAGCATTGATGCGCGCGGCCAACCACGCGCTACCACCCTGATCTGGATGCGCCGTTTTCATCAGGCGCCGATGCGCAGCGCGGATCGCATCCTCATCCGCGCCTTCCTTCAAACCAAGGATATCAAGCGCTTCTTCCCGTGTTATCGCAGCGCTGCGCGGTTCGGCGGCAGGCTCACTGCGCCAATCAGGATGGGCGCGATCAAGCCAGGCTTCCAGCAGCGCCACGGAATCGGCATCTGCGATTTGGCATTCATCCAGCAGCAACAGAAGCTCCGGCAGGTTCAGCGCTGCCAGATCGCGCCCGGCGAATTGCCCAGCCTTCACACTGCCCGTCATGCGCCCGCTATCATGGTCAAGCGCCATGATCAGAAAGGCGGTTTCAACGCTATTCGCCGCCCCCGTTTGCGGTGCTGGACCGCCAAAGCGCTTATTGGTGCGCCAGCGCTGCGCCCATTGCAGCAGCAGCGGCAGAAAGAAGGCCAGCGCGAAAATCGCCTGCTGCCCGCGCGCCGTGAACAGCCCAAGCAGCAACAGCACAGCGCCAATGGAGGCCAGCATAACCGCGCCGAATTGCCTGACGCGTGCAACCGGCGCATTGGCGAAAGCGCGCAGCAGCAGGAAAAGCAGAAACAGCGCAATGGCGCCAAGCGCAAGCCAGGTCATGCGCCGGCCTTGGGTTTGGGCAATAGCCCCGCCACTTGCCGCGCCGCCGCGCCGGGCAGCCGCGCCAAAGCGCCCTGCCCGCCCGCCGCATAAACCGCAATGGCGCGCAGCAGATCGCGCAGCTGGGCGATGGCCCCAGAATCAAAGGGCAGATAGGCGCCCCCGGTCAGCCGCGCGATTTGCCGAAATACCGCCCCCGCCACCGGATCAGCGCCTTCGTGGAAGATGAAGGCCTGCGTGCCGCGCAGGCCAAGCTCCCCGGCGGCGTGGCAGAGCGCATCGGCATTTTCTTCCATCGCATCGCCGATGAAAATCAGCGCGCGGATGCGGTCACGCCTGGTTTCCGCCAGTGCATGATCCAGCACTGCTTGGATTTGCGTTTTGCCGCCAAGGCAGGAAACGCCGGAAAGCCGCCGCGCCAAATCCTGCGCATCCTGCAAGAAGGGTGTCGCGCGAAATTCGCCAAAGCCACGATAATAGGCAAGCGATAGCGCAAGCCCGCCAATGCCCTGCGCCGCTTGCAGCATTTCCGCCGTCAGCCCCGCTGCGTGATCCCAGGTGCGCTCCCGCGATGCGGTGGCGTCAATGGCGAAGATCAGCCGCGCCACCGTCGCGGGTGCGGTCCGCAAGGCCGGCACGCGGGCCGCCTGATCCAGAAAGGCGGCCACGGCAGCGGAAGGCGCGCGCGGGGCGGGGGGTTTGCTCATGGGGGGGATGTGGGGGTGGGGCGGGCTGGTTGAAGGCCACAAGGGTTACCGCGGGCGGCAGCCCAATGCCAAGCATCTTCAAGGCTTGCCAATTGGCTGCTGCTCAGCCGCGCCGGTCAGACAAGAGGGCTCCGCAGCCAGGCTGCGTCTGTCGCCACCGTCACCCGGCGCAACCGCGCCACCACCGCGTCCAGCTCCTCCGGCCGGGCGGAACTGCTGACCAGGGTCGCCAATATCGCCACCTGTCCGTCCCGCAACGCATGCTGTTCCCAACCCGCCACCGGGAAGCCGCCCGCCGAGAGCGCCTGGCTCAGCGCCTCCCGCGCTTCCGCCACTGCTGGCTCGGGCACGGTGATGGCCACCTGGTAGCGCGCCTCAGCCGCTTGATCGCGGATCGGCAGGCGGTCAATCACTATGCCGAGCGGCCGCAGCGCAGTGTTGCAAACAAGCACGAAGGCCGCGATCGCGATCGCCTGTGCCGGCAGGTTAGCCCCTGCCGCCGCGCCCACAGCCGCCGAGCACCAAACGGTCGCCGCGGTGTTGAGCCCGCGGATCGTCCCGCCTTCCCTCAGGATCAGCCCGGCGCCGAGGAAGCCGACCCCAGTGACGACATTCGCCAGCACCCGCATAGCGCCATCGCCGCCGGCCATCTGGATGCCCAAATCCACAAAGGCCGCCGCACCAAGCGCGACCAGAACATTGGTGCGGAGCGAGGCTATACGCTCCCGATACTGACGCTCCGCCCCGATCACCGCACCAAGCAGCAGCGCGAGTGCCAGGCTGCCGGCGGTATCGACGATACTTGTAAGGCTATCGGAGATCATGCCGCAGCCAGCGGCGGGCGGCGGGTTTCCATTACCGCCACCGCCTTATCATCCGCCAAACACAGCCTGTTTTTCATCCGTGTTTTTATCCGGTCTGGAATGCTGTCACCCAACCTTATTCGCCTCGGCCACCGCCAACGCGGTCAGGTTCAAGATGCCGCGCGCGGTGACACTTGGCACCAGCACATGCACGGGCTTTTTCATCCCCAGCAGCAGCGGCCCCAATTGCAGCCCATCGGTCGCGGCCTTGGCCAGGTTGAAGGCGATATTCGCGGCATCAATGCCGGGCATCACCAGCAGATTGGCCGCGCCGGTCAGCTTGCCATCCGGCACGGCGCGGTCGCGAATGGCCGGCACCAGCGCGGCATCGGCGTGCATTTCGCCATCCACTTCCAAGGCCGGATCACGCGCCTGGATCAGCGCCAGCGCTTCACGCATGCGCCGGGCTGATGGCGCATGCGATGCACCAAAGGAAGAATGCGACAGCAACGCCACTTTCGGCTGCAAGCCAAAGCCGCGCACCTGTTCGGCGGCCAGTAGCGTCATTTCCGCGATCTGTGCGGCAGAGGGTTCCACGCAAAGATGCGTATCAACAACGAACATATGTTCGCCATTGCGGGTAATCAGGCCGGATACCGCATAAACGCGCCCGACATCATCGCGCTTGCCGATAATGTCCAGCACGTGGTGCCACTGGTCCATCCAATCCTGCGTACCGCCGCACAGCGCCGCATCCACCAGCCCCGCTTCCAGCAATAGTGAAGCCGCAACCGCAGGGCGTGTGGCCACATGGCGCGCGGCAGCATCCGGCGGTACACCACGGCGCGACACCTTGCTGCGATACAGATCCACCAGCGGGCCGAAGATTTCCGTATCGTGCGTGGGGTCCAGCACCTTCACGCTATCGCCGACCGACATGCGCAGGCCCAACGCCTCACAGCGCGCGGTGATCACATCGGCGCGGCCAATCAGATAAGGTTCGGCAATGCCTTCATCCAACACGGATTGTACGGCGCGGAGCGTGCGCTCATCCTCACCTTCCGCATAGGCGATGCGGCGCGGGCGCTTGCGCGCGGCTTCAAACACCGGGCGCATCAAATTGCCAGAACGGAAGACATTGCGTTCCAGCCGGCGGCGATAGGCGCTGAAATCCTCAATCGGGCGTGTGGCCACACCGCTTGCCATGGCAGCGCGCGCCACCGCCGGCGCCACTTCCAAAATCAAACGTGGATCAAAGGGTTTCGGGATGATGTAATCCGGCCCGAAAATCGGTGCCTGACCGCCATAAGCTGCCGCCACAACTTCGGAAGCTTCAACGCGCGCCAAGGCGGCGATGGCATCGGCGGCGGCGACCTTCATATCCTCATTGATGGTGGTGGCGCCGACATCCAAGGCACCCCGGAAAATGAAGGGAAAGCACAGGACATTATTGACCTGGTTTGGGTAATCCGTGCGCCCCGTCGCCACAATCGCATCCGGGCGCGCGGCGCGCACCGCTTCGGGCAGGATTTCCGGCTCGGGATTGGCCAGCGCCAAGACTAAGGGGTTGGGTGCCAGAAGCTTCAGCCATTCCGGCTTCAGCACGCGCGGTGCGGAAAGGCCAAGGAAGATATCCGCGCCCGGCAGCGCATCCTGCAAACTGCGCGCATTGGTCTCAATCGCCCATTTCGCCTTGTAGGGGTCAAGATCATCGCGCCCCCGATGCACCACGCCGCCAATATCGCAGATGGTCACGTTTTCGCGCTTCAGGCCCATGGCGACCAGCAGATCAAGGCAAGCCAAAGCCGCCGCACCGCCACCGGTATTGACCAGGCGCACATCTTCAAGCCGCTTGCCTTGCAGCAGAAGCGCATTCCGCACCGCAGCCGCCACAATAATCGCCGTGCCGTGCTGGTCATCATGAAAAACCGGAATGCGCATGCGTTCACGCAGCCGCCGTTCAACCTCAAAGCATTCAGGCGCCTTGATGTCTTCCAGATTGATCGCACCGAAGGAAGGTTCCAGCGCGGCAATCACCTCGATTAGCTTATCGGGGTCTTTTTCGTCAATTTCGATGTCAATCGAATCAATGCCGGCGAATTTCTGAAACAGAACCGCCTTGCCTTCCATCACGGGTTTGGACGCCAGCGCACCGATGGCGCCAAGGCCCAGCACCGCCGTACCATTGGTAATCACCGCCACCAGATTGCCGCGCGCGGTATAGTCAAAAGCAGCGCGCGGGTCGGCGGCTATCGCCTCACACGCGGCGGCGACGCCGGGGGAATAGGCCAGGCCAAGGTCGCGCTGGGTTTCCATCCGCTTGGTCGGCGTGATGGAAAGCTTCCCGGGGCGGGGCAGCCGGTGGTAATCCAGCGCGGCTTTGCGGAAATCATCATCCATGAGGGCACCCTTACCCGGCAACACCCGAAAGAGTGAAATATGGTGCGGCCAAGAAGATTCGAACTTCCACGGGGTTTCCCCCACCAGCACCTCAAGCTGGCGCGTCTACCATTCCGCCATGGCCGCAAACCAGGTAGAAGGCGGGCGCTATAGCCGATGAATGCGCTGCCATCAACGCCCGCCCTTGAATGGGAAACCCTGCCGGGCCTCACCCCCTATGCTGAGACGCTGGCACGTATGGAAGCGCGCGCGGCGGCCATTCGCGCGGGCATGGCGGGGGAGGCCGTGTGGCTGGTGGAACACCCGCCGAGCTATACCGCCGGAACATCAGCCCGCGCTGAAGATTTGCGCGATGCACGCTTTCCGGTGTTTGAGGCCGGGCGCGGCGGGCAATGGACCTATCACGGGCCGGGGCAGCGCACAGGGTATGTGCTGCTGGATCTGCACCGCGCCCATGGCGGCATCCCGGCGCGCGATGTGCGCGCCTTTGTGGCGGGTTTGGAAGAATGGCTGATCCTGACGCTGGCCCATTTCGGCGTGCAGGGCGAAAGGCGCGAAGGCCGGGTTGGCATTTGGGTGGCGGATCGCGCGACAGGGCAGGAAGCCAAGATCGGCGCCATTGGCGTGCGTGTGACCCGCTGGGTGTCCTGGCATGGCGTGGCGCTGAATGTGGCGCCTGATCTCGGCCATTTCGGCGGCATTGTGCCCTGCGGCATTGCGGAACATGGCGTCACCAGCCTGCATGCGCTTGGCATTCCGGCCAGCATGGCTGAGGTGGATCAGGCGCTGCGCCATGCTTGGGGACAAGTTTTCGGCTGAATCCCAGGCTGCGAATCGGCAGGTTTTCCGTTAAAGCGACATCTCCCGGCCAACGGAGCCCCCGCCCATGCCCATCCCCATCGCGTCCGAC
The DNA here is from genome assembly GCA_020249285.1 of Roseomonas sp. Taxonomy (GTDB): domain Bacteria; phylum Pseudomonadota; class Alphaproteobacteria; order Acetobacterales; family Acetobacteraceae; genus Neoroseomonas. The sequence continues at coordinate 114,553 of JADCFX010000035.1, read as the reverse complement.
CATGCCGGCCTGCCGCTCAAACAGGCGCTGAAATCAGCGCTGGAGGCCGAGGGGCTGGCATTTGATGATCTCGGCACCCATGGCCCAGCATCGGTGGATTACCCGGATTTCGCCCATGCGGTGTGTGAGCGTGTGACGGGCACCGAAGGCTTCGGCATTCTAGTCTGCGGTACCGGGATTGGTATGGCGATGGCCGCCAATCGCCACCCCGGCATTCGCGCTGCCGTGCTGCATAACGCGACCGAAGCGCGGCTCACCCGCGCGCATAACAACGCCAACATCGCCTGCCTCGGCGCCCGCACAACGGGGATTGAGGTCGCGCTGGATGCCATCCGGGCCTTTCTGGCCTCACCCTTTGAAGGCGGGCGGCATCTCGGGCGGGTACAAAAACTTGATCCAGCGCTTGCCAAGCAGGGCGCGGCGGGCGCAAAAACAACGTCATGAAAACTCCCCTCCCTGCCCTGGTCCGTGCGCCGGAAGGCCTCGGCGCCGCCCCGCCCCCTGCCGGCTTTTTCACCGCGAGCCTCGCCGCATCCGATCCTGAAATCGCCGCTGCCGTGGCGCAGGAATTGGAACGCGAACAGGATGGGATTGAGCTGATCGCCTCAGAAAACATCGTCTCCCGCGCCGTGATGGAAGCGCAGGGGTCGGTGATGACGAATAAATACGCCGAAGGCTATCCGGGCCGGCGGTATTACGGCGGTTGCGAGGCGGTGGATATCGCCGAACGTCTGGCCATTGAACGCGCCTGCAAGCTGTTTGGGTGTGGCTTCGCCAATGTGCAGCCGCATTCGGGCGCGCAGGCCAATCAGGCGGTTTTCCTGGCGCTGCTGCAGCCAGGCGATTGCATCATGGGGCTTGATCTGGCGGCCGGTGGGCATTTGACGCATGGGTCACCCGCAAATCTTTCCGGCAAATGGTTCAAGCCGGTGCCCTATACGGTGCGCCGCGAAGACCAGCAGATTGATATGGCGGAAGTCGCGCGCATTGCGCGCGAAGCAAAGCCAAAGCTGATCATCGCCGGCGGCAGCGCCTATGCCCGCATTTGGGATTTCGCGGCCTTCCGCGCCATTGCCGATGAAGTCGGCGCCTATTTTTTGGTGGATATGGCGCATTTCGCGGGCCTGGTTGCCGGCGGCGCGCATCCTTCGCCCTTCCCCCATGCGCATGTGGCCACCACCACCACGCATAAGACTTTGCGTGGCCCGCGCGGCGGCATGATTTTGACGAATGACGAAGCGCTGGCGAAGAAATTCAACTCCGCTGTTTTCCCGGGCCTGCAAGGCGGGCCGCTGATGCATGTGATCGCGGCCAAGGCGGTTGCCTTCGGTGAAGCGCTGCGCCCGGAATTCCGCACCTATTCGCGCCAGATCGTCGCCAATGCCAAGGCGCTGGCGGGGGAATTACAGGCACAAGGTTTGGATCTGGTGACGGGCGGCACGGATAATCATTTGTTGCTTGTTGATCTGCGGCCCAAGAAGCTGACCGGTAAGGTCGCGGAAGCGGCGCTCAATCGCGCGCATCTGACCTGCAACAAGAATGCGATTCCCTTTGACCCCGAAAAGCCGATGGTGACATCGGGGGTGCGCCTCGGCACGCCCGCCGGTACCACGCGTGGCTTTGGAGAGGCGGAATTCCGCCAGATTGGCAAGCTGATCGGCGAAGTGCTGGATGGCGCGGCGCGGGCCAATGATGAAGTCGGCAATGGCGCGGTGGAAGCTTCGGTGAAGGTGCGGGTGATGGAGCTCTGCCATCGCTTCCCGATCTATCCGGCATGAAGTGCCCCTTCTGCGGATTTGACGATACGCAGGTGAAGGATAGCCGCCCGGCGGAAGATAGCGCGGCCATTCGCCGCCGCCGCGCCTGCACAGAATGCGGCGCGCGCTTCACGACGTTTGAACGGGTGCAACTGCGCGAGATTACCATCATCAAAACCGATGGCCGGCGCGTGCCGTTTGAACGGGAAAAGCTTGCGCGGTCCATTCGCGTGGCACTCCGCAAACGCCCGGTGGATGAAGACCGCATCGAAAAACTAGTCAATTCCATCCAGCGGCGCCTGGAAACCGAAGGCGAAAGCGACATCCCCTCCAACAAGATCGGGGAGATTGTGATGGAAACGCTGAAGGAATTGGACCAGGTGGCCTATGTGCGCTTCGCCAGCGTCTATCGCAATTTTGGCGAGGCGAAGGATTTCCAGTCCTTTTTGGGCGAATTGGGACGGAAGGAATAGCGCTGCTTTGGCGCCTTCCTAGATGATGCTGCGATGAATGATGATCTGCTTCACATGCGCGCGGCACTCGCCCTGGCGCGGCGGGGCCTGGGCAATGCCTGGCCGAACCCTGCCGTGGGCTGCGTGTTGGTGAAGGAAGGCCGCGTGATTGGGCGCGGGTGGACCCAGCCCGGCGGTAGGCCCCATGCTGAAACCGAAGCTTTGCGCCGTGCTGGCGATGCCGCGCGCGGCGCCACGGCTTATGTTACGCTGGAGCCCTGTTCCCATCACGGTCGCACGCCACCCTGTTGTGAGGCTTTGGCGGAAGCCGGCGTTGCCCGTGTGGTGATGGCGATGCGTGATCCTGATCCGCGCGTGAATGGCCGCGGCCTGGCCATGCTGCGCGGTGCCGGGATTGCCGTGGAAGAAGGCTTGCTGGAAGCCGAAGCCCGCGCGCTCAATGCCGGTTTTTTCCGCCGTATCCAGGCGGGCATGCCGGTGGTGACGCTGAAATTAGCCTCTACCTTGGATGGCCGCATCGCGACGGCTTCCGGTGAAAGCCGCTGGATCACCGGGGAAGCGGCGCGGCGCGAAGTGCATGCGCTGCGCGCGCGGCATGATGCGATTTTGGTGGGTTCCGGCACCGTGCTCGCCGATGACCCGGACCTGACTTGCCGGCTTCCAGGCATGGAACGCGTGCCCATGTTGCGCGTGGTGGCGGATACCAGGCTGCGCACGCCGCACAGCTCCCGGTTGGTGCAAAGCGCGGAGGTGGCGCCGGTGCTGGTGATTACCGCGCCCGGCCATCCACCGGCAGCGCAGGCGCCCTTCATTGCCGCCGGGGCGGATATCATCACCGCCCCCGCCCATGCGGCTGGCGGGCTGGATCTGCCGTCTTTGCTCCGCGCCCTTGGCCGGCGCGGCGTGACCCGCGTGTTGGCCGAAGGCGGCGCGGGGCTGGCGGCGGCGCTGCTGCGGCAGGGCTTGGTGGACCGGCTGGTCTGGTTTCACGCCCCCGCCGTGATGGGTGGCGATGGGCATCCGGCAACTGAGGGCTTGCGTCTTGCCGCGCTCAGCGCCATGCCTCGTTTTCGTCGCACGGGGTTCAGGCCCATTGGCGATGATATGCTCTCTGAATTCGAACGTATTGGGGATTAGCGCCATGTTCACCGGCATTGTCACAGCGCTTGGCACGGTCAGAGAGGTACAGCCGATTGGCGGTGGCCACGATCTGCGCCTGGTGATGGGTGTGACCCCCGATTTCTTGCTGCAACCAACGCCGGCTGTCCTGGGCGCTTCCATTTGCTGTTCGGGCGTTTGCCTGACGGTGGTGCAGTTGTCAGCGGATTCCTTCAGCGTGGATGCCTCGGCCGAGACGGTTGCCAAAACCACTTTGGGCGCCTGGAAGAAAGGCGCCAAGGTCAATCTGGAACGCGCGCTGAAACTGGGTGATGAATTGGGCGGGCATTTGGTCTCGGGCCATGTGGATGGCGTGGCGGCGGTGATTTCCGCGACGCCCGAAAATGCCTCGGTCCGTTGGCGCTTCCGCGCGCCGGAAGCCCTGGCGCCTTTCATCGCGCCCAAGGGATCGGTCGCGCTTGATGGCGTTTCGCTGACCGTAAATGAGGTTGACGGCGCGACATTCGGCGTCAACATCATCCCCCATACCGCCGCGATGACGGGCTTTGGCACGTTGCAGCCCGGTGATCGCGTCAACATCGAAATAGACACGCTGGCCCGTTACGTCGCCCGCATGTTGGAGTTCAGGACATGACTTCCCATTCACGCAATACCGCCATAAGCACTTCCTTCGCTGACTTCATCTCGCCGACCGAGGAATTGCTGGAAGAAGCGCGCCGCGGGCGCATGTTCATCCTGGTGGATGACGAAGACCGCGAGAATGAGGGTGATCTTGTCATCCCCGCGCAATTCGCGACGCCGGATGCGATCAATTTCATGGCGCGTTATGCGCGCGGCCTGATCTGCCTTACCATGACGCGTGCGCGGGTGGATCAGCTGGGCCTGCCGCTGATGGCGCAATCCAATGGCACGCGGCATGAAACCGCCTTCACCGTTTCCATTGAAGCGCGTGATGGCGTCACTACTGGCATTTCTGCGGCTGATCGCGCGCGGACCGTCGCTGTTGCGATCAATCCTGAATTGGGGCGGGAACATATCGTCACCCCTGGCCATGTCTTTCCGCTGGTGGCGCGGGAAGGGGGCACACTGGTGCGTACGGGGCACACGGAAGCGGCGGTGGATTTCGCGCGTCTTGCGGGGCTCAATCCTTCCGGCGTGATTTGTGAGATCATGAATGATGACGGCACCATGGCGCGGATGCCGGATTTGGTGGCCTTCGCGCAGCATCATGGCCTGAAGCTTGGCACGATTGCGGATTTGATCGCGCATCGCCGCCGCACGGAAAAGCTGGTGCGCCGCGTGCAGGAAGGCGAAGTTGAACAAGCCATCGGCGGCACCTGGCGCGCCATTGTCTATGAAAGCACGGCAGCACCTGGTGAGCATTTGGCGCTGGTGAAGGGTGATGTCAGCAGTGATGCGCCGGTGCTGGTGCGCATGCATGCGGCGTCTCTGTTCCGCGAAATTGTCTCCGGCCGCGGGCTTGGCGATTTGCATGCGGCGATGCGCATGATTGATGCGGCAGGGCGCGGCGTGGTGGTGCTGCTGCGCGATCCGCGCCCCGATGCGCTTTCCATTCGCCTGAAGCGCGGCGCCACGAATGCGATTGCGCCGGAAATCCGCGATTACGGCATTGGCGCGCAGATCCTGGAAGATCTTGGTGTGAAGCGCATCATCCGGCTTTCCAATAACCCCCGCCCACTGATTGGGCTTGAAGGCTATGGCCTGCAAGTGCTGGAAACCCGCCCCCTTCCTTCGGAGAAAATACCATGAGCACGATTAATTCCCCCACGCGCGGCCGCGCGCATCTTGCCGGCGACGCACCGCGCATTCTGGTGATCCAGGCGCCCTATTACCGCAATGTTGTCGAAGGCATGCGCCTTGGTGCCATGGCGGTATTCCAGGATTTGAAGGCCGAGGTGGAAACCGTGGAAGTCGCGGGCGGGTTTGAATTGCCCGCCGCACTCCGCATGGCAATGAAGGCGAGGCGCCGCTGGGATGGTTATTTGCTGCTGGGCTGCGTGGTGAAGGGTGAGACGGATCACTACACCTTCATCTGTGATGCCATCTGCAAGGGTATCATGGATATCGCGGTGGAAAGCGGCGCGCCGATTGGCCTTGGCTTGCTGACGGTGGACACACTCGCACAGGCAGAGGCGCGTTCGCGCCCTGATCGCATGAACAAGGGCATTGAAGCCGCCCATGCGCTGGTGGCGCAGATCGCCCTGGCGCGAGGTTGGGGTTTGGCATGAAGGCTGCAAGGCGCGCGTCCGCGCGTCCACGTACCGGCGCCCGCGTTGCCGCGGTGCAGGCGCTGTTCCAAAGTGAGCATACGGGTGAGAGTGTGGAGACGGTCTCGGATCAATTCATCCGCCACCGCATCGGCGCGCCCACTGGCCCGATTGAATTTGAAGAAGGCGGCGTGCCGGAAGCGCATATTCCGCTGTTTCAGGCGATCTTGAAGCAGGTGGCCGATCACGCAGAAGTGGCCGATGCCGCGATCACGGATTGCCTGCAAAAGGGCTGGACTCTGGACCGGCTGGACCCCGTATTGCGCGCCTTGCTGCGCGCCGCAACGGGTGAATTGATGCAGGCGCATGAACCGCCGGCGCGGGTTGTGATCAACGAATATCTGGATATCGCAGCCGGTTTTCTGGATGAGGAAGCAACGCGCTACGCCAATGGCATGTTGGATACGCTGGCGCATCGGTTGCGCCCGGCAGATTTCGCGCCGGGCGCCTGAAGCGCGCCATGGGCCTGCCCCGCGAATTCGCCCTGATCGCGCGGCATTTCCGCCCGCTGGCGGGTGAAGGTGCGCTTGATTTGGGCGATGATGCCGCGCTGCTGACACCACCTGCCGGGCAGCAATTGGTGCTGGCGGCGGATGCGCTGGTGGAAGGCGTGCATTTCCTGCCCGATGATCCGCCCGGCATGATTGCGCGTAAATTGCTGCGGGTGAATCTATCCGACCTTGCGGCGATGGGCGCGGCGCCGCTTGGTTATTTGATGACCACGGCATTTACGCGGGGCACGGCGGATAGCTGGATTGCGCATTTCGTCGCGGGTTTGGCGGAAGATCAGCAGCGTTTCGGCATTGCTGTGCTGGGCGGCGATACGGTGGCAACCCCTGGCCCCGCTTGTTTTTCGCTGACGATCATCGGGACCGTACCGCCGGGGCAGGCTTTGCATCGGCGCGGCGCGAAGAACGGCGATGAGATTTGGGTCTCCGGCAGCATTGGCGATGGCGCGCTTGGGCTGCGGGTTTTGCAGGGCAAGTTGGCGGCGGATGCTGAAGGCCATTTGGCGCGACGCTATCGCTTGCCGGAACCGCGCTTGGCCTTGGGGCAGGCGTTACGCGGTGTGGCGCGGGCGGCGATGGATGTCTCCGATGGGTTGGTGCAGGATTTGGGGCATCTCTGCCGTGCCGCAGTTTGTGGGGCGGAAATCAGCGCCGCAGCCGTGCCGCTTTCCGCTGCGGCGCGCGCGGCGCTTGAAGGCGATGCGGCGCTGTTGCCGCTGATCCTGACCGGCGGCGATGATTACGAATTGCTTTTCGCCGCCGCACCGGCAGATGCCGATGCGGTGCGCGCCGCAAGCGCCGCGTCCGGCGTCCCAGTGGTGCGGATTGGCCGCTTCATCGCAGGCGAAGGCGTTGTGGTGCGTGATGGCTCAGGTGCCGCCATCACGCTACCGCAAGGCGGCTGGAGCCATTTCTGAGGGGCGTTACTTGTCCTTCTGCCCCGGCGCGTAACCACCGCCATCCGTCGGGCGCAGCGCTTCGAACATTTCCGTCACCGCCGCGTAATCGCGATAGCCGCAGCGCGCCAAAGGTTGCGCCTTCGCCGTATCGAAACGGCCATCGGTGATATAGGCCTCATCTATATGGACGCCGACCACCTGGCCGATGATGATCCAGCCTTTCAGCGGCGCGCCATTCATATCTTGCAACTGCATGGAATGCGTCACCTTGCATTCCAAGGCGGCGGGTGCGGCGGCCACGCGCGGCGCCTTCACCACGCGGCAGGGCGCGGTGGCAAGCCCAGCGGCTTCGAATTCGCTGATACCTTCGCCAAGCGCGTCAGACGAAATATTCATCGCATCGAATAGCGGCCGGGTGCAGAGGTTGAAGACGAATTCCCCAGTGGCGATGGCATTCGCCGCGCTGTGCTTCATGCTTTCGCTGGTGAAGGCCAGCATGGGCGGGCTGGAATGCACCGCGTTGAAGAAGCTGTAAGGCGCCAGGTTGGGCCGGCCTTGCTGATCCAGGCTGGATATCCAGCCAATCGGGCGCGGCGCGATAATGGCCTTGAAGGGGTCATGTGGCAGGCCGTGGCCAAGATGGGGTTCGTAGAACATGCGAAAGCCTTTCGTGCGGATGCACCTGCTGTAACCCTGGCGGCGCATTGAGGGAAGCGCGGATGCTTTCCGGCCGATACCCGGCGGCCAGTAAGGCCGCATGTCCCGCGTCAGCATTCGGACGGCCCATTCACGATAGCCGAAGTGCGAGCGGTGACAAAAGGGCTCTGGCCCCCTAGCTCTACAGCCATGAGCGCCCAAATCCTCCTCATCCGCCATGGACAATCCACCTTCAACGCCATCTTCGACCAGACCAGCGTGGACCCGATGCATTTCGATGCGCCGCTCTCGCGCTATGGCTGGCAGCAAGTTGATCTCGCCCGACAAAAATTGGCTATGCTTCCGCCACCAGACCAGGTGATCTGCTCGCCACTCACGCGGGCAATAGAGACTACGCTGGGGCTGTTCGGTGGTTCTAAAATACCCATCACCGTCACTTGCCGTCATCGAGAACGATTGGGGAATAGCTGTGATGTCGGGCGCTCGCCTGACGTGCTGGCCACCGCGTTTCCGATGCTATCATTCCAGCATCTGCGTGACCCATGGTGGTATCAGGGCGCACCGGATATGCGGGGAGTGCCCGTCGAGCCGGAGGAGAATTTTTTAGAACGTGTGGAAGAATTCCGGACTTGGATGGGCGCCCAGCAAGGGCGTCTGGCTATCGTTGGACATGGGACGTTTTTCCATCGCCTCACTGGATTACATTTCGAAAACTGCGAGATGGTTGAGTGGAACCCAGTCTCCTAACCGCGTGGTCCAGCGGTTCTGCTGCTTTCTGACCCGAACCAATGGCTCCACTAACTTATGTGATCGTATTTACCGTGCTCGTGAAGGATTCTTCATGGCTTAAGAAGGCGCCAGGGTGCAAAGGGGGGCGATGAACCCGAAACTCATCCTGGGTCTGGCCTTTGGTTTTGCCTCCGCCCTGATCTGGGGCGGCCATGCGGTGATTGCGCGCCCCGTACTGGCGGATGGCAGCTTCGGCAGCTTTGACCTGGCGGCGTTTCGTTATGGGGTTGGCATGATGGCGCTGCTGCCTTTCGCCTGGGCGGCGCGTGCCACGCTGCTGCGCTTGGGGCTGCGGCGCATCCTGTTGCTGACGCTGTTTGGCGGCGCGCCCAATTTGCTGCTGTTCCTGGTGGCGCTGGTCTATGCGCCGGCCTCCCATGGCGGCACCATCGCGCCGATGACATCGCCCATTGTGGGGGCCTTGCTTGCCATTCCTTTGCTGCGCGAATGGCCGACACGCGGGCGCGCCATGGCTCTTTCCGTGATGGTGACGGGGGTTTTGCTGATCGGCTGGGATGGCGTGATGGGGGATTACCCCGGCGCCTGGCGTGGCGATTTGCTGCTGATGGCATCCGGCGCCACTTGGGCGGTCTTCACGCTGCTGCTGCGCCGCTGGCAGGTGCCGGCGATCCCGGCGACGGCGGCCATCACCATTGTCTCCGGCCTGGCCATCCTGCCCTTCTGGCTGCCCATGCGCGCGGCGGAGGTGTTTGCCATGCCGGCGGGGCTGGTTCTGTTCCACCTGATCGCTCAGGGGCTGGTGCTGGGCTGCGTGGCGATGTTCTTCTTCGCCCGCGCGGTGGAGCTATTGGGGGCCACGCGCGCCGCCACGCTTTCGGTCATGGTGCCGGTGGTGGCGCTGCTGCTGGCAGGGCTTTGGTTGCGCGAACCGCTTTCCCTGCTGCAAATTCTGGGGGCAGGCTTGGCCGTTGCCGGGATGCTCGCCGCGGTGCTGTTCACCGGAAGGAAAAGCGCATGAATGCCGTCTCCACACCGATGCCGCCCAGCCTTTGGGCCGCCACCGCCCCCGCCCCGCCCGTAACGGAACCGCTGATGGGCGAAGCGCGCACCGGCGTTGCGGTGGTGGGCGCTGGCTTCACCGGGCTTTCGGCAGCGCTGCATTTGGCCGAAGCCGGTGTGCCCGTGACCGTGCTGGAAGGGGCCGAGATTGGCTGGGGCGCTTCCGGGCGCAACAACGGCCAGGTGATTCCCAATATGTCGCGCCTTGACCCAGATGCCATCGTGGCGAGTGTCGCGCGTGAACATGGCGGGCGCGACAAGGGCGAGGAATTGGTCGGGCTGATCCGCGACAGTGCATCCTTGGTGTTTGACCTGATCCGCAAGCACGGCATTCAGGCGGAAGCGGTACAAAACGGCTGGATTCAGCCGGCACATCGGCCTTCGCGCATGAAGCTGGCGGCTTCCCGCGTGGAACAATGGGGCCGCCGAGGCGCGCCCGTACGCATGGTGGATCGCGCGGAAATGGCCTCCCTGGCCGGGACGGATTACTGGCATGGCGGGTGGGAGAATAAGACCGGCGGGCGGATCAATCCGCTGGGTTATGCGCGCGGGCTAGCAGCGGCAGCGATGCGCGCGGGGGCGGTGGTGCATACCGGAAGCCCGGTGCGCGCCATCCGGCAGGTGTCGGGCGGCTGGGCTGTGGAAACGCCGCGCGGGGTTTTGCACGCCGAACGCGTGATCATCGCGACCCATGCCTATACCGGGGATTTCTGGCCGGGGCTGAAGCATAGCATTGTGCCGGTGCGGTCGTATCAGATGGGCACATCGGTGCTGTCAGATAATGTGCGCAAATCCATTCTGCCGCAGGGGCATGCGCTATCGGATACGCAGGGCGATCTTTATTTCTATCGCTTTGATGCGAATGGCCGCTTGGTAACGGGCGGCGGCTTGATTGTGCCCTTTGGCTGGGAAGGGCGCATCCGGTCGCGCATCACGGAACGGGTGAAGCGCGTATTTCCGCAGATTGGCGATGTGCAATTCGATTACGTCTGGTGGGGCTATGTGGCCGCCACTGATGACAAGATGCCGCATGTCTATGAATTGGCGCCTGGTGTGCTGACCTGGACTGGCTGCAATGGCCGTGGTGTTGCGCTAGCGACTGCGCTGGGGCGTGAATTGGCCAAGGCCAGCAATGGCACGGCTTTGGCGGATATTTCGGCGCCGGTGGAAAAGAAGCTGCGCCGGATCGCTGGGCATGAATTCCGCGCCTTCGGTATTGCCTGGACCATGGCGCAGAATCGCTTGCGTGATGCCAGGGATTGAAGGTTTGGCGGTTTTCCGCCGCTGCTGGTAATAGGGTTTCCGAAAAAGCGGCCTTCGCGCCGCGAGAAAATTGCTGGTTGGAGAATAGGCCAATGACACCGCCGCTTGATGCCGCCGCCCCGGCGCGCCCGGAAAACTTCCGCTATTCCCCCATGTTCCCACTCGGCGCCGATACCACCCCCTGGCGCAAGCTACCGATTGATGGCGTTTCCACCATGCAGGTGGATGGCAAGACGGTGCTGAAGGTGAAGCCCGGCGCTTTGGAAGCGCTCGCCTTCCAAGCCTGCAAGGATGTGTCCCATCTACTGCGCCCGGCGCATCTGGCGCAGCTTGCAAAGATTCTGCAGGATCCGGAAGCGAGTGCGAATGACCGCTTCGTCGCACTTGATCTGCTCAAAAACGCCAATATCGCCGCCGGCGGTGTTTTGCCCATGTGCCAGGATACCGGCACCGCAATTGTCTTCGGCAAGAAGGGCCAACGCGTTTGGGTGGAAGGCGATGAGGAAGAAGCGCTGTCCTACGGCGTGCATCGCACCTATACGGAAACCAATCTGCGCTATTCGCAAATGGCGCCGATCACGATGTATGAGGAAAAGAACACCGGCAATAACCTGCCTGTCGAGTTTTCCATCATGGCGCAGCCCGGCGACCACCACGCCGATGAACTGCATTTGATGTTCGTGCTGAAGGGTGGCGGTTCAGCGAATAAAACCTTCCTGTTCCAGCAAACCCGGGCCGTGTTGAACAAGCCAAAGCTGCTGGCGTTTTTGGAAGAGAAGATCAAAACCCTCGGCACCAGTGCGTGCCCGCCCTATCACCTGGCGATTGTTATTGGCGGCACCAGCGCGGAAGCAACACTGAAAACCGTGAAGCTTGCCAGCACTAAATGGCTGGATGCGCTGCCGAATTCGGGCGATCTTTCCGGACATGCCTTCCGTGATACGGAGCTGGAAGCGGAGGTGCATAAGCTCACGCAAAACCTCGGCATTGGCGCGCAATTCGGCGGCAAGTATTTCTGCCATGATGTGCGTGTGGTGCGCCTGGCGCGGCATGGCGCGAGCCTGCCGATTGGCATTGGCGTTTCCTGTTCTGCCGACCGTCAGATCAAGGCGAAGATCACGCCGGAAGGTGTTTTCGTCGAGGATCTGGAACATGACCCTGCGAAATATCTACCAGAAGCCACCACTGATATCCTGAATGGCGAGGTGGTGAAGATCGACCTGTCTCGCCCCATGAGCGACATTCGCGCGACCCTTTCCAAATACCCGGTGAAGACGCGCGTGAGCCTGACCGGCACCATGGTGGTGGCGCGCGACATTGCGCATGCGAAATTGCAGGAAAGGCTGGATGCCGGGCAGGGCCTGCCGCAATATATGAAGGACCATCCGGTTTATTACGCGGGGCCGGCCAAGACGCCGACCGGCATGGCAACCGGTTCCTTCGGCCCCACCACCGCAGGGCGGATGGATTCCTATGTGGAAGCCTTCCAGAGCGCCGGTGGTTCCATGGTGATGCTGGCCAAGGGCAATCGTTCCAAGGCTGTGCTGAATGCCTGCAAGAATTATGGCGGCTTCTATTTGGGTTCCGTCGGTGGCCCCGCCGCGCGTCTGGCGCAGGACTGCATCAAGAAGGTTGAAGTGCTGGAATACCCGGAACTCGGCATGGAAGCCGTTTGGCGGATTGAGGTTGAGGATTTCCCGGCCTTCATCGTCATGGATGACAAGGGCAATGATTTCTATGAGGGGCTGGAGTGAGCGCACCAGGTGATCGCCGCCTGCCGGCGCGCTTCACGCTACCGGTGACGGGCTTCATCCTATCCGGGATCATGACCATCATGATTTCCGGCATCTCAACGCTGCTGGCGTTGGGGCCGGGGCCGGAATTTCTGGCGCGTTGGCCGGTTGCCTGGCTTTCTTCCTGGGTCATCGCCTTCCCAACTGTGTTGGTGGTCCTGCCGATTGTGCGGCGGATTGTCTCGCGCATTATCGCCCCACCGTGACAGGAGAAAATGGATGCTGGAATTGAGACCCAATTGCGAATGCTGCGGGCGGGATCTGCCGCCCGAAAGCCGTGACGCGCTGATCTGTTCCTTTGAATGCACCTGGTGCGTTGATTGCGCGCGCACAAAACTCCCCGGCGGGCTTTGCCCAAATTGCGGCGGGGAATTACTCCGTCGCCCAATCCGGCCGGCGGATAAGCTCGCGAAATTTCCAGCCTCCACCGAACGCAAATTCCGTCCGGAAAAATGCGGCGGGCCATTGACCGCGTGATAGGGACATAACGCCATGAATGAGCGCCGCCTGATCTCCTCCGGTTCCAAATTCGAAGCGGAAATTGGCTATTCCCGCGCGGTGGTGGATGGCGATTATGTCTGGGTGTCCGGCACCACGGGCTATGATTACGCTACCATGACCATAGCACCCGATGTTGTGGCGCAGGCGGAACAATGCTTTGCCAATATCAGCCGCGCCTTGGCGGAAGCCGGCTGCACCTTGGATGATGTGGTGCGCGTGCTGACCATTGTGCCGCGGCGCGAAGATTGGGAGCCCTGCTGGCCTGTCTTTCGCAAGCATTTCGACAAGGCGCGGCCGGCTTCCACGCTGATCCATGCCGGGCTGCAAACCGATATCATGCGCATTGAAATCGAAGTTACGGCCCGTTTGCCGAAGAAAGGCTGAGCATCATGCGTTTCGCCGTGGACCGTCTGGATCACCTGGTCATCACCTGCCGCGATGTTGAAATCTCCGCTTCCTGGTATCAGCGCGTGCTGGGGATGGAGCGGGAGGAATTCGGCCCGCATCGCCGCACCTCACTCCGCTTCGGTGGGCAGAAGATCAATCTGCGCCCGGTAAACGCGACGCAGGAAGAATGGTTCACGGGGGCAGCCGGCGGCGTGCCGGGGACGGATGATCTGTGCTTCATCGTCACCATGAAGTCGGATCAGGTGGCGGAATATCTGCGCGCCTGCGGTGTGGCGGTGGAAGTTGGCCCGGTGGCGAAAGCGGGTGCGTTGGGGCCGATCATGTCGGTTTATTGCCGCGACCCCGATGGTAATTTGATTGAGATCGCGAGTTATTCGGGGTGACTTGAAGGAGGGCATCATCACGCTCAGCCCTTAAACCTCCACCACCACATACTCTGCCTCAATCTTCACCGGAAACGTCTCGGCCTGATAAGGCCCCTCAACCAAACTCTTCCCCGCTTCCACATGCGCCGGAAAGGCGCGCACCTTTGTCCGGCGCGGGTCGAACCAGCTTTTCCCCGTGCGGATATCAAATTCCCAATTATGCCAGGGGCAGCGCAGCATTTCTCCGGCGCGGGAGAATTGATAGCGCCCCGGTTCATCACTCAACGTCAGGCCGCACAATATGCCGCCGGAAAGCGCGCTTCCTTGATGCGGGCAGCGATCCAGCAGCGCGAAGAATTCGCCGCCCAGATTGAACACCACAATCGTCTTGCCATCCGCTTCCACCAGCTTCCGGCCGCCGGGCGGGATTTCATCCACCGCCCCCACTACATGCCGCGCCATTACAGCCGATAGAAGCCGCGCGCATTGCCGCCGAAAATCGCGGCGCGCTTTTCCGCAGGGATAAAAGACGGAATCGCGATGCGCGGATCATCAAAATCCCAATGCGGATAATCGCTGGCATAGAGAATGCGATCCCAGCCGATCCATTCCATCGCATCCAGCAAATGCTCGCCCTTCGCCGGTTCTTCGATTGGCTGGGTCGAAACATAGACATGTTCACGCATATATTCGGATGGCGCGCGCTTCAGATGCGGCACCTCATCACGAAGCCGCTTCCAGTTATTGTCCAGCCGCCAGCCGAGCGATGGCATCCAGCCAAACCCGCATTCGATCATTACGATCTTGAGCGTGGGGTAGCGTTCAAACACGCCCTCCACCACAAAGGATGCGACTTGCGCCTGCGCGCTGGTGGCGTGTTCCTGCACTTCCTCAACATAAAAGGAAGGCCAGCCGCCATTGGTCATGGCATTGCCGGAAAAACCAAAAGCGTGAATGCCAATCGGCAGGCCCGCTTCCGCGGCTGCTTCATAAATCGGCCAATAGCGCCTGCGGCCTAAGGGTTCCGAAGTGCGGCTCATCAGCAGCACCTGGCAGAAGCGACTATCGCCGGCGCGCTTGCGGATTTCCGCGGCTGACGCCGCCGCATCTTCGTAAGGCACCACGATGGAAGCGCGCAGCCGCGCATCATGATCCACCCAATGCGCCAATTGCCATTCATTCACAGCATGGGCGAGGGCCACCGAAAGATCATCATTTACATCGCCCTGGCCGGAAGGCTGCAAGGGGTTCAGCACACCAACATCAAGCCCGTAATGATCCAGGAATTGCTTTTGCACAAAGCCAAGATCAGAAGCGGGCGGCTGGCCCTGCGGCCCCCAGGAATCGCGCCGGCTGGCGAGTGGAGCGGCTTTCGGGAAGGGATAGCCCTTATGGAAGCCGTGCCGCGCATGGATGCCGTAGGTGGTCAGGCGATGCCACGCGGCATCGGTCATGAAGGGGCGATATTCGCCCAAATCCGCGCAGCGCGGATGGATATCACAATCCACCAGGCCAAGCGTTGCGGCGGCGGGCCGACCAGGGGCGGCGATGGGGCGGATGATGTTCATGCGAGGGCTCCTTCCCGGAGGCGCTTATACGTCGCGCGTGGATTATCCACCATGATTTTCGAGAGCAGGGCAGGATCAAGCCCACCCGGGATGCGCGCGTCCCCTTCAAAATGCGCATGCGGCCAATCGGAAGACCAAAGCAGCAGATCATCCGACCCCAAATGATCCACCAGCCGCGCCATGGTGGTGGCTTCTTCCGGCACATCCAAGGGGCGCATGGAAAGCCGCACATGGTCGCGCACATATTCCGATGGCGGGCGATCCAGCCAGGGCACTTCAAAGCGCACGCCCTTCCAGGATTTCACCAACCGCCACAGGAAAGACGGCAGCCAGGACACGCCGCTTTCCAGCAGCACGACCTTAAGCTTCGGGAATTTGACAAAGACGCCTTCCGTGATCAGGGAGGCAAGTGATGCTTGAAACCCCATCGAATTCGCTGTGTATTCCTCAAGATAATAGGAAGGCCAGCCGACCGAGGTGACGGGGTGGCGCCAATTGCTGCCGGCATGGATGGCAAGCGGCATGTCATGGCGGGACAGCGCCTCATAGACTGGCCACCATTCGCGCCGACCCAGCGGGATTTCCCCCATGCAGAGCGTCATGGCCTGCACAAAGCGATTATCCGGCGCCAGGCGTTCGATTTCGGCCACGGATTCCTCAATGGCATTAGGCAGCAGGATGGAAGCGCGCAGGCGCTTATCGCCTTCCAGCCACTCGGCGCGGATCCAATCATTCACCGCGCGCGCAAAGGCGGCCGAGAGGTCTCGGCTGAAGGGAAGCTGCGCCGGGAAAAGCGGGTTCAGGATGCCGGTGCCGACCCCCCAACGATCCAACACTTGCGCTTGCAGCGTGGCCAGCGTGCAGGGCGCTTCACCCTTCGGGCCGCGCCAATCTGCGCGCACGGTGGAAGGGGCGGCGGGCGGCCAGGAAGCGCTTTCAAGCTGGGAGACGCCGCGTTCCTTCAGGCTGGTCCGCCAATGCTGATCCATATAGGGGAACAGGCTTGCCATGGAGGGCAGGCCCGGATGCAGATCGCAATCTATTGCCGCTTCGGTCACGGTTCCTCCTGCGCTTTTCTTTTCTCTCAAGCATAGCGCGGACCGAGCATCCTCCCTTTTCCGGGGTGGATCAATGGGGCCGCCTGGGGCCTGACCCGCCCGGCGATCACCGGGCGGGGTTTTGCCTCAGGCCCTACTGCCCCTGACGCACAAAGCGCAGCTGGATGTAGTTATCCGCCGTCTGCACCACATTCCAGCCTTGGCGCACGGCCCAGACAATTTGCTGCTGATGCAGCGGAATATAGCCGACATCATTCTGGATGACCTTGCCCGCTTCCGTGATCAGCCCCTGGCGCGCGGCCTGGTTCGTTTCCACCGCGATCCGGCTGATCAATTCATCCAAACGCGGGCTGGAATAGCCGCCATTGTTGAAAATGCCGCGCGAGCCATCACGCGTCCCGGCTAGGTTGAACAGCGCGTTATGCGCATCCGATGTCGCCGGCGTCCAACCCAACAGATAAAAGCTGGTATTGTAGCCAGGCGCATTCACCTCGGCGAAGAAGCGCGCGCGGGTCTGCGCGTTCAACGTCACGCGGATATTGATGCGCGCCAGCATGGCGACAACGGCGGTGCAGATCGCCTCATCATTCACATAGCGATCATTCGGGCAATCCAGCGTCACGCCAAAGCCATTCGGATAGCCCGCTTCCGTCAGCAGCCGGCGCGCTTCGTTCAGATCAAGTCGCGGGCGCTGATCATCCTCCTCACGGAAGCCATTCACGCCCGGGCCATAGATCAGATTGGTTGGGCGAGATTGGCCGCGCATCACGCTGCGCTGAATGGCGGTGGTGTCTATCGCCAATTGCATGGCGCGGCGCACGCGCACATCCTGGAAGGGGTTCTTGCCCTGCACATCGGATTTCAGGAGCTGCGGGCGCATCTGATCCATGCCCAAATAGATGGTCCGCAATTCCGGCCCCTGCACGATACGCACGCCTGGCGCACGTGAAATCCGGTCCACATCCTGCGGCGGCACGGTATAGACAAAATCCATCTCTCCCGAGAGCAGCGCGGCCACGCGCGTTGCGTCATTGGAAATGATGTTGAGTTCCGCGCGCGTCAGATTATGAACGGGCTTGTCCCACCAATTGGGATTGGGGGCGACAACTGTGCGACGGTCAGGCTCACGCGAAACCAGGATGAAGGGGCCGGTACCCATGGCGTTGCGCGTGGCAAAATTTTCCGCGCGTGTCGTCAAATCCGCAGGGCGCGTGGCGTTATTCTTTTCCGCCCAGGCGCGGCTGAACATGCCCCAATTGGTGATTTCCTGCAGCAGAATCGGATTGGGCACGGTGGTTTCGAAATCCACCGTGTGATCATCAATCTTGCGCACTTCCTTCACGGAAGCGAGCACGCCTTGGATATTGGAACCGGGCGCGCGTGCACGTTGCACGCTGAACACCACATCATCGGCGGTGAAGGGCGTACCATCCGAGAATTTCACATTGCGGCGCAGATGAAAGCGCCAAACATTCGGCTGCGGCTGTTCCCAGCGTTCGGCAAGTGCGGCTTCCACCTTGCCTTCATGATCGCGGCGGACCAGCGGTTCGTAGAAATTGGACCCGAAGGCGAGCAGGAAGGTTTCCTGCCGCGTATAGGGGTCCATGGAATTGACATCGCCATCATTGGCCCAGCGGAAATTATTGGCTTGGGCAGACAAGGCGGAACCGGCCAGCAAAGCGGCGGCAAGGGTCAGGCGGCGCAACATGAAGCATCTCCCATTGGTAGAATGGGCGAAAGGTTACTTTCTTTGCGCCGGCAACGAAAGAGGCTTCACGCAGCCATGAAAAAGGCCCCGTTTCCTGGCGGAAGGGGGCCTGAATTATGGCGCGCCAAAATCAGGCGACGCGCAAGGCGCGCGGCAAATCCGCAAGGCTGCGGTCAATCATGGCGCCATCGGCGGCGGCATCCATGGTTTCAGCCAATACCGCGCGCGTCGCGGCGGTGGCGATATCAGCGGCAGTATTGCGCACGTCAGCAATGGCGCTGGCTTCAGCCGCGGCGATACGCTGCAAGGCAAGCTGCTTCCGCCGTTCCGCCGAGGTCTCAGCTTCCGCTGCCGCGGTGGCCACGATTCGCGCTGCCTCGGTCTTGGCGCGCTCCAATAGTTCGCCCGCCTCCTTCACCGCGGCCGCACGGGTGGCTTCGGCTTCCTTGAGTTTGGCTTCAGCTTCCTGGCGAAGTTTATTGGCTTCCTCAATCCGCTTGCTGATGCCATCCGCGCGGGAATCGAGCGCACCCGTACCAGCCTTCCAAAGCTTGCTGCCAAGCAAAACAAAGAACAGCACAAAGGAAACCGCCACCCAAAATTTTGGGTCAGCCATGAAAGAACCACCGGTTTCCATCAGGCAATCCCCCTAGCTCTGGCCTGGTCCTGCACCGCTGCCTGAACCTTGCCGGCATCCGCAGAGGCGCCAAGCTTGGCAAGCAGCGCGCCAACCGTATCAGACGCCACCTGCTGAACCGCCCCAAGGGCCGCCTTGCGGCCCTGATCAATGCGGGCTTCCGCATCGGCCACCTGCTTGGCAAGCGCAGCATTCAGCGCTTCAGCCTTCGCATCCATTTCCTGCTGGGCGGCTTGCATCGCGGCATTCACTGCCGCTTGCGCTTCAGCACGTGCCGTCTGCGTTGCTTCACGCTGCGCAGCAATGGCCGCTTCGGCGGATTGCATAGCCGCGCGGGCGGCATCCAGATCACCTTCAATGCGCTGGCGACGATTTTCGATCACCGCGCCAAGCCTTGGCAGGGCGACGAAAGCCATCAGCATGAACAGCGCAAAAAAGATGATGACCTGCCAAACAACCTGGCCGATCAGCAAAGGCCCCTGGACCGGATGGCCAAAGGCAAGCTGCGGCATCCCTTCCACCGGCGGGCCGCCGGCGGAACTGGCAGCCCAGGCAAGTGCAGGCATGGCGCTTAGCGTCATTGCAAGCAGTATTCGGCGCATCGGATTACCCTCTCGCGGCCCAAAATATGTCAGAACAGGGCGCGGCAAGCAGCCTGCCCCGAAACCAACCCGCCCCGTCCCCGAAAGGATGCGGGGCGCCAGCCATCAAGCGAAGAGAATCAGGAAGGCGATCAGCAGCGCAAAAAGCGCAACCGCTTCCGTGAGCGCAAAGCCCAGAATGCCGATCGGGAAGACCGCATCGCGGGCACCCGGGTTACGCGCCACGCTGGTGATCAGCGCGGAGAAGATATTGCCGATCCCGAGACCCACACCGAACAGCGCGATAACGGCAATACCGGCACCAAGGGCCTTCGCAGCAGCAACTTCCATGACACATTCCTTCCGTTTGACTTTAACAGATTTCCGAAAACGACCCAACGCCCATCAGTGCAGATGCACCGCGTCGTGGAGATAGATGCTCGTCAGAATGGCGAACACATAGGCCTGGAGGAAAGCCACCAGGAACTCAAACCCAACGAGGGCGATGTTCACGCTAAGGGGTAACACCGCAACGAAGGGACCAACCGCGCCAAGGCTGCCCAGCAGGACCACGAAGGTCGCAAACACCTTCAGCATCACGTGCCCCGCCACCATATTCGCAAAAAGGCGGACGGAAAGACTGACCACGCGGGAGAAATAGGAAATCACCTCAACCGGGATGATGATCGGCGCCAGCCACACAGGCGCGCCTTCCGGGAAGAAGTAGCTGAAGAAATGCATGCCGTGGCGCATCAGCGCAATCACCGTCACGGTCACAAACACTATCACCGCCAGCGTCAGGGTGACGGCGATGTGGGAAGTGAAGGTGAAGGCATAGGGCAGCAAGCCAAGCAAATTGCCAAACAGCACAAACATGAAAATGGCGAAGACGAAGGGAAAATACTTCTTGCCTTCATCACCGATCTGTTCGGTCACCATTCCGTGGATGAATTCGTAACTGGCTTCGCCGAGCGATTGGAGGCGCCCCGGCACCATAGCACCCCGGGCAGCTGCCATCAAAATAAAGCCAGTGGTAAGACCAAGGGCCAATAGCATGAATGCGTTGGACTGGCTGAAACCGATAGACTGCCCGAAGAAGCCCAAAAAGGGCGTCAATTCGAACTGACTCAGCGCGTCAATCGTCTTGCCTTCCTTTGCCACCGGCAACCCCTCGTCTCTCAGATCATGTCACGCGCGAACGACGACGCGGGTTGAAAAGGCGATACACATTCAACACCCCGGCGACGCTGCCCATGACGAAAAACACGAGGAAGAGCCAAGGCCAAGTGCCGAGCCAGCGATCGAGTGCCCACCCGATGCCAATCCCAACCACAAGGGCCGAGACAACCTCTACCCCTGCACGCAGCCCGATTCCCCATGGACCTGTCGGCAAGCCTTTTTGGCCGTTCGGGCCAATTTCAAGCCCTTCGCGAGCCCGTGCTTGCCTTAACCGTTCATGAAGGTCTGGCTGGTTAGTCACCTTTTGCTCCCCAGGCGCACATCGCCAGAAGGCGTCGGGGCTTTACGGGGGGGGGCTGCCACTGTCAAGCATGTGCGGCGCAGCAAAAGCCCATTTTCGTGGCCTGTTACAAGCATTATCCGCCCTCCCAGGGCACGGCTTAGCGCGGCGGCGCGGGGGGGCGCGGTGAAGCGGTTGCCGGGCGTGATGCGGGACGCGACGCGGGCCGTGATGCAGTGCTTGGCCGTGGGGGCGGCGGCGGGCGACGGATAGCGAAGCGCTGCTTGGCCGGCGGCAGGGCGTTCCATTGGCGGATGACGGCCTCCTCACTCGAAGTGTCATACCCAAGCCGCCGCATGGCTTCCCGCGCGCGGCGCTTCTGGTCTTCGTTCAGCCTATCCCAGGCGATGGGGCCGGGGGCGAAAACCTGTTCGGGTTCCTCCACCGGGGGCGCGGTGGTCACGGGCGGGGCCTGGTTCGGCTGCGCGCAGGCAGCCGGCAGCAGGGCCAGCAGGAAAAAGCGGCGCTTCATGGCTGAAACTCCACCAGCACCGGCACATGGTCCGACGCCTGCGGCCAATCCCGCGCATCCTTCAGCACCATATGGCGCATGAGCCCACCCGCCAGGTCATCACTGACCCAAACATGATCCAGACGCCGGCCACGATCCGCCGCGCGCCAATCGCGCGCGCGATAGGACCACCAAGTGTAGAGCTTCTGATCTTCCGGCACGAAATGGCGCAGCGCGTCATGCCAGCCGGCTGCCTTCTGCCAGCCCAAAAGCCCTTCAACTTCGATTGGTGTGTGCGACACCACATCCAATAATTGCTTATGCGACCATACATCATGTTCCAGCGGCGCGATGTTCAAATCGCCCACCAGCACGGCGCGGCGCGCGCCTCGGCCCGCAAACCAGCGCGTGGCTTCGGCGACAAAATCAAGCTTATGGCCGAATTTCGGATTGGCTGCGCGGTCCGGAACATCGCCGCCGGCGGGCACGTAGAAATTATGCAGTTCAATGGGGCCACCTGGCGCATCCAGCATCACGCCCAAATGCCGGCAATCACCCTTGGCGCACCAATCGGGATCATCTTCGCGCAAGCTGATCGGCAGGCGGGAAAGCACCGCGACGCCATTATAGCCCTTCATGCCGCGCACCAGGCGATGCGTGAAGCCAAGGGCGGCGATGCCTTCATGGGGAAACGCCTCATCCGGGCATTTGGTTTCCTGTAGGCAGATCACATCGGGCGCCAGATCGCCGATCAGCTTTTGCAGCAAGGGCAAGCGTAGCCGCACGCTATTGATGTTCCAGGTCGCGATGCGAAGAGCCTGCTGCGCCGTGCCGCGTTTCGCCATGGGTTTTCCTGTCATCACTTTTGGGAAAGGGTTTCGAATACATCGCCCGCGGGCGCAGCGCCTTGAATATGGCGCCGATGCCATAGCGCATAGAACAGCAAATGCCAGGCGGCGAAACCCTCACGCTTGCCGCCCGCCGCGCGAAACAGCGACAGGATGCGATCAGGCTTGGCAATTTCCGCAACGCCTGGCTGGCGCGCCACCAACGGTGCCAGCTTATCCGCCACATCTGCGATCCAGGCGCCCACCGGCACGGTAAAGCCCTGCTTGCCGCGGAAGGGCTCGCTGGCTGGAAAATTCTTCGCGAGCCATCGGCGCAGCAGGTATTTCCCGCGCCCATCACGAATTTTCAGCTTGTCCGGCAGGCGAAAGGCGGCAGCGGCCATGCCGGGATCAAGGAAGGGCGTGCGGCCTTCAACCCCATGCGCCATCAGGCAGCGATCAAGCTTGATTAACAAATCATGCGCCAACCAATCGGCGCAATCGGTCGCTTGCGCGATTTGCAGGCGGGATCGCCCCGGCAGTGCGGCTGCGGCTTCCGCGGCGGCAATGCCATCGCGCCAGCCGGTGAGGGATTCGCGCAGCACATCCAGCCGATCAAAAGCGCCATGGCCGCGCATGGTTTTACCACCCAGCCACCAGGGGCGCATCGCGGCGCGGTAGCGGCCATAGCCGCCAAACAGCTCATCGCCACCTTCGCCGGAAAGCACCACCTTCACTTCCTGCCGCGCAGCGCGGGCCAGGAACCAGGTGGGGATGATGGCGTAATCAGCGGCGGGATCATCCATGCAGGCGATGATTTCCGGCAAATGCCGCCAGACCATCTCACGCGTGACATTCACGCGAACGTGGCGCGCCCCGGCGGCGGCGGCGGCCTTGGCAGCAGCTTCGCGTTCATCGGCAGCACCTGCCACATCAAAGCCCGCTGTGAAGGCCAGAACGGGTGCGGTATTGACGCGCGCCATGGCGGCCAATACGGCGGCTGAATCCGTCCCACCAGAAAGGAACATGCCATAAGGCACATCGCTCCGCTGATGCAGATCAACGCTTTCCATCAGCGCCGCATCCAACCGCGCGAGGGCGGCTTCTTCCGAGATGATTTCGGGGCCTTCCGCTGGCAAGGCAGCGCGCCTTTCGCGTGCGATGATGCGACCATCGGCGATGGTGATGGTCTCACCGGGCAGGACACGACTAATGCCTTGGAAGATCGTCTCTGGCCCGCTGGTGAACTGCACTTGCAGCAATTCATGCAAAGCGGGGCGATGAAGCTGTGGCGTGACCAAGCCAGCGGCGATCAGCGCCTGTGGTTCGGAGGCAAAGGCGATGCCATCGGGGATTTCGGCGATATAGAGCGGCTTGATGCCGAAGGGGTCACGCGCCAGCAGCACATGCCGCGCAGCGCGATCATGGATCGCAATGCCATACATGCCGCGCAGCAATTGAGCGAAGCCCGCGCTGTCCCGGCGGTATAAATGCAAGGGCGGTTCGCAATCCGAAGCCGTGGCGGCAGGCAGCGCGTGATCGCTGCGCAATTCGCGGTAATTATAGATCTCGCCATTGGCGACCAAGGCGGCGGCGCCGGCGAAGAATGGTTGATCGCCGGTCGCAAGATCTATGATCGCAAGGCGGGCTTGGGCGAGTGCGACATTGCCGGACACATGATGCCCCACGCCATCCGGCCCGCGATGCGCCAGCGCGCGCGTCAAAGCCTCCAGCACTGTGGCGGAGGGTGAAACGCCGGCGCGGAGCGCAAGCCCTGCTATGCCGCACATGGCGTCACATCCTTCCCGCGGGTTTGAGTTCGGCCAGCAAGCGCTGCCAACGCGAAATTACCGGTGCCTCGGCAAATTCAGTGGCGAAACGCACGCGCCCCGCTGCGGCAAGGGCAGCGGCGCGGGCAGGGTTTTCAGCCAGACCCGTGATGGCGGCGGCAAGCGCGGGCGCGTCTTCGCGCGCCACCAACAGACCATCGGCGCCATCGCTGATCAATTCGCTCGGGCCTTGCGCTGCGGCTGCAATGACGGGCTTCGCCGCAGACCAGGCTTCCAGCACGATATTGCCGAGCGGTTCATGGCGTGACGAGCAAATGAACATATCCGCCGCCGCCAATAGCGCTCCAACATCGCGCCGCCAGCCGAGAAAACTCACGCGATCCGCGATGCCAAGTTCTGCCGCCAAGGCGCGCAAGGCCGCTTCCTCCGGCCCCGCGCCGGCCAGGTATAAATGCCCGCGCGGCAGTAGCGCGATGGCGCGCAGCAGCACATCAAAACCCTTATTGGGATGCAGCCGCCCCATGGCCAAAAGCTTCGGAGTGCTGGATGGCGCTGGCAGATCAGCGGGCGCGACGCCAGAAAAATCTTCAGCGAAATTTGGCAAATAATGTACGCGCTCTGCCGGCCAGCCCTGCGCGGCAATACTGCGCACCAGATCATGCGTATTGGCCACCAGATGATCGCAATGGCGGAAATACTTCAGGTCGTAATAGCCACCGAAACGCCCTACCAAGACCCAGGGGCCTTGTGGCGTGAAGCGCGCGGCGCGCTGCATCCAGGCCATGACAAGATCAGGCTTGAAATCCTGCAAGGCGCGCTGCACGCGCGGCTTGGTCAGGAAATCAAAGGCGCCGCCAAAGGCTAATTCCACCGATTGCAAGCCCGCTTTGCGCAGCCTAGCGGCGCGTTCTGAATCACGCCGGATGATAGGCAGGGCAACATCGCCCGCGTGATGCAACGCGATGGTGGCGCGTTCGTAGAAGGCTTCAGCACCGCCAATCGGCGCGCCGGCCATAACCTGCGCAATCCTCATGGTTTCTGCCCACCATGGCGTTCCGGCTCCAGCCGCGCCTTCAGATAGGACAGCAGCGGAAAGGCGCCGGTGCAAAAGGCCAGCAGCACACCCCAAGCGCCTTCGCGGTAGCCCTTGCGGGAGACATAGGATTTGAAGGCGCGGCTCACGAATCGGCGCAGATTGGCGCGCAGCGTGCCGATATCGCCGGAAGCAATCAGATCCGCGGCCTTGGCGGATGAGTATTTATCCAGCCGGCGCAGCATGTCCGAAACATCGCGATCCACCAGATGCACTAGCGCGCCGGTCTTGATAGGTGGGCCTTGCTTGCCCAGCCAATCCAGACCCGGATGCACACGCTGCGCGCGCCAGCGTTTGGCGCCGCGCTGAAAAAGGCGGGGGACAGAAGTGGTGCCGAAACTGCCGGCCCAACCATAAAGCAACAGCCTCTCACCCACGTAATTGTCCACGGGCACCTGATGCCAGGCGAAGGTGCTGGTGGCGATGACAAGGCGGATTTCTGCAGCAAGCGCGCCATCAACGCGTTCATCCGCATCCAATTCCAGAATCCAATCGCCCGTGCAGGCGGCGATGCCGGCATTCCGCCGATCACCCTCCAATTCCCAAGCCCCTTCCAGCACAAGGGCGCCCGCTGCGCGGGCAAGCGTGGCGCTTCCATCCGTGGTGCGATCCAGCACCACCACAACCTCATCGGCGAAGGCGGCCGAGGCCAGGCAATCGGGCAGGCGTGCTTCTTCGTTGCGCGCCACAATCAGGATGGAAAGTTTTGGGGTCACGCTGTCACCCGCGCAGCCTGGCCAAATAGGGCCTTGGCGGCTTCCAGAACGCGCGCCACGGGCAGATCTTCCATCGCCCCCTGGCCGGGCGGGCCATCCGCCAGCACAGCGCGCGCCTTGGGGCCGGCCGGGCCATATTCATCCGAAGGGGTTGGGCCAAACAGGCCAAGTGTGGGCGCACCGGCGGCCGCGGCCAGATGCATCAGCCCGGAATCATTGCCGATGAAAATCGCGGCGCGCGCCAGCACCGCCGCCACTTCGGGCAGGTCAAGCTTGCCCACCAGGTCAAGCGCCTGGGGCAGCGCGGTCAGAACCGGGGTCGCCATGCTGCGCTCCTGATCCCCCGGCCCGCCCAGAATGGCAATCCCGGCGCCGGGCAGCGCCCCATCCGGGGCGGTGAGGCTGAGGGCGAGTTCCGCGAAGCGTTCCGCCGGCCAGACCTTGCGATGCCAATTCGCGGTTGGCCCCAAGACCAACCAGGGCCGGCCTTCCGGCAGCAGTGCCGCGGCGCGGGCGGTATCTTCCGGCGCGGTCCAAATTACCGGCAGCGGCGGGGGGCTCACCCCCAAAAGTGCGGCCAAATGGGTCAGCCGATGCCCGGGCCGTCGCCCGCCCTGGATCACAGCGCGCCGGCGCGTCCACAGCAGCCAGGCAATGGCCGATGCTCGCAAATCCACCACCAAATCCCAGCGCGTGAAGGCAAGCGCGCTCCAAATTTCCAACCAATGCAGCGAATAGCGCCGCTTTTCCACGGCAATCAGCCGATCAAGCCGCGGCATCTGCCGAAATACGCCTTCCGCCACCCGCCCGCAGACAATGGTGAAGCGCGCTTCCGGATGCGCCCGCATCAGGTGATCAAGCAGGCCCGTGGACAGCACAGCATCGCCAATGCGGGTGGAGGAGATGAAAAGAATGCGCACTTGGCGGCCTTACCACTTCCGGCGCGCGAGGGGGAGGTTGCAGTGGCGCCCCTCCCGACACAGGTTTAGCCCATGAACATTGCGCTGCTGCCAGACCGTGCCGTTTTGGAGATCTCGGGGGAGGACCGTGTCGCCTTCCTGCAGGGGTTGATTTCCAATGATGTGACCAAGGCGCGGGCGGATCAGGCGCTCTGGGCCGCGCTGTTGACGCCGCAAGGCAAGTGGCTTGCGGATTTCTTCGTGATCGCCTCGGGCGATGTGCTGCTTTTGGATGTTGAAGCGGCGCAGCTTCCCATGCTGATCCAGCGCCTTTCGCGCTTCAGGCTGCGCGCCAAGGTGGTGTTGCGTGATGCCTCGGCGGATTGGCGGGTGCATACCGCTTGGGGGGAAGGGGCGCCCCCTGAAGGGCTGGCCGCGCGCGACCCGCGCCTGCCGGAAGCGGGCTGGCGGGTACTGGCGCCCGCTGGCCTGCCCACGCATGCCAGCGCCGAGGATTACGCCGCGCATCGGCTTGCCCTTGGCCTGCCCGATGGGTCGAAGGATATGGAGGTCGAGAAATCCGTCCTGCTGGAAGGCGGCTTTGATGAACTCAACGGCATTTCCTGGACCAAGGGCTGCTATATGGGCCAGGAACTGACCGCGCGGACGCGCTATCGCGGCTTGCTGAAGCGCCGCCTGGTGCCGGTGGCGATTGACGGCACCGCTCCCGCGCGCGGCACCCCCATTCTGACACCGGACGGCGCTGAGGCCGGGGAAATGCGCTCCAGCCAGGGCGCGCAGGGGCTTGCCCTGCTGCGGTTGGAATGGTTGGACAAGGGGGTGCTCGCTGCAGGCGGTGCGCGCCTGACGCCGCAACCACCGCCCTGGATGAAGCTGCCGGAGGAAAAAGCATGACCGGCACAGATCACGGCCCCGGCGTTCGCCTACCGCCCCCCGTGTTGGTGGGGGGTGTGCTGGCGGTCGCTTGGTTCGCGCATCTTTTCGTGCCCTTGGTGCTCGGTCCGCCCTTGCCCAATTACGGCATGCTGGTGCTGTTTCTGGGCATTGCGCTGATTGGATGGTCGCTGTTGACACTGGTGCAGGCGGGCAATGACCCAAGGCCGGACAAGCCCGATTCCGCCCTGGTCACGGCAGGTCCGTTTCGCTTCAGTCGTAACCCGATCTACCTCGGCTTTCTCGTGGTGGTGCTGGGCTTTGCGCTGCGCTGGGGCGATTTATGGGGCTGGCTTGCTTTGCTGACCTGCCATTTGGCGCTGGATCGGCTGGTCGTGGCGAAGGAGGAAACCTACCTCGCCACGCGTTTCGGCGCCGCTTATGAGGGGTATCGCACCCGCGTGCGGCGCTGGGTTTAACCCCGGCTGGCCAAGCTGCGCGCCAGCCGGTCGAATTCTGCCACTGTAAGCGTCTCACCCCGCCGATCCCCGGCGATAGCGGCCTGGTCCAATAGCGCCTCGGCCCCGCCGAGCGTCTTCAGCGCCCCGCGCAGCATTTTGCGCCTTTGCCCGAAAGCGGCGGCGGTGAGTTTTTCCATGGCGGCGAAAAGCGCGGGTGGTGGGTCTTCCGCATGGGGCGTGAAGCCCACTACGGCTGACCAGACCTTGGGTGGTGGGCTGAAGGCACCAGGCGGCAGGCGCAGCAGCAAATCGCAGCGGCAGCGCCATTGGGCGAGTACGGCCAGCCGCCCATAAGCGGATGTGGCCGGGGCTGCCGTGATGCGCTCCGCCACTTCAAGCTGGAACATCAGCGTCATGCCTTCCAGCGCTGCGGCGCCGCGCAGCAAGCGCACTAGCAAGGGGCTTGCGACATTATAGGGCAGGTTGGCGATGATGCGCCGCGGCGCTGGCAATGCCATGGCGGGGTCCACACCCAGCGCATCAGCTTCGAGCACCTTGAGGCGCGTAGGATAGGCGGCGATCAATTCCTGCAAGGCGATCACAGCGCGCGAATCGAGTTCCACCGCCAGCACTGCTGCGGCAGCCGTTTCCAGCAAAGCGCGTGTCAGCCCGCCCGGCCCCGGCCCCACTTCCAGCACATGCCGGCCGGCAAGATCGCCAGCCAATGCCGCGATGCGCGCGCAGATATTGGGATCAAGCAGGAAATGCTGGCCAAGCGCCTTGCGCGCATTAAGCCCATGCCGCGCGATGGTATCGCTGAGGCTTGGCAGTTCAGGCTTGGTCACACCTTCAGCCCGGACGTGCGGCGCTATTCGTGCGAATTTCAATTTGCGCGCGGCGGCGCAAATCACGCTGCAATTGGCGGGACAGCAATTCAACCCGATCCCGCAGCAGGATTTCGCGTGCCTGTTGTGGATTGGCTTCCGCCAGATTGCGGGTTTCGCGCGCGCAAATCATGAAAATCAACGCGCCATCCATGGAAATGATCGGCTGTGTCGCGCGCCCGATGGGCAGGCTGCCCAGCAGATCGCGCAATTCGGGCGGGTTGATATTGTCCAGTCGCACCGGGCCGGGATCGGCGGGGCGTGGGCTACCGCGTGCGGCGGTATCCATCGCCTCACAACCGCGGGCCTGATCGGAAAGCGCCTGAGCACGTTGCAATTGCGCCAATTGCTGCGCGGTTGGTGCCTGCGGGTTCACCTGACCTTCAAAGGGCAGGAAGACTTGGCGCATATTCATGATGGTTGCCATGTCGCGGCCTGAGACGCGTTTGTCCCGCAGCATGACAATTTCAAAACCGCCAGGGACGCGGATGGGATTGCTGACGGCCCCTTCAGGCATTTGGCGGAGGATCTTGGCGACTTCCGTATCAAAGCGATCCGCTGTCATCCAATCCATCGCGCCGCCTTGCACAGCGGTCTGTGATTGGCTGAATTGCGTGGCCACCATGGCAAAGGGCACACCCTGGCGCAGGCGCTGAATGACATCGGTTACGAAGCGACGCACCTGCGCTTCCTGGCCTGGATTTTCTACTGGGATGAAGATTTCGGAGATCAGGAATTCCGGTTCACCCAGCCTAGTTCGTTGGGCGGCCAGAAATTCATTTACCTCAGCCTCTGGAATATTGGCCTGTTCACCAAGCATGCCACGCAGTAGACGCGCCCAGCCGATCTGTGCGCGGATCTGATCATAAAGCACGCGCGGCTCGATCCCGGCGCGCCGCAGATTCTGCACCACGCCGCCGGGGGGCAGCCCGTTGCGGCTTTCGATATTGGCGACCGAGCTTGCGATATCCTGATCTGTCACAAGGACGCGCCGTCGGCTGAGTTCCTGGATGCGGAGCCGCTCATCAATCAGCAGGCGCAGAATCTGATCACCGCCTTGGGCGCCGGCATCGCCCGCGACACCGGCGGAGAGTGCCAGCAGGCGGCGGCGGCTTTCAATTTCACTCCGTGTCACGACATCGCCATTCACCACAGCAACGATGCTGTTCACGCTTCCGCCCGCGGTTTGCGCCAAGGCGGGCGGAGGGGCGGCCAGCACCAGCAAGGCAGCCAGCAAAACCAGCGCAAGAAACGGCTTTCGGGGAAAGGTCATGGCGCGCATCAACGCCTCCTCAAGCTTGCCGCCTTTACCGGGCGGTATGGCCCAATGGTTCATAGAGCTCTCAATCCAAAATCGCCGACGGTCTTGAAGCCAAAGCGGAATAACAACATTGTGGCCCCTGGGTATAGGTCGCCGGTCGCTGAGTCTTCAGCATAGCGCTTTATGAACCGTGTTTCAAAAATAAAGCACTCATCCTCATACATGGCCGAAACACCGGCGGCCACCGCTCGGTTGAGTTCTATATCCTGCCGACCAAAGGCAGTCACGCGCCAAAAGCCAAGCCGCTGCGACGCGCCCAGATAGATTTCTTCGCGTTGCGCGACGGGATTGAGGTAGGGCACGGGCGGAGATTGCAGATAGCCAAGGGTGAAGGATGTATCATTGGAAGGCCGGACCGTCGCGCTAACGTCGTAGGCGCGCGCGGCAAAGCTCTCCCCACCGCGGCGGGCGCGGCCAGTCAGATCGATCCAAGAACTCGGGCGGAAGGTGAACCGGCTGACCCAATCGGAAGCTCGATTTTCAAGACCACTATAGGGGTAGAAGGGACCGCCATCTTCCTGAACGCGGAAGGACCGCCCAACAACGGCTTCCACCTGGCGTTCCTGGGGCAGAAACCAAGCGCCACGCAGCGCCATATCCGCGCGCGTGCCACCCTCCTGCCGATCTCGGCCGGTGAAGCGATTGAGCGAGAACAGATTAGCATCCGTGAAGTCAAGTATAATGCTGTCCTCATTCGGGATGCGATACTGGCTGCCGGTCATGGGGCCGGTCACCAATTGGATGCGCGGTTCAACTACTTGGCTGCCCCAATCGCCACCATTGCGCAGGAAGGGCATGCGCCAATCAAGCGCGGCGCGAATATTGGCCGCCGCGGTTTGGCCATTGGGGCTGCCGGTCGCGTAATTGGGCGCAAGGTTGATATCCTCGAAATCATAAGCGGCCAGATCGCTTTGTGTGCGGAGCGTCCAGATCCCGCCCAGATCATCCATGCGCGGCAGGGCATAACCAATGCGCGATGAAGCGCGGCGCGTACTGGTGCCGGTGCCGCGAAATATGGCGAAATTCCAGGTATCCACAGTGAAGCGCCCGCCGAGTGAGTCTTCTGGCGATTCCCAATCGGCATAGATATTGGGAAGCACAAGGGGAATGCGGCTGATGTCATCGGTCCGGCGCAGGCCCTGATAGGCACGCGCATCAAACCGCGCGAAACCCTCGGGCCCCCAAAAGCCTTCGGTGAAGACCGTTGTCGGTAGAACGCGCTGCGAGCCATAGCGGTAGATGCGCAGATATTGGTCTGAACTCGCGCGGTTTGCGTCAAAGCCAGCGCGCCAGGTCTCATCCAACGAAAAGCGGCCTTTGGCGAAGATATGCCCAGCAAAGCCTTCTTCCGTGCCGTCCTTGCCATCAAGATAGCCGATGGAACTTAGCACCTCCACCTCGCCGCTATTGAAGCGGCGCCGGTAATCAAGGCCAAGATTGGGCGCGACACGCGTTGAGGTCGTGGGACGCAGCACCAATTCCTGACTTTCATCAATCGCCCAATAATAGGGCGTTTCAATGAAACCACCGAGATATTGGGTGAAGCCGAAGCTCGGGCTGAGAAAACCCGACTGCCTTGCGGCAGACCCATCCGGATGCTGGAAATAGGGCAGCCAGATCACTGGCACCCCGGCCATATCAAGCGAAGCGCCACGATAGCGCACTTGCTGGTCCTTGCGATCCAGGGTTGCCGTGCGCGCGCGCAATTGCCACAGGGGCGGCGCCAGCGGATCATCCTTGCAAGGGTCGCAAACAGTGTAAAGAACGCGCGAAAGATCGAAAATCGAGCCATCGGTCCGCCGCGCGCCCGTTGCGGCGATGCGGCCATTCTGCAGTAGATAGCCGCGCAGCCCTTCCAGCACGCCATCACGCATCTGGTTGGAAAGCTCGGCACTTTCGGCGAACATCACCTGACCATCAGCCTCAATAAGCTGCACATTACCGCGCGCTGTGGCAACGCCGGTATTACGATTATAGGTCAGCTCATCAGCGCGGAGGATGCGCCCACCTTGGAAGGCTTCCACCCTTCCACGCGCCATGACCAGGGCAGCGTTTTGGTCATATTCCACTTCATCGGCGGTGAAGGTGACAGGCGCATTTTGCGATGCGGGTTGAACTGCGGTTGGCACCGGCGCAGGGGCAGGGGCTTCCGAAGGCAGGTTTGGCGATATGGAAGCGGGCGCCGAAATCATTGGCTGCAGGGGCGCCTGCGCCAGGGCTAATACTGGCGAAAGCGCCAGCACGACGATCGGCAGATACTGAATTGCCCGGCGCAACATCCTAACCATCCTCAAGATGCAGCAGCAGCGCCGCTGCAAGCAGGAAACCAGCGCCAGCCGGCGCCCAAGCAGCCAATATCACGGGCAGTGTCCCGGCTTCACCAAATTCGCCAGTGATTTTGTCCAGCACGAAAAGCGCAAAGCCGGCGCTGACACCACCCGCGATCATGCGCGCCACACCGCCGCGCCGGGCAGAGCGCATGGAAAACCCCGCCGCGAGCAGTGCCATGGCAATGGCGAGCAAGGGCATGGCCAGCAGGGATTGGAAATGGAGCCGATGGCGGATGGCGGAAAAGCCGGCATCTTCAAGGATTTTGATGAATTCGGGCAGCGCCCAAAGGCTGAGCGTATCCGGGGTGGCGAAGGAATTTTCAATCCGCTCCGGCGTTAACTCTGTGGGAAAATCGAGGCTTTGCGGCGCGCCGGCCACCCGTTCTGCCCCGAATACCACGGCACCTTCGAAGTGCCAGCGTCCCGGCTGCAGCAGGGCTGATGCGGCTTCGATGCGCGCCAAGGGCCGATCTTCGGCGGACAGCCGCCAGATCGTCACCTCGACAAGGCGCAAAGCTTCCCCTGGACGTAATTCCCGCGTGGCGATTGGCCGCCCTGAAATGATAGCAATGCCCTGTGGTTGCAGCCCCTCATCGGCCTGGCGTAGCCACAGCCTGCCCCCTGCCAGTGCCGTGATGCCGCCCACATTACGCAAATAAAGCTGATCAAGCCGCTCAGCCCGAGCCAGCATGGCGGATGACAATGGCGAAAGCGCTGTGCTGGCGCCGAGCCCAAGCAGCAGCGCGACCAGCACCGGCCCCGCGAGAAAGCCCCAGGCCGAAATCCCCGCCGCGCGCGCTACAATCAACTCGGAAAACCGCGTCAGCCGCCAGAAGGCGATGATGCCACCAAGCAGCACTGCAAAGGGCAGGATCTGCATTGCCACATAGGGCACGCGCAGGGCCGCGATCTGCGCTACCAGGGCGAAATTCGCCTCTGGGCGCGTTGCGGCACGGCGCAGCAATTCGATCAAATCAAACAGCGCAACCAGCGCCGACAGCGACAGCACCATCAGCAGCGCCATGGCGGCAAAGCGCCGCGCCACATAGGTCATCAGCGTGATGGGCAGCGTCATGGCAGTGCTTCACGCGGCGGGGCCCTGCGCGGCAGGCCGGGGGCGCCGCCCAGCCACCAGGCGGAAATGACGCCAGGCAGGATGGCATGCAGCCAGATCAGCCAGATCAGCCCATCGCGCCGGGCTGCGGCATTGCCGAGGGTAAGGCCAAGCGCCAGCAGCGCCACCATGATGCCAACGCCAAGCACCACGCCTATACCCCCGCCATGGCGGCGGAATTGCCCCGTCAGCGCCACCGCCAGCCCAACCAGCGCGAAGGAAAGCGCGGTCAGCGGGCTTGCCATGCGCTGATGCGCCTCAGAGCGGAAACGCCTGATCTCGCGGGGGCGCAGTTCTTCTGATGGGTCGGGGTACAGTAATTCAGAGATGGAGCGTTCGCGGCTATCGCGGCTGCGCGTTTCCTCGTTACGCGCCACGCGGGCCAGATCAACGCTGTTTTCGGAAAAGCTCAGCACGGTCAGCCGCGGCGGCGCGCCGGATGCGCCTTTTTCCATCTGCTGACGCACACCATCATAGAGCGTCACGCGCGGCCCATCCGGCCCCTGCCCGATGCGCCCGGCTTGCGCCAGGATAGTCACCGCGCCGCCGGCTTCTCGCTGGTCATGCACCATAATCCCGCGCAGCGTGCCATCGGCGTCGCGCTTCCGGGCATAGACCGTCAAATCACTGCCGACGGTGGAAAACACCCCTTCCTGCACCAGCACGCCCACCAATTGATTACGGATTTCGAATTGCCATTGCCGGAAGGCGGTGTGACTGAGCGGCACCAGCCAGAAATTCAACAGGGCCATGACGGCTACAACCAAAAGCCCAAGCGCCAAGGCAGGGCGCGCGATTTGCCAATTGGAAAGCCCGGCCGCGCGCATCACCACCAATTCACGGTCCCCTGCCAGGCGCAAATGCACGAATAGCATCACGATGAAGGTCGTGATCGGCAGGATGACTGAAAAGAAGGATGGCAGTAACAGGCTGGTCAATTCAAAAAACACCGCGAGCGACAGCCCACGATCCAGCACCAATTCGATGAAACGCAAGGATTGCGTCAGCCAGACAAGCGCCGCCAGTCCCACCGTTACGGCAAGCAGGGCCAACGCAAGCTGGCGGAACAAATAGCGGTCGAGCAGGGTCATCGGCTTGGCAAGCCTAGCCGCTTGGCGCCAATGCCGAAAGCGGCACGGGCTTCAGGGCAGCACCTTGCCCGGATTCATCAGGCCCTTGGGGTCCAGCGCGGCCTTGATTTGCCGCATCACTGCCAATTCAGCCCCGCCGCGCCATTCTTCCATCATATCGGTCTTGAG
This sequence comes from Roseomonas sp., assembly GCA_020249285.1. Taxonomy (GTDB): domain Bacteria; phylum Pseudomonadota; class Alphaproteobacteria; order Acetobacterales; family Acetobacteraceae; genus Neoroseomonas. The sequence goes on along the minus strand of JADCFX010000035.1, from coordinate 79,602 downwards.
CTGGCCAATCCCGTGTTCCGCGCTGAAGGACCCGTCCAGATCCCGCACCACCTCATTCACGCAATCCATGATGTCATGGCTGCGCGCCAGGAAAGCCGCAGGATCAGCGCCTTCGGGTTGGACCAGGTTCACATGGATATTGCCATCCCCCATATGGCCGAAGGGCATGGGGCGGATGCCGGGAATAAGGCGCCGGCAGGCGTCTGACGCGCGCTCGATGAGCTCCGGCACGCGGGAAACAGGGACCGAGACATCATTCTTCACCGAAGCCCCGGCCTTGCGCTGCGCTTCCGTATGTTCTTCGCGGATGCGCCAAAGTGCGGCGCGCTGCGCTTCGCTTTCCGCCAGCACGGCATCCAGCACTTCACCTGATTCCATGGCCGGCGCCAGCACCTGTTCCGCGAGGCCGCGCAAATCCGCATCTGGCCTGGTGGAGGCCAAATCAATCAGCGCGTAATGCTGGGCGCGTTCAGCCAGCGGCAAAGTGATGCCGGGGATGAGCTGCACGGTCAGGTCAACGCCATCGCCCGACATATATTCAAAGGCGCGGATCGCGCTTTCGTCATTGTCGCGAAAGCGGCGAAACAGGCCAAGCGCGGCAGCGGCATCGCGCACGGCGGCGAAGATCACCTCATTTGCGCGGGGGCGGGCGAATAGCTTCAACACGGCGGCGGTGATGATACCAAGCGTGCCCTCGGCGCCCACAAAAACATGGCGCAGCGCGTAGCCAGTATTGTCTTTGCGCAGGCGCCGGAGGCCATGCCAGATGCTGCCATCGGCTAGCACCACTTCAAGCCCCAGCATCAATTCCCGCGCATTGCCGTAGCGGACCGTGTTATTGCCGCCGGCATTGGTGGACAGCACGCCGCCGATCATGGCCGTGCCTTCGCCACCGAAGCTGAGGGGGAAAAGGCAGCCCGCGGCAGCCGCGGCTTCCTGCGCGGTTTTCACTACAACGCCCGCTTCGGCTGTCATGGTCATATCCACCGGGTCGAGGTCGCGGATGCGGTTCATGCGCGCCAGCGAGACAATCACGGCCCGGCCCGAAGCATCTGGCGTGGCGCCACCGACCATGGAGGTATTGCCCCCCTGCGGCACAATGGCGATGCCGGCGCCAGCGCAAAGCCTGACCGCTTCGGCCAATTCCGCGGTATTGGCGGGGCGGAGCAAAGCCAATGCCCGGCCCTGATACAGGCTCCGCCAATCAGCCAAAGCGGGAGCCAGATCAGGCGGTTCGGTCAGCAGCCCGGCGAGGCCGAGCAGGCTGGCAAGGGCGGGGGGAAGTGGGGGTGAATCGGCCATGGGCCGTTGAAACGCCCCAGCCCCGCGCGGTCAAGCGCCAATCGGTTAGCGCCCTGATCCTTTCTGGCGATCAGTCATTCGCAATTTGGCGGTCAGGCCGGCGCGCTTCGTAGTCATGGACAGCCAATTGCTTGCCAAGCGGCGAGGCGCGGATGCCTTCCGCCTGCAGCAGCGCGGCCTGTCTTTCAACACCGCCAGGTAGCTTCGGGTTGAGAAAGCCGCCCTTGCGCAGCACGCGCCACCAGGGTGTGAGTTCTTCCGGCGGTACGCCGAGCGCGCGGCGTTCCTCTGCGGCACGGGCTGCCATATTGGCGAAAATGGCGGTCGAGACCGGACATGCCACCGCCACCTGATGGCGGCACGCGAGTGCGGCGCGGACATCATCAAGCGTGATGACTTCACCCCATTTCAGCTTCCGGATGAGGGCATCCACCTCGGCTGGGCTGGAGACGACCATGGCGCCGCCCTTGGCTTCCGCATAGCCTGGCGCGCCGCGCGGAATCATATGAACGATATGCGGCACGCGTCCGCTATTCAGGTGATCAATCGCCGATTTTTTCTTGGGCATGCTGCTTTTCCCCTGATCCTGTGCACCCGCGCTCACCAAGCGCTATCGCGGCACGGGCAGGTTGGGAATAAGGGGCTTTTGTTCTGGTTTCGTTCAATTTGGCGGTTTGCTGCTTTCGAAGCCGGTTTGGTGAGGATGGTGAAAGCGCGTCCGGCTGGAAGTGGCTGTTTCCGCGACGCATTTGCGGCGCAGACCCAACCAGCTTGCGTTGCTTGGCAGGGTTTCGTCGGCAGCTCAGTGCTTTCGGGGCTGGAGCAATCCACCGCCAGCCATTTGGAGAGAAGTCAAATAGCTTTGGTCACGTTCACGCTGGCGCGCCGACAGGTGCCGACATCAACCGCTTCCGCCGTGTTGGCCGGGGGGACGGGAGGGGTGAATCGGCCATGAGGCTGTTCACCCCCCCTGCCTTGCGCGATCAAACTCCCGGAGCATTTTCAAGCCAAGCGGTATCGCTTGGCGTCTCGGAAAATGCGATCAAACTCCCGGAACATTTTCAAGCCAAGCGATATCGCTTGGCGGCTCGGAAAATGCGATCAAACTCCCGGAGCATTTTCAAGCCAAGCGGTATCGCTTGGCGTCTCGGAAAATGCGATCAAACTCCCGGAGCATTTTCAAGCCAAGCGATATCGCTTGGCGTCTCGGAAAATGCGACCAAAAGCACGCTATTCGACTTTGATATCCGCCGCCGTGATCAGCGCCTGCCAGCGGATGATCTCGGTCGCGTTGAAGCGGGCCAATTCCGCCGCATCGCCGGGCATGGGTTCAAAGCCAAGCGTTGAAAGGCGCTCCACCACCGCGCGATCACTCAATGCCCGCGCAAGGGCGGCTTCCATACCGCGCACGGCCTCGGCAGGGGTATTGGCGGGGGCATAGACCCCCATCCAGGCCGCCACATCAAACCCGGCCAGCCCGGCTTCCTGAAGCGTCGGCAAGTTTGGCAGCAAGGCGCTGCGCTGCGCGCCCGTCACTGCCAAGGGACGCAACTCATTGCCGCGCGCCAACGGAATCCCAATGGTGAGGTCCACAATGGCGAAGGAAATCCGCCCTGCTACCAGATCCGTCATGGTATTGGCGGAGGAGCGATAGGGCACATCCAGTACCTCGGCCCCAATCTGGCGCACAAAGCTTTTGCCGGCGGCGAGATAGACCGCCGACCAATGACCGAAGCTGAGCTTTCCCGGTTCCGCGCGCAGCAGGCTGATAAGCTCCGCAATATTCTGCGCTTTCACGGAGGGATGCACCGCGAGCATGAGCGGGAAGATGCCAATGCGCCCAACCGGGGTGAAATCCCGCACCGGATCATAGGGCAGGCTGCGATAGAGCGCTGGGTTGATCGCCTGGGTCGTGCCAGTGGTGAAGAAAAAGCTATAGCCATCAGGCCGGGCGCGCGCCGCCGCGACCGCGCCGATATTGCCATTGGCGCCGCCACGATTTTCGATCACCACCGCCTGGCCGAGGTTGCGCCCGAGGTGATCGGCCAGGATGCGCGCCACGCCATCCGTGCCACCGCCGGCGGCGAAGGGGACGATGGCGGTAATGGGCCGCTCGGGCCAGGCGGCAAGGGTTGGGTGTGTGGTAAGCGCCATGACGGCGCCAATGATCCAGCCAAAAAGGCGCATTTTCCTCTCCTGTCCAGCGCGGTTGGTCCGCGCTTTGGTCATGAGCGGATATGCTGTGCCGATGCGCGGTCCAGGTCCAGCCCTTTCGCGCTGCTTGACAGCGTTTCGCCGCTTGCCGAGGCTTTTGCCCGATAAGCAAGGATGCAACACCGTGACCGCTGCGCTGGATGGGCTGATTGTTCTGGACCTCACGAATTTTCTCTCCGGCCCCTATTGCGCCATGCTGCTGGGTGATCTGGGCGCTGATGTCATCAAGGTGGAACGCCCCGATGGCGGCGATGATGCGCGGCGCATGCCACCCTTTGTGGATGGCCGCAGCCAGCCCTTTGGCGTCTGGAACCGCAACAAGCGCAGCATCACGGCAGATTTGAAACAGCCAGAGGATGTCGAAATGGTCCGCCAATTGGCCTTGCGCGCCGATGTGCTGGTGGAAAATTTCCGCCCCGGCACTTTGGCCCGGCTTGGGCTGGGGTGGGAGGCGCTGAGTGCCGCCAATCCGCGCCTGATCTGGTGCGCGATTTCAGGCTTTGGCCAGACCGGACCTTGGGCGGATCATGGGGGCTTGGATATGATGGCGCAGGGCATGTCGGGTCTCATGGCCGGCAATGGCCCGCCTGATGGCGAACCTTACCGCCTGCCGATCGCCATTACTGATGTCACCGCGGGGATGTTTTCGGCCCTGTCGGTCATGGCCGCCTTGCAGGCGCGCGAAAAAACTGGGCAGGGCCAGCGCATTGATCAATCCCTGTTTGAAGCGGGTGTGGCGCTTGGCGTTTATGAAGCGGCGCATGTTTTCGCCCATGGCACGCGCCCTTCGCGGCTTGGGCAATTGCATCGCGGGTCGGCGCCCTATCGCGTGTTTCAAACCGCCGATGGCTACATCACGCTGGGCGCTTCCAAGGAGAAATTCTGGCAGGCGCTATGCGGCATTATCGAACGCCCGGAACTGGCTACCGATCCCCGCTTCAAGACCAATGCGGATCGTGTCGCGAATAACGCCGCGCTGATCGAGATTTTGCAGGATATTCTTGCGAAACGCCCAAGCGCCGAATGGCTGGCGGCACTTGGCAAGGCCGGCATCCCATCCGAACCGGTGCTTTCCTATGATGAGGCCTTGGCCCATCCGCAAGGCCAGGCGCGCGGCCTGGTGAGCGTGTTTGAAGACCCCGAACGCGGGCCGATCCAGCATTTGGCATCACCACTCAGGCTGGAGGGCACGCCGGCGCGCATCACCCGCCGCGCACCGGATTTGGGCGAGCATAATGTGGAGATTCGGGCATGGTTGGCAAAGGGTTGAAGGCGATGGCGCGATTGATCCTGGGTTTGCTGCTTGTTTTCGGTCTGCTGGCGCCCGCAGCCGCGCAAGATGATTTTCCGAACCGGCAAATCCGGCTGATCGTGGTTTTCGCCCCGGGCGGCGGTGCGGATACCTCGGCCCGCGTTGTGGCGGGACCCATGTCGCAAATCCTGGGCCGGCAGGTGGTGGTGGAAAACCGACCCGGAGGAGTCTTTGGCGGGCAAATCGCGGCCACGGCGCGCCCGGATGGTTATACGTTGATGGCGGATGCTTCGGCCTTTGCCGTGCGCCACAAGCTGCACGCCAATCTTTCCTTTGATTACCAGCGTGATTTCGCACCCGTGGCGCGGCTTTCCATCATGCCGCTTTTGCTTGTGGTGCCGATGGATGGCCCGACCAATTTGCGCGACATGATCACCATGCTGCGTGCGCGCACCGACAAGCCGCATTATTCCGTGGCGGGGCTGGGGTCCGCCTCCCATTTCGCCGGGCTGCATTTCATCCTGCGCAGCGGCATTGACGCGCAGCATGTGGCCTATCGTGGCGGTGCGCCCGGGGCCATGGCAGTGCTGACGGGTGATACGCTGTTCAATTTTGCCACCATGCCGTCTTCGCTTGGCCTGGTGCAGGGCAATCGCTTGCGCGCATTGGCGGTTTCCGCGGAAAGCCGCACGCCCATCCTGCCTGATGTGCCAACCGTGGCCGAAGCCGCGGATCTGCCAGGCTTTGCCCTTTCGGAATGGATCGGGCTTTACGCCCCAACCGGCGTTCCTCAACCCATCATGGCGCGGCTTGCTGACGCTGTGCGGCAAAGCCTTGCCCAGCCTGAGGTGGTCAGGCTGCTGGCCAGCCAAGGGGCTGAGGCGGCCTTTCTCGGCTTGCAGGATTTCGCCGGTTTTCTGGCACAGCAGCGCGACCTGCTATCCGATCTGGCAGCACGGGCCGGCATGAAAGCGGAATGATCACCCCGCCATTGCGAAAAAACTTGACGCAGCGCGGGCGAGAATTGTCTGATTTCGGAGGGATTTTCGTGCCGTGCCTTGCCGAGTGGTCGTGCTTTCGACCGCCTTCGGGCCCGTCCGGGAAAACCGGAAAACGCGGTGGCGCTTCCGCCGCCATAACAAAAGGGGCTCGCGTTATGCCGAATGGCACTGTGAAATGGTTCAATGCAACCAAGGGCTTTGGCTTCATCCTGCCCGATGATGGCGGCAAGGATGTCTTTGTGCATATCACCGCCGTGCAGAAGGTTGGGCTGCAAGGGCTCAAGGAAAACCAGAAAGTCAGCTTTGAGGTCGCGAGTGAGCGTGGCAAGCCGGCGGCGATCAATCTGAAGGTCTTGTAGCGCCAGACTTGATCAGGCGGAACGCCGCAGCGGTCATGATACCGGCCCTGTAAAGGAATGCGGTTACAAGACAAAAACAATGGTGCGGTCTTGCCTTCAACCAATCCCGTGGCGGCGAAGCTCAGTGCCGAGCTGCCCGGTGATGAAAAAGAAGAACATGCGGAAATCCGCAATCAGCGACCATAGCGGGTGGCGAAAAGTCGCCGGGCGGTTCTTTTCGATAAAGAAATGCCCAAGCCAGGCGGGACCATAGCCACAGACCAACGCCACCAGCAGCAGCCAGGAATTGCCTGAAATCAGCCCAAGCAAAAACAGCAAAAGCCCGGCACCCGTGCCGGCAAAATGCAAGGCGCGCGTCGTGGGTTTGGCGTGTTCCTTCAGGTAGTGTGGCCAGAATTCGGCAAAATTCTTGAAACCCTCGCTCATCCCGCCGCTTTCACATCCAATTCGGGTGGCACAAGAGCCGCTTCCAGGGCGCCGCGCAATGAACCAAGCTTGCGTTCATTTTCAACCTTGAGCCCAAAAACATCCTTCACGTAAAACACATCAATCGCGCGCACCCCATAGGTGGTGATATGGGCTGACGCGATTTGCATGCCCTGGTCGCTCATGGCCGCGGTGACATCATGCAAAAGCCCAGGCCGGTCACGCCCATTCACTTCGATCACTGTATGCGTATTGGAAGCGTGATTATCTATCACCACGCGCGGCGGCACGGTCACGGCGCGGAGCCTGGCTGGCTCACGCTTCAGCTTGCGGATTTCATCCTTGAGGCGAAGCCGCCCAGAAAGCGACTGTTCCACCAGCACCGAAAGCCGCGCCAGACGATGCGGCGCATCCAAAGGCCCGCCCTGATGATCCTGCACCCAGAAAGTATCCAAGGCCATGCCATCCGTCATGGTATGGATGCGCGCATCCACAATGCTCGCCCCCGCCACGGCCAAGGCGCCTGCGATTTTACTGAATAGCCCGGGATGGTCGGTGCAATAGACGGTCACTTCCGTCACCGCGCGATTTTCCAAAACGCGCGTATGGACCGTCAGCGGCGCCTTGGTCGCGCGCGCTTCCTGGATCATCGCCGCATGGCGCGCATGGCTTTCTGGATCGAAGGAAAGCCAATAGCCCGGGTAACCAAGGCCGAGGTAATGATCCACTTCAGTACGCGGATGGCCAGCCAGCAATTTCGCTGCCGCATCCTTGGCCCGCGCCACGCGCACATCGCGTTCCGGCACGGAAAGCCCGCCCGCCAGCACTTCCGCAACACGCCAGTAAAGTTCGCGGAGCAGCGTCGCCTTCCAGCCATTCCAAACCTTTGAACTGACCGCGCGCATATCGGCCACCGTCAACACCAGTAGCAGGCGCAGCCGTTCCGGGCTTTGCACAATCTCGGCAATGTCCAGGATGGTTTTGGGGTCTTCGATATCGCGGCGGAACGCGGTTTCGCTGATCAGCAAATGATGCAGCACCAGCCAGGAAACTGTCTCGGTCTCCTCAGGCGTCAGGCCAAGGGCAGGGCAGATATGCAGCGCCAATTCCGCACCCAATTCCGAATGATCACCGCCGCGCCCCTTGGCGGCATCATGCAGCAGCATCGCAACATAAAGCGCGCGGCGGGATTGCACCTGGCCGATCAATTCACTCGCGACAGGGGCAATCTCCGTGAGTTCACCGCGTTCCATCGCGCCCAGAACACCAATCGCCTCGATCGTGTGCTCATCCACCGTAAACACGTGATAGGTGTCGAACTGCATCAGCCCGACCACACGCTGCCAATCGGGCAAAAGCGCCGCGATCAACCCGGCTTCGTTCAGCATGCGCATCCAGATATGCGGATCCTTGCCTGACAGTATATCCAGGAATTCCGCACTCGCCGCCGGGTCCCCGCGCAAGCGTGCGAGTTGCCGCGCATGACGAATAATGGCGCGGAAGGCGAGCGGGTGGATATCCAAGCCGCGATCCCGCGCCAGCCGAAAGATGCGCAGCATCAACACAGGTTCAACCGTGAAATCAAAGCCCGGTGCGGCAATGATCTTGCCATCCGCCAACGCAAATCCCGCTTCGGTCAAGGCTTTGTCTGGCGCGGGGAGCACGGCGGGGCGGCCAAGTGCAGCGCGCATGATGGCCGGTTCCAGAATGCGCGTGAAGCGCGCCACATCACGCACAGTCAGGAAGAAATGCTTCATGAAGCGTTCAACGCCATGCTGAAGCCCGCGCCGCGTATAGCCCATGCGGGCACCGACCACCGGCTGCAAGTCAAACGTCAGGCGTTCTTCCGCGCGGCCCGTGACAAGGTGCAAGTGAAAGCGCACCGTCCACAGAAAATCCCAGGCACGGCGAATGGCGCGCGCCTCACTTGCTGTCAGAAGCCCGCCGCCGGGGCTATGGGGGCCGACCAATTCCGGCATGCGCTGCACATTGAAGGCATAGCGCGCCAGCCAATAAAGCGTTTGCAGATCGCGCAGCGCACCGCGCCCTTCCTTCACATGGGGTTCAACCACGTAAGGGCTATCGCCATAGCGCCGATGGCGCTTCTGCTTTTCGGCGAGCTTTGCTTCAAGAAAGGGTTTTAGCCCGATGCGCGCGCGGGCGGCGCGAAATGCCTCATCAAAGCGCGTGAAAATGGAAGGATCGCCCGCAACCAACCGCGCATCCAAAAGCGCCGTCATCACCGTGGCGTCGTTCTTGGCTTCCTGCAGACATTCGCTGCGGGACCTGGTGGCATGCCCAACCTTCAGCCCCATATCCCAGAGCAGATAGAGCATGAATTCAACTGCCTTCCTGCCCTTGGCCCCCATGCTGCTATCGGTCAGGAAAAGCAGATCAATATCGGAAAATGGCGCCAGCACACCGCGGCCATAACCACCTGTCGCGACCAGGGCATGGGATTTCTCGCCACGATCAGGCGGGTGCATCGCTTCGGTATAGCGGTGAATGCCAAACATCAGCGTATCGGTCAGCGCCGCCAGCCAGCGCGCGGCGGCAAGGCCGGATAATTCACGCGCCTCAAAAGCCTGCTGCACACGGCCCTGGATGCGGCCCAAATGCCGCCGCAGCAGCGCCAGCGCCGCGTCGCGCGATATCGGCTGGCCAGCCGGCAGCAATTCCGCCAGCAGATCGGCCAGCAGCAAAGGCTGTTCCGCCGCCGGGACATGGCCATTCGGCCCACGACGCGGCGGAGGCTCAGTAAGGGCAGTGGTGTTTTCCGATAGACTCATCACTGTCACACTATCGCGTCCGGCGGCTCTGCGACAGTCTCCAAAAGCGATTTAACGCGGTAGAGAAACTCCTGCGCTTCTCGCGGACTGAGTGTATCAGGATCGAGCCCTGCAAGCGCTTCCAGCGCCGGATGGGAAGGTGGCGCGGCGGGGCCAGGGCGCGTGAAAAGCGGCAATTCGTCAGACATGGGGTCAAGCCCCTTGGCGCGGGCTTCGAGGGAGCCGAGCACAGCCTCTGCACGCCGCAGCACTTCACGCGGCACGCCGGCAAGCTTCGCTACATGCAGGCCCCAGGATTTCTCGGCGGCACCGGGGCCGACGCTGTGGCGGAAAATCACCTGCCCGCGCCATTCGCGCACCTGCATGGTGGCCAGCGCCAGCTCCGGCAACTTCGCAGCAAGCGACGTCAATTCATGGAAATGCGTGGCGAAGATGGTGCGGCAGCGGATGCGGTCGTGCAGAGCTTCCAGCACTGACCATGCGATAGCCAGCCCATCCCAGGTGGCTGTGCCGCGCCCGACCTCATCCAAGACCACCAGGGATTGCGCGCTGGCCAGGTTCAATATCGCCGCCGTTTCGGCCATTTCGACCATGAAGGTGGAACGCCCGCCGGCAATGTCATCCGCCGCGCCAACGCGGGAAAACAGCCGATCCACCAAGCCAAGCCGCGCGGCTTCCGCAGGCAGGAAAAGCCCGGCCTGGGCCAGGATCACAAACAGCGCGTTTTGCCTCAAATAGGTGGATTTACCGGCCATATTCGGCCCGGTGAGCAAGCAAAGCCGCTGCCCCGCTGATAGATCGCAATCATTGGGCACAAAGGCCGGGCCGCGGTCGCGGGCAAGGGCGGCTTCCACCACCGGATGCCGCCCGGCCTTGATGGTGAAATCTGGCCTTTCGGTCATTTCCGGCCGGCACCAGCCGCCACCCGCGGCCAATTCCGCGCCCGCCGCATGCACATCCAATTCCGCCATCGCGGCAGCAGCCGCGGCGATGCCAGGTGCGGCATTCAGGCAAAGCCGGCGCAGATGCTGCGCGACCATGCGTTCCCGCCGCGCTGCCTGATCGCCCGCTTCCGCCACCTTGCGGTCCAATTCGGCTAATGCGGCGCAGGTGAAGCGCATGGCATTCGACATGGTTTGGCGATGGATCGGGCTATGCGGACCTTCGGGGATGGCGGCGCGCAGCAATTTCTCGCCGGCGGCCAAGGGCATTTCCGCGAGAAAGCCGAATTGCTGATGGTGGCGAATGCGCAAGGCCGCCACGCCCCAAGCCTGCGCCAAATCCAATTGCAAGGCGGCAATGGCATCCCGCCCACCATCACGCAGCCGCCTTAGCGCATCCAATTCGCCGTCATAGCCCGCGGCAATCAGCCCGCCATCTTCCAGCCGTGCCGGCAGGTTTTCGGCCAAGGCGCGCTGCAATTCCGCCTGTGGTGAGGCTTCCGGCACCAGCGCGCTGCGCGCTGCTTCAATCAAGGCGGGTTGCAGGCCGCCGGCGGCATCAAGCGCTGCGGCCATGGCTTCGGCCCGCGCCAGCCCATCGCGAATCGCAGCCAAATCGCGCGGCGCAAAACGATCGAGCGATAGCCGCGCCAAGGCCCGCGCCATATCGGGCGAGCCCTTCAACGCAGCCCTTAACGCCGCCCGTTCAGAGGGTGCCGCGAGCATCCACCCCACCGCCTCATGCCGCGCCAGAATGGATGCGGCTTCCGCAAGCGGAGAGGCAAGCCGCGCGGCCAATTCCCGCGCCCCGGCGGCGGTCACGGTGCGGTCCACGGCGGCGAGCAGGGAATGCCGCGCCTCCCCCCTTTCGCTTTTCAGGATTTCCAGGGATCGGCGTGTGGCGGCATCCATCTGCAACAAGCCGCGCCCACCCATGGGGCTGGGGGGTGCCAGGCGCGGCAGGGCGCCCGCCTGGGTTGCCCGTACATAATCAACCGCCATGGCGGCGGCGGCCATTTCTTCCGCGCTGAAACTGCCAAACCCATCCAGGGTTGAAACATCAAAAGCCTCGGTGAGGCGTCGCGGGGCATCGCGTGGCGGGTCAGCCGGCGTGATGCGCGCTGCCACTTCGCCTTCAAAAACCCCTTCCGGGGCCAGGATTTCGGCTGGTTCCAGCCGCGCAAGCAAGGCCTGGACTTCCCCGCGTGGCAGGGTTTCCGTGCCGAAGGCGCCGGTTGAAACATCAAGCCAGGCGGCGCCGATCCGATCTTCCAGCGCCGCCAGGGCCAAAAGCCAGGCAGGGCGTGCGGCTTCCAGCAGGGTTTCTTCCGTGACGGTGCCAGCCGTCACCAGCCGCGTGATATCGCGCCGGATGGTGGGCGCCTTGCGCGCCTTGGCCTGTTCCGGCGTTTCCATCTGATCGCAAATGGCAACGCGAAAACCCTGGCGGATCAGCCGCGCCAGATAGCTTTCATGCGCATGGGCCGGTACGCCGCACATGGCGATCTTCTGGCCGCGATGCTCCCCCCGGTAAGACAGCGCGATATCCAAGGCAGCTGCGGCGGCTTCAGCATCGGCGAAGAAAAGCTCGTAGAAATCCCCCATGCGGAAAAACACCAGCGCATCCGGATGCGCGGCCTTGGCGGTGAACCATTGCGCCATGGCGGGCGTCGCGCCGCTGGCATCGGGAATCGGGCCTGAGGGGGCTTGGGCGGGGGGCATGCCGGCACAGGATACAGGTGGGGCGCGCCCAAGCCAAACCTTGGGCTGGCGCAATGGCGCCGAAGGTTCCAAACTACGTGCAATAAGAACCAACCAGGGAGGAGGTTCCCATGACAGCAACCAGTTTCAGCCGCAGGTCCGTCCTGGCGATGGGGGCGGCGGCAGCTTTGCCCGCGCCATCACTCGCGCAGGATATGCGTGCGCAAACGCTCCGCTTCGTGCCGCAGGCCAATCTAAGCGTACTTGACCCGGTATTCACCACCGCAACTGTCACCGGCAATCACGGCTGGCATGTGTTTGATACGCTTTATGGCGTGGATGCCGAATTGAAGGCCAAGCCGCAAATGGCCGAAGGGGCGGAAGTTTTGGATGACGGCAAGCGTTGGCGCATCACGCTGCGCGCGGGCCTGCGTTTCCATGATGGCGAACCGGTCCGCGCGCGCGATTGTATCGCAAGCCTGAAGCGCTGGTGCGCGCGTGAGCCCTTCGGCCAATTGCTGATACGCCAGGTGGATGAATGGCGCGCGGTGGATGATCGCACCATCGAAATCCGCCTGAAGCGCGCCTTCCCGCTTTTGCTGGATGCGCTGGCCAAGCCCGATTCCGCCGTGCCCTTTATCATGCCAGAACGCCTGGCGGAGACCGATCCCAATCGTGGTGTGACGGAGATGATCGGTTCCGGCCCCTATCGCTTCATCGCCGGCGAATATAATTCGGGCAGCCGCGTGGTGTATGAGAAGTTTGATGCCTATCAGCCACGCCAGGAAGCGCCTTCCTGGACATCAGGCGCGAAGATCGCGCATTTCCGGCGCATTGAATGGCATATCCTGCCAGACCCGGCGACAGCGGCGGCCGCTTTGCAAAATGGCGAAGTGGATTGGTGGGAAAGACCGCATCCGGATTTGCAGCCGCTGCTGGCCCGCGCGCGCGATGTGCGGCGTGAGGTGTCAGACACGGGCGGGCGGATGGCCGTGCTGCGCATGAATAACCTGCACCCGCCCTTTGATGATGTGCGCATCCGCCGTGCCATCCGGCTTTCGGTTTTCCAGGAAGATTACATGCGCGCATCGCGCGGGGATGACCGCACGGATTGGGATCTCTGCCGCAGCCTTTGGCCGCGCGAGACGCCCTATTACGAGGATTTGGGTGAGGCCATGATGCCGGGCGATCTGGACCGCGCCCGCGCCGCTTTGCGTGAAGCGGGCTACGCCAATCAGCGGGTTGTCGTGATCAACCCCACGGATTTCCCAGACATCGGGCCTCTGGGACAAGTGACCGCGGATAGGCTGAAGCGGATTGGGATGAATATAGAACTGGCCGAGAGCGATTGGGGCACTGTTGTACAGCGTCGCAGCAATCGGGAGACGGTGGACCGCGGTGGCTGGTCCATCCTGCACACCACAGGCGGTGCCACGGCCTGGGCCAATCCTGCCGTTTCCTTCCTGGTGCGCGGCCAGGGTGCGGGCGGCTGGTTTGGCTGGTGGAAAAGTGATGAGGCGGAGGCTTTGGCCGAAGCCTGGCTTTTCGCGCCCAATGAGGCCGAGCAGAAAAGCCTTGCCTCCAGGCTGGGGCGCTTGGCTTTGGATGAGGCGGCCTTCATCCCACTTGGGCAATTCAGGATACGCACCGCCTTCCGGCGCAATATCACCGGGATTTTGCAGGGCTCATCGCCCTATCCATGGAATGTCCGGCGGGTCTGAGGGCGCGAATTGCTGCGCCTGCGAAGCTGGGGCCTCGCAGGCCAGCGCACAAAGCGGCATGATGGGGCTTGTTTGAGGAGTGGTGACTAGGATGGATGACGCGAAGAAAACGCCGGTTGAGGATACGCGCACGGCGCGCGTCACTGCCGAAGAAGCGCTGGCAATGCATCGGGAAGGGCGGCCCGGGAAGCTTGAAATCCGCCTGACCAAGCCCTTGATCACGGCGCGGGATTTGAGCCTGGCCTATTCGCCAGGGGTGGCGGAACCCTGCCTGCATATTCATCGCGACCCAAGCCTTGCTTATGATTATACGGCGAAGGGCAATTTCGTCGCGGTGATTTCCAATGGTACGGCGGTGCTGGGGCTTGGCAATTTGGGCGCGCTGGCATCGAAGCCCGTGATGGAAGGCAAGGCGGCGCTATTCAAGCGCTTTGCCGATGTGGATTCGATGGATCTTTGTGTTGATACCGAAGACCCGGACGCTTTCATCAATGCCGTGCGCTATCTGGGCCCGACTTTTGGTGGCATCAATCTGGAAGATATCAAGGCGCCGGAATGCTTCGTCATTGAACAGCGCTTGCGCGAATTGATGGATATTCCGGTATTTCATGATGATCAGCATGGCACAGCCATTGTCGCCGCCGCCGGCTTGATCAATGCCTGCCATTTGACCGGGCGCGATTTGAAGACGACGAAGCTTGTCATCAATGGTGCGGGTGCGGCTTCCATCGCCTGTGCCGAGTTGGTGAAGGCGATGGGCATGCGGCCCGAAAACGTGATCCTATGCGACACCAAGGGCGTGATTTGGCGTGGTCGTCAGGAAGGCATGAATCAATGGAAATCCGCCCATGCGGTGACCACTTCCGCGCGCACGCTGACGCAAGCCCTTGATGGTGCGGACGTGTTCTTTGGCCTATCGGTGAAGGGCGCGCTGACGCCCGAGATGATCCGCGCCATGGCGCCGAAGCCGATCATTTTCGCCATGGCCAATCCCGATCCGGAAATCACACCGGATGAGGCACGCGACGCGCGGCCCGATTGCATCATCGCAACCGGGCGTTCGGATTACCCGAACCAGGTCAATAATGTTCTGGGCTTTCCCTTCATTTTCCGTGGTGCGCTTGATGTGCGCGCTTCCACCATTAATGACGCGATGAAAATCGCCGCCGCTGAATCCTTGGCCATGTTGGCGCGCGAAGATGTGCCGGAAGAAGTCTCAGGCGCTGGCGCGGGCAAGGCGCTGCGCTTTGGGCCGGAATACATCATCCCCAATGCTTTTGATCCTCGGTTGATTTCACGGGTTTCGCCCGCTGTTGCCAAGGCGGCGATGGATAGTGGCGTGGCGCGCAAGCCCTTGGCGGATTTGCAACGCTATGCGCGGGATTTGGCGAATAGGCTTGATGCCACCGTGGGCGCCCTGGAAGCCATTGCGGAGAGCGTCAGGCAGCACCCGAAGCGCGTGGTGTTTGCGGAAGGCGAAGAAGAAAAGGTCATCCGCGCTGCGATTGGCTTCCGCAATGCGGGCTACGGCACGCCCATTCTGGTGGGGCGCGAAGATCGTATCACGGCTGTCGCCAATGC
Organism: Roseomonas sp.; assembly: GCA_020249285.1. Taxonomy (GTDB): domain Bacteria; phylum Pseudomonadota; class Alphaproteobacteria; order Acetobacterales; family Acetobacteraceae; genus Neoroseomonas. Next base: position 64,315 of record JADCFX010000035.1, on the reverse strand, counting down.
CATCGGCATTCCCTTGCCCGATGGCATTGAAATCCAGAATGCACGGCTATCCGATTCCACGCGCCGCTATGCGGAATTTCTTTATGGCAAGCGTCAGCGCGATGGCTTTTTGCAGCGCGATTGCCAACGCCTGGTCAATCAGGACCGCAATGTCTTTGCCGCCTGCATGGTCGCAACCGGTGAGGCGGATGCGGTGGTGACTGGCACCACACGTTCCTATTCCGCCGCGCTTGAGGGCATCAGCATGGCGATAGACCCCGTGCCGGGGCGCGTGGCTTTTGGTGTTTCCATCATCATTTCGCGGCAAGCCGGCACGGTGCTGGTGGCCGATACCGCCATTCATGAAAGACCGGATGCGGCCACACTCGCCGGTATTGCGCGCGGTTCGGCAGCCGCCGCGCGGCGTTTGGGGATGGAACCGCGCGTTGCCTTCCTGTCCTTCTCAACCTTTGGCGATCCGCGCGGCACCATCCCGGGCAGCATTCGTGAAGCGGTGAAATTGCTGAGCGAACGCGGCGCGGATTTTGAATTCGATGGCGAAATGGCCGCCGATGTGGCGCTGGACCCGAAGCTGCGCGCTTCGCTCTATCCCTTCTGCCGCCTGAGTGGCCCGGCGAATGTGCTGATCATGCCTGGCATTCACGCGGCGCATATCCTGACGCGCGCTGTGCCGCAATTGACCAGCAGCACGGTGATCGGGCCACTGCTGACCGGGCTTTCCCATTCAGCGCAGATTGTGCCCATGCAGGCGGGCGTCAATCAGATTGTGGATGTTGCCTGCCTGGCCGCGCATGCTGCCGTGACGCGCGGATAGGGGTGCCTTCGCTTTTTTCTTGACCTTGGCCCGGATTCGGGCAGCCTTCCCCTGAAATGGCGGCAGTAAGACCGCTTCTTTCAGGGGAGAAAACAAATGTCCGAACCGCATCTTTCGCGCCGCGCCGTTCTGGCCGGTACCAGCCTTTTGGCGATGCCAGGCATTGCCAGCGCACAAGCGGGCGATTGGCCGCGCCGGTCTGTGCGCTACATCAACCCCTTCCCGGCAGGCGGTTCCACCGATGTGCTTTCGCGCATCTATTGCGCGCGCATGTCGGAAATCACGGGGCAGAGTTTCGTTGTCGAAAATCGCGGTGGCGCGGGCGGCAATGTTGGCGTTGATACGGTCGCGAAATCGGCGCCGGATGGCTATACGATTGGGCTTGGCGGCATCGCTTCCCACGCTATTGCGCCGACGCTTTACAATAATTTGAATTTCGATCCTGAGAAGGATTTCACCTTCGTCACTGGGCTTTGGCAGCTGCCCAATCTTCTTGGCGTCAATCTCGATCTGCCAGCGCGCAACGTACCGGAACTGATTGCGCTGCTGAAGGCCAACCCCGGCAAATACTCCTTCGGTTCGGCTGGTTCCGGCACCACGCTGCATCTCTCAGGTGAGATGTTCAAGCAATTGGCGGGCGTGAACATGGAACATGTGCCCTATCGCGGCGCGGCACCGGGCCTTGTGGATTTGATGGCCGGGCGCATTCACATGATGTTTGACAATATGCCCTCCATCCTTGCGTTGTCGCGTCAGGGCAAGGTGCGCGCCTTGGCGGTGACAAGTGAAAAGCGAAGCCCGATTGAGCCCGACTTGCCGGCCATTGCGGAATTTTTGCCGGGTTTTGATGTGATTTCATGGACATGTGTATGCGCCCCCGCAGGGCTGCCCAAGGATGTGACGGAGCGCATGTCTCATTTCAGCAAACAGGCGCTGGAGCATCCCGATCTCGTAAAATCCTTCCGCGACCAGGGCGCGATGGCCTGGTACACCAGCATGGCGGAAATCACTGCCTTCCGTGCGGCGCAGCAGGTGAAGCTTGCTCCGCTGATCCGTGCTTCAGGCGCCAAGGTGGATTGAGGCGCGGCCCTTGCGGGCGGCATCGCTGATCTGCGACAAGGGGGTAAGTATCCCTTTGTCGGAAACCATATGACCAGCGCGCCACCTGAAAGTGCTGATGCGCCCAAGGGTGCAGAGCGGCTTGACCATTTCATGGCGCGCGCTGCGGCTGCCTATTACGCCGCGCGTGACCCGTTTCAGGATTTCGCGACATCGCCAGAAATATCTCAGGCTTTTGGAGAATGTCTGGGGCTTTGGGCGGCAGTCACCTGGCAGGCCATGGGGCGGCCTGATCCGGTGCTGCTGGTGGAATGCGGGCCTGGGCGCGGTAGCCTGATGGCGGATGCGCTACGCGCCATTGCCGAAATGATGCCGGATTTTCGCGCGGCCTTGCGCGTGTGTTTAGTGGAGATATCGCCGCGCTTGCGCGAAGCGCAGGCGGCGAAGCTTGGTGATGCCGGGGCCGTGTGGCATGCGGATGTGGCAAGCCTGCCCGAAGCGCCGATAATCCTTCTGGCCAATGAATTTCTGGATGCGCTGCCCATTCGCCAATTCATCCGCCGAGCCGAGGGCTGGCGCGAGCGCTATGTGGCGGGCGGCGCTTTTGTTGAATTGCCAAGCGATGTCGCCTTGCCTGAAGATGCGCCCGAAGGTACGATTCAGGAGGTGAATGAAGCCGCGCAGCGCTTCGCGGCATGGCTCGGCGCGCGGCTTGCCCGCTATGGCGGTGCGGCTTTGTTGATTGATTACGGCCCAGCGGAGGGCGGTTTTGGCGATAGCCTGCAAGCCATGCGTGCGGGCCAGCCGGTTGATCCGCTCGCCGCGCCTGGTGAGGTGGATATCACCGCGCATGTGGATTTCGCGGCCTTCGCCGAAGCCGCGCGCGCCGCCGGCGCCGTGACGTATGGCCCCTTGCCGCAGGGCGTTTTCCTGCAACGCCTAGGCTTCATGACGCGGGCCGCGATGCTGGCCAGGCTTGATCCCCGGCGCGCCCAGGCGCAGCTTGCGGCTGCGCATCGGCTGACGGCGCCAGAAGCCATGGGCCGGCTGTTCAAGGCGCTGGCGCTATGCGATTCAAGCCTGCCAATACCCGCTGGATTCGAAACCGCATGAGTGCTGAATTCCTGACCGCCGATCCCTTGCAGCTACCGGGCCTGAAGCACGGGTTTTTTACGCGCAATGGCGGCGTTTCAACGGGGGCTTTCGCGTCACTGAATTGCTCGCTTTCCGGCAAGGATGACGCCGCGGCGGTGCGGGAGAATCGTACGCGCGCGGCGGCGGCGCTTGGCCTGCCGCATCGCGCGCTTTGCGGGCTCACGCAAGTGCATGGCAAGCGCGTTGTGGTGGCGGAAGATGCATGGCCAGAAGACCAACGCCCCGAAGCTGATGGTGTGGTGACGCGCCGCGCGGGTCTTGCCCTTGGCATCATCACGGGTGATTGTGCGCCGGTGCTTTTCGCGGATCGCAAGGCCGGTGTGATTGGTGGAGCCCATGCCGGCTGGCGCGGCGCGGTGCTGGGTGTTTTGGAAGAAACCATCGCCGCGATGGAAGGCCTCGGCGCCACGCGGCGCGATATCATCGCCGTGGTCGGCCCCTGCATTCATCAGCCTTCCTATGAAGTGGCCGCCGATTTGCGCGATGCGGTGATGGCGCGTGATCCTGCCGATGCGCGGTTTTTCGCAATCGGTAAGCGCGAAGGGCGCTGGCAGTTTGACCTGCCTGGCTATTGCGCTGCGCGACTTTCGGCCCTTGGTGTTGCGGTCAGTATTCTGGCGCATGATACGTTGGCGGATGAGGCACGCTTCTTCAGCCATCGACGCAATACGCTGGCCCGTGGCGGGCCGATTGGGCATCAGCTTTCGGCGATTGTGATTGCCGATTAACGTCGCTGGCGGCACGGAGCAAAGCCTATGGATCAAGCCTTTATCCCCGCTATTTTCATGCGTGGCGGTTCCAGTAAGGGCGTGTTTTTCCACGCGCGCGATCTGCCGGCGGATCGTGCGGCTCGGGACGCGATTTTCCTGAGCGTATTGGGCAGCCCCGATCCTTATGGCAGGCAATTGGATGGCATGGGGGGTGGCATTTCTTCGCTCTCGAAAGCCGTGATCATTGGCCCGCCGACGCATCCGGATGCCGATGTGGATTATCTGTTCGCGCAAGTGGCGGTGGATAAGCCCGTGGTGGATTGGTCCAGCAATTGTGGCAATCTTTCCTCCGCCGTTGGTCCCTTTGCGGTGGATGAGGGGCTGGTGCGCGTGGCGGATGGGGAAGCGCTGGTGCGCATCCATCAGGTGAACACGAAGCGCATCATCCATGCGCGCTTTCCGGTACGCGGCGGTAAGGCGGTGACCGCCGGGGATTTCACCATGGCCGGCGTTTCAGGTTCTGGCGCGCGCATCAAGCTTGATTTTCTGGCCCCCGGTGGCGGTGCGACTGGGCGCCTGCTGCCGACAGGAAATGCGCAAGACACGCTGCATCACGAAGGGCGCGCTTATGCCGTGAGCCTGATAGATGCTGCCAATGCCTGCGTTTTTCTGGATGCGCGCGATTTGAGAATGACGGGCACGGAAAGCCCGGATGCGATTGAAGCGGACCCCGCGCGCATGGCGCTGTTGGATGCGCTGCGGCGCAAGGCTGGCGTGATGATGGAGTTGGCGGCGACCGCTGAAGCTGTGGGGCTTGCCTTGCCGAAAATCGCCGTGGTGGCGCCGCCGGCGGACTATCATGCGCTTGATGGTGCGGGCTTCACAGCCGATACCCACGACATCGCCGTGCGCATGATTTCCATGGAACGTGCGCATCGCGCCGTGCCGCTGACGGGTGCCATGTGCCTTGGTGTCGCCAGCCGCATTCCGGGTAGCATTCCGCATCTTCTGGCGGGGCCTCCGGCACGGGCGGATGAAACGCGCGTCGCCAATCCATCCGGCATTCTTTCTGTGGGCGCCGAGGTGCGGGAGACGCCTGCTGGCTGGCACGCGGAAAGTGCCGTGGTTTACCGCAGCGCGCGGCGCCTGATGCAGGGTGCGGTGGCTGTGCCGGCGGGCTTGGTTTGATCTGCCGCGCCGCCATGCGATGGTACTGCGACGCATTTTGAAGGAAGCACCATGAGCGGACCACTCGCGGGTATTCGTGTGCTTGATCTTTCCTCGGTTGTCGTCGGGCCGGTTTGCACCGGCGTTCTGGCGGAACATGGGGCAGAGGTGATCAAGCTTGAAAGCCCGGGCGGTGATTTGCTGCGCCAGCTTGCCGGCAAGGGGCGTTCGCCTGGCATGAATGGCAAATTCCTCAATTTCAATCGCGGCAAGAAATCCATTGCACTTGATCTGAAGGCGCCGGCGGGGCTTGCCGCGCTGCATCGCCTGGCCGCGACGGTGGATGTGTTTGTCAGCAATATCCGCCCCGATGCACAGGCGCGGCTTGGTGTGGATGCCGCAAGCCTGCACGCCATCGCACCCCGCCTGATCCATTGCGCCATCACGGGTTTTGGCTCAGGCGGGCCTTATGCCGGCAGGCCGGCCTATGACACGGTGATCCAAGGTGCCGCAGGTGTGGCGGGCTGTTTTGAAGCCTCCACCGGGGAACCGCGCTATGTGCCGATGCTGGTGGCTGATCACACGGTTGGGCTGATTGCCGCACAGATGATTGGCTTCGCGCTGTACCGTCGCGAAAAAACCGGTGTGGGTGAAGCGATTGAAGTGCCCATGTTCGAAAACATGGCCGCCTATGTGATGATGGAACATCTGGGCGCCATGTCCTTCCGCCCTGCGATAGGCCCGCCTGGTGATCACCGCGTCCTCAGCCCCGATGCGCGGCCCTTGGCAACTGCTGATGGCTATATCTGCATCTCCGCCAATACGGATGCGCAGGCGCATGCGTTTTTTGACGCGATTGGCCGGCCTGATTTGAAAACCGATCCGCGTTTCGCCACCATCGCCGGGCGCACTTCCAATACACGCGATTATTTCGCCATTCGCGCGGGTGGGCTGAAGGGCAAGACCTCCGCTGAATGGCTGGAGATTTTTGATCGGCTCGATGTGCCGGCCTCACCCTACAACACCATCGCGGGCTTGCTGGATGATCCGCATCTGCGCGATGTCGGCATGGTGCGGGAAGAAGAACACCCGACCGAAGGTGCCACTTACGCCATTGGCCAGCCCAATCGCTTTTCTGGTGGCAATGCAGCGCCTGGTCGGCCGGCGCCTCGGCTTGGGCAGGATGGTGCGGCGCTGCTGGCTGCGGCGGGCATGACCGAAGCTGAGATCACCGCACTCAAACGCGATGGCGTGCTGCTTGAAGCGCCACAATGACACAATAAGGAAACACCCATGACCCGTCCCTTCGAAGGCATTCGCATCATTGACGCGACCCATGTTCTGGCCGGCCCCTTCGCGGCCTATCAATTGGGCTTGCTGGGCGCGGATGTGATCAAGATTGAACACCCGAATGATCCTGATCAAAGCCGCGTCAGCGGTGGCGATTGGGATCTCAACCGCGCGGGCATGGGCAGCTATTACCTGACACAAGGGTCAAACAAGCGCAGCATGACGCTTGATCTGAAGCAGACAGAAGCGCGCGAGATTTTCCGCAAGTTGATCGCGGGCGCCGATGTGCTGGTGGAAAATTTCCGCCCCGGCGCCTTCGTGGCTTTGGGCTTGGGCTATGAGGATTTGCTGAAGATCAATCCACGGCTGATCTATTGCTCCATCTCCGCCTTTGGTCACGGCGGGCCGCGCGGTGAACAGACCGCGTATGATCACGTTATCCAAGCGACATCGGGCATCATGGCCTGCACCGGCACGCCGGAAGTGAACCCAATCAAATTCGGCGCACCGGCGATTGATTACGCCACCGGCACCATGGGCGCCTTCGCCTTGTCTGCCGCATTGTTCCAGCGGGAAAAGACGGGCCGAGGCCAGCATATTGACCTTGCCATGATGGATGTTGCGATGATGATGATGGCAAGCCATGTCACTTCCTACGGGCGTAGCGGCAAGCCCGCGCGCCCGCGCGGCAATGACCATGAATATTCGACCAATAGCTGCTACCAGACTGCCGATGGCTTGGTGATGATCGGCGCGAGCAACCTCCGCCAGCAGCGCCGGCTATGGCAGGCGCTCGGCCGGCCCGATATGGCGAAGGATAGCAATGAAGCGCGCCATGCTGATCGCGCACATGAAGCAGCAACCTTGGCCGAGCTATTGAAGGCCAAGACGGCCGATGAATGGGAAAGCTATTTGCAGGCGCGTCATGTGCCGGCGGCACGGGTGCGCAATTTGGCGGAATCGCTGGCTGATCCGCAGATCACGGGGCGCGGCGTGGTGCATCACTTTGAAGCGGCGCCTGGCGTGACAGGGCCATTTTCTGTCCCCGTCGCCGCTTTTGGCTTCGCGCATGGCGGGCCGCGCGTGGATACGCCACCTCCGCAGCTTGGCCGCGACAATGATGCCATATTGGCCGAGCTTGGTTATGATGATGCCGCACGCGCGAAACTCCGCGCCGCTGGCACGATTTGAAACAGGGGAAAAACCATGACCCAATTCACCTTCGACCATATTCACCTGCGCAGCCCTGATCCGGAAGCGACGGCGGTTTTCTATGAACGCATGTTCGGGGCCGAGGTATTGCGTTCAATGCAACAAGGCGAACCGCGCGTTGATATCAGGCTTGGTGGGCAGATCATTTTCATCGCACCCATCAAGGGCGACAATACGGCGCCGCCGCCCAGCATGCCCTATCGCGGCCTTGAACATATCGGCCTTGCGGTCACCGGGATTGACCAGGTGGTGGCGGAACTAAAGGCCAAGGGCGCTGAATTCACCATGGAACCGACCGCGATCCGCCCTGGCATTCGTATTTGCTTTGTGCGTGGGCCGGAGAATGTCGCGATTGAATTGCTGGAACGCAGCGCCTGAGCGTTCTTATCATTGGCGCCGGCCCAGCCGGCTTGATGGCGGCGGAAGCCGCGGCGCAATCCGGCGCCGCGGTGCTGGTGGCCGATCACATGCCATCGCCCGCGCGCAAGTTGTTGATTGCCGGGCGCGGCGGGCTGAATTTGACGCATTCCGAAGCGCTGCCGACATTCCTGAAGCATTATGGTTCGGCTGAACCGCATCTCACGCCGCATATCCGCGCCTTTCCGCCAGAGGCGTTGATCGCCTGGGCTGAGGGGTTGGGCCAACCCTGCTTCATCGGCTCCTCAGGTCGGGTGTTTCCGCGCGCCATGAAGGCATCACCGCTGCTGCGCGCCTGGATGGCGCGGCTTGATGCGCTTGGCGTGCGCCTGCTGGTGCGGCATCGCTGGCTTGGCTTTTCGCCCGATGGCGCGGCGCGTTTTGCGGCACCGGATGGGGAGCAGCAGATCAATGCGAATGCCACCATTCTGGCGCTTGGTGGTGCTTCCTGGCCGCGGCTTGGGTCGGATGGTTCATGGCCTGCGCTTTTGCCGGGCATCGCAACACGGCCCTTCGCGCCATCCAATATGGGCTTTGCCATTCCCTGGTCGGAACATCTGCGGCAGCGTTTCGCCGGTACGCCGCTCAAGCGCATCGCGCTATCCTTTGGGGGCGTCACGCAGCGTGGTGAGGCAATGATCACAGAGGCAGGGATTGAAGGCGGCGCGATCTATGCGCTGAGTGCCACCTTGCGCGATGCGCTGGAAGGGCAGGGACGCGTCACGTTGCATCTTGATCTCAGGCCAGATCTCAGCCTTGCCGATCTTACCGCGCGGCTTGCGGGCCGGCGGGGCAGCCTTTCGCTCGCCAATCATTTGCGGCGCAATGCGGGGTTGGCGCCGGTTGGGGTTGCCCTGGTGCAGGAAGCGCTAAAGGCTGGGGCGCAACAAAGCAATCTTGCAGCCTTAATCAAGGCTTTGCCGCTGCACGTGACGGGTTGTTTCCCGATTGCGCGCGCCATTTCCTCAGCCGGCGGGCTATCCTGGTCTGAGGTGGATGAGGAACTTATACTACGCCGGTTGCCGGGCGTTTTCGCCTGTGGCGAAATGCTGGATTGGGAAGCGCCGACGGGGGGCTACTTGCTGCAAGCCTGTTTCAGCACAGGCCGCGCGGTGGGCTTGGCGGCGGCGCGACATGCGGAAAAGGCTTGATTCAAACGGTAGCCTATCGCTTGCTGTTTATGGGGTGCGTTTCAACAACAGGGGATGACCATGGCGGAATTTGACCTTGTGGTGCGTGGCGGAGAGGTTGCGACTGGCTTCGGCACGACGCGGTGCGATATTGGCGTGAAGGATGGGCGTATTGTCGCCCTCGGCGAAAAGCTGGCCGATGGCGCGCGCGTGGTGGATGCCGCCGGCACGCTGGTGCTGCCTGGCGGCGTGGATAGCCATTGCCATATCGAAGAACCCTCTCGTGGTGGCTATGCCAGCACTGGCCTGGCTGAACCGCCGATTACGGTGAATGAGGAAAGCTTCGCCACCGCCTCCACCGCTGCTTTCGCGGGCGGCACCACATCGGTCGTGTGCTTCATTCCGCAATGGAAGGGTTATGGCGTTTGGGATCGTTACACGGATTACCGCGCCCGCGCCGCGCGCGGCATGATTGACCATTCCTTCCATCAGATCATCAGCGATCCGACCGATGCGGTGATGGATGATGAAGTGCCGCGGCTTGTCGCCGAAGGTGTGCGCAGCCTGAAGGTGTTTCTGACCTACGAACCTTTGCATCTGAATGATGCGCAATATCTGCGTGTTCTCACCAAGGCGCGCACCCTCGGCTGCCTGGTGACGGTGCATTGTGAGAATTACGAGGCGATCAATTGGCGCACCCATGAATTGCTGAAGCATGGCATGACAGCGCCGAAGTATCACGCCTGGGCGCGGCCGCCTGTGGTGGAGCGTGAAGCGACGCACCGCGCCATCGCGCTTGCTGAATTGGTGGATCAGCCAATCCAGATCTTCCATGTTTCCTGCGAAGAAGCCGCCGAGGAAATCGCCCGCGCCCAGGCGCGTGGTGTGAAGGTATGGGGCGAAACCTGCCCGCAATATCTGAGCCTGACCGCATCTGACATGGACCGCCCCGGCTTTGAGGGTGCGAAATTCATGTGCAGCCCGGCACCGCGCAGCCGCGAAGAACATGAACGCGTGTGGGAGATGATACGGCGCGGCACCTTGGATGTGATTTCATCCGATCACTGCGCCTTTTCCTTCGAAGGTGATCGCGGCAAGCGCCAGAATGGTACTGACGCGGTGTTCCGCGATATCCCGAATGGCATTCCGGGCTTTACCGCGCGCCTGCCGATTGTTTTTAGCGAAGGTGTCTCGAAAGGTCGCATCAGCCTGGATGAATTCGTGCGCCTGACAAGCACCAACCCTGCGCGGCTGATGGGGTTGGCGCCGCGCAAGGGCGCCATTGCGGTCGGCGCGGATGCGGATTTGGCGCTATGGGACCCGAAGAAGAAAGTCACCATCACCAATGCGCTGATGCAGCACGCTATTGATTATACACCCTATGAGGGGATGGAGGTCACTGGTTGGCCAGTGATGACCATCCGGCGCGGTGAAGTGGTGATGCGTGATGGCAAGGTGCAGGCGGAACCTGGCACCGGGCGCTTCCTGCCGCGCGGGCCTTACGCCATGATCAGGCCGCGCGGTGTCACGCCTAATGGGTTTGATCCCGCGCCGCCGCCCGGAATCTAAAGCGCGGCCCATTCATGCTTGAGCGTATGTTTTCGTTTGGAAGTAGGTGAACTATTCCTAGGCGGGGAAGGAATCGGTTAAGTCACCGATGCGTTTTGACGCCCGTGTTACGGAGTGATCATCCGCTTTCCGCAAGGCTTCTTGCCGAATTGTTGCGAGCGAGATTTCACCATAAGTCGTTGAAAAATGGTGCCGACTCGGGGAATTGAACCCCGGACCTACTGATTACGAATCAGTTGCTCTACCCCTGAGCTAAGTCGGCCCCGAAACGCTCGCAAAACTCCAATAACCAGCCTATTAGCCCCCCCAAAGACTTCGCACAACCATCCCCTATCGGCGATCCCATTCCTCTGTGCCGGCCCCCCACCAGGGAAGCCAAATGCCATCTGTCATGTTAGACTGACAGCATGCCTCCCCGGATCATCATCCTGCTTATGCTTTTGTTACTGGGCTTCGCCGGCGCCTGGGTCTGGCGTGGTCTGCCGCCTTCCGTCGCCGTTGCCACCGCCTCCACCGGCCCCGCCGTGCAGGCGGTTTACGCCACGGGCAATGTGGAACCGGTGCATTGGGCCAAGGTTGGCCCGGCTGTGCGTGCACGCATCATCGCCGTTCTGGTCGAAGAAGGTGCCCGGGTTGCAGACGGCCAGCCCATGGCAAGGCTTGATGACCGCGAAGCCCAGCACAGGGCCGAAGAAGCCGAAGCCCGCGCCAATTTTGCCCAGGAAGATTTGGCCCGCGTGCGCACTTTGGTGGCGCGCGATGTCGCTTCCCGCGCCGCGCTGGATCGTGCCGAGGCCGAAGCCCGCGCCGTGCGTGCCGTGGCCGAAGCCGCCAAGCGCCGCCTGGATGATTACATCGTGCGCGCGCCCTCTGCCGGCCTGGTGCTGCGCCGCGATGCCGAGGTGGGTGAGGTGGTTGATACGCCCGCCGCACTGTTCTGGATTGGCGAACCCAAGCCTTTGCGTGTGACTGCTGAGGTGGATGAGGAAGACATCGCCCAAATCCGCGAAGGTCAGCGCGCCCTGCTACGCGCTGATGCTTTCGCGGGGCAAGTGCTGAATGCACGGGTGACGCAAATTACCCCCAAGGGTGATGCAACGCGCAAAGCCTATCGCGTGCGTCTGGCGCTGCCCGATGACACACCGCTGATGATCGGCATGACGGTGGAAGCGAATATCGTGTTGCGTGAGACAGCGAACGCCGTACTGATTCCGCCGGCGGCGCTTCGCGGAGATCATGTGTTTGTCGCGCAAGGGGAAGTGGCGCGGCGGCGCCAGGTGACGGTGGGCGTACAGGGGCCACGCGCCGTTGAAATCCGCCAAGGTATCGCTGCGGGAGATATCGTGGTGCTTGATCCACCGCAGGGCCTGAAGGATGGGCAGGCGCTACGGCTCAGACCATGAACCTGATCTTCGATCTGGCGCGCGGCATGCTTTCCCGCCGGCGCCGGCAGACCCTGGTTTCGGTGATGGGCGTTGCGCTGGGGGTGGCGTTTTTCATCGCCATCGCCTCACTCATGCGCGGGTTTCAAACCTATTTCATCGAACAGGTGATTGATGTGCAGCCGCATATCATCGTGAAGGATGAAACGCGCCGCCCCTTGCCGCAGGCAGTGGAAATCGCTCATCCCGATGGCGCGGTGGCGCTTTCCGGCGTGAAGCCAACCGAACGCGTGCGGGGCATTCGCGCCAGTGCCGAGAAAATGGCGATACTGGAAGCGATTCCCGGTGTGTTTTCTTCGCCTATCCTCACGGGCCAGGCGCTGCTCCGCTACGGGTCGCGCGATGTTTCGGTTTCCATCACAGGCATTGAACCCGCGCGCTATCGCCGCGTGTCCAATCTGGAAAAGGATTTGATCCAGGGACGGATGGAGGATTTGCGCAGCACGGCCAATGGGCTGATCATCGGCATAGGGCTCGCGCAAAAGCTTGGCGTTGCCTTGGGCGATACGATCATCGCGGTCTCCCCCAAGGGTGTCAGCCTGCAAATGAAGATTGTGGGCATTTTTCGCACCGGACTGGCCACGCTGGATAACCAGGCGGGTTATACGCTGCTCAAGGTCAATCAAATCCTGCAAGATCGGCCCAATGTGGTCAATCAGATCCTGCTGAAGCTGGATGATGTGACCGGGGCGGAAGCGCTCGCGCGGCAGATCGAAGCGCGGTTTGGCGACAGGTCCGAAAGCTGGGAAGAACAGAACCGCAATGTGTTGACCGTCTTCGTGATCCAGAACGCCATCATGTATAGCGTGACCGGCGCCATTCTGCTGGTCGCGGCTTTTGGTATCTACAATATCATCTCGACCGTGGTGTTTGAAAAAACGCGCGATATCGCCATTCTGAAATCGCTTGGCTTCACTGAAGGCGATATCCAATGGCTATTCCTGTTGCAGGGGATGATCGCGGGGTTGCTGGGTGCCGTGTTGGGCTGCGTGCTCGGGCAGATCATGATTGAAGGCCTGGCGCAGATCCGCTTCAATACGGAAACACCGGCAGGCAATGACCGCTTTTTGCTCGCGCATGATTGGCGGATTTTCGCGATCGCTTCCTTCTTTGCGCTGCTATCGGCGAGCATCGCGGCGGTGGTGCCGGCGCGCCGCGCGGCACGGCTTGACCCGGTGCAAACCATTCGTGGCGCGGCATGAATCAGCCGCCCCCTTTGCTGGAAGCGCAGCACATCACGCGCCGCCTGCCGGAAGGGGTGACGCTGGTGCAAGATGCGTCCTTGAAGGTGGAGCGCGGCGAATTCATCGCCATCACGGGGCCATCGGGTTCTGGCAAATCATCCTTGCTCTATCTACTTGGCCTGCTTGATCGGCCAACCGAAGGGCGTGTGTTGTTGGAAGGGCGTGATACGGCAAGCCTGAGTGCGGCAGAACTCGCCAGCTTGCGTCTGGCGCGTTTAGGTTTTGTGTTCCAATTCCATTTCCTGCTGCCGGAATTCTCCACCCTGGATAATGTGCTGATCCCAATCCGTCGCCTTGGCCGCTTGAAGGATGCGGCAGCGCGTGCCCAGGCGATGAGGCTGCTGGAAGCGCTTGGCATGGCGGAAGCGGCGGGGAAGTTGCCGGAACAGCTTTCGGGTGGCATGCGCCAACGCGCCGCCATTGCGCGTGCGCTTGCCAATGATCCCGCCATCATCCTGGCCGATGAACCCACCGGCAATCTGGATACGCGTAATGCAGCGGCAGTGTTTGATATCTTCGCGCGCCTGGCTGTCGAAGAAGGCCGCGCGATCCTGGTGGTGACGCATGATGCGGAACTCGCCAAACGCGCCAATCGGCGCGTGCATCTGGTGGATGGGCGGATCGTCAGCGATACCCGCGTCGCTGGATCAGAAAACCCACCAGCACCTGCAAACCCACCAGCGCTGCCCCAAAGCTGAAGATGGTGCCGAAGGCGGCGCGGAAGGCCTCCATCGGCATTAGCCCGCGCGCCACGCCCCCAGCTTCCAGCGCCGCGAAGACAGTGCTGAGCAATGAAGCCGCTGTGACCACGCCCAAGGTGCGGGACACCTGCGAAAGGCTGCCGGCGACACCGCGATCCTCTCGCGGCATGCGTTCCAGCAGAAGATCCGTGACACTCACTTGAAACAACCCAAGGCCGATGCCTTGCAGTGCCAGTGCCGCAACCAGTAGCGGGATCGCGCCGCCCGCAGCACCAATGGCACCAATCAACCAAAGCCCGCCAGCGGTCATCACGGAACCAATCAACGCCAAGCGCGCCGCACTGATGCGCGCCAGCAAAAACCCCGCAAAGGGCGAAGCCACCATGGCCGCCAAATGCCCAATGGCCAGCACCAACCCGCCCCAGCCCGCCGGCAAGGCAGCGCCATGCAGCAACAGGTAAGGCATGAACAGCAGCACAGCGAAGCAGGCGAAATTCACCAGCGCGGTTGCAATACAGGCAAACAGGAAATCCGCATCGCGAAAATAGCGCAGCGCAATCACTGGCCTTGCAATGCGCGCAGCGTGGCGCCCATACCACCAGCCCAACACCAGAAACCCAAAGGCCAATGCCAGCGCCAGAAGGTTCCCCGCCGCCACATCCGGCGCGCGATTAATGCCAAGCAGAAGGCAGCACATCATGCCCGTAATCAGCACTGCGCCAGTCAGATCAAAACTCTCGCGCATTGCCGCGCGCGGTGGGGCGCGCAGAAAAACACTCAAGCCCAGCGCAAAGGCCGCAAGCGGCGCGCGATACCAATACACAGCCGACCAGCCGAAATGCTCGACCAGCACGCCGCCAATCAGCGGCCCAAGCCCGCCACCCGCAGCAAAGCCAAAGGCGTAAAAGCCAAGGATACGCGGGCGCAACGCTTCGGAAAAATGGCTGGTGGCAAGCGCGGGGCCGCAGCCAATTACCAAGGCCGCGCCAATGCCCTGCATCACCCGCGCTGCCAAAAGCCAAGCGTAGTTTTCCGCGGTGGCGCAAAGGATGAAGGCCAGAATGCTCCAGGCGAGCCCTAAGCGAAACACACGCAAATAGCCGAAGATATCGCCAAGGCGCCCAATGCCCAGCATCAGGCTGCCATAAGTCAGCACATAGCAGATCACCACCCATTGAATGCCGGTGCGCCCAAGCCCGAAACGCTCGGTAATCGCCGGAAAGGCGATATTCACTGAGGTATCCAGCGGCACAATCAGCGTGCCGATGGCGATGATGATCAGAATCGCAGCGCCATGCGCCGTGATGCGGGCAAGCGGCAAATCAGCGCGCAAGGTACCAGGCTTCAAACGCGCCGAGCCCCGCCATGGCACCAACCCCAACCAGGATTGCCGCCGCCAGGCTGCGCGAGAAATACTGCACCGCCACCACCGCCACCGCCGCCACCCAACCTTTCCAGCCATGCGCCGCCAAGGCCGGCATGGCATAGGCCATGAAAATCGGCCCCGGCAGATGCTGCAAGACCACTTCCACATAACGCGGCGGGCGCAGCGCGCGAAACAGCGCATAGCCGCCAGCGCGGCAGAGGTAAGTCGCCACCGCCATGCCAATGATGGCGAGCAGCACGTCAGGCCGAAGGGTCATTCCCGGCGCAACTCCAGCCACGCCCCCAGCGCCGCACCAGCAAAGGCGCCGATCAGCAAGGGCCAAGGTGGCCCAAGCCCCGCCTTCCAGGCCAGCACCGCCAGCACGCCCGCCAGCAACCAGGGCCAGAAATCACGCCGCACCCCGCGCCAAAGCGGCACAAGGATCGCCACAAAAGTCGCGATGGCGGCGAAATAAAGCGGATGCCCCGCCGGAAACCGCACTGCCGAGCCCAGAATATGCCCAAGGCTGACCGAGATATTCCAGAAGCACCAAAGCGTCACACCAATGCCCAGCAGAAATCCGGCATCGCGCCCGCCGCGCCGTTGCTCGGCGGCGGAAAGCGCGAAGGCGTGATCCACCATGAAGGCAAGGCTGCCCCAAAGCTTCACGCCGCGCAGCTTATCCAGCCATGGCGCTAAGGCCGCGCCCATCGGCGCCATGCGGATATTCACCACAATCGCGGCAATGGTGGCGGCCAGAATGGGGGCCGGTTCGGACCAAAGCTCCAAGGCCAGCAATTGCGAAGACCCGGCGAAAACCAGCGCCGACATCAGCAGGGTTTCAAGCCAGGAAAGCCCCTTCTGGTCGGAAATCACCCCCACCACTAACCCAAACGGAAAGGTGCCGATCACCAAGGGCAAAGCGATGCGGATACCGCGCGCCACGCCATGGCGGGTGAAGATCACCGGCGCTTTGATCTCAGCCTGATCACTCATTCGCGCCGGCCTGCGAGCAGCATTTCTTCGGCCTGATCCGGGTCCATCGCCAAGGCGCGGCGCGCGATACCTTGGGCAAAGCCTCCCCGCGCCAGCGCTGCCAGCGCCTTCATCCGCGCGGTCGCATCGGGCGCCACGCGCGCAAAGGGGCCAATCCGGCGACGGCGGCAAAAGGCCAGTGCGGCCAATAGCTCAGTCTCCTCACCTTCGGGCAAGGCAGCGGCGGCGGTCTCGTGCTCGATCCCCTTGGCGGCGAGGTGCGCGGCAATGGCGCGGCGGGAATGGCCGGAACGCGCCAGGCGCCGTGCGCGGCTTTCGGCAAAGGCGGCATCATTCACCGCGCCCGCGGCGACCAGGCTTTTGGCGATGCTGGCGATTTCTCCGTTCAGGGCGGCGGCGCTGGCAGCGATGGCTTCCCGCGCTTGGCCCTCAGCCTCCGCAGCGCGGGCCCATCGGGCGATGCGGCGTTCCAGAACGCGCCTGAGGCCTGCCTCGGTCGCCGCGAAGCGCGCCAGATGGGCCAACGCCGCTTCGCGCAGCCGCGCCGCATTGGGCGGCGGGCCGGCGGCGCGGCGGGGGTGTTTTGGCGCGTCAGACATGACCGCCTTCTGGCATGGACAGGCCGCGCCATACAAACCGCTTTAAAGCGCCGATTTCCGCGCTATGCTGTCCCAAAAGGCGTGGTCAGCACGATGATGGAGGAACCAATGAGTATCACGATCACCCCCGCCAATCCGGCGCGGCCCGATTTCGTCGGCGTGGTTGCCGGCATTGATTTGCGCCAACCCGTGAGCGCCGCGGTTGCCGCCACCATTGATGCCGGCATGGACAAGTATGGCGTGCTGGTCTTTCACGGCCAGGACATCAATGACGAACAGCAATTGGCCTTCAGCCGCAACTTCGGCCCGCTTGAGACCGCAACCGGCGATATCGCCAAGGTCGCAGATCGGCGCCTTGCCATGGAGGTGAATGACATCTCCAACCTCGATAAGAATTCCAATGTGCTGGCGCGCGATGACAGGCGGCGCTTGTTCAGCCTGGGCAATATGCTCTGGCACAGCGATTCATCCTTCAAGGCGACGCCGGCGAAGTATTCTCTGCTTTCGGCGCGCGTGATTCCGGGTGAGGGCGGCAATACGGAATTCGCCGATATGCGCGCCGCCTGGGATGCCCTGGACGCCACGGCAAAGGCGGAAATCCGCGACATGACCACGGATCACAGCCAGATATTCTCGCGCGGCATTCTGGGCTTTACCGATTTCACGGAAGAAGAACGCCAAAGATGGGCGCCTGTGCCGCAGCGCCTGGTGCGCCGCCATCCCAAGACCGGGCGGCTTTCGCTGTTTCTTTCAGCCCATGCCGGACAAATCCATGGCATGCCCGTGCCGGAAGCCCGCGCCATGCTGCGCGATCTGACGGAACACGCGACCCAGCGCGAATTCGTCCATGCCCATGTCTGGCGCGCGCATGATCTGGTGATGTGGGACAACCGCGTGACCATGCACCGCGCGCGGCGCTACCCGGCGGATAAGCCGCGCGATTTGCATCGGACAACGGTGGCTGATAGCGCGCCTACCTTGGCGCAGGCGGCGTAAAATTCCTGAGCCAATCGCCATAGTCACATGGCGATTGGCCTCATGCATCCACGGCGAAATGGCGCAGCGCCGCCGTATCCCAATCCAGCCCAAGCCCCGGCGCTTCCGGCACCAGCGCCATGCCATCGGCCACGCGCAAAGGCTGGGACAGCAAGGGGGCGGCGATATCCAGATGCTCCAAATAATGCGCGGTCGGCGTCGTTTGCAGCAAATGCGCGCTGACCTCCACAAAGATATGCGATGACATCGGCACGCGATGCGCCGCCGCCATGGCAGCAGCACGCAGCCAGCCCGTGACACCGCCGATCTTCATCGCATCCGGCATGCAGAAATCGCAGGCGCCAGCCGCCAAGGCACGCTGCATGCCAGCCGGGCCCCACCAATTCTCGCCCCCCTGGATCGGGATATCGAGCCGCGCGGCCAATGCCGCCATGCCCGCATCATCCTGCACCGGCAAAGGTTCCTCCAGCCAGCGTACATCCAGCGCCTGCAAGGCGCGCCCGCGCCGTTCGGCTTCTGGCAGTGTCAGCGCCTGATTATAGTCCACGAAGATCGAGACATCATCGCCCACTACGCCGCGCACGGCGCGCACCGTTGCCAGATCATCTTCAAGCTTTGGATGGCCGAGCTTGAATTTCACCGCCCGCGCGCCCAGCCGCGCCACCGCCTGGCCGGCTTCTTCCGCCAGCATCGCCGGCCCGAAGCCACGTAACGAGGCATAAATCGGCATGGGCCGCGCTTCCGCCCCCAGCATGGCGTAAAGCGGCAGGCCAGCGCGGCGGGCGAGCGCATCCCACAACGCCATATCCAATAGCGAAAGCGCAATCTGCACCAGCCCCTCACTGCCCAGGATGCGAAACCCATCATGCAATTCGCGCCAGAGAGACATGGGGGCCAAAGCGCGCGCGATCAGCCCCTCCCCAATCGAACGCGCGAGTGATGCCGTCGGCCCAAGTGCAGCGCGCGTATAGGGAAAGACATAGGCCGAGCCCGTGGCGCCATCCTTGATGGTGACTTCCGCAATCACCAAAGGCGCGCGGGGAATGACATTCAGGCTATTGCGGAGCGGCGGGTCTATCGGCGCATCTACACAGCGGATGGTGATGGCGCTGATGGTGATGAGTGTCATGCTGGGCCTCCGGCGCAATTCTGGCGCGGCGGCGCGGCGCTGTCACCACGCCCCGGCGCGCGTGGCCAGCGCCACATTCAACTCTGCCCCCAACAGCACGACATAAACGCTGACGTAGAACCACATCAGCAGGCCCACCGTGGCACCCAGCGGCCCATACATCGCGTCGTAGGTCGCGAAGTCCGAGACATAAAGGCTGAAGGCCGCCGACCCGAAGGCCCAAAGCAGTGTCGCCATGAGCGCCCCCGGCAGGATGCGGCGGATCGGCAGGCGGCGCGATGCCGGCCCCAGCCGATACACCGCCAGCAGGGAAAGCCCCACCAGCAGCAATAGCGTCAGCAAGGAAAGCCCGCGCAGAGATAGGGCACGCAACGCCGGCAGGCCAAATAGCGCCAGAATGCCTGGCAGCGCGACCAGCGCCGCAATCGCAATCACCGCGGCCAAGGTTGCGGCCAGAGTTAACCCAATCGCCAGCGCGTGATAGCGAAAGAAGGGCCGTGTTTCTTCCACGTGATGCGCCATGTTCAGCGCGCCGATGGTCGCGCGCGTGCCGGCAGAAGCGCTCCAGATCGCGATGCAGGCACTCAGGATCGCGCTCCATTCAAGGCGGGGGCGCGGGGCTTCCACCAGATCATGCACGCGGGTTGCGATCATCTCAAAAGTGTCTTCGGGGACCAATTCGCGCAGCACTTCAAGCTGCGGTTCCACCGCCGCCGCGTCAAACACCATGCCATAGAGCGAAATCAGCAGGAAAATGCCGGGAAACAGCGCCAGCATGGCGTAGAAGGCGCAGCCCGCGCTGGTGAGGGCAATGCGATCAGACGCGGAAGCCCGCAGCACGCGCATGAGTATGGCGGTAGCGCCGAATTGGGCCGTTTGGGCGTGCGACATGCCACCTTATAGGGTCAGCCCCGCCAAATGCGGAAGCTTCAGGTCTTGGCGCGTTCCGGCACCTGATAGGCGCGCTTCGCGGAAGCCCTCAGCTCCAGCGGAGAAATTCGGCCATCTTGGTCCGTATCCATCCGCTGGAGCATGGCAGCGAGCGTGTTGCCCGTGGGTGTCCCCGGACCGGCAGTTCTTGCCGGGCTGTGCCGCAATTCTTGCAGCATGGGTGCGAATTCTTTTCGCCCCCCTGCGACGTCAAGCCGAGCCGCATCTTGCGTGCTCTGCATGCGGCGGGCCCGGACCTCCTGAGGAGCTGTCAATGACTTTTCCGGAACCACCAACATCGTCGCAAACCCCGTTTTGGTTGGCGCCGACGCTTTGGTCGGCGGCACCATTTTGGTACGTGATGGCTATTGCAGAAGCCGTGCCAGCTTTGGCGCGAAGTCCAAAAAATTTCAGGATGCGAGGCGCGCGAAGGTCACTTCATGCTTGTTATGCGCGGCGTGGAATAGGATAGCTCCTTGAATTTGCTGAAATTCTGCGATGATGGCGTGATCGGTTTCGCCCTGAAATTTGATGGTGCAAAAGATGTTGTCGGCCTTTTCCGCCTCAATCCAGCGCCGCACCAGACCCAAAAGCCGCGCCGGGTAACAGATGACATCGCTGAACAGCCAGGTGACCGGCGATTCTTGCCGGGGGTCCAGGGCGAAAGCGCTCTCTGGCCGGAAATTAACGCCGGGGTGGGCAGCAATGGCCGGGTCGAGTGGCGCCTTATCAACCGCTGTGACCTCTGCGCCGAGCTCTGCGATCACCCAAGTCCAGCCGCCGGGGGAGGCGCCAAGGTCAAGGCAGCGGTTGCCTGGGGCGGGATGGCGGCCAAGCCGGGTGAGGCCTTCCCATAATTTAAGGTAGGCGCGGGAAGGGGGGCCGGACTTGTCTTCCACAAAGCGCGGCTCGCCATTCACGAAGGGGCTGGTCTTGCTGGGGCTGGCCAAGATCCGGTCCGGCGCGAGCAGCGTCCAGGCGCCAAGTGGCGCTGTCGGCGCGGGTTCCGGGAAGATCAGTGGGCGCGCTTTGACCGGCGGCAGGTGTTCGGCGATCAGCGTGCTGCGGCGATGATGCAACAGGGGCAGATGGGACCAATTGCGCTGGATGGCGCGGAGCCCATCGGCAGCAGCCTTGACCGAAGGGGCGGGCAATTCCTGCGGATTGGTCCAGATATCCAAAGCCCAAACCGCCGGCGCGGGTGGGTCTGGCGAAAGTGCCAGGCGACCATGCCAGGCAGTCACGCGCCTGCCGCTCAGGCGGAGTTCTTCGGCCAATTCCGCCTCAAACCCCTCAGCGGCCAGATAGGCAGCGCGGATCACCGCCGTGCTGCTGCCAGGGCCAGGAAGGCCCAGCCGAGCATGAGCAGCATCCCGCCTAAAGGCGCGATGGGGCCGAGCGATTGGCCTGTGATCGCACCAGCCCAGACCGCGCCGCAAAACAGGATCATGCCGGCCAGGAAGGCGGCAGCGGCGATATGCGCGAGACGCCGGCCCCTCTCAGCCATCAACCCCGCAATCAGCAAAGCCAACGCATGCCAGCCTTGCATGGTCAGCGCGTTTTGCACCGCCGCCATGCGCGCGGCATCAAGCCTTGCAGGCAGCCCATGGGCGGCCCAGGCGGAAAGTCCAACCGCGATAAGCCCGGCCAGGGCGCCGGTGATAAGCCAAAGACGATGCATGCAACGCCCTTACGCCGCATGGGCGCCCGAGGCCAGAGCGCCGCCTATGCGCGCAGACGCAAGAATTGCCCCATCCGTCTGGCGACGTGCCGCGCCCGCGCCGCCATCCCGGTTTCCATGGCTTCCAGCTTGCCGACCATCTGGGGCCAGCGCCCGGCTACCCAGGCCCAGCGGCGCGCAGCCCAAACATGCTGATCTCGTAACAGGAAAACGCCGAAGGCCAGAAACAAAAACCCCTGGAGGAAGGGCAGTATCAGGCCAAGCACGCCAAGTACCAGCATGGCCCAGCCCATGATTTTGCGTGGGAGAGATGGACGGAGGATGACCATAGTCCTCATGTGGCGCTGTCATCCGGTTGCGACAAGGCCGCGCAATTCATTGTAACAAAATGCGTTTTCTAGAGCGTCTTGCGTTCACATGGGTTCACGCAGCCCGCTCTACACTGTTGTTTTTCGAGCATCTTCACGCGTTCAGATTTGCCATCTGAACGCGACCTGCTGTCGGCGCTGACGCTGGACAGTTTCAGCCGAGCTTTTCAAGCACTGGCAAAGCCCGCACGCGTTTGCCATTTGCGGCCTGGATTGCATTGACCATCGCCGGTGCCAAGGGTGGCACACCCGGCTCTCCCACGCCGCCGAGCGGCGAACCGGTCTCGATGATCGAGACGCTGATTTCCGGCACCTCGTCGATGCGCAAGATCGGGTAATCGCCAAAGTTCGATTGCTCTGCCCGGCCATCTTTCAAGGTGATTTGCAAGCGAAGGGCCGCCCCAAGGGCCTCGATCACCGAACCCTGGATCTGGGTTTCCACTTGCCCCGGATTGATGGCGCGCCCGCAATCGATCGCTGCATGGACACGCTCGACCCTGGGCTGTCCATTCACCATGCGGAGTTCCACGACCTCGGCGACCGGGCTTCCGTAGCTGTCGACCACAGCAATGCCGCGCGAGACACCCGCCGGGGCTGGAGTCGACCAGCCCGACATCTGCGCCACGCGATCCAGCACTGCCAGCATACGAGGCTGCCCGGCAAGATGTGCTTTCCGGAAATCGAGCGGATCGCGGCCCGCCGCGCGCGCACATTCATCCATGAAGCTCTCCAGAAAGAAGCCGGTGAAGGAATGGGCGATCGAACGCCAAGGCCGCATCGGCACCGGCAAGTCGACGACCGCGTGGTCGATCCTGAGATTCGGGATTTGGTAGCGCATGTCGACAAGGCCCAGAAGCGAGAACGGATCGATGTTATTCGTCACTGGAATGCCGAGATTTCGCCCCATTTGCGGGCCGGCGACGCGGATGCTCATGGCCGAGATGCGGCCCTCCGTATCAAGCACCGCCCTCAGCCGCGCCATCATGGTCTGGCGATAGTGGCCCTGCTGCACATCGTCCTCGCGCGACCAGATCACCTTGACCGGCCGGCCGCCCACGGCGCGCGAGGCGAGAATTGCCTGGATCGCGCTCTCGCCATCGGTCTTGCGCCCAAAGCCGCCGCCGAGGAAGGTCGAGTTGATGAACAGCTGTTCGGCCGGGATCCGGAGGGCGCGCTCCAGCGTCATCCGCACCTCGTCATGCCCCTGCGTCGGCATCCAGAGCTCGATCCGCCCTGCCGTTGTCCGCGCTGTGCAGGTGATCGGCTCCATGCAGACATGGGCGAGGAAGGGCACGGCATAATCCGCCTCCACGATCCGCGCCGCATTCTGCAAGGCCCCGCCCGCATCGCCTCGCACCAGCGAGGGCGGGACGTCCGCACGATCAAGCCCAGCACGCAGTTGGGCATCGATCAAAGCCGACGAGAGCGTATCATGCGGGGTCGGCTTCCAGCGGATCTCCAGCGCATCGGCAGCCTGCTTCGCCTGCCACCAGCTCCGCGCGACGACCACCGCCCCGCGCGGCACAGGCACCACGGCGATCACGCCGGGCATCGCGCGAGCCTTCGCGTCGTCGATGGCGTCGACCTCGGCGCGATAGACCGGCCCAAGCTTCACTGCGCCGTGCAGCAAGTCCTCCATCGTCACGTCGATGCCGAAGGTCGCCCGGCCGGTGATCTTCTCCATCGTATCGAGGCGCGCGATCCGTTGGCCGGAATAGCGGCGCTGATTGGCCGGGATGAAGACAGGCTCGGCGAGCGGGGTCAGCCGGGCTGCGGCCTCGGTCAGCTGTCCGTAAGGCACGCGGCGGTTCGTGGCGGCGTGGATCACCATGCCGTCGCTGACAGTGAGGCTGGTGGGTTCGACGCCCAGCCGGTCGGCGGCCGCCTGCACCAGCATCATCCGCGCCTGCGCACCGGCACGGCGCAGCGGATCATGCCAGTAGCGCATGCCGTAGGAGCCGACCGAGCGCATCTGGTTGAAGAGGTGGATGCGGTATTCCGGCTGCGGCTGAGTGGGCACTGCGATTGCGACACTGCGGATATCGACGCCTAGTTCCTCAGCCAAAACCTGCGCCTGCCCGGTCTGCGTGCCCTGTCCCATTTCCACGGTCGGCAGCAGGAAGGTAACCTTCCCGTCGGGCGCGATGCGGATGAACGCGGCGGGGTGCCGGTTGGGGGCCGGTGGCGGCGTATTCTGCGCCAGAGCCGGTAAGCGAATGGCCACTGTGAGGACGGTTGCAGACCCCGCCATGAAGGACCGGCGGGAAAGTCGCGAACGAAGAAAAGCGGGCATAGGTCTTCCTCCTCGGTGGGGATCAGGCGAGTTCCGCTGCGCGCTTGATGGCGGCACGAATGCGGGCATAGGTGCCGCAGCGGCAGAGCACACCCGACATCGCGGCCTCGATTTCGGCGTCGCTCGGGTTGCGCGTGGTCGCCAGAAGGGCTGCGGCGACCATGATCTGGCCGGATTGGCAATAGCCGCATTGCGCTACATCGAGTTCTGCCCACGCGCGCTGCACGACATGGAGCTGCGTTGCCCCAAGGCCTTCGATTGTCAGCACCCGCTGGCCCGCAACCTCGGACACTGGAAGCGCGCAGGACCGAACGGGCTCGTCGTTGACATGGACGCTGCAGGCGCCGCACGCAGCCTGCCCACAGCCGTATTTCGTACCGGTAAGGCCGGCGGTATCGCGCAAGGCCCAAAGCAGAGGGGTCTGGCCGTCCACGTCCAGCGCAAGATCGCGGCCGTTGAGGTTGAAGCGAATCATGATCTCGTTCTCCAGAAAATGCATGTCAGGGGCTGGAAAGGCACGAGGAGCAAGGCGGTACTGTCTCAGCGCCTTTCGCTGTCGAGCATCGCCATCTGGTAATCCGGGTAACGGCTGCCCTTCGCGGCATTGGGCGGGATGGCCTGTTCGATCCGCGCGAGATCGTCGGTCCCGAGCGTGACCTCGGCCGCACCCAGCGATTCCATGAGCCGCGTTCGATTGCGGGCGCCGATCAGCGGTACGATCGTTGCGGCCATTGCTGCCCCCTGAGCCATGACCCAGGCGATGGCGATCTGAGCCGGCGTCGCGCCCTTCTCGGCAGCGATGCCTGTCAGGGCTTCCACCAATCTCAGGTTAGCGGCGAGATTCTCACCTTGGAAGCGCGGCAGGATTGCGCGAAAATCGCGCGTCGCCTCCTGCCGGGCTTGGCTCCAATGGCCCGAGATCAGCCCGCGCGAGAGGACACCATAGGCCGTGATGGCGACGCCGAGTTCCCTTGCGGTGGGGAGGATTTCCGTCTCGATTCCGCGCGAGATCAACGAATACTCGATCTGCAGCGCAGCAATGGGATGAACGGCATGAGCGCGCCGGAGCGAGCCGGCGCCCACCTCCGAAAGGCCGATCTGGCGCACGAAACCCGCATTCACCATCTCGGCCATGGCGCCAACTGTATCCTCCAGCGGCACCTCAGGGGTAAGTCGCGCTGGCATGTAGAGATCGACGTAATCCGTGCCGAGCCGCTGAAGCGTGTAGGCGAGGGAGTTCTTCACAGCCACGGGCCGCAGATCGACACCGATGAACCCCCCGGCCGGATCGCGCAGGGCACCGAACTTCACGGCGATGAAGACATCGTCTCGTTTTCTTGTCTTCAAGGCCTCGGCAATGAGCATTTCGTTCTGGCCCACACCGTAGAAATCGCCAGTATCCAGCATGGTGACGCCGGCGTCGATCGCCGCGTGGATGGTGGCTATGCTCTCCGCTCGATCCGCAGGGCCATAGAAATCGCTCATGCCCATACAGCCGAGACCGAAGGCTGAAACGAGCGGGCCATTCTGGCCAAGGTTGACAGTTTCCATGATCATTTTCCCAACCATTGAACAATGGAAGAATCCGGCCTTTTATTCATCGATGAAACTGGGATAATTTCGTTCATAACAATCTATTGGATTGATGGATGCTCGATGCCCTGACCCTCGACCAGCTGCGCGTGCTGGCTATGATCGCCGAGACTGGCAGCTTCACAGCCGCCGCGCGGCGGCTTGGACGCACCCAGTCGGCTATTAGCCATGCGGTGGCAACGCTTGAAAGCGAACTGCGCATTGCCCTTTTTGACCGAAGCGGGCGGCGGCCCCAGCTTACCGATGCCGGCCGCGCCGTACTCACCGATGCCCGGCTGGCGCTTGCGCGCATCGACCAGCTGAAGACTCGCGCTCGGAAGCTTGCCGATGGAGTGGAGAGCGAAATCCGGTTCGCGATCACTGTACTGGCGCCTTTGGCACCTGTGATTGAACTCCTCGAACGGTTTCGGGCAGCATTTCCAAGCGTCAGCCTGGAGCTATTTGTTGAGGAGATCGGCGGCGCGGCATCGCTGGTGCATGAGCGGGCCTGCCAGATCGGGCTTGCTGGCACTCCGAGCTTGCGCTTGGTCCCTGCAGGCGATCTCGTGACGATCCCGGTCGGCTCCATTGATGTCGTCGCGGTTGCATGGCGGGAACACCCGCTTTTGGCGCTGGGGCGTCCGCTGACCCAAGAAGACCTCAACGAACACCTTCAGCTGGTGCCGACAAGCCGCGCCCGTGTCGCTTATCAGAACACGCTGGCGCGCGAGGTATGGCGCGTATCTGATCTTGCGATGCGGCGCGATATGATGATGCAGGGCATCGGATGGGGCACAGTGCCGCGCCATCTTGTCAGGGATGATCTTGCCGCGGGGCGTTTCGTCGAACTCGATCTCGCAATGCGTCCCCCAGAATTGATGCGCGCTGATCTCTTTGCCATTTACCGGGCGGATAGTCCGCCCGGCCCGGCCGCACTCTGGTTGATCGCCGAGATGGTCATCGCTTTTGGCGCGAAGCAAAGTTAGAGTGTGTTGCGTTCACATGGGTTCACGCAGCCCGCTCTACTTCATTGTTTTACGAGCATTTTCACCCGTTCAGATTTACCATCTGAACGCGATCTACTCTGCCGGCGTCTACACCACTTGCCGGCTTACCATGGGACAGAACCGCGTCACGCGCCTGCCGCAGGTAGAACGCGGCATGGATGCTCCGGGGGCGAATGGTGGGCGCACGTGGGATTGAACCACGGACCTCCTGCGTGTCAAGCAGGCGCTCGTACCACTGAGCTATGCGCCCTCACCGCGTTGACTCGCTCTCATAAACGCCCGGCCCTGGGGGCGCAAGCCTCAGCGGCCATCGCCCCCGCTGAAGTGATATTGCTGAAGAGCCACATCCAGCAGCCTTTCCAGCACTTCGGGTTCCTGCGCCCCGGCGATGGCTTGTTGCCCGGCAATGATGAAGCAGGGGACGCCGTTGATACCCAGCCGATGCGCGCGGAGGTTTTCGGTATGCACCGCCTCAGCCTCCTCACTGGAGCGGAGGAAGGCCAACGCTGCATGGGGGTCAAGGCCAATGCGCCCGGCTATCCTGGCAAGCGGAACGGGGTCGCCAATATCCGCCCCATCCGCGAAATAAGCATAAAACAACGCCTCCACCATCATTTCGCCCAGGCCTTCCCGCACGGCATAGCGCACCAGGCGATGCGCGGTAATGCTGGAAGGAACGCGACCCATCAGGTCAAAGCGAAAACTGATCCCCTCGGCCCGGCCAAGTTCGGTCAGCGCATTTTGCAGGCGCCGCGCACGATCCTCACCGCCGAATTTGCGCGCGACGAATTCCGCGCGGGAAACACCGCCCGGAGGAATATCCGGATTAAGCAAAAAGGGCCGCCAGCCCAGTTCCGGGATGATATCCGGCCTCGCCCGCAAGGCACGGCGCAGCCTTCTGACACCCAGATAGCACCAGGGGCAAATCAGGTCGAAGGCGACTTCAATATCCAGCCGCGGCTGGAGGGGTGCCAGGATATTCACGTCGTTGTTCTAGCGCAGCCGCGCGATGCGGGCAGCCCCCCTTTTCGCCAATGTTTCTATTCGGCGACCAGATTGAGCCGGCGGATCAGCGGCGCCCAACGTTCCCCATCGCGCTTGGCGCGGGCGGCAAAATCCTCTGGCGAGGCAGGCTCAGCCGGATCGGCGCCGACGCGCTTATAGGCCGCGCGCACCTTTTCATCCGCCAAAGCCGCGCGCAGCGCGGTATTGAGCCTGACCACAATTTCCCGCGGGGTTTGGGCAGGCACGGCCAGACCGAAATAGCTTGATCCCTCAAAGCCCGGGATGGTCTGGCCCATGGTGGGCACGCCGGGCCATTCGGGGCGTGGTTCCACGGTGGTAACTGCCACGGGGCGCACGCTTTGCACTTGGCGCAGCGGTTCGCCTTCCGGCAAGCCAAGGCAGCGCGCATGTACGCGCCCCGCGATCAGATCGGTCATGGCATTGGTGGTCTGGCGATAGGGGACATGCACCATATCAAGGCCAAGCCGCGCGCCCATATCTTCCATGATCAGATGCGTGATGGCGCCAACGCCCGCTGAGGCAAAGGTGAATTTGCCGGGATTGGCCTTGATCCAGGCGGTGACTTCGTTGAAATCGCGCCCGGGGATGGAGTTATGCACAATCAGCAGGTTCGACGTGGTGCAGAACATGCCAACCGGCGTGAAATCGCGCTGCGCATCATAGCCCACGGATTTATAGAGCAGCGCATTCAGCCCGCTATTCGTGCCCATGGTCGCGACCAGTACCGTATAGCCATCACCTGGCGCGCGGGCGACCATTTCGGCGGCCAGATTCCCCGCCCCGCCGGGGCGATTATCGGCAAGCACCGGCTGGCCTAGCCGCTGCTGCAAGGCTTCGGCGGTAACGCGGGAGACGATGTCGGTTTGTCCTCCCCCGCCAAAGGGGATCACCAGCCTGATCGGCCGTTCCGGATAAGTGCTAGCGCGCGCCAAGCCGGGCGCAGCAAGCCCCGCCAAGCCCACGAACAGAATTGGACGACGCGTGATGGTTTTCCCCGACATGCTTTCCCCCTTACTGGCGCGGCGTAATGCGCCCGGCTATGAAGCACCCGAAGATCAGCATGAATTGCGCCAGCGTCAAAGCGCAGCGCCGGGAAGGAAATGAAGCGCATGTTTCATCGTCGTAGCCTTTTGGCCGCACCTGCCCTGCTGGCGATCAAGCCCCTGGCCGCGCAGGGGGTTTGGAATCCCCAGCGCCCCATTCGCATTCTGGTGGGTTTCGCCCCGGGTGGCGGGACGGATATCACCACACGCACGCTGACCAATAAGCTGCAAGCGCTGCTGGGACAGCCCATCATTGTGGAAAACCGCCCCGGTGCTGGCGGAAATTTGGCATCTGAAGCGACCGTGAATTCGCCATCCGATGGCCATACGCTGATGATGGGCACCATTGCGTCATTGGTGCTGAACCCGATCCTGTCGAAGCTGCCTTTTGATGTCATGACGGATCTGACACCGATTTCACGTTCGGTTGAGGTCACCAATATTCTTGTTGTGCCCGTGGATCGGCCTTGGCGCAGCCTGCCGGAATTGATCGCCGCCGCGCGCGCGCGGCCCGATCAATTGACCTATGGATCATCTGGTGTTGGCAGCGCGGGCCATTTGGGCGGCGCCTTGCTGGATTTCATGGCGAAGATCAGCACGGTGCATGTGCCCTATCGCGGTGGTGGGCAATTGATCACTGATCTGATCTCGGGGAAGGTGGATTTCTCCGTGGCCACCGCAGCGACCGTGCTACCACAGATTGAAGCCGGAAAGCTGCGCGCCTTGGCGGTTCCTTTGCCGCAGCGCAGCCAGCTTTTGCCTGACACCCCCACCATCGCGGAAGCGGGACCCTTGCCAGGTTATGAAGTAGCCAATTGGTATGCACTGATGGGCCCGCGCAATCTGGCCAGGCCGATTGTGACAAGGGTCAATGAAGCGCTGGTCGAATCGCTGCGTGACCCCGAAATCGTCGCGCATCTCTCGCGCCATGGGCTGGAAGCAGCCCCCAGCACGCCCGAGGAATTGGCCGGCTTCATGCGCACCGAGACCGCGAAATGGACACCCATTGTCAGGGCATCGGGTGCTTCAATCAATTGATACGTGCTGGCAAGTTCTGAGGAAATCAGGGTTTTTTGCGCGGCCAGGCATGGCGCGCCGGAGTCTTCGCGCTGCGGTTATGGAATTTTCTTGTCAAGAACGCAAAAAAGAGGTTTCACCTGCTGACAAGCGCCGAATCCTCGGCTATGCCAAGGCATTCTTACGGGAGAATCGAACCATGTCGAAGAAGTTCCTCACTGATGTGATCGCCAAATCCGGCGATATGTCTGCGGTTGCTGCGGGCAAGCTTGCCGCTGATATCATTGACGCGATCAAGACTGAAATTGTCAGCTCCGGCCGTTTCACCATTCCTGATTTCGGTGCTTTCGCCGTGCGCGAAACCCCGAAGCGCACTGGCTTGAACCCCAAGACCGGTGAAAAGGTGCAGATCAAGGCGGGCGCCACTGTCCGCTTCAAGGCGAGCCCTGCGCTGAAGGGCGCTGCGCTTGCCGGCGTGAAGAAGGGCAAGCGCAAGGCGAAGGCCTGATCCTTCGCTTTCCAGCAAAGGCGGTGTTCCAATGGGACACCGCTTTTTTTTGTGCCATTTTTTTGAGTTTAGCCGTCAATCGCCCCGCCACGCAGCCGCTTGACGGCGCCGCGCTTTGATCAGCACCGATGTGCAGAGTTTCCGATGCCGGATAAGGTGCAGAACAGACATATGAAGCCGGTCCGATGTTCTGCATAGATGCTTAACTGCCAACCGCGCCGCTGCGCACACTTCACCCAAAGTAAAATGTCATCACTGAAATCATGGAGACCGCCTCGATCCTTCGTAAGGAATAGGACCACAACACGCCGCTATGACGGTTGGCTTACAAGCCGGCTCGCGCGCACTGATAGGGCCACAGTTACCTTCGGTTGTTAACGACACTGCTACAGGGCGTTACGCTGAGCATACGCCTGTTTCGGGCAGAACGAGTTCGACGCGCCGTGCGGCAGCAATGTCACCGGCAAGGTGGGCAGCAATGCTGCGCACCTGCTCGTAGCCTGTTGCCAACAAAAAGGTCGGCGCTCGGCCGTATGCCTTCATGCCCGCAACATAGAAGCCCGGCTCATCCGGGTGCCGAAGCTCGGCCTCGCCATGCGGGCGGACCGTGCCGCAGGAATGGAGGTTGGGATCAATCAAGGGAGCCAGTGAGGGCGTGGCCTGCACGGCGGGATCGAGCGTAAGACGCATCTCCCCAAGCCATGACAGATCAGGCCGGAAGCCGGTAGCGACGATGATGCGGTCAGTCAGCACCGCATCGGTAGTGCCGGCCCGGTCGCCGTGGACCCGTAGTTGGTCGCCTTCGCGCTCGATCCGGTGGACAAGGAAGGGCGCCAGCGTCTCGATCTGACCGGACTTGGCCAGCGCATTGGCCTGCGCGCCAAGCGTACCGCGAGCCGCCAAACCGTCTGCATCGCCACCGCCGAAGTTAACCTCGGCAAGCGGGTGGCGGAATGCCCACATGATGCGCGTATTCGGCGCTTGCCGGGCCAAAGCGACGAGATCAAGCACTGCGTTCATCGCGGAATGGCCGCCGCCCAGCACTAGCGTTGTCACGCCCGCATAGGTGCTTCTACTGATGCCGAGCATGTCGGGGATGCCATAGGCGATTCGGTCAGCATTCGCGGCCTCACCGGGCGCCGGAAGACCATGCGCACCGGCTGGGTTCGGACTGGTCCATGTGCCAGTGCAGTCGATCACCGCGCTCGCCTCAACGACCTGAATGCTGCCGTCAGGGCTGGCTAGGTTCAGCACGAAGGGGGCGGCATCCCGTCCGCGACCAGCGGCGCGTTGTCCTTCACGCAAGCGATCGTGGTGACGACGGGAGACGCCAACCACCTTCGCATTATAGCGGATGTCAGCACCCGCATTGGCGAGCGCCGTAGCCAATGGTGCAAGGTAGACGGCAAAAAGATCAGCGCCTGGGGGAAAGGCGTCCGCGTCTGGGGCTTTCCAACCCTCGGCTTCAAGCAGCCTGCGGGCCGCAGCATCCAGATTGAATCGCCACGGCGTAAACATGCGCACATGGCGCCATTCGCGAACGGCGGTGCCGGCTTCGGACCCGACTTCAAAGACGCACGGGCGCAGACCGCGTTCAATGAGGTGAGCGGCGGCGGCGAGGCCGACTGGGCCACCCCCGATGATGGCGACCGGCAAGGAGCGATCAAGGCAGACGGCATCTGGCATCGTCAAATCTCCGGAGATTCAGGTGGTGGGCAATAGAGCGCAGCAGCGGGTGCCAGTGCGGCGGCGAGCAGGGGCGCGCAGACCTCTGGGCGCCCCTTGCAACAGTCCTGGAGCAAGAAGGCGATCAGCCTCCTCACCCCGGCGTAGTCGGCAGCATAGATCACTGACCGGCCTTCACGCCGTGAAGTGACAAACCCCGCGCGGGCAAGAATGGCGAGGTTGGTGGACATCGTGTTCTGCGGCGTGCCGAAATGACGTGCAATGTCCCCTGCAGGGACCCCCTCGTCACCAGCCTCAATCAGCAAGCGCAGCACCGAGAGGCGGGCCTCCTGTGAGAGCGCGCTGAAGGCTTCAACTGCGTCTTTTATATCCATATTTCTAGATATTCCGATATTAAGCGTGCCGTCAAGTGCCAATTCATCCTTGGGGCGTGGGGATGAAGGACCGGCGGAGCGAGGCTCCCGCGCCGACCGTTGGGGATGATGGTAGTGCAACTATCGCTCAGTCGAAGTCGGGTCTCCCGCGCCCGCGCTTGATGGTCGAGCGTAGCGCCTTGCCCTGAAGCCGACGGACCTTTGAGGCAAGAGTGGGTCGCGTCTTCTTACGAGGCGGGGGCGGTGGGCGCGCTGCCTCCTCGATGAGTTCAAGCAGACGCGCCAGCGCATCTTCCCGGTTCCGATGCTGTGTCCGGTGCTGCTGAGCGGTGATGATGATGACGCCTTCCCGCGTTGCCCGGTGACCTGCCAAGCGAAGAAGGCGGGCCTTCACCCCGTCAGGCAGGTTCGGGCTGTTTGCGGCATCGAATCGCAGTTGGACGGCCGTCTCCACCTTCTGGATGTTCTGCCCGCCCGCGCCGCTTGACCGCAGAAAATCCTCGTGGAGTTCCGCCTCGTCAATGCTGATTGACCCCGTAACGCGGATCATGAAATCGGCTCGGACTTATTCACATTTTGCCCACCAGGGCCCGAGGCACGCAGAAAGGCTTCCTTCAGCTCCTGTTCGGCAATGGCGATGGCGGGGGTGATGCGGATCATGCGGTTTCATAGAACATCTTGGCCCGCCCTGTCTTGCCATGAAGGCCCGGGCGCAGGATGTTGGGGCCATCAAGGAACGGGAAACCATGGACGAACACGCAATTGACAAGGCGCCCGACGCCGCAGCCGAATGGCCGGATCAGATTTATTCCCTGCTCAAGTCGCACAATATCACGCAAGTGGCTTTGGTGCCGGATGCTGGGCATTCCCGCCTGATCCGCCGCTGCCTAGCCGATAATGAAATGAAGGTGGTGACGCTGACCACCGAAGAAGAAGGCATCGCCCTGTTGCAAGGCGCCTGGCTTGGGGGTGCGAAGGGCGTGCTGCTGATGCAATCATCCGGCGTGGGCAATTGCATCAATATGCTCTCACTTTCCATCATGCATCGCTGCCCTCTGCCCATGCTGGTGACGATGCGTGGCGATTTTGGTGAATTCAATCCGGCGCAGGTGCCCATGGGCAATGCGACGCAAACCGTACTGGAAGCCATGGGCACGCTGGTGCGCCGCGCCGATACGCCGGAAGATATCGCGCCCACGGTGAATGCCACCATTCGCCTCGCCTTCAATACCTTCCGCCCCACCGCAACCCTGATTGGCCAGCGCGTGCTTGGCGCCAAGACTTTCGGGAAGGACTGAAAAAATGCTTGCTGCTTCCGGAAAACTTGACCGCCGAGAATTGACCCGCGCGCTGCTCGCGGACCGTGGTGAGATGCTGGTGATTGCCGGGCTTGGTGCGCCGGCCTGGGACATTACCGCCATCGGGGACTGCGCAGAAAACCTGCCGCTTTGGGGCGGCATGGGTGGCGCTGCCATGATCGGCCTTGGCCTGGCGCTCGCGCAGCCGAAGCGCAAGATACTGGTGATTACTGGCGATGGCGAAATGCTGATGGGCATTGGCGCTTTGGCGACGATTGCGGTACAAAAACCGGCCAATCTTTCCATCATGGTCCAGGACAATGAGCATTACGGTGAAACCGGCATGCAGGAAACTGCGACACGCCATGGCGTTGATCTGGTGATGATGGCGAAGGGTGCCGGCATTGCGAACACGATGTTCGTGACCAAGCCCGATGAAGTGCCCGCGCTGCATAAGGCGATCCATGCCGGGAATGGCCCTTTCTTCGCGGTGGCGAAAATTGACGCCACCAGCAAGCCGCTGGTGCTGCCGCCGCGCGAAGGCGCGTTATTGCAGGCGCGCATGCGTGAAGCGGTGATGGGGCCGGCGGCGCATCATCAATTGTAAGTGAACGACACCAGCCGACGAAGATCGGCGGTGCCCAAATAAAGGGAGGATCAGATGTACAGACGGCAAATTCTGGCGGGGCTCGCGGCGATAGCAGCAAGCCCCGCGCTGGCCCAGGCGCTATGGAGCCCAGATCGCCCCATGCGCGTGATTGTGCCCTTCGCGCCAGGCGGCAGCACAGACATCACCGCGCGCCTGGTCGCTGAGGCGATTTCGCCCCGACTTGGCCAGCCAGTCGTGATTGAAAATCGCCCTGGTGCTGCGGGAAATATCGGTAGCGAGGCTGTCGCGCGTGCCGCGCCCGATGGCTATACGCTGGTGATGGCGACAAGTTCCACGCATGCGACGAATGGCGCGCTTTATCGCAATATGCCCTTCGATGCGCAGCGGGATTTCGCGCCGATCAGCCAAACAACCTTCATCCCAAATCTTTTGGTGGTGCACCCGGATGTACCCGCGCGTGATTTCGCTGGCCTGGTGGCGGAAGCCAAGGCAAAGCCCGGCGTGCTGAATTTTGGCAATGCGGGTTCAGGCACATCACAGCACCTGTCTGCTGCGCTGATCGCCGCGCGCACGGGGATTGAGGTCACGCATGTTTCCTATCGCGGCGGCACGCCGGCCGTCACGGATTTGATCGGCGGGAAAATCCAGGCCATGGCAGCACCTTTGGTGGAGGTGATTGCGCATGTGCAGGCGGGGCGGCTGCGCGCCATTGCCGTGACAACCGCGCGACGTTCCGCGCTGCTGCCGGATGTGCCTACCATTGCGGAAACCCTGCCTGGCTTCGAAGTGGCGCTCTGGAATGGCTATATGGCGCCGGCGAATACGCCAGCCCCCATCGTCAATCGCATCGCCGCCGAAATCCGCGCTGTGATGCGCACCGATGACATGCGAGCAAAACTCGCCCAGCAGGGCAGCGAGCCCGTTGGTTCGACACCGGAGGAATTCCGCGCCTTCGTAGCATCTGAAATCCCGAAATGGGCCGAATTGGTCCGCATTTCCGGCGCCAAGGTAGAATAGGAAACACCATGCCCCATATCGTTTGCCTCCGCCCGCTGCATCCTGACGCCATGGCAAGGCTGCATGCGGAACCTGATTTCAAGGTCACCATGTTGACCGAGGTGAATGCGGATACCCTGCGGGAGCCGATGCAAACCGCGGAAGCCATCATCGTGCGCGCAACCCGGATTGATCGCGATTTCCTGGCCAATGCGCCGATGCTTTCCATCTGCGCGCGCCACGGCGTGGGCTATGACGCTGTGGATGTGAAGGCGCTGACGGAACGCGGCATTCCACTGACCGTCACACCCGATGCCAATGCGCTGTCGGTCGCTGAACACGCGATGATGCTGATGCTTTCCACATCGCGCCGCACGCTGGATTACGATCGGAATTTGCGCGCACTCGATTGGGGTTCCAAGCCTTCGCTGAAAACCTGGGATCTGTCCGGGCGCAAAGTGCTGATCATCGGCTTCGGGCGCATTGGTGGCCGCGTCGCGCGGCTCTGCGCTGCCTTCGGGATGGAGGTGCTGGTGCATGACCCCTATATCCCGCAAAATACCATCAAGGGCGCTGGCTTCCGCCCGGTGAAGGTGCTGCATGAAGGCTTGGCGGAAGCCGATATCGTCACCACCCATTGCCCGAGCAATGAAGAAACGCGCGGCATGGTGAATGGCACTTTCCTTGCCGCCATGAAGCCGGGCGGCACTTATATCAATACCGCGCGTGGCACTTTGGTGGATGAAGCGGCGCTGACGGCGGCGCTGAAGACCGGGCATCTTGCGACCGCTGGGCTTGATGTGTTCTGGGAAGAGCCCGTGACCACGCGCTTGCCTTTGCTTGATCTGCCGAATGTTGTTGTCTCCCCCCATTCCGCTGCCGCGACGGAACAGGGCATGCGCCGCATGGGGCTTTCCTGCGCGGAGAGCATCATCAGCCATTTCAAGGGTCAGCTAGACCCCGATGTTGTGATCAATAAGGAGGTGCTGCGCGGCAACGCGTAGCAGCGACAATCATGGAAAACCCTTTGCTGATTCTGGCCGATCACGCCGCTTCCTGGCGGAACCGCCCAGTCGATGCGGAAGTTGCGCATCACGCGCGGCGCGCTTTGGTGGATTGGTTTGCGGCCTTGCTACCGGGCGCCTCGCGCGCGCCGGCCACGCTGATGTCAGCCGCACTTGAGGATGAAACGCGCGGCGGTGGTGGTGCGGTGTGTTACGTCAGCGGGCGGCAAGTGCCTTTGCGTCATGCGGCGCTGTTGAATGGCACGGCATCCCATACTGTGGAGTTCGACGATATCTATCGTTACGCTGTCTATCATCCGGGCTGCCCGACCATTGCAGCAGCGCTGGCAGCGGCGCAAACGCGCGGCGCGGATATGGATTTGCTGCTGCGTGCCATGATTGCGGGGTATGAGGTATCGTGTCGCATCGGTGTGGCGGTGCAGCCTTCACACTACGATTTCTGGCATACCACCGGCACGGTCGGTACTTTCGGTGCGGCGGCGGCTGTGGCCGTCGCGCTGAATTGCGATGCGGAACGCACCGCGCATGCCATTGCAACTTGCGCCACCATGGCGAGCGGGCTGCAACAGGCTTTCCGCGGTGAAGGCATGTCCAAGCCTTTGCATCCCGGCCATGCGGCTGAAGCCGGCGCCATGGCGGCGATGGCAGCGGCGCGCGGCATGACCGGCGCGCTGGATGTGCTGCATGGTCCGGCGGGTTTTGCCGCAGCCACCAGCGAAGATACCGGCAAATGGGAAAAGCCACTGGCCAATATCGGCAAGCCCTATGCCATCACGGATATGACCTTCAAGAATCACGGCTGCTGCGGGCATATTTTCGCAGCGCTTGATGCCGTGCGCGATTTGCAACGCGAAGCCGGCTTCACCGCTGCCGATGTGATTGGCGTGGATGTCGGCGGCTATAAGGCGACCAAGGATGTCTGTGATCGCCCGACCGCTGCGACAGAACAGGATTGCCGCTTTTCCACGCAATTCACGGTAGCGACTATGTTGCTTTATGGCGGTGTGCGTCTTGCAGCCTTTGAACCGGAACGACTGACTGATCCCACCATTCGCGCACTGATGCCGAAGGTGACAGTGGCGCTAGACCCGGAATGCGCGGCTGCCTTCCCATCCAAGCGTTCAGCGAAGGTTGAGATCAAGCTGCGCGATGGCCGCGTGCTGAACCGACATCAGCACACCCGCAAGGGCGATCCGGATGCGCCGCTTTCGGATGCTGATCTGTCTGATAAATTCCTGGAACTGACGGCGGGCGCCATCGGCGTGCAGGAAGCCAAGGCGCTGCTGGAAGCGCTATGGAAGGGCGCTACATTGCCCGGCATTGTGAAGCTGCGCAGCCAACGCGCACTACGCGCGGCGGAGTAAAATTGTTGGGCGTTGGTTCATGCCTGCGCCCAAAACCCTGCTTGGCGGCGGCCGTATCAGTCACGGCGCCTGTATGTGCGCCAGACCGCAATCCGCTTGCCTCGCCCGTTAAGGACCCTTATTGAAATCGCCTATTCGCAAAGGAAACAGCCATGATCTCTCGCCGTCACCTTGCCCTGCTTGCCGCCCCTGCGTTGCTGCCCTCTGTCGCCCGCGCGCAGGTTGCCTGGCCAAGCCGCCCAGTCACGCTGGTGGTGCCCTGGGCCGCGGGCGGTTCCACGGATGCCGTGGCGCGCATTCTGGCGCAGAAGCTTTCCACCGATACGGGGCGCAGCTTTGTGGTGGATAACCGCACCGGCGCCAATGGCACGATCGGCTTCAATAGCGTCGCCCGCGCGCGGCCTGATGGCTACACTATGTTGGTCAGCACGGTCAGCACCTATGCGATGGCGCCGCATCTGATGCCGCTGCCCTATGACAATGAAAAGGATTTCGTCGGCATCGGGCTGATCGCTTCCATGCCCATCATCATGGTGGTCAATCCAAGCTTCCCCGCGCGCACGCTGGCGGAATATGTGGAAATTGCCCGCCGCCCCAATAGCAACCTGACCTATGCCAATTCCGGCACCGGTTCTTCAACGCATCTTGCGACCGAGCTTTTCTTGCAGGAAGCGCGGTTGACTATTCAGGATGTCGGCTATCGCGGTGGCGCGCCGGCGGTGCAGGCGGTGCTTGCCAATGAAACACCGATGGTTTTCCAGGCAGCATCAGGCATTTTGCCGCATATCCGTTCCGGTTCCTTGCGCGCTTTGGCGGTGGCCACCAAGGAAAGAAGCCCCCTCACACCAGAAATCCCAACCTTCGCCGAACAAGGCTTCCCGGGTGTGGAGGTGGTGGAGCATATCGCCCTGCAAGCACCAACTGGCGTACCCGCGGATATCCTGGCGCGCATGCATGCGCTGACCAAGACGGCGATGGAAGCGCCAGATACGCGCGAAAGGCTTTCAGCCCTCGCGGTTGTGCCAACGGTTGGCAGCACGGCGGAATGGCCTGCCTATTTCGCGGCAGAAAACGCCAAATGGCGCAACATGATCCAGGCCCGCAACATCAAGCTGCAATAGGCGCGTCAGGCCGAGGCCGGCTTGCCAATGCCAGCCGCGCCCGGCCTGCCATAAAGATGCAGTGCGCGCCGTTCGAAGGCGCGCACCATCAGCCGCACCGCTTCATTGAACACCACACCAATAGCCACTTGCAGGATGCGGCTGCGGAATTCGAAATCCACGAAGAAATCCACCTCTGTCCCGCCGGCCACAGGCGTGAAGCGCCAGTGATTGTTCAAATAGCGGAAGGGGCCGTTTTCATAGGTCACGTGAATGTGGCCGGGCTTGTTCATGCCCACGCGTGATCTGAAGGTTTCGCGAAACATGCGAAAGCCGATGGTGAGGTCCGCCACCAGCAATTGTTCATCCCGGCTGAGCACCCGCGCGCCGACACACCAGGGCAGGAATT
Organism: Roseomonas sp.; assembly: GCA_020249285.1. Classification (GTDB taxonomy): domain Bacteria; phylum Pseudomonadota; class Alphaproteobacteria; order Acetobacterales; family Acetobacteraceae; genus Neoroseomonas. Next base: position 25,012 of record JADCFX010000035.1, on the reverse strand, counting down.
CCGGGTAGCGCGCAACATCGGCCACCATATCGAAAAGCTGCTCCTGCGAATAACGGAGCACCTTTTTTTCTGCATGGGTTGGCATATCAGCCTTGCGCGGCCAGTTGAGCGTTGCGCGCGGCACTCAGCGCCGCGAAATCCCGATCCGCGTGATAGGAAGACCGCGTCAAAGGTGTGGCGGATACCAGCAGAAACCCCTTGCCACGCGCCGCCTTGGCGTAGTCTTCAAACTCATCCGGGGTGACAAAGCGATCAACCGCGGCGTGCTTCACCGATGGTTGCAGATATTGGCCGATGGTCAGGAAATCCACCTCGGCAGATCGCAGATCATCCATCACTTGCAGCACTTCGATGCGCTTTTCACCCAAGCCCACCATCATGCCGGATTTGGTGAAGATGGAAGGATCAAGCTGCTTCACACGATCCAGCAGGCGCAGAGAATGATAATAACGCGCCCCTGGCCGAATGGAGGGATAAAGCGCTGGCACGGTTTCCAGATTATGGTTGAACACATCTGGCCGCGCCGCCACCACCACTTCCAAAGCGCCATCCTTGCGCAGAAAATCCGGTGTCAGCACTTCAATCGTCGTGCCAGGTGCGGCGGCGCGAATGGCGCTGATGGTGGCCGCGAAATGCGCGGCACCGCCATCGGCCAGATCATCCCGATCCACGCTTGTGATGACCACATGGCGCAACCCAAGGGCAGCCACTGCTTCCGCTACGCGGCGCGGTTCATCCGTATCCAAAGGCTTCGGAATGCCGGTCGCGACATTGCAGAATGAACAGGCGCGGGTGCAGGTATCGCCCATGATCATCATGGTGGCGTGGCGCTGAGACCAGCATTCGCCGATATTCGGGCAGGCTGCTTCTTCGCATACCGTGACCAGCTTTTTCTCCCGCATCATGGCGCGGGTTTCCAGATAAACCGGATGCGTCGGCGCCTTTACCCGGATCCAGGCCGGCTTGCGCTGAATGGGGTTATCCGGACGATGCGCCTTTTCCGGATGCCTTTCGGCACCCGTCTTAGCGGCGCGATGGTCAATTTCGATGCGAGTCGGGGGCATAACAGGATTAGATGTGGATCACCCGGCCGTAAGCATCAAGCACGCTTTCATGCATGGCTTCCGAAACCGTGGGGTGCGGGAAGACGGTGTGCATCAATTCCGCCTCAGTTGTCTCCAGGGTACGGGCGATGCCATAGCCCTGGATCATTTCCGTGACCTCCGGCCCCACCATATGGGCGCCGAGCAAAGCGCCGGTCTTGGCGTCAAACACGGTTTTCACAAACCCTTCCGGCTCACCCATCGCAATCGCCTTGCCATTGCCGATGAAGGGGAAGCGCCCAACCTTCACCTCATGCCCCTTGGCCTTGGCCGCGGCTTCCGTGAGCCCGACCGAGGCCACCTGTGGCCGGCAATAGGTGCAGCCCGGAATATTCAGCGTATCCATGGCATGCGGATGCAGCCCGGCAATGGCTTCAACGCAAATAATCCCCTCATGCGATGCCTTATGCGCCAACCAGGGCGGGCCAGTCAGGTCGCCAATGGCATAGATGCCGGGCTCCCCAGTACGACCGAAAGCATCCGTGATGATATGCGTGCGGTCCACCTGGATCTTCGTGCCTTCCAGGCCAAGGTCTTCAACATTGCCGACAATGCCAACCGCGCTGATCAGCCGATCCGCCTTGATCTCAGTTACCTTGCCGCCGGCTTCCACAATGGCGGCAATGGCGTCGCCTTCCTTGCGCACGCCTTGCAGCTTGGCGCCGACCAGCACCTTCATGCCCTGTTTTTCAAACGCCTTATGCACAAAGGCGGAAACCTCCGCGTCTTCGACCGGCAGAATGCGATCCATCGCTTCAATCAGCGTCACCTCGGACCCCATATTGCGATAGAAGGACGCGAATTCAGACCCGATGGCGCCAGACCCAATCACGATCAGCCGCTTCGGCAAAGCAGGTGCCGTCATGGCTTCGCGGTAGGACCAGATCAGTTTCCCATCCGGTTCAATCCCCGGCAGCACGCGCGCCCGCGCGCCCGTTGCCAGAATGATGTGCTTGGCGACCAGCTCCGCCACCGGCTTGCCATCCTTGCTTACCGCAACCTTGCCGGCACCGGCCAGCTTGGCGTGCCCATCAAATACCGTGACCTTGTTCTTGCGCAGCAAATGCTTGACGCCGCCGGAAAGCTGCCCCGCCACGCCGCGCGAACGCTTCACCACTTTCGCAAAATCAAAGCGGATATTGTCAGCGGCGAAGCCATAAGCATCCAGGCTATGCAGCAAATGATTGATTTCGGAGGCGCGCAGCAGTGCCTTGGTTGGGATGCAGCCCCAATTCAGGCAAATGCCGCCAAGGTTTTCACGCTCCACCAGCGCGACCTTCATCTTCAATTGGCTGGCGCGAATGGCCGCGACATAGCCGCCAGGCCCGCCACCTACCACCACCAGATCAAATGCCTCAGCCATGTCTCAGGCTCCTTCCTTTATTCGGCCAGTCGGTCGAGCGCCGCGCCGTCAACGCGTTGCATGGTCCATTGGTCGAGCCCACGCGCACCCATGGCGCGATAGGCGCCAATGGCGGGTTCATTCCAATCCAGCACATTCCATTCAAGCCGTGCGCCGCCTTCATGCTTTACCTGCTGCGCGAGGCGCTTGAAAATAGCGCGCGCAATGCCCTGTCCTCGATAGGCGGGCTCCACAAAAACATCTTCCACCCAAATGCCGTGGCGCGCGGTGAAGGTGGAAAAGGTGCGATACCAGATGCAAAGCCCAACCGGTTTGCCATCCGCTTCCGCGATGATGGCGGCGGCACGCGGTGAGGGGCTAAAAAGCGCTTCGGCGAAATCCGCCTCAGTGCCCTTGGCCTCATGCAGCAGCTTTTCATATTCCGCCAAGGCGCGCACGAAATGCACCACCACCGGCACATCGGCGGGTGTCGCATCGCGTAGCGTGAAGGCAGTAGCCATCAGAGCATCAGGCTCAACGGATCCTCGATATTGCGCTTGAGCGCTTGCAGGAATTCCGCCGCCAAAGCGCCATCAATCACGCGATGATCCACGGAAAGCGTGAGGGTCATCACGGTTGCGATGGCCAGCGCGCCATTCTTCACCACCGGGCGCTGTTCGCCGGCGGATACCGCCAGAATGCCGGCCTGGGGCGGGTTGATGATGGCGGCGAAATCCCGCACGCCATACATGCCCATATTGGAGATGGAAAAACCACCGCCCTGAAATTCCTCAGGCTTCAACTTGCCGGATTTGGCGCGCGCCGCCAGATCCTTCATTTCAGTGCTGATGGCGGCCAGGCCCTTGATATCGGCGTTTTTCACAATCGGCGTGATCAGCCCATCGGGGATGGATACCGCGATCGAGATATCAACATCATGCAATTGCAGAATGGCATCTTCGGTCCACATCGCATTCACATTGGGGAAGCGGCGCAAGGTCACTGCCGTTGCCTTGATCACCAGATCATTGACCGAAAGCTTGTAGGCGCCGGGGCCATCCTTGGGGCTGCGCGCATTCAAATCGGCGCGGATTTTCAGCAGCGCATCAATTTCCACATCAGTGCTGACATAGAAATGCGGGATCGTCGCCTTGGATTCGGCAAGGCGACGCGCAATCACCTTGCGCATGCTGCTATTGGGCACGGCGGTATGTGGCGCGGTGATCGCCACCGGCGCGGCGGAGCGCGGGGCGGCGGCAAGCGCGGGCGCAGCAGCGGGCGCGGCAGCAGCGACAGGTGCGGGGCCACGCGACAGCGCCGCATCCACATCTGCCTTCACAACCCGCCCATTGGGGCCAGAACCGGCGATTTTGCTGATATCAACGCCAGCTTGTGCAGCCATACGCCGCGCAAGCGGGCTTGCGAAAACGCGATCACCCGATGCAGGCGCGGGTGCAGGTGCAATAGCCACGGGCGCAGCGGCAACAGGCGCAGCAACCGGCATCGGTGCAGCGGGAGGCGCGGCTTTCGGTGCGGCGCCTGCGGCGGGCACGGCCTCACCCGCTTCCACCAGCACAGCAATCACATCATTCACCTTCACGCCTTGCGTACCGGCGGGCACCAGGATGCGGCCCAGAATGCCTTCATCCACTGCTTCCACTTCCATCGTCGCCTTATCGGTTTCGATTTCCGCGATCACATCGCCGGCCTTGATCCGCTCGCCTTCCTGCTTCAGCCAGCGCGCCAGATTGCCTTCCGTCATGGTGGGCGAAAGCGCGGGCATCAGAATATTCGTGGCCATGATCTTTCCCCTTACCGACGATAGGTCACGGAACGCGCTGCTTCCACCACCTGTTCCAGGCGCGGTAGCGCGAGTTTCTCAAGATTAGCCGCATAAGGCATGGGCACATCCAGGCCAGTCACGCGGACCGGCGGCGCATCCAGATGATCAAAGGCGGTTTCCATGATTTGCATGGCAACCTCCGCGCCGATGCCGGCATAGGGCCAGCCTTCTTCCAAAGTCACCAGGCGATTGGTCTTGCGTACGGAAGCCGCGATGGTTTCCGTATCCAAGGGGCGGATGGAGCGCAGATTGATCACTTCCGCACTAATGCCCTGTTCCGCGAGCTTTTCCGCCGCCTGCATCGCCATGCCGACCATGATGGAGAAAGCCACAATGGTAACATCGCTGCCTTCTCGTTCCACCTTCGCCTTACCAATCGGCAGTACGAAATCATCTGCAGTTGGGCATTCAAAGCTCTGCCCATAAAGAATTTCATTTTCCAGCACGATCACCGGATTTGGGTCACGGATGGCGGCGCGTAACAGCCCCTTCGCATCCGCCGCCGACCAAGGCGATACCACCTTCAGCCCCGGGCAATGCGCATACCAGGACGCGTAGCATTGCGAATGCTGCGCCGCGACGCGGGAAGCGGCACCATTCGGGCCACGGAAGACAATCGGGCAACCAAGCTGCCCGCCCGACATATACAAGGTCTTGGCGGCGGAATTGATGATCTGGTCAATCGCCTGCATGGAAAAGTTGAAGGTCATGAATTCAACAATGGGCTTAAGGCCAGTAAAGGCCGCGCCCACCGCCATGCCGGTAAAGCCATGCTCCGTGATCGGCATATCCATCACGCGGCGTGGGCCGAATTCTTCCAGCAAGCCTTGGCTGATTTTGTAAGCGCCCTGATACTGCGCCACTTCTTCGCCAATCAGGAATACATCCGCATCGGCGCGCATTTCTGCCGCCATGGCATCACGCAGCGCTTCGCGCACCGTCATGGATTTGGTCGGGCCCCAATCCTTCTCGGGCGTTGCAGCGCGTGGCGCGGCGGGGACAGAAGCCGGGGCAGGCGCGGCAGCCACAGGAGCAGGTGCTGCCACGGGCGCGGGTTTCGCACCACCGGTGCCGCCATCCAATTCGGCAATCGCCGTATTCACCGAGACATTTTCCGTGCCTTCCGGCACCAGTATGGCGGTCAACACACCCTCATCCACCGCTTCCACTTCCATGGTCGCCTTATCGGTTTCAATCTCGGCAATCACCTCGCCGGATTTCACCTTGTCGCCAGCTTTTTTCAGCCAGCGGGCCAGCTTGCCTTCCGTCATGGTGGGGGAAAGCGCGGGCATCAGAATAACGGCACCCATCTCAGTTCGCCTCCACCAGAATATCGGTCATCAATTCGGATTCCGGCGGTTCTGGGCTTTCCTGCGCGAAATCAGCGCTGTCCTGGACAATCGCCTTCACCTCATCATCAATCACCTTCAGATCAGCCTCTGTCACGCCGAAATCATCCAGCAGCGCCTTGCGCGCCGTTTCAATACAATCCGATGTTTCGCGCATTTTCTGCACTTCTTCACGCGTGCGATATTTCGCCGGGTCAGACATGGAATGGCCGCGATAGCGATAGGTTTTCATCTCAAGCAAATACGGCCCCTTGCCGGCGCGGCAATGCGCGACAGCCCGTTCACCCGCTTCGCGCACGGCGGCCACATCCATGCCATTCACCTGCTCACCAGGGATGCCCCAAGGCGCGCCATTCTGTGACAAATCGCGCGAAGCCGAGGCGCGGTCCACGCTGGTGCCCATGCCATATTTGTTGTTTTCAATGATGAAAATGCAGGGCAGCTTGAACAGTGCCGCCAGGTTCAGGCTTTCAAACACCTGGCCCTGGTTGGAGGCACCTTCACCGAAATAGGTGACCGCGACCCGACCATCCTGCCGATACCAATTGGCGAAGGCGAGCCCATTGCCGAGCGAGACCTGCGCGCCGACAATCCCATGCCCGCCATAAAAGCCCTTCTCCCGGCTGAACATGTGCATGGAGCCACCCTTACCCTTGGAATAGCCGCCAATGCGCCCCGTGAGTTCCGCCATCACGCCGCGGGCTTCCATGCCGGTGGCCAGCATATGCCCATGATCGCGGTAGGAGGTGATCACCTGATCCCCAGGCTTCAGGCACATTTGCATGCCAACCACGACCGCTTCCTGGCCGATATAAAGGTGGCAAAAGCCGCCAATCAGACCCATGCCGTAGAGCTGGCCGGCTTTTTCTTCAAAACGGCGGATCAGCAGCATGTCGCGATAGGCGCGCAGCATTTCTTCCCGCGACAGCGATGGGGTCTTGGCTTTGCCGCGCCGCTTGCTGGCGGCTTCTGTGGCCTGGGGCATGGGGATTTCCTCCGGGGCTTAGCTTCCTGACACAATTAGCGCTGGCTTTTGCCGAAATTCAAGCCTTGAAATCGTAAAAAACTGAGTTTTTGCAATGCAATAATTAAATTAACTGCAATTCAGTTAAGTATTTGTTTCACCTAATAGAGGCCAGCATGGCATCGCCCTGCCGCCATAAGCCAGGCTCCATAAGACTTGAAAAATCAGGAAACCGGGCGCGGTGCCCGATGGTCAATAAAGTCGGCGCTCCGGGCCATAGGGGACAACCACCTCATCCCGCCCAACCATGTTCAGCAGGGACCGCGCACGTTCTTCCAACTGGTCCCGGTCAAGCCGATCACCGCGCAAGCCGGCCACGCGGCGTTCCATCGCATCCCGCTCGGCCTCAGCCTGCTGAAGCGCTGCCCGCGCCACGGCGATATCACCCTGGCGCTTGTCGCGCGCCATCAGCCCGCGTTCGCCATGCACAGCATGCCAAGCGAAATAGCCCGATACCGCAAGGAACACGGCCGGCACCAATACCCCTTTAAGGACTCGTTTGGAGATGGAAAGCAGCGCCATAAGCGCGATAACCCCTCGACTTGAAGTGATCTCTAAAGAATCCATTCTTGGGTCGCTTGTCCAGAGAGAAATGGCAAGGCACAGCGAAATCGCGCGAAAACCCGCCTTTCTTGACATTCATCATCCCGGCGACGCCAGATGGCGGGCACTAAAAGCGCCCTACCCTAAGCCGGAACCCGCATGCACCCCGCGCCCGAAATCAGCATTCTGATGGCCGCCCATGGCCTGCGCGCCGAAATCGCGGCGGCTGTGGCTTCGGTCTTTGCCTGCGCGGAAGGCGCGGCGGTGGAGGTCATCATCGCCTCAGATGACGGTACGGATTATCGCGAATGCCTGCCGGCGGATCCAAGATTGGTCTTCGCCCCCATCGGGCCGATTGCCTCAGGCGCGCCAGCCGCGCGCAATCGCGCGCTGGCTTTGGCACGCGGCGATTTCATCACCATGCTGGATGCTGATGATGGCTATGAAGGCGTGGCGGATGGCTTGGCGGCAAGCCTGGCTTTGGCGCGCAAGGCAGGGGCCGCGGTAATCCCCAGCATCATCCGCGCCCCGGATGGCACAGCCATCCGCCGCGTCCCACCCCCAGGGACGGCAAGCCTGGGCTGGCGTGAATGGCGAGAGGTCTTTGCCTCGCTCCATCTGCTGCGCCCGCGTGCGACAGCCGAGCCCTTTCGCCCCTTCCGCCTGATTGATGATGTCTGGTGGGATTTGCAGGGCCTGGCCAACGCTGGGGGAAGGGCGCCGGTCTCAGCAGCGCTTGCCTATCGCTACCAGCTTCGCGCAGGGCAGCTTACTGAAACGCGTGCCGGCGCCTTTGATGCCGATTACGCCGAGGCTTTGGCGATACTGCACGACAATCCTGACATCTTCGGCACCGCCACGCATGAGGTGGCGCGCATTCTATGGCGCTGGCGCGCCATGAACCGGCACGCCGAAAGGGCGGCCACAGGCAAGCCGCGCATGCTTGGCCATTACCACCGCCATGTTGCGGCTTATCTGACGCGCGCTTGATTTAAAGGAATGCCCCCAGGGAGACTCGAACTCCCATGCCCTTACGGGCGGACGATTTTGAGTCGTCTGCGTCTACCGTTCCGCCACAGGGGCAACGAAGAGTGTTCCTAACCCAAGCACCGCCCGATGGTCCAGAGGGGTGGGCTCAAAACAGCGAATAGCCGCCATCAATCACCAGGCAATCGCCGGAATGATAGGCGGACGCATCACTTGCCAGGTAAACCGCGATGCCGGCGAAATCCGCCGGTTGGCCCCAGCGCCTGGCCGGGATGCGGGGCAGGACGGCGCCGCTGAAACGCTCATCCGCCACATTGCCGGCGGTCATGGCGGTTTCGATCCAGCCGGGCAGGATGGCATTAGCGCGAATGCCATGCCGGGCCAACTCCACGGCAAGCGCACGGATCATGGCCACCAGCGCGCCCTTGGTGGCGCCGTAATGGGCATTGCGCGCGGCCCCTTCAATGGCGGCGAGCGATGCGGTGACCACGAGCGACCCGCCGCCACCGCGTTCTACCATATGCCGCGCGGCAGCGCGCAACGTGTAGAAAGCACCATCCAGATTGATGCGCATCACGCGCTGCCATTCAGCGGTTTCCAGCGCCGTGAAGCGCGACGCATGGCCATAGGTGCCAGCATTGGCAAAACAGGCATCCACGCGGCCAAGTTTTTCGACGGTTTCCGCAAAGGCAGTTTCGACCGCCGCTTCATCGCTGATATCGCAGATAGCCGCATAAAGGCGCACGCCAAGCGGCTTCAGGTTTTCCAAAGCTGCGGCATTTTTCGCAGGATTGCTGCCCCATATCGCGATATCGGCACCAGCTTCCGCCAAGGCGCGCGCCATGCCAAGCCCAATGCCGGAATTGCCGCCCGTGATCAGCGCAACCTTGCCGCTGAGATCAAAAGGCGCATAGGCCATGGCGTTCAGTAACCCGCCTTGCGGTCCACCACTTCCGTGAGCGGCGCGCCATCCAGAAAGCGGCGCAGGTTTTCAACCAGCAGCGCCGCCACCATGGAATCCCGCGCCGGATGCAGCCCGCCAATATGGGGCAGCACCAGGATGTTTTCCGAGCCCCAGAAAGGGTCTTCCTTGGGCAGCGGTTCCTGACGGAACACATCCAGGATGGCGCCGGCAATGCTGCCGGATTTGGCCGCGGCGACCAAAGCCGCATCATCAATCAGCGCACCGCGCCCGAAATTGAGCAGCCAAGCGGTTTTCTTCATGCGCGCAAGGCGTGCGGCATTGATGATGTTTTCCGTCTCAGGCGTTGCTGGAAGCAGCAGTACGACAAAATCGGATTGCGCGAGCACTTCATCGGTTTCTTCCGGCGCATAAACGCGTTCCACATGTGCCAAGGCGCCGGTCGCGCGGCGTGTGCCGATCACGCGCATTTCCAGCGCTGCCGCCTTGCGCGCCAATTCCTGCCCGATGGCGCCAAGGCCCAGAATGCCAAGTGTCTGCCCCGCGAGCGTTGAGGAAACCCGCCGCGTCCAGGTGCTGGCGGCGTTATCGCCGACAATGGCTGCATAGGGTTTGGTGATGTGAAACAGCGCGCCTAGAATATTCTCCGGCATCTGCACGCGATGCGTCCCCCGCGCGCAAGTGAGCGTCAGGCTAGGCGATAAATCCGCACGCGAAAGCCAATGTTCCACCCCCGCCGTAAGCGCCTGCGCCCATCGCAGCTTTGGCATTTGCGCCAATATCCCGGCGGGCGGCCCCCAGGTCAGCATCGCCTCCGCTTCCTGCAATTGCGCTGTACTTGGCGTGGCGTTGCGCGGCAATTCTTCCAGTCGAATGCGCTGATCAAGCCCCGTTGCGGTAATTGCCTTGCGATAGGCTTCCGCTCCATCGGTCCAAAGCAGGAAAAGCGGTTTGGTCATGATAATGCCTCAGGCTTTCACAATCAAAGCATCCACCGCGACAGCGTCACTACCGGCGATGATGATGGGGTTCACATCCAGTTCGGCAACCAGATCACGCTGATCGGCGGCGAATTCGGAAAGCCGCACAATAATGTCAGAAAGCCGATCCATATCGGCGGCCGGCGCACCGCGAAAGCCTTCCAAGGCAGCACGGCCCTTCAAACGCTCAAGCAAGCCGCGCGCTTCGCCTTGCGTGACGGGGGCGAGTGCCAGCGCTGAATCGCGCATCAATTCCACCAGAACGCCGCCAAGCCCAGCGACAATAAGTGGGCCCATCAGCGGATCAATCCTCGCGCCTACCATGATTTCAACGCCGGGCTTCGCCATGGGCTGCACCAGCACGCCATTGATGCGCGCATTGGGCGCATGGTGCTTGGCATTGGCCATGACGGCGCGGAAGGCTTCGCGCAATTCGGCCTCATCCTTCAACTTCAGGCGGATCACCCCTGCTTCGGTCTTATGCGGCAGATCGGGGCTCTCCACCTTGATCGCGACTGGCCAACCAAGCGCCTTGGCCGATGCTAGCGCTTCATCTTCTGTGGTCGTCAGCCGTTCCGGCACCACCGGCACGCCATAGGCCGCGAGCACTTGCTTCGCTTCGCGTTCGGTCAGTGTGCGATCCCCTGCCGCCTTGATCAAAGCTGCCGCTTCGCTTGCCGCCTCTGGGCGTGATACGCGGGTATAGTTGCGCGGGCCGGCGCGGCGGCGTTCCTCACGCTTGTGCCAATGATCAAGCGTGGCAAAGCAACGATCCATGGAACGGAACAGGCCGATGCGCGGGTTTTGCTCCGCCTCCTTCGAACCGAAGCCTTCCAGCCATTCCGTGGTCCAAACCACGCAAATCGGCTTATCATGTTGTGCGGCGATGGCGGCCAATTCGCCGGGGCGCTTGGCGGAAAGCTCGGTTGAATAAATCTGCGCATAAAGCAGCGTGCCGTAATGGTCTTCACCCAACATGGCGGAGGCACACGCCGTCAGGCTTTCTGGATCATTGGCAACTTGTGCGGTGACATCGCAAGGATTGCGTGCCGAACCAAAATCCGGAATGCGCGATTCCAATATCGCCTGCACCGGCGGTGTCGGCTGCGGCAAGGGAATACCACGTTCTTCCGCACGGTCCGCGGACATGATGGCGGCGCCGCCCGAGACCGCCACCACCGCAACACCGCGTGCCTTGGGCTTTGGCGCCTTCGCCATGAAGGAAGCGGTTTCCACCATGGCTTCGAAATTATCCACCAATATCGCGCCCGCACGTTCAAACGCCGCGCGATAAGCCGCCTGAGAACCCGCGAGTGACCCGGTGTGCGACATGGCCGCCGCAGCACCCTGTTCGCCCGTACCAAGCTTGAACACCACCAAGGGCTTGTCAGCAGCATCGGCAATTTGCGCCGCTTCAATGAAGCGCATCGGGTCCGGCATGCCTTCAAACACGCAGGCAATCGCGCGGCACGCCGGATCATCCGCCAGGAAGGAAACGCAATCCGCGACATCAATATCGGAAGAATTGCCGGTGGTGAGCAGGTGGCTCACGGAAACGCCGCGCATCACCGATTGCGCGAGCGAAAAACCAAGCGCGCCGGATTGGCTGACCAGCCCCAACGCATGCGGCAAAGGTGCTTCCATGGGCGGCGGGATCATGAAGGTCACGCCGGCCTTGCTGCCGAAATTCAACATGCCAATGCAATTCGGCCCGACAATCCGCATGCCCGCATTGCGCCCAATCGCGGCCAGGCGCTGCTGCGCGGCGATATCCTCAGCCCGGCCAGTTTCCGAAAAGCCAGAGGCATAAATCATCACGCCGCCAACACCCGCCTTGGCGCAATCGGTCGCGATTTCTTCCACCGCATCCTTGGCAGCGACCACAATGCAGCAATCCGGCACTTCCGGCAGCGCGGCGACGGAAGGATAGCAGGCGCGCTCACCGATTTTCTCATAACGGCTATTCACCAAATGCAGCCGGCCCGTATAGCCAGACAGCGCGCTGATGGTGCGATCCGCGAAGGAACCCGCGCGCGGGGAGGCGCCGATCACGGCAATCGAGGCAGGGTTGAACAGCCGCTGCATATCGGCATGGCGATAAACGCCGCGATGGGTGATGGACATTGCCTTGCTTCCTCCTGCTCTGCCGGCTTGATGCGCCAGTCTGGTCTATGAAGAGCGCGCTTGACGGCGCGCCCCTAATTCAGTGCATGTTTGGTCGCATTTCCCGAGCCGCCAAGTGGTGCCACTTGGCTTGGAAATGCTCCACTTCACCGCGCGGCTTCCGCCAGATATTCCATCGCCACCGCAACACCGCCTGGCGCATGCGGCACGCCATTCAGCTTCAGCGCCATTTCAACGACGGAAAGCGTGCCCAAAATCATCGGTTCATTCAAATCGCCCAAATGGCCGATGCGGAACACCTTGCCGCCCAAAGGTCCAAGCCCACCACCGAGCGAGACATTGAAGCTTTGCAGCGCCGTGCGGCGCACCGCTTCCGCATCATGGCCCTCCGGCATCAGGATGGCGGTGACGCTATCCGAATAACGATCAGGATTCATGCAAAAAAGCTGCGGCCCAGCATTGCCGGACCAATGGCGCACGCAGCGCCGCACCGCTTCCGCCAGGCGCGAATGGCGCGCAAAAACCTGATCCAACCCTTCTTCTTCCAGCAAGCGCAGGCTTTCCTGCAAGCCGTAAAAGAAGGAAGTGGGCACGGTGCCGACAAAGGATTTATGCTTACGCGTCAGCATATTCGTCCAGGAAAGGTATGATTTCGGCAGGCGCGATGTTTTATGCGCCTCCATCGCCTTGGCCGAAACGCCGGTGAAGGACATGCCGGTGGGCAGCATCAGGCCCTTCTGGCTGCCGCCAACAGCAACATCCACGCCCCATTCATCCATGCGGAAATCAAATGAGCCGAGCGAGGAAATCGTATCACTCAACAACAAGGCAGGATGCTTCGTGGCATCCAGCGCCGCGCGCACATCCTTCAGCGGCAATTCCATGCCCGTCGCTGTTTCATTATGCACGGCGCAAATCGCCTTGATGCGATGGCCTGTATCCGCGGCTAGGGTTGCGCGAAGCGCGGCGAAATCAACGCCTCGGTGCCAATCGGCACTGATCACTTCGGCCTTTAGGGATAAATCCTCAGCCATTTGCGCCCAGCTTTGCGAAAAATGGCCGGTTTCAATGATGGCCACCGTATCGCCGGGGGAGAACAGATTGACCAAGCTCGCTTCCCAAGCCGCGTGGCCAGAACCTGTGTACATGAAGACTTCCTGTTCGGTCTTCAAAATGCGCTTCAGCCCTGCGACACATTTTTCATAGACCGGCATGAAGGCGGGATCATTGAAATCAACCGTGACATGCGCCACCGCAAGCAGCACGGAATCCGGAATATTGGTCGGGCCCGGATTGGCAAAGAATTGCCGCCCACGCGGCAGACGAGGCTTAGTGGCCATGAGAAGTGATTTCCTTCTTGCGATGATTTGTTTGCGGCGCAGGCATCATTTCGCCAATTCCCGCGCCATGGATTCAAGCCCCGCCAGTGTTAGCGGGTGCATGCGGTTATCCATCAGCCCCTGCATCATGCCGATGGAATGGGTATAGCGCCAATGCTGCTGGTCCACGGGATTGAGCCAGGCAGCGCGGCGGAAATGCCGCGTCAGGCGGCCCAGCCAGACTACGCCGGATTCCTCATTCCAATGCTCAACCGAACCACCGGGCTGAGAGATTTCATAAGGCCCCATCGTGGCATCACCCACCAGCACCAGGCGCCAATCCGGGCCATAGGTGCGCAGCACTTCCTGCGTGGTTTTCTCGGTTTCCTTGCGGCGGCGATTTTCGCGCCAAAGCCGTTCATAGGGGCAATTGTGGAAGTAGTAGAACTCCAGATGCTTGAATTCACCACGCGCGGCAGAAAACAATTCCTGGCAGATGCGGATATGATCATCCATCGAACCGCCAATATCCATCAGCAGCAGCACCTTCACCGCATTGCGGCGTTCCGGCACCATATGCAGATCAAGCGACCCACCATTGCGCGCCGTCGCGCCAATCGTGCCCGGCATATCCAATTCCGTCGCGGCACCCGTGCGCGCAAAGCGGCGTAGCCGGCGAAGCGCGACTTTCATATTGCGGGATGAAAGCGCCTCATCCTCATCCAAATCCTTATAGACGCGCTTATCCCACACCTTGGCCGCACGGCGATTGCCGCTTTCTTCCTGGCCGATCCGCACCCCTTCCGGATTGTAGCCATAGGCACCGAAGGGCGATGTGCCGGCGGTGCCGATCCATTTCGATCCACCCTGATGCCGGCCCTTTTGTTCCGCCAAACGCTGGCGCAGCGTTTCCATCAGCTTGTCGAAACCACCGAGTGCCTCGATCTGCGCGCGTTCTTCCTCGGTCAGGAGTTTTTCGGCCATCTTGCGCAGCCATTCGGCGGGGATTTCGACCACCGGCTCCCCGGGCGGCGCTTCCAGCCCTTTGAAGATTTCACCGAAAACCCGGTCGAACCGATCAAGATGGCGTTCATCCTTCACCAGCGCGGCGCGCGACAGATGGTAGAAATCCTCCACATCAAACCCCGCCACGCCGGCCTTCAAGGCGCGCAGCATCGCCAGATACTCCGTAATGGAGGCCGGTACGCCAGCGGCACGTAGCGCGATGATGAAGGGTGCGAACATCGTGCCGGTCTCCCTAGGCGGCCACGCCGCCGGCGGCGGCCTCGCCCGCATGAACCTCTCGGATGAAGTCCCGCAGCAAAGCGAAGGCGCGCACCGGGTCGTCCGCCTGCACGCCGTGCCCGCATCCCGTGAAACGTTCGAGGCGAACGAGGTGCGGTGGTAGATGCGCGGTGATCTCCTCACTGAACGCCATCGGCGTGATTGGGTCGCGGTCGCCCGCCATGACCAGCACTGGGCAGCGGATGGTGCGAAGAAGTGGGCGGAAATCCATCCGGCCATGCTCGTTGCTTGGTCCGTTGAAGTGTATCGCGACGGCATTGCGCACGATGGCGCGTTGGCGAATCGCGTCGTCCTGCGGCGGCTTCGCCCGATAAAGCGGCAGACAGACGGCAAAGTACCTGATCCGCGTGGCGTCGCCAGGATTCCGCCAGTAGGCTTCTGCCACCTGCCGCGCCTCGGTCCCGCCGAGCCGCTCAAAGGCATCGAACACGACGTCGAAATCGATCCTTGCCGCGGTGCTTGCAAGCACCAGCGCCGCGGGGTGTGCCGGATGGCGGGTGGCATAGGCCTGCGCCACGAAGCCGCCGAAGGAGGTGCCGAGCACGATGGGGCGCTCGATGCCGAGCACGTCGCAGAGCCCCTTCACGTCGTCGCCCCATTGCGCGAGGTTCCATGCCTCCGGATGGTCGCCGCCGCTTCGGCCGCTACCGCGCAGATCGACATAGATCAACTGCGCCGCGTCCGAGAGCGCGGAAAAGGCCGGCTTGTAGATGGAATGGTCGAAGCCCGGCCCGCCATGCAGTAGCACGACTGTCGGCTTCGCGCGCATGCGCGTCCCGTCCGGTACCAGCCCGGCGCCTTCGACATCGAAATAGAGCCTTGTACCGTTGACGGTTACGAACACGATCGTCCGTCCTAGCCGCCGCGACGTCGCGTCAGGAAAGCCAGGCGTTCAAACAAATGTACATCCTGTTCATTCTTCAGCAGGGCGCCGTAAAGTGGTGGGATGGCGGTTTTGTTATCCTGGCTGCGCAGCGCTTCAGGCGGCATGTCTTCAATCGTCAGCAGCTTCAGCCAATCCAGCAATTCCGATGTCGCCGGCTTTTTCTTCAATTCATTGACGCCGCGCACGTCAAAGAACACCGTCAGTGCTTCCCGCAGCAAATCCTGGCGAATATTCGGGAAATGCGTCTGCACGATCTTCTCCATCGTCTCCCGATCCGGGAAGCGGATGTAATGGAAGAAGCAGCGGCGCAAAAACGCGTCCGGCAATTCCTTTTCATTATTCGACGTGATGATCACCACGGGCCGATGCCGCGCTTTCACATTGCGGCGCAGTTCATAGACATAGAATTCCATGCGATCGATCTCAAGCAGCAGATCGTTTGGAAATTCAATATCGGCCTTGTCGATTTCATCAATCAGCAGCACCACAGGATGGTCGGCTTCAAAGGCTTCCCACAGCTTGCCGCGCACAATGTAATTGGCAATGTCATGCACGCGCGGATCGCCAAGCTGGCCATCACGCAAACGGCTCACCGCATCATATTCATACAAGCCCTGTTGCGCCTTGGTGGTGGATTTGATGTGCCATTCAATCAGCGGATAGCCGAGTGCCTTGGCGATTTCCTGCGCCAACACGGTCTTGCCGGTGCCGGGTTCGCCCTTGATCAGCAGCGGGCGTTCCAACGCCACCGCGGCATTCACCGCAACCTCCAGCTCTCGGGTTGCGACGTATCTTTCTGTGCCTTTGAACTGCGCCACGCTCTGCTCCGTCTTTCTGGCCTTATGGTCGGGCGAGCGACCCTTGCGCGCAAGCCCCCGCATTACTCGGCGGGTGTCAGGCGCAAAACCGCCCCCTCCGCGCGCGGGGCGCCAGGGGGCGCAACCCGCACATCGGCTGCCACCAGCGCACCTTCGGCATCCATGATGGCGATGCGGTAAAAGCCGGGGCCGGGCGGGACCCAGCCCAATTCGCGCCGCGCCGCATCCCGGGCGATGGGCGCGCCATCCACCAGGAACGTCAGCGGCCGCCGCCCGCCGGCAACGCGCAGCACCACGGGCCCCGCGCCTTCGGCCAGAACCGCGCCAGGCGGGGGGAAGATCAGGCGCAGCGGGTCGCTCCCCAAGGCAGCCATGGGCGTATCGGGGCGGGTTGGCGCGCGTTCCAAAGGCGCTTCCGGCAGCAGGGCAAATACCCGCGCGAGCACCGGCAAGGCAGCGTCCCGCCCCGTGAGCCCGGGGATCGGCGTGCCATCGGGCCGCCCCACCCACACCCCGGCCACGTGCCGGCCATCAAAACCAAGGGCCCAGGCATCCCGCCCACCCCAGGATGTGCCGGTCTTCCACGCCACCCCACGCGGCCCACCACCCGGGAAATCCTGTACCAATACCCCCGCCACCGCCGTCGCTGCGCGGGCTTCCAACACCGGCGCGCCGGCGCCTTGCCCGGGCGTGAAGCGCAGCGCCCCCGCCCGCCCGCCATCGCCCAGCAGCGCATAAAGCCCAACCATATCGCGGAGCGTCGTCCCCGCGCCCCCAAGCGCCAGCGGCAGGGACGCATCCACCCCGCGCGGCAGCACCGGCGCCGCCCCAGCAGAACGGAGCGATGCCGCAAAACGCGCTGGCCCCACCCCATCCAGCAAAGCGACCGCCGGCAGGTTGAGCGAAAGCCGCAAAGCCTCCGCCGCCGTGATGCGCCCGGCGAAACCGCGATCAAAATTCTCCGGCGCATAGGCGCCAAAGCGGCGCGGAAGATCGGAAAGCAGCGTATCGGGCCGGACAAGCCCCTGTTCAAACGCCATGGCGTATAAAAAGGGCTTCAAGGCCGAACCGGGGGAACGGGTCGCACGCGTTAAATCCAAGGACCCGGCGCGGTTCTCGGCGCCAAAGGCCCCGCCCACCAAGGCGCGGGTTTCGCGGGTGCGGAGATCAGCGATGATCAGCGCCACGCTTGCCCGTTCCGGCATGCGCAACAGCGCCTCATTGGCCAATCTTTCGCTGGCGCGTTGCAGCCCGGCATCCAGGCTGCTGCGGATGGGGGAATCGCCCTGCCGCGCCAATTCCCGCGCCAGATGCGGCGCCAGGGCCGGCATAGGCAGGCGCGCATTGGGCAAGGGTGCGGCCAGCGCCAAAGCCTGATCTTCGGGGGAAAGCATCGCGGCACCCCGCCGCCGCAACACATCATCCCGTGCAGCGCGCGCCGCTTCCGCGTGCCGATCAGGGCTGAGGGCAGCCGGGCGGCGGGCCAGCGCAATCAACAACGCTGCTTCCGCCGCATCAAGCCGCTGTGCGGGGCGGCCAAACCAGGCCAAGGCTCCGGCGCGGATGCCTTCAATATTGCCGCCCTGCGGCGCCAGCGTCAGCCAAATGCCCAGGATTTCCCGCTTGCTGAAGCGCGCTTCCAATTGAAAGGCGCGGAAGATTTCAATCGCCTTGGCGCGCAGCCCTCGCGGGCGTGGTTCCAACAGCCGCGCCACCTGCATGGTGAGGGTGGACCCGCCCGAGACAACCCGCCCCGCGCGCAACCATTGCCCCGCCGCGCGACCAAGCGCCAAGGGATCAATGCCGACGTGTTGGTAGAAGCGCCGATCCTCCGCCGCGATCAGCAGATCGAGCAGCACCGGCGCAACATCTTCCGGCCTGGTCGCCAAGCGCCAAAAGCCCCCCGGCGCGGGCAGGATAGAAAGGATGCGCCCGTCACGATCCTGCATCTCCACACCCACCGCATGTAGACGCGAGAGATTGGGCGGGAAAAGCCGGTCAAGCGCGAAGGGCGCCAGCAACAGGGCGCCAAGGCACACGGCGAGCATCCATAGCCGCCGCTTGCGCAGCATGGCGCGCGGCGGCTTCACAAGCAGGCTCCATTCTGAGGCATCAGGGGCATGTCATTCGGGGTCGCTCGATCATGTCAAGCAAAAGCTGGCTCGTGCCCCTGGGCGGCTTCCTGAATTCGGCTAAGCTCCGCCAAGGCGCGTGATGAAGGGGGCAGCCATGGCGATCAGCATCGGCATTGTGGGCTTGGGGCAAATCGCGCGCAAACGGCATGTGCCGACGATTACGGCTGATGCTGGCTTCACCCTGGCGGGACTCGCTGATCTTGGCGGCGGGGAAGCTGTGGCCGGTTTGCCCATCTACACGGACCATCACGCCATGTTCGCCGCATGCGCGCTGGATGCGGTGGCGATCTGCACACCACCTGCGGCGCGTTTCGCCATTGCGCGCGATGCGTTGCGCGCCGGCAAGCATGTCCTTTTGGAAAAGCCACCCGTCGCCACAATGGGCGAGGCTGAGGCGCTGGTAGCATTGGCAGCGCGCTGCGGGCGCGTTGTCTATGCGTCCTGGCATTCGCAATGCAATCGCGCGGTGGAAGCTGCCCGGTTATTCCTTGCCGATAAGCATTTGGCGAGGCTGCGTGTGGATTGGCACGAGGATTTTCGCATCTACCACCCCGACCAGGAGTGGATTTGGGAAGCTGATGGGCTTGGCGTTTTCGACATGGCGATCAATGCGCTGTCAGTGATCAGCCGGATCTTCGCACCACCGCCTTTCGTGCAGAGCGCGGAGCTACACATCGCCGCCAACCACGCCGCGCCATTTGCTGCCACGATCCGCTTCGGCACCCTGGATGGCGCCGGCTCGCTGGAGCTGCATGCAAATTGGGGTCATGTCGGCCCCGATCAACGGGAACTGCACATCACAACACGCTGCGGCCATGAAGTGGCGCTGCTTGATAGCGGGGGGACTTTGGTGATTGATGGCCGGGTGACGGTGCAGGAAGCGCGGGAGGAATACCCGATGCTCTATGCCCGCTTCGCCGAATTGGTACTGAGCGGGCAGAGCGAGGCTGATCTGACGCCGCTGCAAATGACGCTGGATGCGCTGGCGCTGGGCAAGCGCGTTGCGCTGCCGCGCTTCGAAGGTTAGGACTGGCCTGCCTGGGCTGAACGCTCAGGCAGACCAGACGCCAGGTTAAGCCGCCTTCAGCGCGGTGCGGATTTCAGTCACCGCTTCGTCAATCATCGCGGGGGTGACATCCAAATGCGTGCACGCCCGCACGCGCCCACCCAGGCCGCTAATGGCAATGCCGCGCATTTGCAGCTTTTCCTGCAAGCGCGCGACATTCATGCCCGTGCCGCTGATATCGAAGAAAACCAGATTGGTTTCTGGGTCTTCCACATGCACGCCTTCAATCTGCGCGAGACCGCGGGCCAGCGCCTTGGCATTGGCATGGTCATCGGCCAGCCGATCAATATTGTGATCCAGCGCATAGATGCAGGCAGCAGCGCAAATGCCGCCCTGCCGCATGGAACCACCCAGGCGCTGCTTCCAACGCCAGGCGCGGCCGATAAACTCATTGCTGCCGCACAGCACGGCGCCAAGCGGCGCACCCAGCCCCTTGGTGAAATCAAGCCAGACGCTGTCATAGGACGCGACCATATCCTTGGGCGCGACGCCGGCGGCCACACAGGCATTCATCAGCCGCGCGCCATCCATATGCGTGCCCCAGCCTTCGCCATGCGCCACGGCGGCAACGGCGTTTAGTTGTTCCAGCGGCCAAACGGCACCACCACCGATATTGGCGGTTTGTTCCACTTCCAACAGCTTTTGCGGCGGGGTGTAGCGGGTTTTGGGCCTGATCGCGCCGCGCAGGTCATCCGCCGTGAACATGCCCTTGGGCCCGCGCATCGGCATGATCTGCACGCCGGTCAGCGCCGCATGGGTGCCGCCTTCGCTATGCAGGATGTGGCTGGTTTCATGCGCCACCACCTCATCACCTTTTTGGCAATGGGTCAGGATCGCGATCACATTGCACATGGTTCCGGATGGCAAATACATCGCCGCTTCCTTGCCCATCAGCGCGGCCATGCGGTCACACAGCTCATGCACTGTCGGGTCATCGCCATGCTGCTCATCGCCGACTTCGGCGCGCATCATGGCTTCCTTCATCGCCGGCGTCGGGCGGGTTTGCGTATCGGAATAGAGGTTGATGCGCACAGGCGGCGCACCTGGCGGCGGACGGTTCGGAGCATGGACCATGGCGGTATTCCTTTTTTCGATGGCCGCAGGATGCAACGCGCCGCAGCTTTCTGCCAGAGGGGGCGCCCAGCTTCCTGAAGTGCCGCAAAACTGCGAGGCTCGGCGCCGAAACCGGTTCAGTGGAAAGCCGCCATGCCCGACATCCGCAAAATCGCCTATCTGCGAGAGGAAAGCTTCGCCGAGGCCGGGCGCGCCGCGCCACGCCCCATCATCCGCGCGGTGGCGCTGATCCTGATCGGCAATCCCTATGCCGGGCGGTATCAGGAGGATTTGTCACCGCTCGTGGAAATCGGCCCAGCGCTTGCGGCCCGCGTCGCGCCGGAATTGGTGAAGCTTTTGGGCGGGCCGGCCGTTTCCTATGGCAAGGGCGCCATTGTGGGCGCGGCGGGGGAATTGGAACATGGCGCGGCCATTCTGCACCCTGCCCTTGGCCGGCCCTTGCGGGAAGCGATTGGGGGCGGTGCTGCCATCATTCCATCTTCGGCCAAGATGGGCGGGCCTGGCAGCGCGCTTGATCTGCCGCTGGGGCATAAGGATGATGTCTGGTCACGCGGGCATTTTGACGCGATCACTGTCAGCCTGGGCGATGGCCCGCGCCCGGATGAAATTCTGGTGGTGATTGGGCTGGCCGATGGCGGGCGCTTGCTGCATCGGATTGGGGAAGGGGCGCCAAGGTAGGGCAGACCCCGTTCAAGCTCCGTCACCCAACGCGCCTCCGGAAACTGTGCCGCGCCTTGTCGAAAGCGGCGTCAAACAAGGGCGATAGTGCCTCCAATGTGCTGAGCGACGGGTTGAGCACCGCCGCCCAGCCCATCCAGGCATAAATTGGGTGCGGCGAAAGCTGGTCCAGGGCGGTGAAGTCCCAAGGCCCCAGGACCACGCCCCCTTTACCCGGGCGCAACGGCATTGGCCCAAAGCGGGAAACATAGTCTTCCCGCGGCAGGCCGAGGCTCAGACGAAAAACACCTGGCCGATGAAGCGCTGATGCCTTGTCGTTCGCGCCATCATGGTCCTTGAGTGTGGCGAAATAGATACCCCTGGGAAGGCGCTTGCCGGGGTTGTAGAAAAGCGCGGTCTCGCCCCAGCTGATCGCGAAGGACACATCGGCATAACGGTCAGACAGCATGGCCGCGACCTCATTCAATGTTGGGGCGGCCATGGCCTTTCCTCTCCAGGGACAAAAAACTCAGGCTCCATGCCCAGCACGCCGCAGCACGGCGCAATGTTCCATCTTTGGCTCGGCATTTTCTGGATCCATGAGAATATGGGCAAGAAACTGCCCCGCCGTACTTGAGGACTGGGAACGCTCCAGAGCAACGTCAGCATGCGCCTGGCTTTCCCAAAGCACGACATCAACATAGGACCCATCATCCCGCCGCGCCGTGAGCCTCAGCAGGAAGCCTTCCTGGCGTTGCAGGAATTCCGACTGGCAAATGCCTGATGCGGCCAGCATCTCCGCCTCGGAGCTTCCAGGCGCCAGTTTGAATGAGACCAATTCCAGGACTTGCAGCTTCACGATCATCCTCCATTCCCGGCGATTTGCGCGCGGTGGCTGTCTTATACGGAAAAATATGTCGCTTTCTGGCATATTTTACGCGATAGGGACCGGATGACGATGTCCACCCGCCTCGCGCGCCTTGATCGGCTTGAGAGTTGGCTGAAGAACGAGGATGCGCTTGCGTTGCGTGATGCCGCGATCGAATTCGGCGTATCCCTGCGCACGCTGCACCGGGATTTGGGAATTCTGCGCGAACGGGGCGTTCCCGTGGAAAGTGAAAGGGGCCGAGGCGGCGGTGTGCGCATTTCACCAGGCTGGGGAATTGGGCAGATCAACCTTTCACGCCGGGAGGCGCTTGATCTGCTGGTTGGTTTGGCGATCGGCGAAAGCTTGTATGCGTCACTTCAAATGAGCCATGCCGATGCGATAAGGCGCAAGGTCATGGGTAGTTTCGCGCCTGGCGAACAACGCCGGATTACGGCGATGCGCAAACGCATCAGGATTGGTGGGGCAGCTTCTGGCGAAGTGCTGGCATCCCTTGAAGGGACCCGAAAGCAATGCGGGCACGCCCTGAAGGAAGCTTTCGCGCTCAATCGCGTGATCAGCCTGCGCTACCGGGACCGACACAGGAACCATACGGAACGGTTGATTGAGCCTCATTTCCTGCTGCTCAATCCGCCGGCCTGGTATGCGCTGTGCTGGGATGAGTTGCGCGGCGATATTCGTGCCTTTCGGTGTGACAGGATCACGGATGCCTTCGTCACCGATACCATCTTCAAGCAGCGCCCCTGGGATGATTTCGCCAGAATGCTGGAGGGGCACCCGACGCGGGAGGCTTAGAGAATCTTCAAGCCAAGAAGCTCACTTGGCTTGAAAATATGCGGAAGTTTGTGAGATCGCATTTTCCGAGTCGCCAAGTGTTTCCACTTGGCTTGAAAACATGCGGAAGTTTGTAAGATCGCATTTTCCGAGTCGCCAAGTGTTTCCACTTGGCTTGAAAATGCTTACGCCGCCTCACTCTCCGCGCGGCGCGCATGGCGCTTGCGTTCATTCGGATCAAGGTAGCGCTTGCGCAGCCGAATGGCGCCAGGCGTCACCTCAACCAGCTCATCATCTTCAATATACGCAATCGCCTGTTCCAGGCTCATCTTACGCGGCGGGATCAGCAGCAGCGCTTCATCCTTGCCGGCGGCGCGGATATTGGTCAGCTTCTTTTCCTTGATCGGGTTCACTTCCAGATCATTGTCGCGCGAATGCTCGCCCAGGATCATGCCGACATAAACCTTAACGCCGGGGTCCACGAACAGCGTGCCGCGTTCCTGCAAATAGAACAGCGCGTATTGAATGGCTTCGCCATCCGAATTGGAAATCAGCGACCCATTGCGGCGCCCTTCAATCGCGCCGGCCCAGGGGCGATAGCCCAGGAACAGCCGGTTCATCATGCCCGTGCCGCGCGTATCGGTCAGGAATTCGCCATGATAGCCAATCAAGCCGCGTGACGGGATGTGGAAAGTCAGGCGCACCTTACCGCCGCCCGAAGGCCGCATATCCTGCATCTGGCCTTTGCGGAGCGACATCTTCTCCACCACCACGCCGGAATAGCTTTCATCCACGTCAATCAAAGCTTCTTCGAAGGGTTCTTCGCGTTCGCCGGTTTCGGGATTGTCGCGCGTCAGCACGCGTGGGCGGCCTATGGTCAGTTCAAAGCCTTCACGACGCATTTGCTCAATCAAGACGCCAAGCTGCAATTCACCGCGGCCCGCCACTTCAAAAGCATCAACTTCTTCGCTGACCTTCACTTTGATCGCGACATTGCCTTCGGTTTCCTTGAGCAACCGATCACGGATCTGGCGCGACGTGACCTTCTTGCCCTCACGACCGCCCAAGGGGCCGTCATTGATGCGGAAAGTCATCGCGAGCGTCGGCGGGTCCACCGGAATGGCCGGCAGCGCTTCAGTCACTTCGGGGGAAGCGATGGTATCCGGAATGGTGGCATCGGAAAGCCCGGCAATGGCGATGATATCGCCCGCCTGCACTTCTTCCACCGGCACACGATCAAGGCCCGAGAATGTCATGAGCTTGGTCAGGCGGCCGGTTTCCACAACCGACCCATCCTGGCGCAGCACGCGCACCGGCATATTGACGCGCGCCACCCCCTGTTCCACGCGTCCGGTCAGAATGCGGCCCAGGAAGTTATCGCTTTCCAGGATGGAGGCATTCATCGCGAAGGGCTTTTCCAGATCAACCTTCGGCGGCGGCACATGGGACAGGATCAGGTCAAACAGGGGCGAAAGGTCTTTGCGCGCGCCTTCCAATTCCAGATCCGCCCAACCCTGCCGGCCCGAAGCAAAAAGGGTTTGGAAATCAAGCTGCTCATCCGTCGCACCCAAAGCGGCGAAAAGGTCGAAAACCTCGTTATGAACCTCATCAGGGCGGGCATCCTGGCGGTCCACTTTATTGATGACCACAATCGGCTTCAGCCCGCGCGCGAGCGCCTTGGTCAGCACGAATTTGGTTTGCGGCAAAGGGCCTTCGGCGGCGTCGCACAAAACAATGGCGCCATCCACCATGGACAGGATGCGCTCAACCTCACCGCCGAAATCGGCGTGGCCGGGCGTGTCCACAATATTGATCTTCACACCCTTCCATTCCACAGCGGTGGATTTCGCAAGAATGGTGATGCCGCGTTCGCGT
>JADCFX010000034.1 GCA_020249285.1 Roseomonas sp. | reverse complement strand
GGGGCTTGTTCGGCAACAGAGGGGCAATCACTCGCCACTCGAATTCGGTCAGATCGTAACGGCTCATACAAGACCCCCATCCGGAAGCCTTGAATCAGAATTGCACGCCCGTGGGAATCCCGTTTATGAGTTCACGGCCTAGATCGATGATGCCTCGCTTGATGGCCGAACTTTTCGGCACCTTGTGGCTTGTTCTTGGCGGCTGTGGTGCCGCCGTGCTGACGGCCCTTTTCCCTCAAGTTGGTATTGGTATCCTTGGCGTTTCCTTTGCTTTTGGCCTTACGGTGCTCACCATGGCCTATGCGGTGGGCCATGTCTCTGGCGGACATTTCAACCCGGCAGTAACTTTGGGCTTGGTCGCCGGTGGGCGCTTCAAGGCCGCTGACGCAGTGCCTTACATCATTGCCCAAGTCATCGGCGCCTTTCTGGGCGCCGCGATCATTTACGTGATTGCAACGGGTAATGGCGGTAATCCCTTGAATGGGGGTTTCGCCGCGAATGGGTTTGGCGCACATTCCCCGGGTAAGTTTTCGCTCATGGCAGCTTTTGTCTGTGAAGTGGTGATGACCTTCTTCTTTCTGATCATCATCCTTGGTGCCACGCATCGCAAGGCTGCCGCGGGTTTTGCGCCTATCGCCATCGGGCTTGGCTTGACGCTCATCCATCTTATCAGCATCCCGGTGACCAATACTTCGGTAAATCCCGCGCGCAGCACCGGGCCTGCCCTTATCCTTGGCGGCTGGGCGCTTGAGCAATTGTGGCTTTTCTGGTTGGCGCCGATTTTGGGCGCGGTGCTGGCAGGTGTCGTCTCGCGCCTGCTTTGGCCTCAGGAAAAAGACTGAAGGGGTTTTGTCCCCGAAATGACATGATGGTGTTGGCGGGATCAGTCATTCCCGCCGGCATTGACCGTGCCACCTGGTGCCATCGGAAAGGCAGCAAGGCTTTTTTCCACCAGATTGGGCAGGTTCTGGCAAAGCTCAGACACGCGCGGCATATCCCGCGCCACGCAGGCTTCCTCCAGCAAAGACGCAATGGAACGCAAGGCCGCTGCACCAAAAGTACCGGCCGCGGATTTCAGCCCATGCGCTTCTTCTTCAATCACCGAAACATCATCGGTAGCGGTCAGCCGCGCCACACGTGCGCGGGTTTCATCGGCAAAAACGCCAATCAGGCGCGGCAAGCGCCCTGGTCCGACGGCGGCGCGCAATTCCTGCAAGGTGGTATGGTCAATCAGCGTCGGGCCAGCCGGGTTTGGCTCCTCCACCGCCGCACGAGAGCGCCGAGGCCGATTTTCCAAGATGTCCGAAACCGCCGCCAATAGCGCGGTCAGATCCATGGGTTTCGCCACATGCCCATCCATGCCGGCTTCCAGGCAACGCGCGACCTCATTGGGCATGGCGGCGGCTGTCATGGCAATGATCGGCACGCGACCAGCCGGGCCTTCCAAGCCGCGAATCGCAGCCGTTGCGGCCAGGCCATCCATGCGCGGCATGCGCACATCCATCAGCACCAGATCATAAGCGGCGGTACGCGCCGCACCCAGCGCTTCTTCACCATCACGCGCCAAATCCACCGCATAGCCCGCCTTGCGCAGAATGGCGGCGGCAACAAGCTGATTGGCTTCCCCATCCTCGGCAATCAGGATGCGCCCGCGCGCACCTGGCGGAGGCTTGATCATGGCCGGTTTCGGCAAAAGCGTACTTGGCGGGCGCCCGGATTCGGCAATGGGGCGCAGCGGAATTTCAAAGGAAAAGGTGGAACCCTTGCCGGGCGAAGACGCCAGCACAATCCGCCCACCCATCAGCCCGACCAGGCGCTTGCAGATCATGAGGCCAAGCCCGGAGCCACCATAACGCCGCGCCGTTTCTGGCCCAGCTTGCGCGAAGCGCCCGAATAGCCGCGCCTGAACTTCGGGCGGCATGCCAATGCCCGTATCAGCCACCACAAAGCGCACCTGGCCCGGCGCCTCAGCACGCTCCACGCGAATGCCAACGCCACCAACGGCGGTGAATTTCACCGCATTATCGGCAAGGTTCAGCAATATCTGGCGTAGCCTGCGCGCATCACCAATCACGCGCGCGGGCAGCAGCGGGTCAATACTCGCGGAAAGCCTGATACCCTTTTCCGCAACGGCCGGGGCAAGCAGATCAAGCACTTCGGCAACCGGTGCGGCCAGATCGAAGGCTTCTTCTTCAATCGCCAAATGCCCTGCTTCAATGCGCGACAGATCGAGCATTTCATTCACGGTCGCCAGCAGCAATTCACCGCAGCGCCGCGCGGTTTCCGCATAGGCGTGCTGTTCGGCATCAAGCGTTGTATCCAGCAGCAGCGAGATTGTGCCCATCACGCCATTCATGGGCGTGCGGATTTCATGGCTCATGAAGGCCAGAAAATCGCTTTTCTCCGCATTGGCGCGTTCAGCCGCGCGGCGCGCGCGTTCCGCATCACGGGCGAATTGCTCACGCGCCGAGACATCATGCTGAATGCCGAAAATATAGCGCACTTCGCCATCATCATCGAAAATCGGCGACAGATGCAGTTCGTTGACAAAACGCGATCCATCCTTGCGGTGATTGACGATTTCAACGTCAATCGCCTTGCCGGTTTCAATCGCTTCACGCAGCGCCTTGATGTGGCGCGGGTTGGTGCCGGGGCCTTGCAGGAAGCGGCAATTGCGCCCGATCACCTCTTCTTCGTCATAGCCCGTGATGCGATAAAATGCCGGATTGGCGTAAATAATCGGGCAATCGGGCAGGTTTGGATCGCAGATCACAATACCCGTCGGGGTCGCCAGTACGGCAGCGCTCAGCACGCCCTGCAAGGGCGTCGGTAGTTGGGCCGAAAGGCTATTCGCTGTAGGAGACGAGCGCTTCGAATGGGACATCGAGCTTCTTCCTCCCGTCAAGAAATGACAGTTCAATCAGTGCAGCGGCGGCTGGCACCACGGCACCTGCCTGGCGCAGCAGGCCAATGCCCGCCGCCATGGTGCCACCGGTCGCCAGCAGATCATCCAGGATTACGACTCGCTGGCCGGGGCTGATGGCATCAGCCTGCATCTCAACCCGGTCCGTGCCGTATTCCAGCGCGTAATCAAGGCCAATGCGCTCACCGGGCAGCTTGCCGCGTTTGCGGAGCATGATGAAGCCAAGCCCCAACTCAAGCGCGAGGGGTGCGGCCACCAGAAAGCCGCGGCTTTCAACGCCGGCCAAAAGGTCGGGCTTATAGGGGCTGATCGACCGCGCCATGCGCGCCATCGCGATGCGCCAAGCGGGGCCATGCCGAAGCAGCGTTGAAATGTCATAGAAAAGAATGCCCGGCTTCGGAAAATCCGGTATGCCGCGGATATGCGCCTTGAGATCAACCTGGTCGTTCGTATCTGTCACGTTTCGTCGCTGTCTTTGCTTCTGCTGTACCGGCCAGCCCCCTGCCGCCTTGGCGGGAGAAGCGTGGCCGAGCCCTTCCTGAGGGATCATAGCTACGTGACACTTAGAATGTCCAGTCAAGTTGACACTGGTGGCAAAATTTATCAGGCGCCCCTAATTACGGGCCATGTCAAAACCCATGCTCGCCGGAATTATCGGTATCCTCGGATTTTTGCTCTATGTGGCGGCAGTGATCATGCTTGCCGATCATGTGCTTGGCACGCATTGGACGGTTGAATTCGTCTATTTTGCGCTGGCCGGCATTGTCTGGGTCTGGCCTGCCAAGGCCCTAATTATCTGGGCTGCGCGCTGATGCGTCTGGTCGGAGTGAGAGGATTCGAACCTCCGGCCCCTGCGTCCCGAACACAGTGCTCTACCAGGCTGAGCTACACTCCGAGGCCGACCGTGACGTCGGGCGGCTATAGCGGGCGGGGGAGAAGGCCGCAAGCGGGTGGGCGCCCCTTGGCGAGACGACCACTACGCCCTACCTCTTGCCTGAATTAAGGTTAATGGGACGGTAATGATGGCTTGGAAAGCGGGCTTTCTGCTGGTGTTGCTGGTGCCCTTTACGGCATCCGCCCTGGCGCCAGGGGATGTGATCTCCGCCCGACGTGACGGGCTAAAGGCAGTGGGACACCAAATGGACCGGATCGAAGCCCTGATTAACCAGCGTGGCGATACCCGCGCGGCCGTCGACTCCATCGCCGAAACGATCCGCTTTTTTGAAGGCCTGCCTTCGCTTTTCCCACCCAATAGTGGGCAAGGCGATACCCGCGCACGCCCCACAATCTGGTCCGATCCGGGCGGCTTTGCGGCGGCCAATGCGAACATGCTCTCCAGCCTGCGCAGCCTGGAAAACGCGGCGAATACGGGCGATAAAGCGTCCTTCCAGGCGGCCTTCCAACAAACCGCCGCCACCTGCAGCGCCTGCCATCGCCCGTTTCGCGGCCGCGGCCGATAGGCTGGCGGTACTCGCCTAAAACAAGCGGATAAACAGAAACACCGCCGCCCCGGCCAGTAACAAGAGACCAAGCGCGAGCCGCCCGGATGCAAGGCGCGGCGCCGTGGCGCCCTCTGGCAACAGCTTTTCACCGGTCAGCATCGGCATGACTAATTCATGCCCCTTGACCAGCTTGTAGAGCATGATCGCCAGCACATGCAGCCCAATCGCCAGCAACAGATAGCGCTGCACGGCAAGATGCAGCGCGGATAGCGATTCTGAGGTCGCTTCAGTCACCTTCAGCGCCAAAGGCCCATGCTGGGAATAGCTGAAGCCGGGATCGTGATTGGTGAAAAGCCCGCTGAAAGCCTGGGTCAGCAGCAGCGCCAAAAGCACCACCACCATCCACCCGCCGGCCGGGTTGTGGCTGGTTTCCGTGTCGCTATCCCGCTTTGTAAGGCGCCCCAATTGCCGGGCTGCCGCCAAAGGGGATTTCAGGAAATGAACGAAGCGCGCATTCTCTGACCCGAAAAACCCCCAAAGGATGCGGAACAGCACCAGCGTCAGGATGGCGTAGCCGGAGGCATAATGCAGCGTCCAGGCGCCGCTTTTCCCGCTGGCGAAGGAAAGCGCCACGAGCAGGATCAGCCCCCAATGGAACAGCCTGACGGGTCGGTCCCAGATGCGGATTCGGGTGTTTGGAGCGCTCATTTTTCCCAGCCAATGCCTGCCCACGCCAGTGCTTGTTGCAGGCCGATGACATGAGACCTACAAGACTTGGACAAAATCCAACGCCTAGGCAAGGGCTTGATGCCGCCAGCACGGCGGCAGGGGGACAGCAGCATGAGCGACCAACAAGCGGGCGGAACATCCGCCAATAAGCTGATCATCCCAGCCTTGCTGCTTATTCTGGCGATCCTGGTCTTTCTTGGCTGGCGCGGCGTTTTCTCTCCAACACTGCCCGGCGCGCCGGGCAGTGCGAATGCTCCATCTTCGGATGCACCCGCTGGCACTGCCGGCACCGGCAATGCAGGCCAGGCAGCGCGCCCGGCGATTCCCGCTGCCCCGGCGCCGCCCGATCTGGCCGCCCCAAACACTGAAGCCACCCGTGCTGATACCAGTGCTGCCGCCCAAAATGCTGCCCAAGCTGCCATGATCCCCCCGCGCTTTGATGTGGTGCGCGTCGGCGCGCGTGGCAGCGCCGTGATCGCAGGCCGCGCTGCGCCGGGCGCCGAGGTGCTTCTTTTCGCCGATAATGTCCGCGAATTGGGCCGCGCGCGGGCTGACCGGCGCGGTGAATTCGTCATTCTGCCGGCCGAGTCGCTCCCGCCCGGCACCATGGAACTCAGCCTGCGCGCGCGACTCGGGGATCAGGAGATGATCGGGCCCGATACGGTGGTGCTGGTCGTGCCCGATACCGCGGCGCAGGTGGCCGAAGCCCAGCGGCCCGCAGCATCGGCGCAGCCCGCCCCTGCGGTCCCCGCCCCCAGCGGGCCATTGGCCGTGCTGATCCCATCACGCCCCGAAGCCGCAGGCCCACGGCTATTGCAGGCGCCGGAACCCACGCCGGCAGCGCGCGGTGCGCCGCGCCTTGGCATTGATTCCGTTGAATATGATCAGGCCGGGTCCATGCGCTTCGCCGGAGGCGCGCCGCCCGGCACCTCGCTCAGGCTTTATGTGGATGATCGGTATATCGGGGATGCGGTGGCGGATGCGCAGGGCCGCTGGGCGCTGATGCCGGAAACCCAGCCCAGCATTGGCCGGCATCGGCTGAGGGTGGACCAGATCTCGCCAGCTGATGGGCGGGTGCTGGCCCGCGCCGAAGTGCCCTTCCAGCGTGAGGAATTGCCCGCCGAAGCCTTTGCCCAGCAGCGCATTGTGGTGCAGCCGGGCAATAACCTATGGCGCATCGCCCGCGCCACTTACGGCCGGGGCACGCGCTATACGGTGATCTATCAGGCCAATAAGGATCAGATCGCTGATCCGAATCGGATTTTCCCGGGTCAGGTCTTTGCGCTGCCCACCGCCCAGCCGGCACCCGCGGCTTCCAGCCGGTCCAGATAGGGGTCAAGCGCCAGCACAAAGCGCACCAGCGCCGCGATCAATTCGGTGGAGTTGGTGGGCGGCACCAGCGCCAAATCCGCTTCAAAGCGAATCCGGTGATCCGGCGTCAGGCCAATGCGCCAACCATCAGGCATGCCCGGCGTCAGCGCGGCCAGGGTGGCGAAGCTGGCCTGCCGCTGGTCTCGGCCCTCAGCGGTGGAGGGAATGCGCGCGGCATCGGTTTCCACCACCAGCCCTTCGCTGCAAAGTTCTGCGCGGCAGCGACGGCCACGCCAGTCAAAGGTGAATTCCAGGGGGCGGTCTGCCAGCTTTGGCGCCAGGCGGCCTTCGGGGTCTATGGCCAGGGGGCCAAGGGTGATCATCTCCATAAGGTGCATTCTTGTGCATTTTTAGTAAAAACACTGTAAGCGATGCCGCATGGCACTCGGACAAAGTCTTCGCATGGTTCTCGCCCGGCCTCATCCGGCGGCGAGGCCCTTCCTGATCGGTGGCGGCGCTGTGGCGCTGCTGGGTGGCGCGCTGTTTGGCGGCTTCCTGTTTTGGCTCGGCGTGGCGTTCACGCTGTTCTGCCTCTACTTCTTCCGCGACCCGGAACGCATCCCGCCCGCGCGCCCCGGCCTGGTGCTGGCGCCGGCGGATGGGCATGTGGTGTCGGTCATGCCGGCCAAGCCGCCGGTGGAATTGGGCATGGGCAAGGAAACCCGCTGGCGCATTGCGATTTTCCTCTCGGTGCTCGATGTACATGTGAACCGGATGCCGTGCGACGGCACGGTGACGCGCATTGCCTATCACCATGGCAAATTCCTGAGCGCCAATCTGGATAAGGCGAGTGAGGAGAATGAACGCAATGCGGTGGCGCTGCGGCTGCCCGATGGGCGCGATATTGCGGTGGTGCAGATTGCCGGGCTGATCGCGCGGCGTATTCTGTGCGATGCCAAGGTGGGCGATGCAGTGCAGGCGGGCGATCGGTTTGGCATTATTCGTTTCGGAAGCCGCACGGATATCTATCTGCCTTCGGGCGTGGAACCCATGGTTGCCGTGGGCCAGACCATGATCGGTGGAGAGACCGTTTTGGCGGAGTTGCAGGCGCGATGAATACGCCGAAGGATGCGGGCCAGCCAGGGCGCATGCGGCGGCTCAGGCGGCGCTTTCGCCCGCGCACCAGGCCCCGTTTTGAAGGGCAATCCTTCAATCGCCTGATCCCGAATATCATGACCATGCTGGGGCTCTGCTGCGGGCTTGTCGCTATCCGCGCTGCCTTTGAAGCGCGCTTTGCCGAAGCCGCGGTGCTGATTGTGGTGGCGGGCGTGATTGATGGGCTGGATGGGCGGCTGGCGCGGCTGCTGAAGGCGACCTCTCGTTTCGGGGCGGAGTTCGATAGTTTGGCTGATTTTCTGTCCTTTGGGGTGGCGCCGGCACTCGTGCTGTATCTTTGGGCGATGCAGGATTATCGCGGCATTGCCTTTGCGCCCGCGCTGCTTTTCGCCGTGTGTTCCGCGCTCAGGCTCGCGCGCTTCAATGCGACGCTAGATGTGGGGCCGGCGCCGAAGCCTGCCTATACCTA
Organism: Roseomonas sp.; assembly: GCA_020249285.1. Classification (GTDB taxonomy): domain Bacteria; phylum Pseudomonadota; class Alphaproteobacteria; order Acetobacterales; family Acetobacteraceae; genus Neoroseomonas. Next base: position 15,992 of record JADCFX010000034.1, on the reverse strand, counting down.
TAATTTCTTCACCGGCGTGCCGGCGCCGGCGGCGGCGGGCTGCGCGCTATTTCCGCTTTTCGCCGGTCTGTTCTTCACGCAAATCGAAATGCCCCTGCTGGCCAGCATCATGCGCAACCCTTTGCTGGTGGCGGGGGTGCTTATCGTGGTGGGTGGGCTGATGGTCAGCACGCTGCCCACTTGGTCTTTCAAGAATTTCAAGGTGCCGCGCGCGGCTGTGCTGCCGCTGCTTTTGGGTGTTGGGCTTTTCATGGCGCTGTTATTCGCGGAGCCCTGGGCGGCGCTGGCCATGGCAGGCATGATTTATCTTGGCATGTTGCCCTTTTCCGTGCGGTCTTATCTGCGCTTGAAGCAGGAAGCAGAAAGCCTGCTGGAACCCGTGCTGGTTGCCGATAATGGCAAGGGGAGTGCCGCGCCCTGATGCTGCGCGGCCGGCTTGAATTGCCGCTGGCGGGCCAGCGCATCAGCATCTCGGGCGGGCCGTTTGATGCCATGCCGGAAGGCGCGCGCGGATTATGCCTGGAAGCCGATGCTGCACGCATTGGCGAAGCCGAATGGCGGCTTGATGTGCCGGATTACGGCGTGCCGGATGAAGCGGCTTTGCGCGCGGTATTAGCGCAGATGTTGGAAGCGATGCGCGCCGCCCCCAATGATGCCTATCACATTGGCTGCAAGGCCGGCATTGGGCGCACCGGTACCGTTATGGCCTGCCTTGCCATCATGGCCGGCGCGGTTGAGGGCGACCCGGTGGCCTGGCTCCGCACTGCCTATTTTCAGGGGGCGATCGAAACCCCGGCACAGGAAGCCTTTGTGCGCAGCTTTACGCTTACGGGTTTGGTCCCCTAACATTCTTGCGCTGTGCAGGAGAAACGCGATGCCCCAAATCCTCGATCCCCAAACCATCGCCGATTATGACCGCGATGGCGCGGTGGTGATCCGTGGCGCCTTTGCGCCGCATTGGGTTGAACTGCTCGCCGCCGGGGTGGAACGTAATCTGCGTGAACCTGGCCCCTTCGGCAAACGCTATACGCCGGAAGGCAAGCCCGGCATGTTCTTCGGCGATTACTGTTCCTGGCAGCGCATTGCGGAATATGAGGCGTTTTTGCGCCATTCCCCCGCCGCCGCCATCGCCGGCGCGCTCATGCAAAGCGGCAAGGTCAATCTGTTTCACGAACATGTGCTGGTGAAGGAACCAGGCACGGAAGAACCGACCCCTTGGCATAATGACCAGCCCTATTGGACAGTTGAGGGCTGGCAGGTGTGTTCCCTTTGGATACCGCTGGATCCCGTGGCGCGGGAGAATGGCGTTGAATATGTGGCCGGGTCGCATCGCAAGGGCGAATGGTTCAAGCCAAAGCGCTTCGCCGATAGCGCCGACCATCCTTCCGATGATCCTCGTTTCCTGCCGGTGCCGGATGTTGAGGGCAATCGGGGTGATTATCGTTTGCTGGGCTGGGATTTGCAGCCCGGCGATTGCGTGGCCTTCCATGGGCTGACCTTGCATGGCGCGCCGGGCAATCGCAGCGGGAAGCTGCGGCGCCGCGCGGTTTCAGCACGTTGGACCGGCGATGATGCGGTGTTCACGCGGCGCAAGGGGATTGAAAGCCCGCCCGCGCCGGCGAATGCGCCGGCACATGGGGCCGCGATGGATAGTGAGGTGTTTCCGGTGGTTTGGCGGGCGGCTTAGGCGACCAAGGCCACCACCAAAAACCCAACCCCCGCCACGCTCGCCACCGCCCCCATCGCCGGGCGCAGCCAGCGTGCGCGCCTGGCCTGCTGCGCCAAAGCCATGGCGCCCAGCATCAAGGCACCCTGGATCACCGAAAGCCCCGCCAGATAGGCCAGGATAGGTGTTGTCTCCGCGCCGATCACGGCTTCAGCAAAGGCGTGGCCGTGGAACAGCCCGGCGAGGGCAAAACCTGCCAGCAAGGCCCCAGCGCTCACCCGCCGCGTCATCAGCAGCGCCAGCCCCACCATCAGCACCGAAGCCGCCACCAGCGCCTCGGTCGCACCCAAGCCGATGCCGGCCAAATGCAGCGCCACCCCGGCCATGCTGGCGATCAGGAAGCCGGCCATCGCCCTGAAAGCCTCACCGCGCGGGAGCGCCGCCGCCAGCAGGCCAGCCGCCAGCAGAAAGGCCAGATGATCCAACCCAATCACCGGATGGCCAATGCCGGAAGCAAAACCCTGCCACAGCGTTTGCGGCATGGCGCCGCCCATGGGGTGATGCGCGGCCGCCGGCAAAGGCAGCAGGGCCAAAAGACCAAGGGCGAAAGAAGGGCGACGCATGGTTACCTCCGGGATTTCCAGGCGCATGCTTGCCGCTTCTGGTCCGCTTCGCAAGCCGGGCGCGGTTGGACCGGCGGGACAGACCCTCTATATCCTTCGCGTGATCAAAATCCTCCAAATCCCCCTCCTGCTTGGAGCGCTGCTCCTGGCCGGCCCCGCCCTTGGCGCTTGCGCCGATTCCCCCGCGCCTGGCGTGGAATGGCGGCGCTGTATGCTGGATGGCGTGGACCTGTCGGGCCGGGACCTGACGGGGGCGACGCTCCGCGATAGCTCCTTCGCGCGCGCGCGTTTTGTGGAGGCGAAGCTGATGGGTGTGGATGCTTCGGATGCGCGGTTCAGCTTCGCCGATCTTTCCCAGGCCGATTTCACGGGGGCGACATTGCGCAGCGTGGATTTCACCCGCGCCGTGCTGGCCGGCGCCATATTGAACGGGGCGGATTTGCGCCGCGCCACGCTGTTTCGCGCCGATTTGCGCGGCGCTGATCTGACTGGGGCTGAGCTTGCCGGCACCAATCTTTCTGGCGCTCAGCTTGGCGGGGCGCGCTGGCTGGATGGCCAGAAGATTTGCGCCGCCGCATCGGTTGGTTCCTGCCAGTGAGTGAGGCGGAATACCTCGCGCGGCTCAATGCTGAACAGCGCGCGGCGGTGGAAGCGCTGGATGGGCCGCTGCTGGTGCTGGCGGGCGCGGGTACTGGCAAGACGCGCGTATTGACCACGCGGTTCGCGCATTTGCTGCGCAGCCGCAAGGCGTTTCCATCGCAAGTGCTGGCGGTGACCTTCACAAACAAAGCCGCGCGGGAAATGCGCGAACGTGTAGGCGCTATGATGGGGGAGGCAGTGGAAGGGCTTTGGCTTGGCACCTTCCATGCGCTGACCGCGCGCATGCTCCGCCGCCATGCGGAACTTGTCGGGCTCAATTCCAATTTCACCATCCTGGATACGGATGATCAGTTGCGCCTGATGAAGCAGGTGATGGAAGCCGAGCATATTGACCTGAAGCGTTGGCCCGCGAATGGGCTGATGGCGATCATTCAGCGCTGGAAGGATCGCGGCCTGACGCCCGATGGCATCACGGCTGCCGAGGATACGGATTACGCCGCAGGGCGCGCACGCGGGATTTATGAGGCTTACCAGGCGCGGCTGAAGGCGCTGAATGCGGCGGATTTCGGTGATTTGCTTTTGCATGTGGTGACGATTTTGCGTGGTCACCCGGAAGTGCTGGCGGATTATCAGCGGCGCTTTCGCTATATTCTGGTGGATGAATATCAGGACACCAATCTGGTGCAGTATTACTGGCTGCGATTGCTGGCTCAGGCGCATCGCAATATCTGCTGCGTGGGGGATGATGACCAATCCATCTATTCCTGGCGCGGGGCAGAGATTGAAAACATCCTGCGGTTTGAGAAGGATTTTCCTGGCGCGCAGGTGGTGCGGTTGGAATCAAATTACCGTTCAACCCGGCATATTTTGGCCACTGCTTCCGGGCTGATTGCGCATAATACCGGGCGGCTTGGCAAAACGCTGCGCGCCGGGCGCAGCGATGCGGATGGGGAGAAGGTGCGCGTTGTTTCTGTCTGGGACAGCGAAGAAGAAGCGCGCATGGTGGCCGAACGCATCGAAGCCGCGCGGCGGTGCGGGGAATCTCTGGGCGAGGTCGCCATTCTGATCCGCGCTGGGTTTCAGACGCGCGCCTTTGAAGAAAGGCTGATCACGCTTGGCATTCCCTATCGCGTCGTGGGTGGCGCGCGGTTTTATGAACGGCAGGAAATCCGCGACGCCATGGCCTATTTCCGCGTGGTGGCACAGCCCGCGGATGATCTGGCGTTCGAACGAATTGTGAATCTGCCCAAGCGCGGGCTTGGCGATACCGCGATGCGGGAAATGCATGCGCTTTCGCGGGCGGAAGCCGTGCCGCTTGCGATTGCCGCGGGGCTTGCCTTGGAAAAGGGCGTGATCAAGCAGGCCAAGGCGCGTGCCGCTTTGGGTGAATTGCTGGAAGCTTTCGCCCGCTGGCGCGCCATGCTGCCGAATGAAGGGCATGTGGTGATGGCGGCCACACTTCTGGAAGAAAGCGGCTATACCGATATGTGGAAGCAGGATCGCAGCCCGGAAGCGCCGGGGCGGCTTGATAACCTCAAGGAATTGCTGCGCGCCATGGCGGATTACGAAACGCTGGGTGGGTTTTTGGAACATGTCTCCCTGGTGATGGAAAATGACGAGGCGGCGGAAGGCCAGCGCGTTTCCATCATGACTTTGCATGGCGCGAAGGGCTTGGAATTTGATCGCGTTTTTCTGCCTGGTTGGGAAGAAGGCGTCTTTCCTTCGCAGCGCAGCCTGGAAGAAGGTGGAGAACGCGCCTTGGAAGAAGAAAGGCGGCTTGCTTACGTTGGCATCACGCGAGCAAGGCGTTTCGCGGTGATCAGCCACGCCGCCAATCGGCGCATTTACGGCAATTGGCAGGCTTCCATCCCATCGCGCTTTTTGGATGAATTGCCGGCGTCTGAAATCAAGCTGGAAGGCAATGCCGCGCGGGAGATGCGAAGTGCCAGCGTATTCCCAAGCGCCGGTGGGCTTTATGGCCAGCGCCCGCGCGTGATTGAAGCAGCCGCTTGGGAAGTGAAGGAACGCCCGACGAGTAGCGCGCGTTATGCCCCTGGCGATCGCGTCTTTCACCAGAAATTCGGCTATGGCGAGGTAACGGGGGTGGAAGATGACCGGCTGGATGTGCGTTTCGACAAGGCCGGCGACAAGCGGCTGATTGATCGTTTTGTGGAGAAAGCCTGATGCGTCCTGCCGGCCCTGATGGCGCTGGCGCGCTTTCCCGCCGCCGCGCTGAGCCACTGGAAGCGCTCGGCATTGATGGGTTGAGTGAGGAAGCCCTGCCCTTCTTCGAAGCCGCTTTGCAACAAGTCTGCGGCACAGTCGCCTATTTCCGAGACGAACCAAGCGATACCTGGCGCGTGGAAGGCGTGCGTGAAGCGGGCGCGGGGCAGGAGGAATTGGAAAGCGCTTTGGCCTTAGCGGCGTTGGTGGCCGGTATTGCCCAACCCGCCTTGCAGATCGCGCCCGTGGAAGCGGATGGCTGGCTGGCGCGCACCGTGCAGGCTTTTCCGGAACAACGCATCGGCAGGCGATTCTTGATCCGCCCGACTCATGTGGCCGATCTGCCCTGTTTTGATCGGCTGGTAGTGAAACTGGATGCAGGATTGGCTTTCGGTTCCGGCGAACATGCTTCCACCCAAGGTTGCCTGATGGCGTTTGAAGGGATCGCGCATCGCTGTCCTCAGCGCATCATGGATTTGGGCAGCGGTTCGGGCATTCTCGCCATGGCGGCGGCGAAACTTTTGCATAAGCCAGTGACGGCGACTGATATCGAACCCTGGTCGGTGCGCATCTGTGCGGAGAATGCGCGGTTGAATGGCCTGTCAGCCCGGATGCGCGCCTTATTGGCTGATGGCTGGCGTGATCGTCGGTTGCAGGGCAAGCGCTATGATCTGATTTTCGCCAATATCCTGGCGCGCCCGCTGTGCGCCATGGCGCGAGAATTGGCGGCGCATCTTGCACCGCAGGGAACGGCCATTTTGGCCGGGCTTCTCGGCACGCAGGCGCGCATGGTGCTGGCGGCGCATCGTCGTCAGGGCCTGGTGCTGGAACGCAGAATAGATGTTGGGCCTTGGACTACTTTGGTACTGAGAAAACGCGACTGATTCATTCTTGAACCGCCCTTAGTGTCCGTCCAAGAACATCTTGAGTCTCTCTAATCCTTTGTGATTCCCTTGCGGCATCCCCGATTCGCAGAAGCCTTGCATGAGGACTGTCGAGAACCGCGCCCGTTATGACCGCAATAGGCTGCGCTATCCCAGCGACCTGACCGACGAGGAATGGGCGCTGTTCAGGCCGAAGATCCCGCGCGCCAAGCGAGGCGGCAACAAGCGCAGTGTGGACGAGCGCGCGGTGGTGAATGGGCTGATGTATATGTTGAGCACCGGCTGCCAGTGGCGCGCCATCCCACACGACCTGCCGTCACGCGGCACGGTGAACCACTATTTCTGCCGCTGGCAGGATGATGGCACGCTCGATCGGTAGCACTACACGCTTTACGTGCTGTGCCGTGAACAGGCCAATCGCGAGGCCAGTCCGACAGCAGCCATCATCGACAGCCAGAGCGTCAAGAGCGCGGAAAAAAGGGGCGCCGCATCGATCCGCCGGGCTTCGATGGTGGCAAGAAAATCAAGGGTAAGAAACGGCACGTCCTGGTCGACACGCAGGGCCTGCTAATGCACGCCATCGTGCATACCGCCGATATCCAGGATCACGATGGCGGGGTTCTGGTGATGGCGACGTTGTTTGGGCTGTATCCCTTCCTGCTGAAGCTCTACGCCGACGCGGGCTACCAGGGGTCTCTCCGGCTTCAAATCATTTCAGACTAATTGGCGGGCTGTGTAACGGAGAGAGCTTGCTCGGGCAATCTGAACAGCTGGGATAAGTGGATTTTCTGCCTGACTGCGGCATGCTGCCGTGAACAGGAGATACCATGACGAGACGACCACGCCGGAACCACAGCCCAGCCTTCAAGGCAAAGGTGGCGCTTCCTGCTGTGAAGGGCGAGAAGACGCTGGCCGAGCTGGCTGCGCAATTCGATGTCCATGCGAATGTCATCAAGACCTGGCGGGATCAGCTTTTTGAAGGGGCTGCCGGGATTTTCGGCGAAGGCAACCCGGAAGCGCCGCCACCGGTTGATGTGAAAGAACTCCACGCGAAGATAGGGGAGTTGACGCTCACGAATGATTTTTTAGCAGGCGCGCTCACCAAGGCGGGATTGCTGAGCGCAAAACGATGATTGACCGTCAGCACGCCCTGCCTCTGGCGAAACAGGCCAAGGCGCTCGGCATCAGCCGGGGGACGCTCTACTACACCTCCCGCCCTGTTCCGGCGGCTGATCTGGCATTGATGCGCCGGATAGACGCATTGCATCTGGAATACCCTTTCGCGGGTGGTCGAATGATGCAGGGCCTGCTGAAACAGGAAGGCTTTTCAGTCGGGTGTCTGCATGTGGCCACGCTGATGAAGCGGATGGGCATCGCGGCGATCTACCGCCGTCCGAACACCTCGAAACCGGAACCGGGCCATAAAATCTACCCGTATCTGCTGAGAAACGTGCCGATCTTGCGCCCCAACCAGGTCTGGGCAATGGACATCACCTATATCCCCATGGCGCGCGGCTTCGCCTATCTTGCCGCCGTCATTGATTGGTTCAGCCGGAAGGTCCTAGCCTGGAAGCTCTCGATCACGCTCGACACAGGCTTTTGCATTGAAGCTGTCGAGGAGGCGTTGGCCAAATACGGCAAGCCCGAGGTCTTCAACACGGATCAGGGGTCGCAATTCACGAGCCTGGCCTTCACGGGGCTGGTGAAAAGTCACGAGATCGCGATCAGCATGGATGGCAAAGGGGCGTGGCGGGACAATGTGTTCGTCGAAAGGCTCTGGCGGAGCATCAAATACGAGGAGGTTTACCTGCGGGCCTATGCCAGCGTTCCCGAGGCGCGGGCTTCGCTCAGCCGATACATCGACGGCTTCTACAATACCCGTCGGCCCCATTCGAGCCTTGACCGGCAGACGCCGGACGAGGCCTATTCTAACGCGCTGCCATCAATCCCGATGGCGGCCTAACCAAGGCAGGAAGCCACTTGGGAAACGCTCAGGGACTGTTCAAATAAACCGAGCCAGCTCTTAGCCGTCCACCTCATAGTCGTTCAACAAGACCTGCCTGTATTCTTTTTTGTTCGCATGAACCGTAGAATGAAATGATTCCACTTGGCCTGACTATAATCTAGCCACGAAGACGTCACCCAAGTTTCATACTTCGGTCATCACTTAGTCGCGCCCATCGGGTTACTGGCAAATGATATCGCTTAGAGGTTGACATGGCTGATCTCCCTGCTGATCCGCTGTCTAAGGTATGGAACCCCGATGATCGCATCGGCGACATGCTCAAGGGAAAGCGCGGGCTGATCGTTGGGGTTGCCAATGACAGTTCAATCGCCTTCGGCTGCGCGGCCAAGTTGCGCGCCTTCGGTGCCGAACTCGCGGTAACATGGCTGAATGAAAAGGCGGAGCGTTTTGTCCGCCCGCTCGCGGAGCAATTGCAATCCTCCATCATGATGCCACTCGATGTCGAAGAACCGGGTGCGCTTGAGGCGGTTTTCGCGCGCATCGAAGATCAATGGGGCAAACTTGACTTCGTGATTCACTCCATCGCCTTTGCGCCGCGTGATGATCTTCATGGCCGTGTGGTTGATTGCTCGGCAGAAGGTTTTACCCAAGCGATGCGCGTTTCCGCATGGTCCTTCCTGCGCATGGCCAAGCTTGCGGAACCGCTGATGAAAGATGGCGGCGTACTGATCACCATGAGCTATTACGGCGCCGACAAGGTGGTCGGGAATTACAACATGATGGGCCCGGTCAAGGCCGCGCTCGAAGCATCGGTGCGTTATGCCGCCGCTGAACTGGGCCCAAGGCACATTCGTGTCTTTGCTGTGTCTCCCGGTCCTCTCAGGACCCGTGCCGCAAGCGGCATCGCCCATTTCGATGAGTTGGTTGATATGGCGCAAAGCCGCGCACCGGCGCAGCGCCTGGTGGACATCGCGGAAGTTGGGCGCGTTGTTGCCTTTCTTGTCGGAGGCGCTTCATCCGGCATGACGGGCGATACGATCTATGTTGATGGTGGTTTGCATATCATGGCCTGAAGGGGCAAGCGATGCACAGGAAGGCTATCTCCGCCGCTGAGGCTGCGGCGCTGATTACTGACGGATCAAGCGTTATGTTTGGCGGCTTCATGGGGGTGGGTACACCGACCCGCATTGTGGATGCGCTGGTTGCGCGTGGCGCCAGGGACCTCACCATCATCGGCAATGACACGGCAAGGCCTGGCGTTGCGATTGGCAAGCTGATTGATGCCGGTTGTGTCGCGAAATGCATCGTCAGCCATATCGGTACCAACCCCGTCACCCAGAAGAAGATGATCGCGGGCGAGATCGAGGTGGATTTGGTGCCGCAAGGTACCCTGGCCGAGCGCATTCGCGCTGCGGGGGCAGGGCTTGGCGGTATTCTCACGCCAACTGGTGTTGGGACCAGGGTGGATGAGGGCAAGCAGGTGATAGAGCTAGAAGGGCAAAGCTTCCTTCTGGAGAAAGCCTTGCCTGCTGATGTCGCGATCATCCTGGCGCATGAGGCCGATTACAATTTCAACCTGACTTACAGGCTGACCGCGACCAATTTCAACCCAGTCATGGCGCTGGCCGCCAAGCTGGTGATTGCCGAAGCTGGCGAGATCGTGCCTGTCGGTGTCATACCCCCGGATGCCGTTCGCACACCTGGCATCTTGGTCACACATCTTGTGGAGCGGCCGCGATGAGCATGGAAGCCAAGGAAATCATCGCGCGGCGCGTGGCGCTTGAATTGCGCGACAATACCCTGGTCAATCTTGGTATCGGCTTGCCGACCCTGGTGGCGCGCTACATCCCCCCGGGCATCAGGGTTCATTTCCAAAGTGAAAACGGGATCATCGGCTTTGGTGCGCCACCGCCCGAAGGCATGGAAGACCCCAACCTGACCGATGCCGGCGGCGGCTTCATTTCCGCCATGCCGGGTGCGGCGTCCTTCGACAGCGCCATGAGCTTCATGCTGATCCGCGGTGGGCATCTGGACATGACGGTGCTTGGCGGGCTGCAGGTGGATGCGCGGGGGCAGCTCGCGAATTGGATGGTGCCTGGCAAGCTTGTGCCGGGTATGGGCGGTGCCATGGACCTGGTTGCCGGTGCGCGCCGCGTCGTGGTGGCGATGCAGCACGTCGCCAAGGGCGAAAGCAAGATCGTACCCGAATTGACGCTTCCGCCCACTGCGGCAAGACCCGTGACACTGGTGGTGACGGACCTCGCGGTGCTGGAACCATCAGCGCAGGGCCTGATCCTGAAGGAATGCGCGCCGGGCGTCAGCGTTGAAGCGGTACGCGCTGCAACCGCTGCACCGCTGATCATCCGCGGAGACGTGCCTGAAATGGCGCTCACGCCCTGAAATACGGAGAACCCCCATGCCGCCTTCCGATCTGATCGGCCATGGCTATGATGATCTTGCCATCGGCCAGACCGCAAGCCTTGAACGCATCTGCAAGGACAATGATCTAATTGTCTTCGCGCATGCTTCCGGCAATCTCAATCCACGGCATTTGCCGGGGCTCGCCGAAAAAGTGACTGGCGAAAAGCCGGTCGCACCTGCCATGTGGGGCGGTTCGCTTTTCTCTGCGCTGCTTGGCAATGTCCTGCCTGGGCCCGGCACGGCCTATCTTCAGCAGACGCTCAATTTTCACAATCGGGTTTATCCGGGTGATGTGCTGACCGCAACAGTCACAGTGCGCGATAAGCGACCAGATCGCCGTGTGGATCTTGAATGTCGGCTTACCCGCAATGACGGTACGCTTATTGCTCATGGCGTAGCTGAGGTGAAGGCGCCGGCCATGAGCCTCAGGGCCGATGACATCGCCCTGCCAAGCCTTGCGCTACAAAAACGCGGTAAGATTGAACGCCTGCTCGCTGCGTGCGACGGCGTGCCCCCAATGCCGACCGCTGTCGTAGCGCCGACTGACCGAAACTCCCTTGGCGGCGCTTGGGAGGCAACGAAGGCCAAGCTGATCGAACCGATCCTGATCGGGCCGGAATCGCAGATCCGCTCCGTCGCAGCAGAAATCGGCTGGGATCTTGCCGATATACGCATCCTGGCAACACCCGATGACCATGCCGCGGCCGCGCGCGCTGTCGCGCTGATTCACGAAGGCAGTGCGGCCGCTGTGATGAAGGGCAATATCCATTCCGATGAAGTGCTGAAGCATGTCACGAAGGGTGATGGGGGCCTGCGCGCCGGGCGGCGGATCAGCCATGTCTTTGTCCTGGATGTTCCGGGCCGAGAAGGACCATTGCTGATTACCGATGCCGCCATCAATATCGCGCCTGACCTTATGACCAAGGCCGATATCATCCAGAATGCCATTGATCTGGCGCGCGCGATCGGCCTTGACCAGCCGCGTGTCGCCATTCTCTCCGCAGTGGAAACGGTCAATCCGGCCATACCCTCATCGCTGGATGCCGCCATCCTCTCCAAAATGGCCGAGCGTGGTCAGATTAAGGGCGGCATTGTGGATGGTCCGCTCGCCATGGATAATGCCGTTGATATTGGAGCAGCGAAAACCAAGGGTATCGCTGGAATGGTGGCCGGCCATGCGGATGTGCTGGTTGTTCCCAATCTTGAAGCCGGCAATATGCTGGCGAAACAACTTGTGTTTATGTCAGATGCCGATACGGGCGGCTTGGTTGTCGGTGCCAAGGCGCCGGTGATGTTGACCAGCCGCGCCGATGATGAGGATGCGCGGCTGATGTCGGCTGCATTGGCGGTGCTCTACAGCCATTGGATGCGTACTGGACAGTGTCTGGCTTCCGCATGGCCAGTCCAAGTGACCGTGGCTTAAGCTTTTCTCGGGCTGGGCTCGCCTCCTTCGGGCGGGCGTCACGCCACAAATGCAAGCATGGGGAACTTCATGAACGGCATTATCATGGTCCTGAATGCGGGGTCGTCTTCCCTGAAATTCGCCACTTATGAAGCCGCGGGCGCTGCACTCGCGCAGCTTCATGCCGGGCAGGTTGAGGGCATCGGCGCGACGCCGCATTTCGTGGCCCGGGATTCCCATGGCCTGAAAATGGCCGATGAGCTTTGGCCAGATGGCGGCGCGCCCGCTGATCATGCGGCGGCGCTTAACGTCATCATCACCTGGCTGGAAGACCGGCTGCCTGCCCCGGTTGTGGCGATCGGGCATCGTGTGGTGCATGGCGGGCCGGATTTTTCGGCACCCATCCTGATTGATCTTGGTGTCATGGCGGAATTGCAGGCGCTTGTTCCGCTGGCACCACTGCATCAGCCGCATAATCTAGCCGGCATCACTGCCGCCGCGAAACGCTTTCGGGGTGTGCCGCAGGTTGCCTGTTTTGATACGGCGTTTCACCGCACGCAGCCCTTTGTCGCCGATACCTATGGCCTACCGCCTCAGTATCACGCGCAGGGTATCCGCCGCTTCGGTTTTCATGGCCTTTCCTATGAATACATCGCTGGGCGCATCGCCGCCGAGGACCCTGCCCTTGCCAAGGGCCGCCTGGTTGTTGCGCATCTTGGCAATGGCTCATCGCTTTGCGCCATCGCCAATGGCCGCGCCCAGGCCAGCAGCATGGGTTTCACCGCGGTAGATGGTGTTCCCATGGGCACGCGCTGCGGCCAGCTTGATCCCGGTGTTGTGCTTCATCTTCTTGACAGCCTGGGCATGACAACCGCCGAAGTCACCCGGCTGATCTACAGCAACAGCGGTCTCAAGGGCATGTCAGGCATTTCCCATGATGTGCGCGAAATTGAGGCCGCCGGAACTGCCGCTGCCGAAGGCGCGCTTGACTATTTCGCCTATCGTGTCCGGCGCGAAATCGCGTCACTTGCGGCCGCCATGGGCGGGATTGACGCTTTGATCTTCACGGCAGGCATTGGCGAGAATGCGCGCGCTCTCCGTGCACGGATTTGCGAAGGGCTTGGCTTTCTCGGCATTGTTCTGGACCCAGCACTGAACAGCGCCAATGCCCCGGAAATCGCATCGGCAGATGCGAAGCTTCGCGTTCTGGTCCGCCGCACCGATGAGGAGCGCATGATCGCGGAACATACAATGGCAGTTGCCCTTGGCGGCCAAGCCCCATCTCATCGCCCGGCTTCCCAATCGGAGGATGCGTGAACGGGCGAAGCATCATGGCCGGTCCGCTTGGCGCGTGGCCATAATGTCTCTCTGTCGTCATTCCCATGACTGATCAGAAGCTGCTTGTGACACTGGCGGCACTTGAAGCCTTTCTCCTCGCGCGTCGGCGGGGGCCGCCAGATCTGGACGCAGCAGTGCAAGCGGCCATGGTGAAACTCCACGGCGATGCCGTACCTCATGCAATCGCGGCTGCCGGCCACGCGATTGCCCAGGCTGTTGAGGCCCATGGCGCCACTTTCCCGCCCGGAACCGAGCCCGCTTATCACGGCCGGCATCACCAGGCTGAAGCGATCCTTTCTGCCGGCTGGCTTGGTGCCGCTGCGATGGATGCTGGCCTGATGTCCAAGCATGAGGCGACATTGCTTATCCTCGCCATGGCGGGCCATGACCTGCTGCATGACGGCACGCTCGGCGATACGGCAGGCGCGCTCGAAAGGCGTTCGGCGTTTCGCACAGCTGCGCTGATCACCTTTCTTCCTACGACTGACAGGGCAGAAATTTCGCGCCTCATCATGGCCACCATGCCCGAGGCGGAGGTGGGCGACCTGCCAGCAAGGCTCGCCCGCGAGGCAGATCTCTTCGCGAGCCTGACCCCAGGGCTTGGTTGGCGCCTCAGCCTTGCCCTGGCGACGGAGATGGCGGCTGCTGGACTGCCGGGGGCCGATGCTATCGCCACCCATGCCGGTCGCCTTGCCCTGCTGAAGCGCCTGCCCGAAATGACGCCTCCCGCCCAGGCACTTGGTCTGGCTGCGGCACGCGCGGTGCAATTGGCCGCACTATGTCGCGCCGGCGGGGATAGCTGCGCCGAAACTGCCGCCGCAAATCTTGATGCCATGCCTTCAGAGGAGAATGCGCGCCTTTGGCACGCGGCACTGATCGCCCTTGGCTGGCCGGAGCCCACCGCGTGACACGCCCTTTACGCGTCAGCTTTGCCATTACCATCCTGACGGCCTTCACTATTGTTTTCATCCTTGCCCTTGGGGCTGTGGTGCTTGCCTATCGGCAAACAGGGGCACGCGCCGCGCTGGCCGCAGCAGAGCGGAGCCTGGCGCAAGCGGCTGATACGGCAGCCGCAAGCACGCGCGCCCTGATCAGGCCAGTCATGGCGCTTTCCGCTGTTTTGCCTGAATTCGCGCCGCTCACTGAGGGTCTCAATCCAGCCGCGAGCGATACCGCCGCTATGCTTGCATTGCTGATCCATGAACCCGCCATCCAAATTATATCGGTAGGCCTGCCGGATGGCACATTGCGCCAGGTGATACGCGTCGGGGCCTTGGCGAAGGAATATGCCGATGGCGCACCGGCACAAAGCGCCTTTGCGCTGCGCGAGATTCTGCACGGACAGACAAGCGAGAATTGGCATTTCCTTGATGCCGGATTGCAGCCCCTTGGTATGCTTGGGCGCGCAGCAGGAAGCTTCACACCACGCCAGACGCAATGGTATTTGCAGGCGAGTGATGCCGCGGTGCATGTCTCGACGCTTTATGATCTCCCGTTGCTGGGGCGGCCCGGGATTTCGGTAAGCCGCCGTGTGCCTGGCTCTGGCGCTGTTGTGGCCTTGGACATGACGCTTGAAGGGCTGGTGGAATTCCTGGCCCGTCTGCGGACCACGCCGTCGAGTGTGCTTTTCCTTTTCACCCAGGACGGCATCATGATGGCGCATCAGCGGCCAGAGCTTGCCGTGCAACGCCTGGCGGATGGCCGCACCGCCTGGACAACGCTCATGGCCAGCCCCGATCCGCTCATTCAAACGATTTGGCGGGAATATGCGCAAGGCGCGCTGCGCGTTGGGCAGACGACGCAAGTTTTGCCCGACGCAAGGCTTGTTTCAAGACTTGGGGCACAGCGCGGCGCTGACCCGATAATGCCAGCACCGACGGAAACCATGCTGGTACGGCTTGAATCGGTTGCGGAACTCGCGGGGCCAAATATGCTCGTTGCTGTGGCAGCCCCAATTGCCGATTTTACGCGACCCCTGGATATGGCGTTGAGTGAGGGCACGACCTGGGCGTTTTTCGCCTTGCTCCTTGGCCTTGCAGGCATCGGTATGCTTGCGTGGCGTATATCACGCCCCTTGTCGCAATTGGCACGAGAAGCAGATGCGATTGCGCGCCTTGATCTTGCTGCCCCCATCCAAGTGCGCAGCCACATCACGGAAATCGCACGGCTGGCCAGCACCATGGATGGCATGAAATCAGCACTGCGCGTTTTTGGCGCTTATGTGCCGCGCAGCCTTGTGGCCAAGCTGATGGCTGAGGGTGATGCCGCAAAGCTCGGCGGCACGCGGCGCAGCATCAGTGTCATGTTCAGCGATGTCCAAGGCTTCACGACCCTGGCTGAAGACCTTCCGCCGGAGGAGCTGATGCACATTGCTTCCGCCTATTTCGAGGATCTCACCGCAGAATTGCTGCGCTGCCAAGCAACGATTGACAAATATATTGGTGATGCCGTGATGGCGCTTTGGAATGCGCCGCAGGATGATCTTTCCCATGCCAGTAATGCCTGTGAGGCAGCGCTGCGCGCGCGGCTATTGACCGAGAGGTTGTGTGAGCGATTTGCCGCGCGAGGTTGGCCCCGGCTGCATACGCGGTTTGGCGTCCATACCGGAGACGCCATCGTGGGAAATGTCGGCTCATCTGATCGCATGTCCTATACAGCGATTGGCAGCATGGTGAACCTTGCCTCGCGATTGGAGGGCATGAATAAGGTCTATGGAACCCAGATCCTGATTGTCCGGCGTCAGCACCCATGGGACCAAATTGGCGATTTGAGTAACGGAGGATTTCTGGCTCATCATAACCCCAAGGAGAGTGAAGATGAGCCAGAAATCCTCCGCCCCACCCACGCGGGTACCAGCCGAAAAACTGGT
>JADCFX010000033.1 GCA_020249285.1 Roseomonas sp. | reverse complement strand
GCCATCCGCCCCGGCATAGCAATAGGCAATATCCACACGCGGCAGCGCATCCATGCCCCGCACATCGAATTCCGTATCGGGGGCGATCTTGCGGATGGGCTTGCGATACCAGGCGATCATCTCGCCATCGGCACGACCAAGCGCACCGAAATCCACGGTGCGAAAGGTTTGCATGCGAAGTGTGGAAGTTTTCGTCACATCGCGCGCCGCTTGAATTTCATCATTCAGCAGCACCAGCGCGCCAAGCCCCCGCGCGCCGGGATCAGCCGCGACACGTATGGCATTGACGATATTCATCGGCCCATCACCCGAAAGCGCGGATGCTGGCCGCTGCGCGCCGACCAGCACCACGGGAATGGAAATCTTCAGCGTGAGCGAGAGGAAATACGCAGTTTCCTCAAGGCTTGCCGTGCCATGCGTGATGACAATGCCGGCAAGCTTCGGGTCTTCCCCCGCAAGCTTGTGACAAAGCCCCAGCAATTCCTTCCATTCCGGCCAGGCCAATTGTGTCGAGGGAATGGCGCGGAAGGGCACCGGGACAATATCGGCGACCAGCGCTGCCTCGGGAATGCGCGCAAGCAGCCCATTCACATCCAGTACGGTTCCATTGGCGAGGTAATCCAGGATATCGAGCGGGCCAGTCCCCATGGAGGAGATGGTGCCCCCCGTGCCAATCACGGCAACGCGCGGCTTCATGGCGAAACCCCTGGTGCTGATGCGTTCAGTCTTTCAATCACATGATCAATCATCATCATTTCCCCAAGCATATTCTGAAGCTGCCAAGCACGGCGCCCCGGTAGCCAGACCCGCAGCGTGGCGGGTTTCGGCAGATCGCGCCATGGCCCGCTTTACCCCGGTGGCAATACCGGGCTCCGCCCCACTGCCCGGCTAATCGGCCTTGCGGTCCAGCACTGCTGTGGTCAGGCGGGAAACGCAAGCAAGCTTGCCATTCGGCCGATGGATTTCCGTCTGCCAGACCTGGGTGCGGCGGCCGAGATGAAGCGGCCTGCAAAGCGCGGTCACTGTTTCGCCCTCCGGCACGGCGGAAACGTGATTGGCATTCACCTCAAGCCCCACCGCATGCTGGCCTTCAGGCAGGGTCAGGGTGGTGGCGATGCTGCCTAAGGTTTCGGCAAGCACCACGGAAGCCCCGCCATGCAATATGCCATAGGGCTGCACATGGCGCCGATCCACCGGCATCTCAGCCCGGATGAAATCGGCGCCGACGTCCAGAATACGGATGCCAAAGGCCCCGGGCAGGCTATTCGCCAGCCGGGCTTCAATCGCGTCAGGGGTTGCGGGGCGTTTCCAGATGCTCATGCCTGATGGTTCCATGGGGCCTTTCCGGCATGGTTTCTCGCAGCCTGCTGCCGGAAAGGAAAGCCTTCTTTGCTGCTGCGCCATTTCCGCGTTTGAAACTTTCTTGTTTCATCATAAGATTACAACATCCCAACCGGGCATTGTGCGCGCTTTGCGCTTAAGCATGCCCGCGAAGCCAAAGGCGGGCGCTTGCGCATTCTGCTCGATATTTCGCGACTGATTTCTGGCACAGCTCGCCCCGTGCCGACCGGCATTGATCGCGTCGAATACGCCTATGCGCGCCATTTTCTCGCCCGGGACCCGGCCCGCGTGACCTTCCTGATGAGCGGGCCTTTCCTGCCCCCGGTGGCGCTACCCCATGCCCTGGTGGCGCGCTTGCTCCAAGCGCTTCAGGCGCTGTGGCGGGGTGCGTCGCAAGCCGATACCGCCTGGGGAGAGGCCCGATGGTTGGCGCGGCAAGCCCAGGCCCGGTACTGGCTTGGGCGCGGTCGCGGCGCCTTGCGGCAGGCGCTGCAGGGCACTGAGCCTGTGCTGCATTTGCTGGTCTCTCATCGCGGGGCGGATCGCCCTGGCCCCATTCTGGCGCTCAAGCGCCAGGGCGCGCGCTTCATTCCTTTTGTGCATGATCTGATCCCGATCACCCATCCGGAATACGCCCCGCCACGGAGCACGAGGCGCCATCAGCGTCGGCTGCAAAGCTTTTCCGATCTGGCGGATGGCATTATCGTCAATTCCGCCGCAACCGGCGCGACTTTGGCGCCCTATTTGGCGGCGGGTGCGCGCCGGCCCATCCCCGTGCTGCCGGCGCCGCTCGGCCTTGATCCCGTGCTACCCGATAGCGGCTATCCCCGCCCGGCGGGGCCTTATTTCCTTTGCCTTGGCACCATTGAACCGCGCAAGAATCACCTTTTGTTATTGAATCTTTGGCGTGATTTGGCGGCAACCTTGGGTGATGCCGCGCCGAAGCTGGTCCTGATCGGCCGTCGCGGTTGGGAGAATGAGAATACCCTGGACATGCTGGAACGCTGCCCCGCCCTTTCCGGCAGAGTGATTGAACATGCCGGGCTGCCCGATGCGGCTGTGGCGGGCTTGCTGCAAGGGGCCCGGGCGCTGCTTTTCCCATCCTTCGCGGAAGGCTATGGGCTACCTTTGGCGGAAGCCCTGGCGCTTGGCGTGCCGGCCATTTGTTCCGACCTGCCGGCGCTGCGTGAGGTTGGCGGGGAAGCGCCGGAGTATCTCGATCCCCTGGATGGCCCCGGCTGGCGCCGGCTGATCCTGGATTACGCCGCCCCGGATAACGGGCTGAGGCAGGCGCAAATCGCGCGGCTTGCCGCCTGGTCCGCGCCAAGTTGGGATGCGCATTTCGCCCTGGTGGACCCCTGGCTGGAAGATTGCGCCAAGGCGGCCCCGCGCGCGGCGGCGGAAGCATCGCCTGCCTTCTCCCCCATGGCGCCCGCCTCTGCGGCGCTTGCGCCCCAAAGCCTGCCGCGCGGCTGAAAACCCATGCGCCAGCGCCCCCCTTACGGCCCCAAGACCTTGGCGCCAGAACCCATCGCCATCATCGGCGCTGCGGCCAGGCTGCCTGGCGCGCCTGATCTTGCCCGCTTCGCCGCGCTTTTGCGCCAAGGTGTGGATGCGGTCACCGAAGTGCCGGATGACCGGTTTGCAAAAGCGCGCTGGCACCATCCCCGCCCGGGCGAGGCAGGGCGCAGCTATAGTTTCGCCGCCGGCATAATTGGCGACATCAAGGGCTTTGACGCTGAAGCCTTCGGCCTTTCCCCGCGCGAGGTCGCGGAAGCCGATCCGCAGCAGCGCCTTCTGCTGGAAGTGACGCGCGATGCCTTTGAGGATGCGGGGCTGCGCCCTGAAAGCCTTGCCGGGCGTAATATCGCGGTCTTTGTTGGTGG
>JADCFX010000032.1 GCA_020249285.1 Roseomonas sp. | reverse complement strand
GCCGGGATTCACGTTGCGGATAGTCCTTCTGCGCTAGGCTCCACCATGGTCAAGGCGCTTGGTGGCTGATTTCGCCCAAAACTAGAATTGGGGGGCTGCCGCAGCGGGCGTTAAGGCCTTATGCTTGCAGCCCTCTGCCCCGGTGCCGGGGCGCTGCACGGCACCACAAGAACACATCCGCCAAACCCCGAACGGGGCAGCCCAGGCGGAAGGGAGAAGGTTGATGGCCGGAGTGGATATTATCGCAACCGCGATGACGGGGGCGAATGCTGCCTATCTTGCTGATCTATATGCCAAATGGACAGAAAATCCCGGAAGCGTGGACCCAAGCTTTGCGGAGCTTTTCGCTTCCCTGAATGATGAAGCCCGCGCGGTACTGACGGATGCCTCCGGCGCTTCCTGGGCACCACGTATTCGCGGCGCTTTCGGGCCGGAGCCTGAAAAGCCTGCCCCCGCCAAGGGCGCCAAGCCTGGTGCTGCGGACCCGGAAGCCACGCGGCGCGCGGTGCTGGATTCGATCCGCGCGCTGATGCTGATCCGCAGCTATCGTGTGCGCGGGCATTTGGAAGCGCGGCTTGATCCGCTCGCCCTGCAAGTGCCGAAACCACACCCTGAGCTTGACCCCAAGACCTATGGATTCACGGATGAGGATTGGGATAGGCAAATTTTCCTGGATTTCGTGCTGGGCAAGGAAACGGCCAGCCTGCGTGAAATCCTTGCCATCTGCCGCGCTTCCTATTGCGGTTCGATCGGCGTGGAGTTCATGCATATCCAGGACCCGGATCAGAAATCCTGGATCCAGCGCCGCATTGAAGGCGCGCCCTGGAATGGTGCTTTCGATACCGCGCAGAAGAATCAAATTCTGCAGCAATTGACGGAAGCAGAAGGCTTTGAAGCCTTCTGCGCGCGTAAATTCGTGGGCACCAAGCGCTTCGGCCTGGAAGGTGGGGAAACCACCATTTCCGCCGTGCAGGCAGCGATTGAAACCGCCGCCAAGCAGGGTGCCAAGGAAATCGCCATCGGCATGGCGCATCGTGGCCGCTTGAACATGCTGGTCAATGTCGTGAAGAAATCCTTCACGCAGGTGTTTTCGGAATTCAAAGGCAATTCCAGCAACCCGGATGATACCGGGGGCTCTGGCGATGTGAAATATCACCTGGGGACCAGCACCGATATCGAAATTGCCGGGAACAAGGTTCACCTTTCGCTGCAACCCAATCCTTCGCATCTGGAAGCGGTGGACCCGGTGGTGGCGGGCAAGGTGCGCGCGCGCCAGGATATGTCGGGCGATATCAAAGGCCGGCGTTCGGTCATGGGCATTTTACTGCATGGAGATGCGGCCTTTGCTGGGCAGGGCGTTGTTTATGAAACGCTGGCGATGAGCCAATTGGTTGGGTATCGCACTGGCGGCACGTTGCATATTGTCACCAATAACCAGATCGGCTTCACTACCGTGCCGCTGCACGCCTATTCAGGCTTGTATTGCACCGATGTGGCGAAATCCGTGCAGGCGCCGATCCTTCATGTGAATGGCGATGATCCGGAAGCGGTGGTGTTCTGCGCGCGCCTGGTAGCCGAATTCCGCATGGTGTTCGGCGCGGATGTGGTGCTGGATATCGTCTGCTATCGCCGCCATGGCCATAATGAAAGTGATGAGCCAGCCTTCACCCAGCCGCTCATGTATAACCGCATCCGCGAAATGCGCACCACGCGCACGCTTTATGCGGAACGGCTGGCGCAGGAAGGCTCAGTGCCTTCGGAATCCTCCAAGGCCATGTTGGATGCCTTCAATGCGCGGCTTGAGGAAGCCTTTGAGGCTTCGCAATCCTTCCGCCCAAACAAGGCGGATTGGCTGGAAGGGCATTGGTCTGGCCTGAAGCCCGCTGGTTCCACGGATGAGGCGGAGCAGCTTGAAGCGACATCCGTCGCGCCGGAAATACTGAAGGAAGTTGGTGAGGCTCTTTGCCGTGTGCCGAAGGAATTCGGCGTCAATTCCAAAATCGCGCGGCAATTGGAACAGAAGCGCCAGGCGATTGACACGGGCGAGGGGATTGATTGGGCGACCGGTGAGGCGCTCGCTTTCGGTTCGCTGTTGCTGGAAGGCCATCGTGTGCGGTTGTCAGGCGAAGATGTGCAGCGCGGCACCTTCAGCCATCGCCATGCAGTGCTGATTGATCAGGCAAGCCAGGCTGAATACACGCCGCTCAATAACATCCGCCCCGGACAGGCGAAGTTTGAAGCCTTCAATTCTTTGCTCGCTGAATTTGGCGTGCTTGGTTTTGACTACGGTTATTCGCTGGCCGATCCTAAGACGATGGTGCTGTGGGAAGGCCAGTTTGGTGACTTCGCCAATGGCGCGCAGGTGATCATTGATCAGTTCATCGCATCCGGTGAGACCAAATGGCTTCGCATGTCGGGCCTGGTGATGCTGCTGCCGCATGGCTATGAAGGGCAGGGGCCGGAACATTCCTCGGCTCGGCTGGAACGTTATTTGCAGCTTTGCGCTGAGCGCAATATGCGCGTCTGCAACTTCACGACGCCGGCCAATTACTTCCATGCGCTGCGCCGGCAGATGAAGGCGAATTACCGCAAGCCCTTGGTGGTGATGACGCCGAAATCCCTGCTGCGGCATAAGCTTGCCATTAGCAGCCTGTCGGAATTCGGCCCCGGCAGCGGTTTCCGGCACGTGATTGATGAGGTGGACAAGATCGCGCCGCCCAAGAAAATCCGCCGCGTCGTGCTGTGCACCGGCAAGGTTTATTATGATCTGCTGCAGGAACGCCGCGACAAAGGCATCAAGGATGTCGCGATTGTGCGGATGGAACAGCTGTATCCCTTCCCGCGCATCAGCCTGCCGCCTGTGCTGGCGCAATATCCCAATGCGGATGTGGTCTGGTGCCAGGAAGAACCGGAAAACATGGGTGCCTGGAATTTTGTGGATCGCAAGATTGAAGCGGTGCTGAAGACGCTGAACATCAAGGCGAAGCGCCCCGACTATGTGGGCCGGGAGGAGGCAGCGAGCCCCGCCACCGGCCTGGCCAAAGTGCATCAACATCAACAGGAAGCATTGGTGCGCGCGGCCCTGGCGGGCTGACGCGTATTGGTTTTGGAACGGATCGAGCAATGACCGATATTGTCGTGCCCACTCTGGGCGAAAGCGTTTCTTCCGCCACCGTCGCGCGCTGGCTGAAAAAGACCGGTGATGCCGTTGCGGCTGATGAGCCATTGGTGGAACTTGAAACCGATAAGGTGACGGTGGAAGTGAATGCCCCGGTGGGCGGTGTAATTTCCGCCATTGCCGCCGATACGGGGGCGGAAGTGCTGCCCGGTGCCGTGTTGGGCAGTATTGAGGCCGGCGCTGCTGCCGCCGCCAAGCCTGCCGCAGCGCCCGCGCCGTCCGCCAAGCCCGCCGCTGTACCTGCACCTGCACCTGCGCCTGCGCCTGCCGCTGCTTCGGGCCATTCGCCGATGCCGGCTGCTGCCAAGTTGATCGCCGAAACTGGGGTTTCTGCGGCCGCGATGGGTGCGGGCACGGGCAAGGATGGGCGCATCACCAAGGGTGATGTGCTGGCCTATTTGGCGCAGCCTGCCGCCGCCCCCGCGCCTGCACCCGCAGCGCGCGCTTCGCGTCCGCCGGAAGCGGGTGAAGAACGCGTGAAAATGACGCGGCTCCGCACCACCATCGCGCGCCGCTTGAAGGAAGCGCAGAATACCGCGGCGATGCTCACCACCTTCAATGAGGTGGATATGTCAGCCGCCATGGCGCTGCGGGCAGAATATCGTGATGCCTTCGAAAAGCGCCATGGCGTGAAGCTTGGCTTCATGTCCTTCTTCGTGAAGGCGTCTATCGCGGCGCTGAAGGAATTCCCGGCTGTGAATGCCGAAATTGATGGCGATGAGATCGTCTATAAGAATTTCGTGCATATGGGCATTGCGGTGGGCGGGCCTTCGGGCCTGGTGGTGCCGGTGCTGCGCAATGCCGATACGATGGGCTTTGCCGAAATTGAAAAGCGCATCGGCGAATTCGGCAAGCGTGCGCGTGATGGCGCCTTGAAGCTGGATGAGTTGGCTGGTGGTTCCTTCACCATCACCAATGGCGGCATTTATGGCTCGCTCATGTCCACGCCGATTTTGAACCCGCCGCAATCGGGCATTCTGGGCATGCACAAGATCCAGGATCGCCCCATGGCGGTGGCTGGCAAGATCGAAATCCGCCCGATGATGTATATCGCGCTGTCCTATGACCACCGCATTGTGGATGGGAAGGAAGCCGTGAGCTTCCTTGTGCGCGTCAAGGAAAGCGTGGAAGACCCGCGCCGTTTGATGTTGGATATCTGAACCCTGCGGGAGGGCGAATAGCCCTCCCGTTTCTTTTTCAATCTATGCTCAGCTTCAATCTTGCGACCATGCGTTCTTCATAGACCGCACGTTCACGGGCGAATTGTGTGTAGTCTGCCGGACCAAGATATTCATTGGGCAGGTCGTGTTTCTTCATGTATTCCTGAACCAGCGGGTGATGCTGGGTCTTCTTGAAGGCCTGATGCAGGAATTCGGTTATCTCGGGATCCATGCCTTTAGGGCCGGTAATCCCGTAGGGTGAGGTAACCACCATGTCATAGCCCAAGTCGCGCAGGGTTGGCGCATTGGGAAAGGCGCCAAGGCGTTCACGGGTCCATACCGCCAGCAATCGCAATTGCCCCGCCTCCACATTGGGCGCCCAGGAATTGGAATTGGCGACGCAATCAATCTGGCGGGCGAGTAGCGCCGTGATGTTTTCTGATGTGCCGCGATAGGGCACATGGATCATTTCAACGCCCTCTTTCTCGCAAAGTTCCTCCATGGCGAGATGATTGGAAGTGGCGATACCCGAAGTCCCATAGGTCAATTCCCCGGGCCGCCGCCGCGCTTCAGCAAACATATCCTTGAGCGAATTCCACCCGGAGGCAGGATGCACGACATGGCCGAAGATGAAGCCTGTCTGCTGCATGATATACGTGAAGTCATTCACCGGGTCCCATGTTGGGCGCTTGGTGAGAAAGGGATGGCGGATCACCGATAGGTGGTGATGCGCTATCGTATAGCCATCTGGCCTTGCTTGCGTCAGCAAATGCTGGGCAGCCAGCGTACCCCGCGCGCCAGGCCGATTTTCAATAATGATGGATTGCCCATATTCCTGCAAGAACAACTCGTTTTGAAGGCGCATAAAGCCATCAAGCAATCCACCAGGCGCCCAGGGGATCAGGAAGCGGATCGGGCGATTGGGAAAGCGGCCCTGTCCAAGGGCTGGGGCGGCCAAAAGGCTTGCGCCAAGCCCAAGTGCGGCGCGACGATGGAATGTCACCATGGCGTTGCCCTCAGCCATCCAAAGTCAGGCCAAGGCGGCGCACCATGGTCTTTTCGTATTCGACACGCTCCACAATAAAGCGCCGATAGCTCTCCGTATCCTGATAGACCAGCGGCATGTCGAATTGGCTGCGGATGCGGGTGTTTTCGGGGCTGAACAGCGCGTCCTTCATGGCATCATGCAGTACGCGCACAATGCCGGGGTCCATGCCCTTTGGGCCGCTCACGCCATAGGGGGAAGCGACGACCATGTCGTAGCCAAGCTCCTTCAATGTGGGCACGGCGGGGAAGCGCGGGGCGCGTTCCGCGCTCCATAATGCCAGCGCGCGCATCTGCCCCGCTTCCACATTGGGTGCCCAGGTGGAGCTATCGCAGATCATATCCACCTGGCCGGACAGCACGGCGGTGACCCCTTCATTGGCGCCGCGGAAGGGCACATGGGTCAGGCTGATTTTCTCGATCTCCTGGATGGATTCCATGGCCAGATGGTTCGTTGTGCCAATCCCGCTGGTTGAATAGGTCAGTTTGCCCGGATTGGCGCGCGCATAGGCGATCAGATCCTGCCAGGATTTCAGCGGGCTATCGGCCTTGACGGCGGTGCCGAACAGCCAGCCGGTCATGCCGATGATATGCGTGAAATCACCAATCGGGTCCCAGCCCGGCGTCCGCATCATCCAGGGCCGGCGCAGCACGGAAAGATGCATTTGCGTAAGCGTATAGCCATCGGGCCGCGCCTGTTGCGCCACGGTAAGCACCCCAAGCGTACCGCCGGCGCCCGGGCGGTTCTGCACTACCATGGGCTGGCCGAGCGCCTTGCCGACCAGTTCCGAGATGGATCGCAGCTGCGCATCCGCCGAACCGCCAGCGGGCCAGGGTACCACAAGCTGGATGGGCCGATCCGGGTAGCGCCCCTGTGCCAGGGCAAGGCCAGGCGCGGCCAGTGCTGCCCCGGTTCCGGCCAGTAGGGCGCGGCGCGAAAAATCGGTGTTTCTTGTCATGCTTCTTCCTCCCGAGCGCGCATCTGACGGCGCTGCTTTCCGGGGAAGGATAGGGGGAAAATCACGCAAAACCCAAGCCCTAATTCCATGGCTTGATCGGCCCGCCTGACCGGTCCAAACATGCCCCTAGAAAGATAAGGGTTGAGGATGCCTGACCATGAGTGATGCTTTTGACGTTATCGTGATTGGCGCCGGCCCCGGCGGCTATGTCTGCGCCATCCGTGCGGCGCAGCTTGGCATGAAGGTCGCCTGCGTGGAAAAGCGCGAAACCCTGGGCGGCACCTGCCTCAATGTCGGCTGCATCCCGTCCAAGGCGCTGCTGCAATCCTCCGAACATTTTGAAGAATCGCTCCACAAGCTTGCCGATCATGGCGTGACGTTTGGTTCGGTGAAGCTTGATCTGGCGCGGATGCAGGCGCGAAAGGCTGAGGTTGTCGGCGCCAATGTGAAGGGTGTTGAGTTCCTGTTCCGCAAGAACAAGGTCACCTGGCTGAAGGGTGAGGGCAGCATCACCGCCCCCGGCACGGTGAGCGTCGCCGGCAAGGATTACGCCGCCAAGCATATCGTGATCGCGAGCGGGAGTGAGAGCATTCCCCTGCCGGGTGTGGAAGTTGATGAAGCGCAGATCGTGACTTCTACCGGCGGGCTGGAACTGGCCGCAGTGCCGAAGCATTTGGTGGTGATTGGCGGTGGCTATATCGGGTTGGAATTGGGCAGCGTCTGGCGCCGCTTGGGCGCCGAAGTGACGGTGGTGGAATTCCTGGATCGCCTGGTGCCCAGCATGGATCTGGAAGTGGGCAAGGCGTTTGAACGCATCCTGGCGAAGCAGGGCATCAAGACGAAGCTCAAGACCAAGGTGATGGGTGCCACCAAGTCCAAGAAGGGCGTCACGCTGAAGCTGGAACCCGCCGCCGGAGGTGCAACGGAAGAACTCACCGCCGATGTCGTGCTTGTCGCGATTGGGCGTCGGCCTTATGTGGCCGGGCTTGGGCTGGATAAGCTGGGCGTTGCCTTGGATGAGCGCGGGCGCCTCAAGGTGGATGGCCATTACGCCACCAACGTGCCGGGCATCTATGCGCTTGGCGATGTGATCACCGGGCCGATGCTGGCGCATAAGGCGGAAGAAGAAGGCGTGGCGCTGGCTGAGATGCTGGCCGGGCAGAAGCCACATCTGAATTACGGCGCGATCCCGGGCGTTGTTTATACATGGCCGGAGGTTGCTTCGGTGGGTGAGACGGAAGAACAGCTCAAGGCCCGTGGTATTGCCTATAAGATCGGGAAATTCCCCTTCACCGCGAATGGGCGCGCGCGTGCCAGGGGGGATATGGATGGGTTTGTGAAAATCCTGGCTGACAAAGCAACGGATAAGGTACTTGGCGCGCATATCATCGGGCCGGATGCCGGGACGTTGATTGCTGAATTGGCGCTGGCGATGGAATTCGGCGCGAGTGCGGAAGATGTGGCGCGCACCTGCCACGCGCATCCCTCATTGAATGAGGCGGTGAAGGAAGCCGCGCTAGCGGTGGATGGGCGGGCGCTGCATATCTAAATCGCAGCCGGCGCCTTGAACCCGCCTTCCTTCGCCAAATCCGCCGTCCGCCACAGATACCACGCGGCAGTGGTGCGATAGGGCGCCCAGGCTTCGCCGATTTCCGCGAGCAGCTTTGGCTTTGGCTGTTCGGTCAGACCCGCCGCAACGCGGTAGCCCTCACGCACACCGAAATCATCCACGGGCAGAATATCGGCGCGGCCCAGGGTGAAGATCAGCAGCATCTCAACCGTCCAGCGCCCCACACCGCGGAGAGCGACCAGCCTTTCGATCAGCGCGTCATCCGAAAGCCGCCGCGCTGCGGCGCGACCCGGGATAACGCCAAGCGCGGCCTTCTCAGCAATATCGCGAATGGCGAGCACCTTATTCGCCGATAGCCCGGCGCCGCGCATCGCCTCAGGTGTTAAGGCCAGCACGGCTTCCGGTGCGGGAAAGCCAGGCTCAGGGCAAAGTGCGATGAAGCGGCCAAGAATGGCTTCCGCCGCGCGGCCATGCACTTGTTGGTGCGCAATGGCGCGTACCAAAGCCTCATAGGGTTGGCGCCGCGCGGGCTTCAGCGTGAACGGCCCCACCTGGCGGATGACGCGCTTCAGCACGGCATCACGCCGGAGGTGACGCAAAGCCTCCGGCGTGCCGAGGCTCATCGGAAGACGAGCTTCGGCAAGGTGAGCGTGATCCAGGGCACGTAAGTGATGACCATCAGCGCTCCAAAGACCACGGCGATGAAAACCCACAAATAGCGCATCATCTGGTCAACGCCGCAGCGCGCGACTTGCGCGGCGGCGAATAGGTTCACGCCAAAGGGCGGCGTGATCATGCCAAGCGCCAGATTGACCACCATGATGGTGCCGAAATGCACCTGGTCAATGCGAAGCTTTTCCGCCGCTTCCGCCAAAATGGGCGCCAGCACGATGATGGAAGCGGATGTTTCCACAAACATGCCGACCACAAACAGGAACAGATTGACCACCAGCAGATAAAGACTGGAACTATCGAAGCTTGTCGCGATCCATTCTGCCGCAATATCCGGCACGCCTTGGCGGTTCAGCAGCCAGGAAAACACCGCCGCACAGGCGATGATGAACATGATCACTGCGCTGGAAATCACGGATTTCTTGAAAATGGGGAACAGGTCGCGCCAGGCGATTTCCTTATGCACGAAAAGCCCGATGATCAGCGCATAGACCACGGCAATGACCGAAGCTTCGGTTGGTGTGGTCACGCCACCGTAAATGCCGCCCAGCACGACGAAAGGCATCAACAGTGCAAAACCCGCCTGACGGGTCGCCACCATGAAGGAAAGCCGCCCCACGCCATCTTCCTTGCCCCAGCCCTTCACGCGGCACCAGATCAATACGGTCGCGATCAAGACACCGCCAATCAGAAAGCCCGGCCCGAAACCGGCGATGAAAAGCTCAGGGATCGAGGTTTGCGTGGTGACGCCATACAGGATCATCGGAATGGATGGCGGGATGATCACGCCAAGTTCAGCCGCTGTTGCTTGCAGAGCCGCGGCGAAGGGCACCGGATAGCCTGCGCGCACCAAGGCCGGGATCATGATGGCGCCAATCGCAAAGGTGGTCGCAACACTGCTGCCGCTGATCGCGGCGAAGATCATACAGGTGATAACACAAGTCGCCGGCAGCCCGCCCTGAATGCCGCCGACAATAGAGCGCGCGAATTCCACCAAGCGGCGCGAAATACCGCCGACTTCCATGAGATTCCCTGCCAGGATGAAGAAGGGAATGGCCGCCAGCGGAAAGCGATCAAGCGAGACAAAAAGCTGCTGCGCCACCACCACCAGCGGGAAATTCGTGAAGCCATGAATGCCGATAATGGCGGCAAGGCCAATCGCAACGGCTACGGGGATGCTGGCGGCAAAAAGCACCAGCATCACGGTCAACATGGTGCCGCTCATACCGCGGACTCCAATTCTTCATTGCGTCTGTCAAGGAAATGCGCGACCGCCCCTAGCATGGCGAAGATCGCGCCCAAAGGAATGGCGGCATAGCCCCAGGCCATGGAAACCTCCAACCCCGCCATTTCCTGGAACTTCACGCGTTCCGCCATGCTCCAGCCGAACCAGAACATGACACCCAGCATGGAAAGAATGCTGGCAAGCGTCATGCCTTCCAGCGCAGCCCGCAGCGCACCGCGGCTCAAGCGATGGGCAATGTCAATCGAAACCAGCGCGCCGGCACGAATGGCAACGGCAAGGCCGATGAACGCCATCCAGATCAGCGCCGTGCGCACCAGCGCTTCAGACCAGACAGAGGGCGTTTCGGTCGCGAACCGCGCCACGACCTGCCAAAGCCCGGCAAAGACCGCGACGGCCAAGGCAAGACAGGCAATGATGGCGGCGATGGTGGTGCCGATCCTGTCCAGCGTCAGCACGCCGGCGCGCAAACGTGCGCGGAGCCCATCGCCAGATTTCAGCCAGAAGGCAAAAACCAGCGTCAGCAGTGTCGCGGCACCTGTCACCTGCAAGGGCAGGGTATTCATTGCATTCATCGCGCTTTCCCGAGAGCAATGGCGCGCGACCCGCGCCGGTAAAGCTGCGCCTGATGGAATGAATCCATCAGGCGCCGATAAGGATGCCGATCAGTTCGGCTTCCATTCACGAATGCGCCGCAGTGTTGCCGCATCCAGCGTGCGTTCCCATTCGGCGAAGGCAGGCGCCAGCGCAGTTTGGAAGGCGGCTGTATCCACCTGTGTGATTACCGTCATGCCACGGCGGCGGAGTTCTTCAACGCCACTGGCGTCATCTGCCGTCACGCGGTCACGATTGGCCTTTTGCGCGGCGCGCGCGGCTTCCTGGAACAGGGCGCGGTCAGCGGCGGAAAGCCTGCCGATCATGCCCGGATTGCAGATCATCACCGATGGCGAATAGACATGGTTCGTCAGCGTCATGAATTTCTGAACCTGGTTGATGTTGTTCGCCACAATCACCGAAATCGGGTTTTCCTGGCCATCCACCGTGCCCTGCTGCAAGGCGGGGATCAATTCGCTGAAGGCCATGGGCGTGGGCAGCGCGCCAAGGGTTGAAAAGGCGCGCATATGCACCTGGTTTTCCATGGTGCGCACCTTAAGCCCGCGCATATCCGCCGGCGCATTCACTTCACGCCTGGAATTCGTCAAATGCCGGAAGCCGTTTTCGGTCCAGATCACCCCCACCAGGCCACGCGCTGGGAATCGCGCCAGCACGGCTTGGCCGATCTCACTATCCAGCACGCCGCGCGCATGGGCGGCATCACGGAACAGGAAGGGTACGTCAAAAATGCGGACTTCGGGGACGAAATTCCCGACCGGGCCGGTGGAGGTGAAGGTGCAATCCAGCGTGCCGATCTGCACGCTTTCAATCATTTCACGTTCATTGTCATTGCGCTGCGTGACCACGCGGAAACGGTTATTGGTCAGACGCTCAAAATTTTCCTTGAACGTCGTGGCGCCAAGCCCGGTATGGCTATTGGGCGGCAGCCCGTGCTGGATCGTGATTTGCGGTTGCGCCAGCGCCGGCAGCGCAAATAGCGGCGCGGCCAGCCCGGCGGCCAGCGTCATGCGACGGAAAATGGACATGATGTCTCCTTGTCTTTTGGTTGGTTATTGGTTGGGGCGCAGCAAGTCGCCAAAGCCCCGTTAGTCAATCTTGATGCCGCTGTCACGCGCCACCTGGCCCCAGCGTTCCGCATCGCGATCCAGCCAGGGTTGCAATTCAGCCGTCGGGATCAGCAGGGGTTCGGTATGATGCCCGCGCAGCCGGTTCAGCATCGCCTCATCCATCGCCTTGTTGAAGGCGTCCTGCAAGCGGGCCAGGATCGGCGCCGGCACGCGTGATTGGGTGAAAACACCGTTCCAGACGCTCAAATGATATCCCGCCACCCCTTCTTCCTGGAGGGTCGGGATATTGGGCAGGCTGCCAATCCGCCGATCCATGGTGATGGCAAGCCCTTTCATGGACCCTTGGAGGATATGCGGGGCGGAGGTCGCCGAGGCATCAAACAACAGGTCCAAGTCACCCGCGAGCATCGCGGCGACCGCTGGGGCGGAGCCGCGATAGGGCACATGCACAAAATCAAGACCGGCAAGCTTTTCCAACATCACCAGCGACAGATGCGCCGATGATCCATTGCCGACCGTCCCGAAGGTCATCTTGCCCGGTTCGGCCTTGGCCCGCGCAATGGCTTCCCGCGCATTGGCCGGGTTATAGCGGCGCGGGAGGCAGGACATGACATTGGGCATATCCGCCATCATGCCTACACCCACAAAAGCCTTGCGCGGATCAAAGCGCGGATCGGGATACAGGATCGGGTTCACCCCCTGTGTCGCCATGGTGCCAAGGAACAGCGTATAGCCATCGGGTTCCGCCTGGGCGGCGGTCATGGCGCCGATATTGCCGCCTGCGCCGGCGCGGTTTTCGACAACAATGGGCTGCCCAAGTTGCCGCCCCATGGGCTCGGCAATCAAGCGCCCCATGATGTCGGTCACGCCACCTGGCGGGTAGGGCACGATGATGCGCAAGGGCTTATTCGGGAATGCGCCCTGGGCATGAACGGCCGGCGCGGCAAGGATGCCAGCGGAAAGCGCCAAGGCGGCGCGGCGGGTGAAATGCGACATCATCAGCCTCCCAAAGTTTCTTGCCCCCAAACTGTGCGGCCTTGTCCCAGGATGCAAGCCCTCAATGCAACAGCCACATCGCCGCCCAACCAATGACCAGCACCGCAGCCAGAGATGGCCATAACAACCGCCAAAGCGCGGAGGGCTTGGTGCCATCGGCCAGCAAGCCGCAAATCATCGCCGTGACGGCGAAGGACATGCCAGCACCGGCTGCCCCCACGAAATTATGCACCCCAGGCGCCAAGGCGGATGGCAGCCCCGCCGCCAAGCCAAGCTTGTATTGCACCGGCATGACCGCCGCATTGGACCCGACATTGGTGCCCGTCACCATCCCCGCCATCAGCCCAAGCGGCGGCACGGCATAGGGTGCCAACGGCCCGAGCGCCGCGGCCGCTTCCCGAGCGAGCGCAGCGGTGGCCCCACTTTCGCCCATCCAACGCGCCAACAGCACGTAGAGCAGCATGATCAGCGCTGGCCTTGTGCCGCGCTTGATCGCCCCTTGCGCTAGGGCCACGGCACCGGCCCGTCGCGCCAGCAGCAATAGCGCCACCGCCAAAAGCACCAGTGAAACATGGGTGATGGGAAAGGCCGGCAAATCGGCGAAGGGCTGCCAGGCGGGCGGGTTTGGCACGGCGCGGGCCGCCAAAAGTGCCACCGTCAGCAGGGCATAGGGTGCCAAACGCGCAAGCGCCTTCCGCCAGGCAGCGCCATCCCGCGGCGGATCAAGACGCCAAAGCGCGAAAAGCAAAGGCAGCCCGGTGGCGATCACGCCAATCACTTCAAAGGGCAGCAGCCAATGGCAGGCCACTAGCAGCACCGCCACCATCAGCAGATAAGTGATTTGTGCGCGTTTTTCGCCCGCCGGCACAGCAATCCCCGCCACGCCGCATAGCCGCCACAGCACCGGCCCCAATACCAACAGCCAAACCGCATTGGGCAGCGCAGTGATGGTGGCAATGCCTTGCGCCGGCAGGCCGATCAGCGCTGCGCCCAGCAAGGTGCCGGGGCCAAGCCCACCCCAAGGGATCAGGCAAAGCGCGAGCAGCGCCATGGCCCCCGCCGGCGCGCCGATAATCCCCATGACGCGCAGGCTGGCCAACGCGAAAACCGCGCCTACGCCAAAACCCGTCACACTTTCCAGGAAGCAGCCTGCCAGCAAGGTTGCGATAAAAATGCGACGCGGTGTTGCGGCTTGTGCGTCCTTGCTTGCTGCTGCTTCCGAAACCGCAGAATGGAACAACAACCCCGCCAGCACCACGCCCATGGGCTGCAAGGCCAAATAGGCGCCGCGCAGCGCCTGTTCGCCAAGAAAGCCGGGCAGGGCGATATTGCCTGGTAGCGATACAAACGCGGCCGGAATCGCGGCCCCCAAAGCAGCCAGCACCGCCGGTACGGCCGCCACGCGCCCGGAAAACAATAGCCCGATCAGCAACAGCAGCGGCAGCGCCTGAAGGGCCAGGATCATGAGGCGTCAGGCCGCCAGCGTGAAGGTTTTGCCGACGGCAGCGGGCACCACCATCGCCTCCCCATATTCGCGCTCCAAGGCATTCACCGCGCGCCAGCCCGTGCAATGGGCGGGGAAAAGATAGGTCAGGCCAAAACCGCCGAGGTCTCGCACGGTTTCCGGGATGACGCGCTCATTGGTGGCGGAAAGATGAAAGCCACCCATCGCAGCATATAGCGGCACATCGGGAAAGCGCCGCCGCGCCGCATGCAGCACATTAACAATGCCGGTATGGGAGCAGGCAGAAAACACGATCAGCCCCTTGCCGCGCAAATGCACCGCCATGAAGCGTTCATCCGTCAGCCATTCATCGGGCGACCAGGGGGTGTTTTCATCCTCGCGCGCTACTTGGCCGGGCAGGCCGGTCTCGTATGCCGTGGTGCGCGGAATTTCGCCGCTTACGTAAAAACCATCAGCGATAATGTGTTCATCGCGCACCACCATGGGCGCCGCACCCATCGCTGCCCAGCCTTCGGGCGGCGGCACCCTATCCATTGGAAAAACGCCACCATCGGCCTGGCGGCTACCGCGCTCGCGGAACATCCCAGGATGCAAGTATAGCGGCACGGTTTTCCCACCATTGGCCGCGCGAGTCATTTCAATCGCCTTGGGCAGGCCGCCCGCATGATCCCAATGACCATGAGACAGCACCATTGCCTCAATTGCCGCAAAATCCACGCCAAGCCGCGTGCCATTGCGTTCCACCGCGTAATCCACCGGGCCGCCATCAAACAGCACCGTGCGGGGTTTGCCGGCGACATCAGCGCGCACCACCAGCGAAAGCCCGTGATTGGCGCAGCAGAGCGCACCACCCATGGTGCGCTTCATGCCTTGGCGTTGCAGGCGTATCCATTCGCGCGTCACAAAACTTGGCGTCGAGGAAAGGCTATCGGTGACATTATCCACCAGCACCGTGATTTCGATGCGATCCACTGCGATGGGTTCGGCCATGATGTCCTCCGCTCAATTCCTGCGCCGCGTCTCGGCAATGGTGATGACCAGCGCGCCGGCCAGGATGATACCGCCGCCAAGCCAGGTCCAGGGATCGGGTACTTCGCCGAAGAAAATCCAACCAAACCCCACGACAGGCAAAAGCCGCAGATATTGGAAGGGCGCGACGGCGGATGCCTCCCCCGCACGATAGGCCGAGGTCAGCAGCCAAATGATCCCAGGCGTGGTGATGGCGAAGGCCAGCAGAAACAGCAGATCAAAGGCACTGACCGGCGTGAAGGCGGAAATCGCGAAGGGCAGCATGCCAAGGCTGGTCACCACGCCAACCCAGGCGAGCACGGTTTCATTCGGTTCGGTTTGCGCCAGCATGCGGCTGGTGAGCGTGATGCCGCACCAACTGGCGGCTGACGCCAAGGCAAGCACTACGCCGATGAAAGAAATCTCCGCCCCCGGGCGTAGCATCAGCACCACGCCCAGAAACCCCGCCATAGTGCCGATCCAGCGCGCTGTGCCGATATGCTCCTTCAGGATCGGCCCGGCCAGCAGCGTTGTGAACATGACATTAGTGAAGGAAAGGACGGTGGCGGTGGCGAGATCGAGGAAAACAAAGGACAGGAAATAGAAACCCCAGGTCAGCAGGCTGGCGGCACCACGCAGGATATGCAGCCCACGCCGATTGGTGCGAAAAACCGCGAGCCCGGTCTGCAGCAGCAAGGGCGTGACCCAAAGCAATTGCCCGAAGGAGCGTGCGAAAAGCTGCATCGCGGTCGGGATGCCGCGTTCATTCATATAGCGGATCGCGAGCGCTTCCCCGGCAAAGAGCATGGCAGCCAGGCTCATTAGCACCGCACCACGCAGATTGCCCGGCAGGCTATTCCAGTGCGGCATCATGGGCGGCAGGGTTGGGTCAAGCGCAAGCGCGTGGTTCCGCGAAAGGTTGCAGAATCACCCTGCGACCTTGCCCTGAGCTTTGCAAGGGATGGCGCTTTGCGGCAGCCTGCGTGGAACAGGGAGATTGCAATGACCAGTGCAGCCGAACAACGCGCCATCCGTGACGCCGTGGATCATGGCCCGATCCTGATCTGGGGTGCGGGCGCCATTGGCGGCACCATCGGCGCCGCTTTGGTGCGCGCGCGTCATGCCGTGGTCTTTGTTGATATCGTCGAAGATCATGTGGAGGCGATCCGAGACCCGGCGGTTGGCCTGACCATTGAAGGCCCGGTTGATGCCCACCGCATCTCTGCCCCCGCCTATACGCCCGCGACACTGAAGGGCCAGTTTCGCCGCGTGCTGCTCTGTGTGAAGGCGCAGGATACGGAAGCTGCCTGCCATGCCATTGCGCCGCATCTGGCACCGGATGGCTATGTGGTTTCGTTGCAAAACGGGCTCTGCGAGGCGCTGATTGCGCCCATTCTGGGTGAGGCGCGCACCATTGGCTGCTTCGTCAATTTCAGCGCCGATTGGCTGGCGCCGGGGCGGATCATCTATGGCGGGCGCGGCGCGCTGGTGCTCGGTGAATTGAATGGCGCGATCACACCGCGCCTTGCCGCGCTGCATCGCATGCTGCGTGATCATTTCGAATCCGATGCGATCATGACAGAGAATATCTGGGGCTATCTTTGGGGCAAGATCGCCTATAGCTCCATGCTTTATACGCAGGCGCTTGGCGAGAAAGGCATTGCCGATGCGCTGGCACGGCCGGAATTGCTGCCGCTCTGGCGTCGGCTTGGTCAGGAAGCCATGGCGGTGGCCCGCGCCGAGGGTGTGACGGTCGGCAGCTTCAACGGCTTTGACCCGGCAGCTTTTGCGCCTGATGCACCTGAAGCGGCGACTGCCGCTTCCATTGCCGCGATGGTCGCTTTCAATCGCCCCAATGCGAAAACTCATTCCGGCATTTGGCGCGACCTTTGGGTACGCCGGCGCCGCACGCCGGTGGATGCGCAAATCGCCCCTGTGCTGGGCATCGCCGCGCGGCATGGCGTGGCTTGCCCCACCATCACGCGGCTGGTTCAGATGATCCATGAATGTGAGGCACGGTCGCGCCCTGCCTCGGATGATAATCTGCTGGAGCTGATGCGCGGCTAGTTCAACGTCGTGAGTAGCCCCGCCATCAGCTTGGCGCGCGGCACCAGGCTATCAATCAGCACATGCTCTTCAAGGGTATGCGCCATGGCGCCTTGTACGCCCAAGCCATCCAGTGTGGTGATGCCTAGCGCGCCGGTGAAATTGCCATCAGAACCACCGCCGCTTGATTGGTGGTTGATGTCAAAGCCGATCGCCTGCGCAATCTCCCGCGCATGGCGATAGAGCGCCAGCACCTTCGCATCGGGCTCCCATACCGGGCGTGTGACGCCGCGTGTCACTTCCAATTGCACATCATTGGTGGAAGACCGCAGCGCCAGCATTTTCGCGACACCCGCATCCAAATCTTCCTGGCGCTTGGCCATGGAAAGCGCCTCGGCTTGCGTGGTTGTGGTAACGCAATTCACCCATTGCCCGCCATGCAGAACGCCCACGGAGAAGGTGCAATCCTCGGTCGTCATATCCTCAATCGCCAGGATCTGCCGGCACATTTCCTTGATGGAACTGCGCCCTTCCGCGAGCCTTGCGCCCGCATGGGAAGGCCGGCCCGTGGTTTTCAGATTAAAGCGCGCAATGGCATAGCGCCCTGTCACCACCCCGCCATCAGCGCGCGCGGGTTCGGGGACAAGGACGAATTTATGGCGCGCCGCTTCCGCTTCGATCAGATCGCGCGTGGATGGGCTGCCGATTTCCTCATCGCTCGTCAGCAAAATCGTGATGGGCAAGGGCGTGGGTAGCTTGGCCGCGATGATCTGGTGCATCGCTTCCACCGCCAGCACCGTGCCGCCCTTCATGTCCAGAATGCCAGGCCCATAGCAGCGATTGCCTTCGCGTCGGATCGGCAGTTTTTCCAAAGTGCCGATGGGATGCACCGTATCCAGATGCGCCATCACCAGAATGCCCGGCGCGCCATCCCCGGCCAGGTGCGGAAAGCGCGCGCGCACGCAATCACCAAGCCCCATGCGGCCCGGGATGCGATCAATATGGGCCCCCAGCAGCGCCAAATCGCGGGACGCCACATCCATCATGCGATTTACCGCGCCCGCATCGAAGGTCGGGCTCTCGCAGGCCGCCCAGCGCATCAGGCGGGCGAGGATGTCATCAGCTTCAAAAGGCAGAGCGAGGGCGGCGGCGGCGTCAGGCATGGTGTTTCCGGGTCCTGTGAATGATCACGCCCGAAGCCTGCGGCGCCGCGGCAGATAGGGCAAGGGGGCAACTCGGCAGGGCAGGGGCTTGCTGTTAAGCTGCGCCGAGAACGGAGAGACAGCAATGCGCCTTTTGGTTGCCAATGCGAATACCACCGAAGCCATCACCGAAACCTGCGCCGAAGTGGCGCGCGCGGCTGCCGCGCCAGGCACCGAGATCATCGGCGCGACACCCCGCTTTGGCCCCGCCGTGATCGCGACCCGCGTGGAAAACATCATTGCCGGCCACGCGCTTTTGGAAGCACTGGCGGAACACGCCGGCCGCGTGGATGCGGTGCTGCTGGCCGTGAGCTTCGACACCGCGCTTGATGCCGCTCGCCAGATGATGCCCTGCCCGGTGCTCGGCATGACGGAGGCAGCGGCACTCACGGCCTGCATGATGGGCGGGCGCTTTGGCCTGATCACCTTCGGCAATGTGGAACCCTACCGGGAATTGATCGCGCGCCATGGGCTTTCCGCCCGGCTGGCCGCTTTGGCTGGGTTGGATGCGACACCGCCGGAGGCACTCGCCAACCCGGAAGGGGTCGCGGAAAAGCTCCGTATCGCGGTGGAAGGGCTTGCGGCGC
Source organism: Roseomonas sp. (assembly GCA_020249285.1). Lineage (GTDB taxonomy): Bacteria > Pseudomonadota > Alphaproteobacteria > Acetobacterales > Acetobacteraceae > Neoroseomonas. Next base: position 165,691 of record JADCFX010000032.1, on the reverse strand, counting down.
AGGGGGCTGATACCGTGGTGCTGGCCGGCGCGGCCTTGGCGGGTTTTGACCAACGCCTGGCCGGGCGGGCGGCCTTGCCGCTATTTGATGGTATTCGCTGCGGGGTGAAACTCGCGGAAGCGATGGTCGCGCTCAATCCGCCCCGGGCGGAGAGCGGTTCCTATGCCGCGCCTCAGGGGCGGATCAGTAAGGGCTTGACGCCAAGCCTCGCCGCGCTGTTGCGTGGTTCAAACACGCCGTAAGGGAAGAAGCGCATGCGCTTGGATGGACCTGACAGCAAGAATGTCGAAGACCGGCGCGGTCAGCGCGGCGGGGGTGGCGGCGGCATGGGCCGTGTCGCCGTAGGTGGCGGCTTCGGTGCAATAGTGCTGCTCCTGCTCTCTATTCTCCTTGGCGTGGATGTTACGGGGCTTGGCGGGGTGCAGGCGCCCGCGCCTTCGCCCAGCGCCACTGAACAGCGCCAACTCCCCCCCGGTCAGGCCGGCTTGCAAGAAGATGAGGCGCGCCGCTTCATCTCTCGTGTCCTGGCCGAAACCGAGCAGGTCTGGAATGAGGCCTTCCAGTCACTCGGGCGACGTTATGAGGAACCAGTTTTGGTGCTTTACAGCGGCGCGACCCGTTCAGGCTGCGGCGCGGCACAGGCACAGGTTGGCCCCTTCTATTGCCCAGCCGATAAGCGCGTTTACATTGATCTTGATTTCATGGGCCGCTTGCTGCGACAACTGAATGCGCCTGGGGATTTTGCTGCGGCCTATATCGTGGCGCATGAGGTTGGGCATCATGTCCAGAATGAATTGGGTGTGCTTGAGAAGGTGGAAGGGCTGAAGCGCCGCACCGATCAACGCACGGCCAATGAATTGCAGGTGCGCGTGGAATTGCAGGCAGATTGCCTGGCCGGGCTTTGGGCCAAGCGCGCCCATGATGCGCGGCGCATCCTGGAAGCGGGCGATGTCGAAGAAGGCTTCCGCGCCGCGGCGGCTGTCGGGGATGATACCTTGCAGCGCCGATCCCAGGGCTATGTCCAGCCTGAGACCTTCACCCATGGCAGTTCGGAACAGCGGCTTCGCTGGTTCCGGCGCGGGCTTGAAACTGGGCAGCTTTCCGCCTGCGATACCTTCCAGCCTGGACCGCTGTAGCAACACTGCGGCCCGGCTTCGATTTATCCGCTGACCGTTAAGAAAAATCCGCCAATTACCGGCCCATCCGGGCCGGGTTATTCATGGTGCTGCTGGCGTCATCGGAAAGGCTTGGGCGGCCGATATTGCCGAATAGCGCCTGCAGCATGTTCCGTTCTGTCCCTGGCACGGGCGTTTCCCGGGAAACCATGCCGACATCCTGTCCGTCACCAGCCTTCAACTCCCGAATATCCTGCACCACGCCGCGTCGGTCGAAGCTGATCGCGATCACCACCCGGTCGCGCAATTCCAGGTATCGTCCGGGCATGACCTGGGTAAAGCCACTGATGTAGTACCAATTCTCCTCATCGAAGGTACCGCGCGCCGTGGGCGGGCCGAGTAGCGCCGCCACATCGGAACTAGTCTGTACGCCTTTTGTGATCTGGGCGAGCCTTTCCGCATCCACCCGATTGCCGCGCGGCACGGGGGGCGGGGCCAGCCTTTCGCAGCCGGCTGCAGCCAGGGTGACAAGCAGCAGAAACACACTCATGCCGCGCCTGCGGTAAAAACTATCAGCCATATCGCGGTTCCCAGCCCAAGATGCCTTGTTCAAGATTGACCATTCGCCGCTCCGGACCCATGTCCAAGTTCCTCGATAGACACCCCCGGCCTCTGGGGTCAACCGCTGCCTTTCGGTTTGGGATTGGGAACAATGGGTTTGCTTAGCGCCTTCCGCCGTTCACCGCATGAAAGGGCGGGCTTCACGCTTTATGGTGCCGCTGTCGCCACCGCGCGTTCGCCTTATTTTTATGCCGATCTTGCCGTGCGCGATTCGGTGGAAGGCCGGCTTGACCTGATCCATCTGCATGCCGCGCTGCTGGTCCGCCGCCTGAGGCGCGATGCCGATGAGCGCGGCCCCGCCTTGGCCCAGGCCGTGTTTGACGCGATGTTTTCCGACATGGACGTGAACCTGCGCGAAATGGGGGTGAGCGACCTGGTGGTGGGCAAGCGCGTGCGCGGGCTGTGGGAGGCCTTCCACGGCCGCGCCATCGCTTATGAGGCCGCCTTGGATGCCGCTGACCACGCCGCAATGGCAGCGGCGCTGGCGCGGAATGTCTGGCGCGAAGATGAAGCGGGGCCTGCCGCCCATCGCCTGTCACGCATCGCCTTCGCCCAGGCAGATCATCTGCAATCCCAGGGTTTTGCCAAGCTTTTGGCCGGCCAGGCCAGCTTCCTGGCGCCGGAAGCCATCCCCGATGCAGCCTGAATTTTCCCGCCACCAAATCCTGACCGACCCGCCCCAGGCCGGGGTGGAAGAACGCTTGGAAGCAAGCCCGGCGGAATGTGCGGCGCTCGCCGAGCGCTTCGGGATTGAGGCGCTGAAGCATTTCAGTGCGCGCTTCACACGCAAACCATATCCGGGCGGTGGGCTGCTTATTTCCGGGTGGATCAAGGCCGAACCCGTACAGCTTTGCATCGTCAGCCTGGAACCAGTGACCGAGCGTTTGGACAAGCCCTTCACCCTGGTAGTACTACCCCCCGACGGCACGCTTGCGGAAGACCCCGATGGGCCGGATGAAATCCAGGCCGATGCCACCGGCCATTTCGACCTGGGCGAGGCTTTGGCGGAGGAATTATCGCTCTCGCTCAACGCCTATCCGCGCAAGGCGGGGGCGCATTTGCCCCTGGCGCCGGAGGAAGCGGTCGAAGCTGCTGAAGCCCCGCCGCGCAACCCCTTTGCCAAATTGGCCACACTGCGCGGCGGAAAAGGGTAGCTCTGCCACTGGGATGACAAGTCTTTGCCCCGCCTTGCTTGCCGCCGATGCGCCAGCCTGGGCCCATACTGCGCTGACCGAATTGGCGCAGGCCGATCCCTTGGTCGCGGCCATTCCAAGCCAAGTCGGCACCATGCCCTGGCGGCGGCGGGACGCAGGCTTTCCCGGGCTTCTGCGCAGCCTATGCGGGCAAATGATCTCAAACCAGGCGGCGACAGCCATTTGGGGCCGGCTTTCCGGCCTGCCGGGCGCGCTCAGCCCAGATGGGCTGCTGGCGCTGAGCGATGATGCCTTGCGGCAAGCTGGCCTGTCACGCCCCAAACTGCGCCATGCGCGTGCCCTGGCCGAGGCTTTCGCGGATGGGCGCCTTTCTGCCGAAGCGCTTGCCGCCCTGCCGGATGAAACCGCAGTGGCCGCCATTGCCGCCATTCCGGGCTTCGGCCCTTGGACGGCCGAGGTGCATCTGCTGTTCGGCCTGGAACGCCGGGATATCTTCCCGTCCGGGGACTTGGCCCTGGCGGCATCCTTGGCAGCATTGCGCGGCTTGCCTGAACGTCCAAGCCCGAAGCAATTGAGGGAACTTGCCGGGGCCTGGCGCCCTTGGCGGTCCATGGCGGCGCGATTGCTCTGGCATCACTGGCGCCATGTGACTGGCCGCCCGGCGGGCGAAGCTTAGGCGGTGAGGACGCTGTCCTTCGCCGCATCACGGACGCGGCGCTTGACTACCTTAGAAAATCTTCAGGCCAAGTAAGGTCACTTGGCCTGAAAAAGAGATCTGTTTGGTCGCATTTTCCGAGCCGCCAAGTGAACTCACTTGGCATGAGAATGCTTCTTGTTTGATGGCATTTTCCGAGCCGCCTAGTGAACTCACTTGGCTTGAAAATGCTCCTTGTTTGGTCGCATTTTCCGAGTCGCCTAGTGAACTTTCTTGGCTTGAAAATGCTCCTTGTTCGGTCGCATTTTCCAAGCCGCCAAGTGAACTAACTTGGCTTCAAAATGCTCCAATCAATCCTTGTGCTTGGCCAGATAAGCCAGCAAATCCTTCAATTGCTGTTCATTGCGCAGCCCGGCAAAGGCCATGGAACCCTGCGGCACCACCGCCTTTGGATTGGTAATGTAAGCGGTCAGGCGCTCCTCATTCCAGGTCAGGCCGCCTTCGGCCAAACTGCGCATATTGGACGAATAGCGGAAACCTTCAATCGAAGCCGCTTTGCGGCCCACAATGCCCCAAAGATTCGGCCCAACGCCATTGCGCCCGCCCTTATCAATGGTGTGGCAGGCGCGGCATTGGTTGAACACGCGCTGACCAGCCTCGGCATCCTGGGCGAAGGCCGGGGCGGTGATGGAAAAACCCGCCAGCAGAGCGGCAGAAAGGATAAGGCTACGCATCTATCAAGGCTCCTGAAAGATGAAGGGGCTGCTCATCGCATGATGACGACAAGTGCGGCAGAAATCCGGCATGGCGCAAATGGTCGGCTTTGGCAAACCCGCAAGGGTTCATGCCGCGCGCATTTCAGGGCTTTCACCTTCCCGCAACAAGGCTGCCACGGCCGGGCGCGCCTCCGCCGGGTTGGTGAAGGCCAGATGCAGCCGCCCTTCAGCGCGGGAGACCAGCCGAACGCCAAGCGCGGGCCCCAGCGCTTCGATCTGAAGCTTTCCTTCGGTGAAGTCTGCCTCCGCACCCAGGAAAAGCGCGCCGCTTGGGGAAAGGTCCAAAATCACGCCTTCGGTGGCATTCAGCCGCGCCGGCAAACCAAGCGGCAGCCGGTCTTCCCGTCGGCGATTGGCGGTTGGCACGCGCCCGCGCAAGGCCTCACCCAGATTCTGCCGGAAGGCGGCGATGGCATCCGCCAATTCATCTGCGCCCGATTGCAGGGTCCAGGCGGCCTCACCCGTATTGCCCGAATCCTGGGACAGCGCCTCCATCCTATTGGCCACATCTGCGGCATTCTCCGCCGCCCCGGTGATGGCGCGGGAGATTTCGGCAGTTGTGGCGGATTGTTGTTCAACCGACGCAGCGACCGAGGTCGCAACCGCATCAAGCTCAGTCACGGCAGCACCAATGCCATCCATGGCGGCCAAGGCACGGTTGGCGGCGGCCTGCATGGCGGCGATGCGTCCGGCGATTTCTTCGGTGCTTTGCGCGGTCCGTTTGGCCAGGTTCTTCACCTCATTAGCAACAACAGTAAAACCCTTGCCGGCGGCGCCTGCGCGGGCAGCCTCAATCGTCGCATTCAGCGCCAGCAGATTGGTCTGGCCGGCGATTTCCGCAATCAGGCGCGATACCTGGCCGATTTCATCCACGCTGCTGGTGAGTTCCGTGAAGATATGCCGCGCTTCCTCGGTGCGCTGCATCACGCCGCGCGTGGCTTCCCCGGCGCGTGACATTTGCCGCGCAATTTCCCCCGCCGCGCCGGCCAGTTCATCGGCGCCGCGAGACGCTTGCTGCGCGCTGACCCGCCCTGCCGATGCCGCGCTGGCAGAGGCTTCCGCCGCCCGCGCGCCGCCTTCCGCCGCTTCCGTCATGGCGGCGCTGTTGCGGCGTAGCATGGCAACGCGGCGGTCCAGATCCTCAAGCGCGGCGGCTGTTTCCGCTTCGATGGTGGCGGCCAAATCAGCCAGAGACTCATCAGGGGGCGGGGCAATGGGGGCCACGATGGTCACCGGGGCAGGGGCCGGGCGCTGGCGCAAGGCTTCGGCCGCCGTCAGGATCTGGCGCCAGGGGCCGTTGGCCTCGGCCATGGTGAAGGGGGCCACGGGCTCATTGGCGGCAAGGCGAGACAATTTGCCGGCGAAGGCCACCAGCATGGCGCGCTGACGCAACAGCGCCCAGGTGCCAAGCACAAGGCAAATCAGACACCCAAGCGCAAGGCCCAGGAAAAACCCGGACGCTTGACCAGAGGCAGCCGCTTCCCCCGCTGCCGCCATGCCGGGATGGGCGAGCAGGATCATCACGGCAAGGGCTGGAAGGCGTAATTCAGCTTTCATGGCGCATCCTGGAATCCGAGACCTATTTTGACGGCATTTGGCTACGAGGCGGTTAAGGGCCGTGCGGCTTGGCGTAATTGCGGCTAAACACGTCTAAGCTTTTAGGAATTGACGTATGGCTCATCGTATCGCCCTCATTGGCGCGCCTTCCCTGATTGGGCGGGAAATCCTGCGCTGCCTGGCTGAAACCAGCCTGGCCGGGGCTGAGGTTGTTGCGCTTGCCGCTGGGCGCAGCGCGGGTGCCGATATTTCCTGGGGCGAGAAAGCCGTGCTGAAAACCCGCGATGTGGCGCGGTTTGACTTCGCCGGCACAAGCCTCGCCATTTTCGCCTGTGATGCCAAGCTTGCCGCGGTGGAAGTGCCGCGCGCGGTGGCGGCTGGCGCGATGGCGATTGACCTATCCGGGCATTTCCACATGGAACCGGATGTGCCGCTGGTGGTGGCCGGGGTAAATGATCAGGCGCTGCCGCGCGCCAGCAAAAGGCGGATCATCGCCTGCCCGCTGCCGGCCAGCCTGATCCTGGCCCTGGTCTTGAAGCCATTGCATGAAGCCGCCGGCGTGCGGCGCGTGGTGGCGGCAACCTATCAGCCGGCCTCCGGCGCGGGGAAGGAGGCGATTGACGAACTCTGGTCCCAAACGCGTGGTATTTTTGTGAATGACAATCCTGAGGCGCAGTATTTCACGAAGCAGATCGCCTTCAATGTCATTCCGCATATTGACCGCTTCATGCCGGATGGCGCGACGCGGGAAGAATGGGCGATGGGCGTTGAAATCCGCAAGGTTCTGGACCCAGATATTCAGGTGAGTGCCAGCTGCGTGCGCGTACCAGTCATGCTCGGCCTCGGCATGGCGCTGAACATCGCCTTCGACCGCCCGATCAATGAACGCGACGCGCGGGAGGCGCTGCGTAAGGCGCCGGGGATCAGCGTACTCGATCGGCGCGATGATGGCGGCTATGCGAGCCCTGCCGAGATTGTGGGGGAGGATATGGTCTATGTCTCCCGCATTCGCCGCGATGCGACGCTGCCGCATGGGCTATCGCTTTGGGCCGTGGGCGATGATGTGCGGCTGGGGGCAGCGCTGAATGTGGCGCGGCTGGCGGAGGCAGTGTTGAAGGCGTAGTGCGACAATAGGGAACAAAAGAAGAATTTTCTTGACAAAATAGGAATAATATACCATAAAACCGGGCCCAGCCAAGGTGTCGCCCATGCCCCCATCCACCGCCGCCACCCGAGCAGAGATCACGGCAAGCGCCACGGACAGGCGCCGCATCATGCTGGAATTACTGCATATCATGCGTCTGCCCTTGCGTATTCTGTTGACTGGCGCCGCAGTGGTGGGGGTGCTCGGCGGGGCAGTGGCGCTTGGCTTGCCGGGGCCAGAGGCGCTATTCGCCGCCTTCGCCGCCCCCGGCGCGACGGGTCTGCCAGCCCTGATTGGTATGATGATTTTCCTTATCGGCATCGGCTTCGCCGCCTTCCTGTGGTGGCTTGCCGCGCGCAGCTTCGCGTTGGTCGCCAATCCTGCCATCGGGCCGGAACGCTTGGCCGGCCTGCGTGACCTGCCGCTGGCCCTGCCGGAAGGCACGGTGCGCGCCCTGCTGGCGCTGATTGTCGGCGTGATTGGCCTGCCGCTGTTGCTGTTTTCCAAGACACTTGGCCTCACGGATGCCATTGCCGGCTATGTGAATGGCATCGTCACCGGCGTTTTCGGCTTTTACTTCGGCACGCGCAGCACCGGGGCGGATGCGCAAATCGCGCGCCGCGCCACAGAACAATTGGCCGAACGTGAACGCGCCACGGGGGCGCTGGCGGCTGAGGCGGAAGCGCTGCGGCAAAGGGCGGAAGCTGCGGCGCGCGATGCGGCGTTGCCTGGCCGGATTGAGGCCACCAAGGGCAGCCTGGCCCGGCATATCGAAGTGGCAGGGCTTGTTTTGGATGAATTCGGCCCGCTTTTGCCGAAGGGCATGGTCCCGGAAGGCGCCGCGCAAGCACTTGCCAAGGCGCGCGATGCCGCGGCTGCCTTGCAGGGCCAAGCCAGCGGCCCCGGTGCTGAAGGCGCGCTGAAGACGGCCACCGATGCCCTGGCGGGCTTGATCGGCGCGCAGCCTTTGGCGCCGCTGCTGCGCGCTTCGGCATCGCTCCTGCCCGCAGGAACGGCGCTGGGGCCGATTGGGGCGGTTGCGACCGTCATCGGGCTTGGCTGGCATTTTGGCGCGGCGGAATATCAGCGCTGGCGGGCGCGCGTGCTGTCAGCACCCTTCGCGCCTCAGCTTTTTGATGTGGGGCTGATCACGCCAAGCTCGGCAGAACTGCGCATGGAAGCCTCCCCGATCTTCGCACGCGCCTTCAAGGATGAGAAAACGCGCCCTGGGTTTTTCGCTGATTTGCTTGGCAAAATCAGCCAAGATGATGCGGGGGCGCGCCTTTGGGCCGAATATGGCGCCGATGCCGCGCGCTTTCCGGGCGGCCAGGCGGAACTTAAAGCGGGCTTGCAGGAATTCCGCGCGGCCTTGCTGGCGGATCTTTCCGCACGCGATGCCACACCCGAAAAAATCACCGCCGCACTCGTGCCGCTGGCGCCAAGCCTGGGGGCTTTGCCAAGTGTGGACCAGGTGAACCGGCTGATGGACGCCGCCGGCAAGGCCGGCCAGGACCAGCCCGAAGCCCGCGCTGCTTTTGAGGCGCTGGTCATGCTCACCGGGCATTTGCGAGATAGAAAGCTTGACCCGATAAGGCTGATGGCGGAGGTGATGCCATGAACCGCCTATTCACGCTGGCATTTATTGCCCTGGCGGCGTGCAGCGCGCTGGATGCGCCGGTGGCGCAGCTTGAACGTTGGCAGAAGCAAAGCGCGGCGGGTGCCATGGCCGCCATTGCCGATGAACCCGTGGTGCCTGATTGCGCGCCCGGACGGGGAGAACCCTGCCAGCGCCTGCATTTGATGCGCGCCCAAGCCTGCTTTGCGGTGGCCTTTGCGGATCGCGCCCCGGGTGCGGCCTGCCCTGGCGCCAGCGCGCGCGAAGCGGGTTTGCTTGCCTGCGCCGCCAGCGCTGCCCAGGCGGCGGAACAGGCCGCGGGAGAAGTGCTGCTGCCGGCACGAAAACTCCGCACCCAGGCGCGGCTTTGTGCTATTGAAAACCTTCCGCCTGCCATGGCCGCCCCGGCAGCGCGGGAAGTGATTGTTGAGGCCGCGCCGCTTACTGATGCAGAAGGCGCCTTGCTGCGAGGCCGTGCCGCGCTTTCCGCCGCGCGACCCTCGGCTGGGTCTGAGGCGGCGCGCTGCGCCTCGGCGCGGGAAGCTTTTGGCGAAGCGCGCCGCGGCCTTCGGCTGGCCCCCGATGATCCGGCGTTGAAGCGCCTGGCCGATGATTCCGCTTTGCGTGCCGTTCGCATCACTGATTGTCGTGTTTGAAACAAGGAGGATTTGTCATGGCACTTGCCCGAGAACTCAGCCTCCGCCTGCCGCTGCAACGCGGCGATGATGTGCGCGCCGTGCAGCAGGCGCTGATCCGCGCTGGCATGCTGGCGGGCAGCGCCGATGGTATTTTCGGCCCCACCACGCATCGCGCCGTGCTGGATTTTCAGCGCCGCATGCAGGCGCGCCATCCGGGTTTTACTGCGGATGGCGTTATCGGCCGGCAATGCTGGAGCGCGCTTTTCCCCGAAGCCGCGCCGCATCCAATCACCGGTGCGGCAACGCCCGAAGCAGGGCTTGCTGCTGCGCCGGATTGGCGCGCCATGCTGCACCCCTATGTGCAGCGCCTGATGGCCGGCAGCGCGCCGCCAGTGGGGCAGGGGGAGCGTCGCTGGCGCCTAAGCCCTGAAGGGCTTCGCGTCGAAGGTTTTGTCGCCCCGCCGCGCAGTCCCGGCAGGCCCGAGACCGCTACGCGCTGCTGGCGCGATTTTCGCGCAGCTTTTGAAACCTGCGCCGCCGCTTACGGCGTGCCGGTGGAATTGCTGATTGCAACTGCGTGTACGGAATCCGGCGGGCGGGCCGGGGCGATCCGCGAAGAACCGGGTTTTATCAGTGATGCGGCAACGCCGCATCGTGTCTCGCCTGGCTTGATGCAAACGCTGATTGCAACAGCGCGGGAAGTCTTGGCCGATACCAGCATTGATCGGACGCGCCTGCTTGACCCCGCCACTTCCATCCGCGCCGGGGCGGCGATGATCCGCGCGCAAGCGATCCGGCGCAGAATGCCCACGCATTTCGACCCGCCCTTGGTGGCGATTGCCTATAATGCCGGGTCGCTCCGCGCGCGCGCCGATGGCACGGCCGATCCTTGGGGCATGGTGCAAACCCTGCGCGGTGGGCATGCCCATGCCGATGCCTTCGTGGCCTTCTTCAATGATTGCTTTGCGGTCTTTGCTGATGGGGATGCACCGGCGGCGCTGACGCCGAGTTTTTGGGCGTTGTTCAGGGATTAGATTTGCGCGCGGGCCAGGCAAGCACCAACCCGCCCGCCGCAATCAACAAACACCCCGCCAGCGCCCAAAGCCCTGGCCAGCGGTCAAACATCGCCGCATCTAAGGCAAGCGCGAAGGCAATCCGCGCATATTGCCAGGGGGCGAGGGCTGAGACCTCTGCCCTGCGCACCGCGCCGGCCAGAAAAAGCAAAGCTGCCGTCTGCAATAAAGTATAGATCACAACCAGGGCCCAGGTGAGCAGATCGGGGTTCTGCCACAGCACCAGCATGGCGGGCGCAAGCATCAAAACACCCATCAGCGCGCCTTGCGTTGTGATGTCCTCCGCACTCGCCACATCGCGAATGCGCCGCGCCATAACCTGATAGGTCGCATAGGCAAGCGCGGAAGCGACGGGAATGGCGGCATACCAGGTGAAAAGCTCTCCGCCCGGGCGCACCACCACCAGCATGCCGGCGAAGCCGAGCAGCACGGCAATCCAGCGCCGGGCAGAGACTTTCTCCTTCAGCCATAGCGCACCAAGCGCGGCCAGGATGACGGGCGCGGTGAAGCCAAGGGCGGCGGCTTCCGTGATCGGCACCAGCCAATAACCGATCACACCAAGCGTTGTTGAGAAGATCAGCATGGCACCCGTCATGCGCTGCGCCCAGGGCCGTGCTGGGGCCGCGATGCGCGTGATGATGGCAAGCGGTGCGGGCTTCACCATGGTCAGCGCCAGGACAGAACCCAGCACCAGGGCGGAACGCAAGAACGTGATCTCAAAAGGATGCAGGCTTTCCGCCAAAACCTTCGCCAGCGCATAGCCAAGGGCATAAAGCGCCGTACTCGCCAAAGTGAATAATACCGCAATGGCGTAGGGGGACATGTGTTAGCGTTCGTCTGGGTAATCGCGCCCGGGGCGGGCCTTATAGGTCGGCATGGACCAGCCGCGCAGGATGGCCGCGCCGCGTAGTGCGAAGCCAGCAAGGGCGCCGATGGGTAAAGCCAAATCGCGCGGCATGCCGGCCTGGGTCAGCACCACAAAAACCAGTGCGCCGAAGGCCGCCGCGGTGGCGTAGATTTCACGCCGCAGGATCAGCGGCAATTCGGCGCAGATGATATCGCGCAGGATGCCGCCGAAGGTTGCCGTGATGGTGCCCATCAGAATGGCGACCCAAGGTGGCCCGCCCCAGAGAAGTGCTGCTTCCGTACCGAGCACGGCGAATAGGCCAAGCCCGACTGCATCAGCCCAGAGCAATGCCTCGAAGCGTCGTTCCACAAGATGCGCCGTGAAAAACACCAGCAGTGCAACGCCTGACGCCAGCAGCACCATGCCTGGCGCTTTCAACCAAAAGACTGGCGCCCCCAGAATCAAATCCCGCATCGTGCCGCCGCCAAAGGCGGTGACGCAGGCAATCAGGATGAAACCCACCGGATCAAGTTGTTTGCGTGATGCGCTGAGCGCCCCCGAAGCCGCGACAACGGCAACCGCTATCCAGGCGGATAGGGCCACCCCTTCATCAAAGGTGCTCATCTTGTGTCATTCAGCCGCAACGGCGCGTGCTTTCGTCGCTTTGCTGCTGGCCCGCGCCCCGCCGGCACACAACAGCGAAAGCCCCAGCAGCGCCGCCACCACTGGCAGCACCAGGATCGGATAGCCCATATCAATCAAAAACCCGAGCGGCACGGGCGTAATGGCGCCCCCCAAAGGCAGGCCGGAGGAGACAAAGCCAAACACCTTGCCAATCTGCCCCGGCGGGCAGGCATCTTTCAGCATGACATCGCGCGGGGTGCGCGACGCCCCCATGGCGAGGCCAGCAAGCAGCCCAACCCCTGGCAGGGCAATTTCCGGCAGCGCCACCAGCCCCAGCACCAGGAACATCGCCATGGCGAAAAGGGTCAGGATGGTCATGAATCCCATCAGCCCTCTGGCTTTTGCGCGGTCCACGAACCAGCCGCCGATCAACGTGCCGCCCGTCGCCCCCGCCATATAGCCGGTCAAGACCATGGAAGCGGTGGCGATGGGTGTCGCCCAAAGCTTGCCCAGAACGGTAATCACAAAGGCCTGAATGCCCGACCCCGCTGCGGCTGAAAGCAGGAAGAAGCCGAAAAACAGCAGCATGGGGCGGGAAAGCAGCAATTCGCGGCCCGATTGCCCGGCCTCATCGGTGGTTTTGGGCTTGGCTTGGTCCTTCAGGATGCGGCTTTGAAGCAGAATGGCGCCCACCACCGGCACGCCGAGCAGGCCCACCAGCAAAAGTGCTTCCCGCCAGCCCATCACCGTCATCAGCAGGGCAATGACGGGCGGTGCCAAAGCGAAGCCCAGATTGCCGGTGAAGGTATGCATCGCAAAAGCGCGGCCCATACGTTCCTGCCGGATGCTGCCGGCGAGTATCGCGTAATCCGCCGGGTGGATCACGCTATTGCCCACGCCCGAGAGGATCGCGAGCAACCACAGCGCCCAAACCCCCGGCGCGAAAGCCATGCCGGAGATGGCAAGCGCCATGATCAGCGTGCCGCCCACCAAGAAGGGCCTGGCGCCGTAGCGGTCCACCGCGAAGCCCACCGGGGTTTGCAGCAAGGCCGTCGTGCCGCTCATCAGCGCAACCGTCAGGCCCAATTCAGCATAGGAAGCGCCGAATTCCTCCCGCCAGACCAAAAACAGCGGCGGCAGGCAGAGCATGTAGAAATGGGACAGGAAATGCCCGGTGCCGATCAGGGCGATGATTCGGGCATCCTGGCTGGCCCCTGGGGCTTCGGAAGTTGCAGCGCTCATGAGCCCTGGGGCCCCTGTCAGATTGGGGCGTAAAACTGCGCCTGAGTGGCGAATTCGTCAATCTTTTCGGGTCAATATGGCCTGTGTCTGCCTGAGTTGACGCTATGGCATGCGCCACTTAGAAAGACACGGAAGAAGTTCGCCGGCGCGGACCCCGCGCTGAGTCGGATCGTTGGAGTTGGGTTGATGGCAAGGATTAAAGATGCGCGGGAGGCGGCCATGGTTGGTCGCCGTTCCGATGGCACGCTGACGCGCCGGCCTTTGTCGCCGCATTTGCAAGTTTATGACATGATGCAAATGACGAGCCTGCTGTCCATTCTGCACCGTATTTCCGGTGTGGCTTGGTGCGGCGGGCTGGTGCTGCTGGTCTGGTGGCTGGTGGCCGCCGGTACGGGGCAGGGCGCTTTCGCCACCGCGCAATGGGTCTTCGGGTCCTTCCTGGGTTGGGTGGTGCTGTTTGGGCTGACCGTTGCGGCTTGGTATCACACGCTGGCCGGCATTCGGCATTTGTTCTGGGATGCGGGCCACGGCTTTGCCATGGATGCCGCCTATCGTTCCGGGCGCCTGGTGGTGATTGGCACGGCGGTGCTGACCATTCTCACCTGGCTGCTGATTTTGGTCTGAGGAGGCATCATCATGGCTGAAGACAGCGCCTCAATCCGTTCACTTCGCAGCCCGCTCGGGCGCGCGCGCGGCATGGGCTCCGCCAAGGGCGGCACGCGGCATTGGTGGATGCAGCGCGTGACCTCCATCGCGCTTTTGCCGCTTTCGATCTGGTTGATCTTTTCCCTGACGCGCTTGATGGGCGCCGATTACGTGGTTGTATTGGAATGGATCGGCAATACATTCAATGCGGTCTTGCTGCTGGCCTTCCTGACCGCGGCGTTCCATCACGCGGCGGCTGGTTTGCAGGTGGTGATTGAAGATTATGTGCGTGATGAGTTGAAGCGCTTTGCCGCGATTTGCGCGGTGAATGGGCTTGCCGTGCTGATGTGGCTCGCTGCAACGCTGAGTGTTTTGCGCATCGCGCTGTGAGTTTTGGTTGAGGAATGATGCGGGTCCGGGGCGTATTCCCCGCCGCTTGGCAGGATGAGATGAAGCAATGAATGCGATCAGCAAGCCTTCCAATGGCGCCTATCGGATTGTGGACCATACCTATGATGTGGTGGTGGTAGGCGCTGGTGGCGCCGGGCTGCGCGCCACGTTTGGCATGGGGGCGGCGGGGCTGAAGACCGCCTGCATTACCAAGGTCTTCCCGACGCGTAGCCACACCGTCGCAGCCCAAGGCGGCATTGGCGCCGCGCTTGGCAATATGGGCGAAGATGATTGGCGCTGGCACATGTATGACACCGTGAAGGGGTCTGACTGGCTGGGTGACCAGGACGCCATTGAATATATGTGCCGCGAAGCCATCCCTGCCGTGATTGAGCTTGAACATTACGGCGTGCCCTTCAGCCGCACCGAAGATGGCCGCATCTATCAGCGCCCCTTTGGCGGGCATATGCAGGATTACGGCAAGACGCCAGCGATGCGCGCCTGTGCCGCGGCTGACCGGACGGGGCACGCCATTCTGCACACGCTCTATCAGCAATCCTTGAAGCATGGCTGCGAGTTCTTCGTTGAATATATCGCGCTTGACCTGATCATGGATGATGAAGGTGTGTGCCGCGGTGTCACCGCCTGGTGCCTGGAAGATGGCTCCATCCATCGCTTCCGCGCGCAAAGCGTGGTGCTGGCGACAGGGGGGTATGGCCGCGCCTATTTCTCCTGCACCTCGGCCCATACCTGCACGGGTGATGGCGGCGGGATGGTGCTGCGCGCGGGCCTGCCCTTGCAGGATCAGGAATTCGTGCAATTCCACCCAACCGGAATTTACGGCGCCGGCTGCCTGATCACGGAAGGGGCGCGCGGTGAAGGTGGCTATCTGACCAATTCGGAAGGCGAGCGTTTCATGGAACGCTATGCGCCGACGGCCAAGGATTTGGCGAGCCGCGACGTGGTTTCTCGCGCCATGTCCATGGAAATCCGCGAAGGGCGCGGCGTGGGCCCTGAGCGCGATCATATCCATCTGCATCTGGAACATCTGGGCGCGGCCATTCTGCATGAACGCCTGCCGGGGATTTCGGAGACCGCCAAGATTTTCTCGGGCGTGGATGTGACGAAGGAGCCGATCCCCATCCTGCCGACTGTGCATTACAATATGGGCGGCATTCCTACGAATATTCACACCGAAGTGCTGAACCCAACCGCGAAGGATCAAGACCGCGTGGTGCAGGGCCTGATGGCGGTGGGGGAAGCGGCTTGTGTTTCCGTCCATGGCGCGAACCGCCTTGGCACGAATTCGCTGCTTGACCTGGTGGTGTTTGGCCGTGCGGCAGCGCATCGCGCGGCAGAGACCATCAAGCCCGGTGCTTCCCAGCCGCCGCTGCCGTCCAAGGCGGGTGAGTCTAGCCTGGATCGCTTTGATCGCGTGCGCCACGCCAAGGGCGGCACCAATGTCGCCGAACTGCGCCTGGCCATGCAGCGTACCATGCAGACCCATGCGGCGGTGTTCCGTACCTCAGAACTGCTCAAGGAAGGGGTCGCGAAAATGGCGCAAGTCGCGGGCAGCTATAGCGACATCAAAATCGCCGATCGCAGCCTGATCTGGAACAGCGATCTGGTGGAAGCGCTGGAGCTTGATAACCTGATCGGCAATGCGCTGACCACGGTTGTCGGCGGCGAAGCGCGCAAGGAAAGCCGCGGCGCCCATGCGCATGAGGATTTCCCTGAGCGTGACGATGATAACTGGATGAAGCACACGCTGGCTTGGGTGAATGACAAGCGGGAAGTGAAGCTTGACTACCGCGATGTGAAGATGCGCACGCTGACGAATGAAGTGCAGGTCTTCCCCCCCAAGGCGCGGGTTTACTGAACATGCAGGCGCCGCAAAGGAGAGCATCTTCGGCTGTTCGCCCGGCGGCCACAAGTTTTGGCATTGGCCATAACAGGGTATCGCTGAGGAGTCCGAGCATGTATGCGATCTCATTCGATATGGACACCACGGCGCTACAGGCTGGCTACAGCGGGGCAAGTTGGCAAAACGCTTATAGTGATGTCCGCAGAATTCTGGCGCGCTACGGTTTTGAACGGCAGCAAGGAAGCGTCTATTTCGGAAATGATAACGTGGATGCCGTGAAGTGCGTCATCGCTGTCCAGGAATTGACCCGCGAATTCGCCTGGTTTGGCCCCTGTGTCAGAGACATCCGTATGCTTCGCATCGAGGACAATAATGATCTGCGCCCCGCTATTGATGCCATAAGTGGCGCTTAAGAGGATCTTGCATTATGGCCACTTTCACCCTGCCCAAGAATTCGACCATCGGCGCCGGCAAGACGCATAAGGCGCCCGCCGGCGCGAAACAGGTCAAGAATTTCAAGATTTATCGCTGGGACCCTGATTCCGGCGAAAATCCGCGCAATGACACTTTTGAAATTGATCTCGACCAATGCGGGCCGATGGTGCTGGACGCGCTGATCAAGATCAAGAATGAGGTGGACAGCACGCTCACCTTCCGGCGTTCCTGCCGGGAAGGGATTTGCGGTTCATGCTCCATGAATATTGACGGGCTGAATACGCTTGCCTGCCTGAAGCCGATTGATGAAGTGAAGGGCGATGTGCGCATCAACCCGCTGCCGCATATGCCGGTGGTGAAGGATCTGGTGCCGGATTTGTCGCAAATCTACGCGCAGCTTCGCAGCGTGGAACCCTGGCTGAAATCAGACACGCCCCCGCCGCCCGATGCGGAACGCCTGCAATCCAAGGAAGAACGCGCGAAGTTGGATGGCTTGTGGGAATGCATTCTGTGCTTCTGCTGCTCAACTTCCTGCCCTTCCTATTGGTGGAATGGGGACCGGTATCTTGGCCCGGCGGTGCTGTTGCAGGCCTATCGCTGGATTGCGGATTCTCGTGATGAAGCCACCGGGGAGCGCTTGGATAATCTGGAAGACCCCTTCCGGCTTTATCGCTGCCACACCATCATGAATTGCACGCGCACCTGCCCCAAGGGGCTGAACCCCGCGCAGGCGATTGGTGAGATCAAGAAGCTGATGGTGGAACGCCAAGGCTAATGCCCTGACACCGGGGCGCTTTGCTGAGCGTCCCGTCTCACTGGGGATTTGTGTCACGCCGCGCGCCGCCCCCTGGACAGGAAAGGGGGCGGATTGCAGAAAGCGCCCATGTCCGCCCCCATTACCTTTGCTGCCCCTCATTCCTTTCTTGGCGCGCGCGCGCATGATCGCAGCGCTGCCTTTTGCGTGGCCGGCGTGCCGCTTGATATCGGCACGACCAACCGGGCCGGTGCGCGTGATGGGCCACGCGCCATTCGCGCTGCGGCGCGCATGCTGACCGATGGGCGCCACCCGATCAGCGGCGCCAAGCCAGCCGCTCTTGATCTTTCTGATCTTGGGGAATTCGACATCGCGCTGGGCGATATGGAAAAAAGCCTTGCCCTGATTGAAGAACAGGCCACGGGGCTCGCGCATCTGATTGCCTTTGGCGGGGAGCATAGCATCACGCTGGCATTGCTCAGGGCGCTGAAGAAGCGGCTCGGAGTACCGCTCGGCCTGCTGCATGTGGATGCGCATATGGATACGGGCGAGGATAACTTCGGCCAAAGCTTCGCCCATGGCACGGTGTTTTGGCATGCCCTGAATGAAGGGCTAGTGGAACCGCGGCGCATGGTGCAGGTCGGTATTCGCGCCCCCGCTTGGCCGGAAAACTATGCCTGGACCCGCGACCAGGGGGCGACCGTCCTGTCCGCGCAGGATGTGCATCAGGCGCCCATCGCCTCCTTCATTCAGCAGATACGCGGCGTGCTTGGCGAAGGCCCTTGCTATCTTTCCTTCGATATTGACGGGCTTGATCCCGCCTTCGCGCCAGGCACCGGCACGCCGGAGATTGGCGGGCTGGCAAGCTGGCAGGCCCAGGCCATTCTGCGCGGCATGGCAGGTGTGGATTTTCGCGGCGCAGATTTTGTGGAAGTGGCGCCGGCCTATGATGTCTCAGAAATTACGGCCTTGGCTGCGGCCACCATGGCTTGGGAGTATTTGTGCCTTTTCGCCAATAAGAAGTGATTGCCGGGTTGGGTGACGCAGTTTTTTTTGCTGCGAGCCTCTGGCGCGGCGCCGCCAAGCCGCGTTAGCCTTCTGGGTAAGAACTGTCCGGGAGGCTGCGATGAACTATCCGACCAAAACCCTGCTCGCCGCGCTGATCGCGCTGCCCTTGGCCATCAGCACGCCAAGCGCGCAAACGCTGACCGTTGGCTTGGGCGCGCCGGTGACGACGATTGACCCTCATTTCCACAATGTCGGGCCGAATAATGCGCTGACGCATCACATTTTTGACCGGCTGGTGGAACGCGATGAACGCGCCGGCCCGCAGCCGAGCTTGGCCGAAAGCTGGCGCGTTGTCTCCGACACGGTGTGGGAGTTCAAGCTGCGGCGCGGTGTGACCTGGCATGATGGCAAGCCTTTCACCGCCGATGATGTCGTCTTCACCTTCGCGCGCGTGCAAGCCGGTGTGCCCAATAGCCCGGGCGGCTTTGGCGGGTTTCTGCGCGCCATCACCAAGGTGGAAACCCCCGATCCGCATACGCTGATCCTGCATACCAGCGCGCCGCATCCGCTGATGCCGCTTGACCTTGCTTCGGTTTGCATCATCGCCCGCCACGCGGCGGAAGGTGCGAGCAGTGAGGATTTCAATTCCGGCAAGGCCGCCATCGGCACCGGGCCTTATCGGCTGCTGTCCTATCGTTCTGGCGATCGAGTGGAATTGGCGCGCCATGATGGCTATTGGGGGCCGAAGGAACCCTGGGCGCGGTCCAATCAGCGCTTTTTGCTGAATGATGCCTCGCGCACCGCTGCTTTGCTCGCGGGCGATGTGGACATCATCGAACAAATCCCAACCAGCGATCTGGCGCGCCTTCGGCGCGACCCGCGCGTGACCGTCACGGAAATCCCAAGCCTCCGAACTGTTTACATGGTGCCGGATTATTCGCGCGATGGCGGCACGCCGTTGATTACGGATAATAATGGCACGCCGTTGACAGTGAACCCCTGGAAGGATGTGCGGGTGCGTCGCGCACTTTCCATGGCGATCAACCGGGATGCTTTGGTGGACCGCGTGATGGAAGGGGCGGCGACCGCCACCGCGCAATGGCTGCCGGAGGGTACCTTTGGCTATAACCCTGCCGTAAAGCCCAGGCGTTTTGACCCCGATGGGGCGAAGCGGCTTTTGGCCGAAGCGGGCTATCCGGATGGCTTCCGCATCACGCTGCATACCCCAAATGACCGCTGGCCGAATGATGCGCGGCTGGCGCAGGCTGTGGCACAGATGTGGACGCGGATTGGCATTCGCACCGCGGTAGATGCCGCGCCTTGGACAGCCTTTGTGCCCCGCCGCGCGCGGGTGGAATACGCCATGCAGATCGGCGCCTGGGGCAGTTCCACTGGGGAGGCTTCGAACTTCCTGGTCAATACAGTCGCAACCCATGACCGTCAGCGCCTGACCGGCGCCAATAATAATGCACGGTTTTCAAGCCCGGTTTTCGATGAATTCGCCGCGCGCGGATCGGCCACGCTGGATGATGCAGCGCGGGAGAAGATCTGGCACGAAGCCATCGCCCGTTATGCCGATGAAGAACCACTGATCCAATTGGTGCAGTATTTGAACACCTGGGGCCTGCGTAAGGGCCTGCGCCATGAACCGCGCATGGATGAAAGAACGCTGGCGATGGGGGTGCGGGCGGCGCCTTAAGGGCGCCTCCGCCTAGTCGGCGGATTCCGCCACTTCCAAATGGGCCGCGCCATTTTGCCTGATGCGCGCCCATTGAGATGCCCCTGGGCGGCACCGATCATTAAACAGGGTGCTGCCTGGCGCCGTCACTTCCAGCTTGCTATGCACGCGGCAAATGATCTGCGTGCCGCCGCGCGACGCTGAAGCCCCATGCCAGCGCAATATCGCGCGGCCCCAATCGCCATGATTTTCATAATGCCGCACCAGATAGCGCGCCGCCCAATCGGCTGCCTGAGGCGGATCAAGCGGCCAATCCTCGCCACGCGCCACATGAACCCTAGCATTGATCTGGAAGCACCCGGCCATGCCGCGCCCGCCTGCGGCCACAAGCATGCGGCGCGCTTCCTCTCGGCTATTCGGGAAATAGGCGCGGCCCCGCAGATTGAGCGCATAGGCATGCAGCCCGCTTTCATTCAGCGCGATGGCGGTCAGCAGCCCTTCCGGCACGCCATGGGTGATTTCGGCCTGGCGCGCGGCGACAAGGCAGGCAGCGCGCGGTGAATTGGCCTCGCGCGCCAGCGCGTCTGAGGCTTGCGTGACCGGCGCCGGCGGGCCCGCGCAGGCGGCGCCGAAAAGGCTCAGCAAAAGCGCAAGCGTCACGGCTGAGGCGCTGCGCGCTTTGCGGAGAAAAAGTCTGAAGGCCGCAGGGGCCGAATACCCGGAAGAACGAAACCTTGGGGGACGGGCGCTCCGCAGCAAAGCACGCTGGAGCACCACGCCATTTCGCCGGCCCGGGGGTGCCGACGAAGCCTTGGCGGTCGTCATGAGAGGTTCGATAGTCGAAATGGGTATGCGGGGCAAGTGAAAAATTTTCCCCATAAGATAGAAGGGCGCAAGGTTGAATTAAGGCCGAAAAAGGGCAAATTAAAAATTTAAGTATTTCCATGAAATAGATTTCAAAACATATAAATACTGTGCCCTTAACATCCGAAAAACACATATTTTAAATGAGGTTTTATATTTACTTGCGTAAATTTTGAATAAGTGACCTTTATGGCGAAAACAGGCTCGCCGCAACGCGACTTCACGGCGCGACCAAAAAAAATGATGAGTCGGAATGGCTAGTGTCGGCTGATCAAACCCATCACCCGAAGCTAGCGCTAACCTTGCCAATGCCGGTGAAGCGTGCGGTGAGCCTCGCCCCTGCCTTCAGCGCCAGCACCGGTGCGCCGAGCCCGGCCACCACCAGCACAGCGCCTGCCGGAAGGCCGCCGAGCCTGCGTGCTTCAGCCGCTGCAGCCGCAAAGGCAGCATGCACGTCGAAGGGCCTGCCCTTGGGCGAGCCTCCGCCCTCAATCAACGCGACACGGCTGAGCGCTTCGGGTACAGGCCGCCGCTTGCCGAGCACCAGCAGGCCAAGCCCTGCCAGATCGGCAATTTCCGCAAGGCGATCCGTGGGGCCATTTGTGAAGCGGCTGGCGCTCACATCAAGGGCGGGGTGCAGGGCGGTGATTTCGGGTGGCGTCGTGGCATCGGGTTCCAACGCCGCGCCCAAGACGCCCAGCAAGGCCGCCGAGGCTCGGCCATGGCGCATGATTTCCGTCGCAATCCGCGCACCATCATCCAGGAAGCGTGCCTCAAGCATTGGCCCCGCGATCATGCTGCCATCCGCCGCCGGGACCAGCCGCACGCCACAAGGCGCGAAACCAAGCCATTCCAGCACCTGCCCAGCCAATTCATCGGCGGTGTCGCGATCATGCGGCGCCATTTCCGCCGGCAGCGGCGCCAGCGGATCGCCGGTTGCGAAGGCGCCCGCAATATTGCCGACGGCGCGCTTCATGAGTTCCTGGTCCATGACTAATCCGCGATCTTCAGGGCTTCATCTTCCTGGAAGCCACCTTCAGGCGGCGCATCCAATTGGACTGGAGTACCACTGACCGGCGTTGAGCCATAGAGCTGTTCCGGCAGCCAGGTCACCAGGCCGGGGAAGACATAAATCATCAGCATGCACATGATGACGATATAGATGAAGGGCATGCAGCCTTTGAAAATATCTTCTAGTCGCACATGCTTGGGCGCCACGCCCTTCAGGTAAAACGCTGCCATGGCAACTGGCGGCGACAGGAAGGATGTTTGCAGGTTCAGCGCCACCATCACACCGAAAAACATGGGATCAACGCCAAAATCATCCAAAAGGGGCAGGAAGATCGGCACGAAAATCACGATGATTTCCGTCCATTCCAAAGGCCAGCCCAGGATGAAGATCAGCAACTGCGCCAGGATCATGAAGGTAAAGGTATTGAGCGGCAGGGATTTGAAGAATTGCTCCACCAGATCCTGCCCGCCCAGATAGCCAAAGACGGATGAGAAAATCGCGCTCCCCACAAACAACCAACACACCATGGCGGAGGTGCGCGCGGTCAGGAACACGCTTTCCTTGAGCTTGGCAAAGGAAAAGGATCGATAGACAATGGCTAAGATAATGGACCCAAGGCTGCCCATGGCGGCGGCTTCGGATGGTGTCGCAAGCCCCATCAGAATGGCGCCGAGCACCATGCCAATCAGTGCCGCGAGCGGGATGAAAGACGTCATCAGCGAGATCGCAATCTGGCTGAAGGGGATATTCACGGCATCGGGCGGCAGGCGTGGGGCCATTTCCGGCTTCACGATGGCGATGCCCATGGCATAAAGAATATACAGCCCCGCCAGCATAACGCCGGGGATGAAGGCCGCGGCATAAAGCTGCACCACGGAAACGCCTGCGGTCGCGCCGAACAGGATCAGCATGATGGAAGGCGGAATAAGGATGCCAAGGCAGCCACCGGCGCAAACGACACCTGATGCCAGCCTCACATCATAGCCCGCGCGCAACATGGCCGGGAAAGCAAGCAGGCCCATGAGTGTCACTACCGCGCCCACAATCCCGGTCGCGGTTGCGAATAGCGCGCAAGTCGCAAGCGTTGCCACAGCGAGTGAGCCCGGAATATTCCCGCTTGCCATCTGCAAGGATCGGAATAGCCGGTCCAGGATATTCGCGCGTTCAATGATGTAGCCCATGAACACGAAAAGCGGCACGCTGATAAGCACATCATTCGACATCACCGCATAGGTGCGCTGCACCAGCAGATCGAAGACGCGCCCGTCCATGGCAAGGTAGCCAAAGAACAACCCCATCGCCATCAGCGTGAAGGCGATTGGAAAACCCAGCATGATAAAGAACAAGAATAGAAAGAGCTGCGTAAGCCCGAGCATACCGTCAGACATGGCGCTTTAGCCCTTCTTTGGCGTGTCTAAGGGGATCTGGCCGGAAGCGGCCATGCGGCGCGCCAATTCCTCGGGGTCCTGTTCGGCGGCGGCGGCCAGGATTTGCTGGTCCAATTCTTCCACATCAGAAAGCCGCTTCGGCCATTCGCCTTCTCGGATACAGCGGACGCAGCGCACCACTTCCACAAAGCCTTGCAGCAGCAACAATACGCCAACAACCGGGATCAACAGCTTGAAGGGCCAGATCACCGGGCCCGTGGGGCTGAACATGGACCTTTCATTCTGCGCGAAGCTTTGCGCGAAGAAGGTCCAGCCGGAAATCATGAAGGCAAAGATCGCTGGAAAGAAGAAGATGATGTAGAGAACAAGATCAAACTTCGCCTGGGTCTCAGGCTTGAAATTCCGATAAAGAAAATCCCCCCGCACATGCCCATTGCGGGAAACCGCATAGGCCCCGGCCATCATGAACAATGTGCCATAGAGCATGTAGGATGTGTCGTAGGCCCAGGTGGTCGGTGCGCGGAAGGCATAGCGCATGAAAACCTCATAGGTGACCACAAAGGTCAGCGCTAGGATGCTCCAGGCGAAGGTCTTGCCGACCAAGGCGCTGAAGCGATCAATGCCTAGAAGCAGTCGCTGCATGATGCGGGCTTTCGAAAATGGCCCCGGATGTGAGGGGCATGAAAAAGGGTGCGGGCCGAAACCCGCACCCGATCACGTGCAATTAGCGCGCGGCGAAGAAGTGATTGTAGGAAATCACCGGGCTCGCTTCATAGCGCAGGAAGAAATTACCCACGCGGCGGCACCAATCGCGCTGGCTGTCGCAAACCTTCTTGAAGAAGGGGCCCGCGGCGGGGGATGAGGCATCGCCCTCATACTTATCCACCACGCGATTCCAGGCGGCAAGCTGCGCATCCAGCACGGGGCGCGGCGTGGGGCGCACCTGCACGCCCTGCTGCTGCGCCAGGGCAAGAAGATCGCGCGAATAGCGATCCTGCAGCTTCCAGGACATATCGGCGGAGGCGCTTTCTGAGGCGAATTTGATGATCGCCTGATGTTCCGCCGGCAGGGCCGCGAACTTCGCCTTATTGAACAGCACTTCGAAGCTTTCCGTGCGCTGATGGAAGGACTGGATCATGTAGACCTTCGCCACATCCGGGAAGCCAAGCACGCGATCCGAAGACGGGTTGTTGAATTCCGCCCCGTCAATCACGCCGCGTTCCAAAGCGGGCACGATTTCACCACCAGGCAAGGACACCACGGCGGCACCGAGTTCCGCAAACAAATCCGCCGCCAGGCCCACGGTGCGATACTTCAGGCCGCGCAGTTGTTCCGGACGCTCGATCACATTCTTGAACCAGCCAAGCGGCTGGGTCGGCATCGGCCCGGTCATGAAGGAAACCACATTCACCTTCACATGTTCATTCAGCAATTCATTATAGAGCGCTTCGCCGCCGCCATAATGATACCAGCCGAGCAATTGGTTCGCATCGCCGAACCAGGGCGGGGAGGTGCCGAATAGCGAGAACGCCTTGTTCTTGCCGAACCAATAGGCCGGCACGCCATGGCCGCCATCCAGCGTCCCGGCGCTGACCGCATCCAGAAGCTGGAAGGCGCCAACCACCGCGCCGGCGGCGAGTAACTCAAGGCGCAGGCGCCCGCCCGCCATGTCATTCACGCGGCGGACGAAATCGCCGGCAAATTCATGGAAAATGTCACGCTGCGGCCAGGTGGACTGGAAGCGCAGCGTGGTGGTCTGCGCTCGGCTGACATTGGGGGTGGCGAGGACGGCAACACCCGCCCCAGTGGCGACAGCCGCCTTCAGAAAACCGCGCCGCGCGGGCGCTTCGGTTTTGGAACCGGTCATTTGCTTCTCCCATTTGTGGTGCCCCCCGGCAGGCTGGGGCGGGTTTTCACGGACTGTGACATATGGATGACAGGCAGATGACGCAATGTTTTTTTATCGCGCCAGGGAAGCGCCCTGGCCTATTTCGTCACAAAGGCCTTTTCCACCACATAGCTGCCGGGGGCGTTATTGGACCCCTCCACAAAGCCGCGGGCTTCCAGCATGGCCTTGCAATCGCGGTTCATTGCCTCGGACCCACACAGCATCACGCGGTCCTGGGCAGGGTCGAGCGCCGGCAGGGCCAAATCGCTGAAAATCCGCCCCGATTCGATCAAATCCGTAATGCGGCCCTGGGTCGGGAAGGGCTCCCGCGTCACCGAGGGATAGTAGCGGAGCTTACCGGCGATGATCTCGCCCAGGAATTCATGCTGCGCCAGATCGCGTTCGAACATCTCCCGATACGCCAATTCGGCTACCTGCCGCACGGTATGGGCCACCACCACGGTGCCGTAGCGTTCATAGACATCGGGCTCACGCGTCAGGCTAAGGAAGGGGGCGAGGCCCGTGCCGGTGGCCAGCATCCAAAGGCTCCGTCCTGGCAGCAGGTTATCCGTCACCAAAGTGCCGGTGGGCTTGCGGCCAATCAGCACCGTATCGCCTGGCTTGATGTGTTGCAGGCGGCTCGTCAGCGGCCCGTTCTGCACCTTGATGGACAGGAATTCCAATTCCTCATCCCAGGTCGGGCTCGCCATGGAATAGGCGCGCACCAGCGGCTTGCCTTCCACCATCAGCCCAATCATGGCGAATTCGCCGGCGCGGAAGCGAAGCGCGGTGTCGCGCGTGCAGCGGAAGGAAAACAGCCGATCCGTCCAGTGATGCACATGGGTCACGCGTTCCCTGAAATAGGCGGCGGGGATGGCGGGGGCGGGGGAAGGGGCCGTGTTCATGCGCGCAGTTTTGCGGCGGCGCGGCGCGGCGCGCAACCGGCAATCAGCGCTTGCAAGGCCTGCATGGTCTGTTTCATGTGGAAGCATGGAAAACCTGCCCGAAGGTGTCCCCTGGGACCCCGCCACCGAACCTCCGCTCGGCCCGCTGGTGGATGCCACGCCGCGTCCCCTGCCGGCGCGCATTCCGCATAAGGGGCAATCGGTTGATCTTGAACCGCTCCATATCCGCCACGCTGAAGACCTTTGGCGCGCGGCGGAACGCGACACCAGCGGCGCAGGCTGGGCCTATATGGGCTATGGGCCGTTTCGCGATGCGGCGGCCATGCGCGCCCATGTCGCGGGGTTTGCTGCAACCCATGACCCAATCGCCTGGGCCATCCGCCCGCATCGGACTGGCACGGTGGATGGTTGGCTGACGTTGATGCAGATTGCCCCCGCCCATGCGGATATCGAAATTGGCAATATCTGGTTCTCACCCCGCATGCAGCGTACGCGCGCGGCCACGGAAGCGATGTTTCTGCTGATGCGCCATGCCATGGATGATCTGGGCTATCGGCGGCTGGTGTGGAAATGCAATGCGCTGAATATGCCATCGCGCCGCGCCGCTGCCCGGCTTGGCTTTACTTATGAGGGCACGCATCGCGCCCATTTGGTGGTGAAGGGCAGGCGGCGGGATACGGCGTGGTTTTCGATGATTGCCGAAGAATGGCCGGCCCGTCGCGATGCCATCGCCGCCTGGCTCGATAGCGCAAATTTTGGCCCGGATGGCAGCCCGCGCCGATCCCTGGCCAGTTTCCGCGAGGAGGCAGTTTCGCGTGGCTGAGAAATGACTGGACATTAATGGCTTGAGCGTTAGACTTTCTCCATTACGTGGAGGGTGTCATGGCCATCAATCCAAGTCTTGGCGAAATTGGCTGTTGGGCGCTGATTTTTGCTGGTGTGGCTTATGTCGTGGCGAAGCGCTTTGGCGAACCCGCGGCCTTTGTGGCGGCGGGTATCGCGGCGCTGAGCGTGAAGGCGGCTTTGCTCGACCTTACCTGATCAATAAGGCGCCGGACCTCCGAACAGGAGGCTAGGCCGTCAGTTCTCAAGCCTAATGTGTAGGGACCGGCCTGCCCCCGCGTCCCGCTTTTTTTGCCCTTGCCTCTGTCCTGCCCCCGTCGCAGTTTGCGGCGGATGTTTTGCAAGGGGAACTTGGCATGACCGAAGATAGCGTTGGCGCCTTCATTCCGGGGGAGCGCACCATACGCGCAGGTGCCGCTTCCGGCCCGCTCGCAGGTCTCAGCTTTGCTGCCAAGGATTTGTTCGATGTGGCGGGCACCGTCACCGGCTATGGCAATCCCGATTGGGCGGCAACCCATGCGCCGGCAATCCGCGATGCTGTGGTGATCACGCAATTGTTGCAGGCGGGTGCTTCGCTGACCGGCAAGACCAAGACCGTTGAATTGGCCTATGGCCTGACCGGCGAGAATGTCTGGCAGGGCACGCCGAAAAACCCCGCCGCGCCGGATCGTTTCCCCGGAGGGTCTTCCTGCGGTTCGGCTGCCGCCGCTGCGGCGGGCCTGGTAGATTTCGCCCTGGGGTCGGATACCGGCGGTTCCGTGCGCATCCCCGCTTCCTATTGCGGCGTTTTCGGCATTCGGCCGAGTTGGGGCGCCATCAGCCTGACCGGCGCCTGCCCGCTGGGGCCGGATTACGACACGCCAGGTTGGTTTGCCCAAAGTGCGGCCATGATGCGCCGGGTTGGCGATGTGCTGTTGCCGCCGGGCGGTGCTGGCGCGGCTGGCCCGCTGATTTCGGTAGCCGAAGCCTGGGCCAATGCGGAACCCGAAACCGTGGCCGCGCTGATGCCCGCCTTGAAGGCGGCCGAGGCGCTGTTTGGCCCCGCGCTGGTGACCCATGTGGCGCCCGAGGGCCTGGACGCTTTCTATGAACATTTCCGCTGTGCCCAGGCCGAACAGGCCTGGACGGCACTCGGCCCTTGGATCGCCGCGACCAATCCGAAATTCGGCCCCGGCGTGAAGGAGCGTTTCGATACCGCCGCCGCCATGGACCCGGCGAAATCCGCTGCCGGCCGAGCCTTCCGCCGTGTGGCGCAGGCGCGCTTCCATGCGTTGCTCGGCGGTGGCGCGTTGATGATCTACCCCACTTCCCCTGCACCGGCGCCGCTTTTGGCCTCATCGCTGGCCGAACAAAATAAGGTGCGCGAACGCACCATGGGGGTCACGGCCATTGCCGGCTTCTGCGGCTTGCCGGAGGTGAGCATCCCCGCGGGCAAGGTGGCCGGCGCGCCGGTTGGGCTTTCCCTGGTGGGCGCACCGGGGCGTGACCGTGCTGTGTTGGCGGCGGCGCAAGCGCTGGCGGCTTCCTTGGGGATCGGGGGCTGAGATATGCGGATTCGCGAAGCCACCCCCGCCGATCTGCCCGCCATTACCGCGATCTATGCGCATCACGTGCTGCATGGTGCCGGCACTTTTGAAGAAGTGCCGCCTGATGAGGCCGATATAGCTCAGCGCATGAAGAAAGTGCTGGCCGGGCCAGGCAATGTCTGGCTGGTCGCGGAAGGTGAGGCGGGGGAGATTTTGGCCTATGCCTATTACAGCGCCTTCCGGGAGCGTTCCGCCTATCGCTTCACGGTCGAGAATTCGATTTATGTCCGCGATGATGTGCGCGGGCAGGGGGTGGGCAAGGCGCTGGTGGCTGAATTGATTGCGCGTGCGGAAGCGGCAGGCTTCCGGCAAATGCTGGCGGTGATTGGCGATTCGGAAAATGTCGGGTCCATCGGGCTGCATGTTTCGCTTGGCTTTCGCCATATCGGCACCATGCGCGCGGTGGGCATGAAATTCGGCCGCTGGGTGGATGTGGTGACGATGCAGCGCAGCCTGGGTGAGGGTGAGAAGACGCTGCCGGCGGATTGAGGGCTAGGTTGGCACTACGGCAACAAGGTCGAGCATAGCAAGTTCGACATGCCCGCTCCCTGAATCGTTAGCCGAAACCTTGCGCTGCTGGCCTGATCTTCGCGCAGCGTGCGCCTGATCGCCTCCGCAGCCTCAGCGCTGCGGGGCAGGGCGGCGATGGCGGTGAACCAGGGGAACTCGCCCCGCACCCGGCCAAGAAATAGCCGGTCCAGCGCTTCGGCCACCGGCCCGCGTGCGCCGCAACAGGCGCAGGCTGGCGCATGGGCGCCTTCAAGGGTGAAGACCGCCATGGCGGGTGCTGAAACCTCAGCCGGCGCCTCGGCAAGCAAAGCCATCCCCGGCCCTGGGGTTTCACCCGGCGTTAGCAGGTGGACGGGTATGCGGGCATCAAGTGACCAAGCCATGGTAGCAGCCTAAATGAGTGGCCCATTCAGCGCCTCGGTGATCCCACCTTCGCGCATCGGGCACTAGACATAAGAATATGTTTATGTCTATGTAAAGCCCATGCAGGATGTTCTGTCCCAATTGCGCGGCGCAGCGGAGCCAACGCGCCTGAGGCTGCTGGCGTTATGCGCCCGTGGCGCCTGGTGCGTCACGGAATTGGTGGCGATTCTCGGCCAATCCCAGCCCCGGCTGTCCCGCCATCTGAAGCTTCTGGTCGAAGCCGGCCTGCTGACCCGCACGCCGGAAGGCGCCAATGCCTGGTTCCAAATGGCGCCGGAGGCTGATCTGGCCCGCCATATCCTGGCGCGCCTGCCGGAATCAGACCCTTTGCTGGCGGCGGATCGTCGCGCCGCTGCGCGGCTGGCCGCTGAGCGTGCGCGCATTGCCTCCGATAGTTTCCGCAGCCATGGCGCGGATTGGGATGAAACCCGCGCCCTTGGCCTGCCGGCCGAGGCGCTTGAAACCGCCCTGCTGCAAGCCCTGCCGGCGGGGCGGCTGGGGCGCTTGCTTGATATCGGCTGTGGCACGGGCGGTGTGCTGGAACGGCTGGCACCGCGCATCGAAGAAGGGCTGGGCATTGATGCCTCGCGCGAGATGTTGGCGCTGGCGCGCAGCCGTCTCACGGAACGTGGCCTCGCGCATATCGCCGTGCGGCAGGCGGATATGTATCGGCTGCCTTTGCCTGATGCCGGCTTTGATGCCGTGACACTGCATATGGTGCTGCATTACGCGGAAGACCCTGCCGCGGCTTTGGCCGAAGCTGCGCGTGTTTTGCGCCCCGGCGGGCGGCTGTTGATCTTGGATTTGGCGCCGCATGACCGTGCCGATCTGCTCAACCGCTACGCCCATCGCTGGCCAGGTTTTGATGATGCCGCGATGGCGGGCTGGCTGGGTGGCGCAGGCTGCACCGCGCCGCGCGTTAGCACCATTCCCGCTGGCTTGACGCTGAGACTCTGGTCCGCCGAACGCCTGCCGCTTTCCGTTTCCACCCCCGTATCCTGAAGGTTTCCCCATGGCGCGCCCGCATCTTCTCGACGCCCTTCGTGACCGCGTTTTGCTCTGTGATGGTGGCATGGGCAGCCGCGTGCAGGCCCTGACTTTGGAGGTTGAACGCGATTACTGGGGCAAGGAAAATTGCACGGAGGTCTTGAACCTTTCGCGCCCCGACATCGTGCGCGACATTCATCGCGGCTATTACGAAGCCGGCGCCGATATGGTGCTGACCAATAGCTTCGGTGGTTCGCCAGTGACGCTTGGCGAATTTGAACTTGAAGAACGCGCCTTTGAAATCAACAAGCTTTCAGTGGAATTGGCGCGCGAAGCGGCTGAGGACTTCGCCGATGGCCGGCATCGCTGGGTGGTGGGTGATATCGGCCCGGGCACCAAGCTGCCAAGCCTTGGCAATATCACCTATGACGCGCTGGAAGCGGCGCTGGTGGAACAATGCCGTGGCCTGATTGCCGGCGGTGCGGATGCGCTGCTGACGGAAACCAATCAGGACACGCTTTTCATCAAGGCCGCCGTGAATGCCGCGAAAATCGCGCGCAAGGCGGCGGGGTCTGACATTCCGATCTTTGTGCAGGTGACGGTGGAAACCACCGGCACGCTGCTGGTTGGCCCCGATATCGCCGCCGCCACAACTGTTGTGAATGCCTTGGATGTACCGCTGATGGGGCTGAATTGCGCCACCGGGCCGCAGGAAATGGCGGAGCATGTGCGCTGGCTTTCACAAAACTGGCCGGGGCTGATTTCCTGCCAGCCCAATGCCGGCCTGCCGGAATTGGTGGATGGCAAAACGCATTATCCTTTGGGCGCGGAAGAACTCGCCGCCTGGATGGAACGCTTTGTTGTCGAAGATGGTTTAAACCTGATTGGCGGCTGCTGCGGCACTTCCACGCCGCATATCGCAGCGCTTGATGCCATGCTGCGCAAGCTTGGCGGTGCCGCGCATCGCCCGGCGCCGATCAAGCGCAAATTTCATTGGGTGCCATCCGTCGCCTCCCTCTATGGCGCAACGGCTTTGCGCCAGGAAAACTCCTATTTTTCCATCGGTGAGCGTTGCAATGCCAATGGGTCCAAGGCGTGGCGCGAACGCCAGGCAGCGGGCGATTGGGATGGCTGTGTGGCGATGGGCCGCGAACAAATGGCGGAGGGCTCAAACAGCCTTGATATCTGCACCGCCTTTGTCGGGCGCGATGAAATGGCGGAAATGACCGAGGTGATTCGCCGCTTCACCAGCAGCGTGAATGGGCCCTTGGTGATTGATTCCACCGAAACCCCGGTGATTGAAGCAGCACTCAAGCTGCATGGCGGCAAGCCCATCATCAATTCGATCAATTTCGAAGAAGGCGAGAAAGCCGCCGAAGATCGTATGATCCTGGCGCGCAAATTCGGCGCGGCGGTGATTGCGCTGACCATTGATGAAGTGGGCATGGCAAAAACCGCCGAAGATAAGCTGCGCATCGCGCGCCGCCTGGTGGAATTTGCCTGCGACAAGCATGGGCTTGCGCAATCTGATTTGATGATTGACCCGCTGACCTTCACGGTCGCGACCGGTAATGAGGATGACCGCAAGCTTGGCCTATGGACGCTTGAGGGCATTCGCATGATCCGGGATGAATTTCCCGAAATTCAGATCATTCTTGGGCTTTCCAATATCTCCTTCGGGCTCAACCCCGCCGCGCGGCATGTGCTGAACAGCGTGTTTCTGGATCATGCCGTGAAGGCGGGCATGACGGGCGCGATTGTGCATGTCTCCAAGATCAAGCCTTTGCATCAGATCCCGCCCGAGGAAGTGAAGGTTGCGGAGGATTTGATCTATGATCGCCGCACGGAGAATTATGATCCGCTGCAAAAGATGCTGGAGCTTTTCAGCGGACGCAAAGCCGCTGATGCCACGGCGAAGAAGCGCGCTGAGACGGTTGAAGGCCGCTTGAAGGACCGCATTATTGATGGCGACCGCAAGGGGCTGGATGATGAATTGGCCGATGCCTTGGCCAAGGGCATCGCACCGCTTTCCATCATCAATGATGTTTTGCTGGATGGCATGAAGGTTGTTGGCGAATTATTCGGCGCCGGCAAGATGCAGCTTCCCTTCGTGCTGCAATCAGCTGAGACGATGAAAACCGCCGTGGCCTATCTGGAACCCTATATGGAAAGGGTGGAAGGCCAGGAAAAGGGCACCATCGTGCTGGGCACGGTGAAGGGCGATGTGCATGATATCGGCAAGAATTTAGTGGATATCATCCTGACCAATAACGGCTATCGCGTGGTCAATCTGGGCATCAAGGTGCCACTGATTGAAATTGTGAATGCCGCGCGCGAACATAAGGCGCATGCCATCGGCATGTCTGGTTTGTTGGTGAAATCAACCGTCGTCATGCGCGAAAATCTGGAAGAAATGTCGCGCCAGGGCGTGGATATTCCCGTGCTGCTAGGCGGTGCTGCGCTGACCCGCAATTACGTGGAAGATGATTGCGTGCGTGCCTATGCTTCCGGCCGTGTCGCCTATGCACGCGATGCTTTTGATGGCCTGCACCTGATGGACAAGGTCATGGGCAATGGCTTTGATGATTATCTGGCCGCGCTGCAAACCAAGCGTTCCGGCAAGGCGCGCAATGAAAAGCGCACGCTCGGCACCGCAGATCCGCGTGGCTTCGCCCCCTTTGATGTGAAATACGCGCAAACCCGCCGCCGTCGTGTGGCGGCAGAAAGCGCTGTGCCAACACCGCCCTTCTGGGGCGCACGGGTTTTGGAAGCTGCCCCCAAGGCGCTGGTGCCCTTCATCAATGAACGCAGTCTATATCAATTCCAATGGGGTTTCCGGAAGGCGGGCCGGTCGCTCGACGATTTCCTTGGCTGGGCCAAGCAGGAATTGCGCCCGGTGCTGAAACGCATGCTGACCATCACGGAAGAACAAAATATCCTGAAGCCGCAGGCCATTTATGGTTATTGGAAATGCGCGGGGCAGGGCAATGATCTGATCCTGTTCGCGGAGGATGGCATGACGGAAGTTTGCCGCTTCAATATGCCGCGCCAGCCCAAGGAAGATGGTGATTGCATCGCTGATTTCGTGCGCGACGTGGATGATGGCCCCGCCGCGCGTGATGTGATCGGCCTGCAAGTGGTGACAATGGGCCAGAAGGCGTCCGATATCGCGCGTGTCTGGTTCGAGGAGAACCGCTACCAGGATTACCTTTATCTGCACGGGCTTTCGGTAGAAATGGCGGAAGCGCTGGCGGAATATGTCCATAAGCGCATCCGCGCCGAATGGGGTTTTGCCAATCAGGATGAACGCGACATCGAAAAAATGCTCCAGCAGGGCTATCGCGGCGGGCGCTATTCCTTTGGCTACCCGGCCTGCCCGAAGCTTGAGGATCAGGAAGGGCTACTGCGGCTACTGGACGCTGAGCGCATTGGCGTATCACTCAGCGATGAATGGCAACTTCACCCGGAGCAATCCACCAGCGCCATTGTGCTGCATCATCCGCGGGCAAAGTACTTCTCGGTCTAGGCGTAACGGGGTAAACCCCCGCCATGGTTGAGCCTCGGCAATCCAGCGCCGCGCGGATCGCTGCGGGAAGCGTAGTGGTTGCGGTGGCTGTTCTCGCACTCAAGGCGATTGCCTGGTGGGTCACAGGATCGGTCGCGCTTTACGCCGATGCGCTGGAAAGCATTGTGAATGTCGCCGCGGCCATGGCGGCCCTGCTGGCGGTGCGGTTATCCGCCCTGCCGGCGGATGCCAACCACCCTTATGGCCATTCCAAGGCTGAGTATTTTTCGGCCGTTCTGGAAGGCACGCTGATCATCGTGGCGGCGCTGCTGATTTTGCATGAGACCTGGGCGGCTTATCTGGCACCGCGCGCGCCTGAGCAGGCGGGTATCGGCCTGGCGGTGGCGGCGGTGGCGAGTGGTATCAACGCCGTTTGGGCGTTTTTTCTGACCCGACGCGGCAAGGCCTTACGCTCCCCGGCGCTGATGGCCGATGCGCGGCATTTATGGTCGGATGTGGTGACCTCGGTTGGCGTGCTGGTGGGCGTTGGGCTGGTCGCGCTGACTGGCATTTTGTGGCTGGATCCGTTGCTGGCGGCCCTGACGGCGGTGAATATCCTTTTCTCCGGGGGCAAGCTGCTGCGCGAGAGTGTCGGCGGGCTGATGGATGAAGCCGTGCCGCCCGCCACCATGGAACGCATCCGGCGCATTGTGGCCGAACAGGCATCTGGCGCGATTGAGGCGCATGATTTGCGTTCGCGTCATGCCGGGCGGCACACTTTTCTGGAATTCCATCTGGTGGTGCCGGGCGACATGAGCGTGCGTGAAAGCCATGAGATTTGTGACCGGATCGAGGCTGCGCTGAAGGCGGAGCTTGAAGGTGCGATCATCACCATTCATGTCGAACCCGAAGCCAAGGCGAAGCAGCAGGGGGTGCCGGTGCTGTGAAGGCAGCGCCGCGCGGCTTTGGGCTGTTTGCGTCGGTTGCGCTGCATGGGGTGATTGCCGCGCTGCTAATCCTGTGGCCGGCGCCAGCGGAGCTTTCCGGTGACCAGGCGGAAGCGCAGGGTGTTGCGGTGATTTATGATAGCGCGCCGGAAGTTGGGATGGTGGAATCCCCAGCCGCGCCGCCAGAACTTGCCGCCGTGCCGCCGGCGCCTGAAGTGCCGCCGCCTCCACCGCCAATGCCGCCACCGCCTGCTGTTGCTGCGGCGCCGCCCCCACCGCCCCCGCCGCCTGTGGATCTGGCTGAGGTGATGCTGCCGCCGCCTCCGCCCCCAGCGCCGGTTGCGGAACCGCCACCCGAATTGGCCGAGAAGCCCCCAGAACCACCGCGCGAGGTAGCCGAGGCACCGCCGGAACGCCGCCCCCCGCCGCAGCGAAGCGCGCCGCAAACGGCGGCACCTCAGCCGGTACGGCTGAATGCGGCGCTGCAAGGGATGGAAAGCTTCACGCTGGAAGGTCGCACCTCGCCGCCGGAAGCCTTGGATGCAGCGCGCAACCGCCGTCCCAATTACCCGGAAGCCAGCCGCCGCCGCGGTGAACAAGGCGTGGTGCGCGTTGAATTGCTGGTTGATCCAAATGGGCGGGTTGTGGATGTGCGCATCCTGGAAAGCTCTGGCTTCAGCGCCCTGGATGCTGAGGCGGTCAAAACGGTGCGCGATTGGCACTTTCGCCCGGCGCAGCGCGCGGGGGTTCCGGTGGCGGGCAGCATCACCACGGCGGTGCATTTCCGCCTTGCAACTGAGCGGCGCTGAGGCGATGCGAAACTTTTATAGGAATTGAATGATGGTGAAGCTTGATGTGATTATGACGCGCGGCGGCGATGGTGGCGAAACCTCGCTCGGCGATGGGGCGCGGGTGCGCAAGGACGCTTTGCGTGTGGAAGCCTATGGCACGGTGGATGAGGCGAATGCCGCGATAGGGGTGCTTCGCCTGCATGCGCAGGAAGACGCGGAAGCAGATGCGATGCTGGCGCGCATCCAGAATGATCTTTTCGACATCGGCGCTGATCTTTGCGTGCCCGGTGAAGCGGGGGCGCGGCTGCGCGTGGCGGATACACAATCGGCGCGGCTGGAAGCGGAATTGGCGGAAATGAATAGCGCAATGCCGGCGCTGAAATCCTTCGTGCTGCCCGGCGGTTCTGCCGGGGCGGCGGCGGCGCATGTGGCGCGCACCGTCACCAGGCGCGCGGAGCGCCTGGTGGTCGCCTTGGCGGCGGCGGAGGAAGTGAACCCCGCCGTGATCCGCTATTTGAACCGGCTATCGGATCATCTTTTTGTCTTGGCACGGCGACTCAATGGTAATGGCGCCGGCGATGTGCTGTGGGTGCCGGGGGCGACGCGGGGCTAACCCCGCACGCCTTTAAAAAACGCCCCGCATGCCAAGAATTGCGCTGCGGCCCGGAATGACGAAACCATTGGCGGGTTCGTAGCGCCGATTGCCCAGGTTGCGCGCTTCGATGAAGGCGGTGATTTGCTGCGTGACGGGGAGTGATGCGGTCATGTTGAAGACGAAGCCTTCATCATTGTAACCATTGCTGCCGAAGCCAGCATTGTCGGGATAGATGTAATCCCATTGCCTGCCGACATAGATGAATTCCGGCGCGATAATCAGCCGCGCATTGGGCACATCCACCCAATCCACTTTGGGCGCGATGCGCGGCGATAAGCTCGCGCTATTGCGTGGACGGCGGGCGAGGGGCGTGTCTTTCGCCTCATCACGGGCTTCCTGGACGGTCCAGGCAGCGCGGGTAGAGAAACTATCTGAAAGCCGCCAATTCACGCCGAACTCACCGCCCTGGATATGCGCGCGAGCGACGTTCTCATAGCTCGAGAAACTCGGCGTAAAATTGATCAGGTTGCGGATGCGGCTTTCAAAGTAAAGCGCGCTCACGGTCAGGTTTTGCGCGATATCGGTTTCAATCCCGGCTTCCCAGGCGGTGGCGTCTTCCGGGCGCAAATCGGGATTGCCCTTGAAACCAAAGTTATTGATGCCAAAGCGCTGATAGACGGAAGGTGCCTTGAAAGCAGTTCCGCCTGAGGCAATCAGGCGCGAAGCAACCTCCGGCAGGCTAAGAACCCCACCGATTCGCCAGGTGGTGGCACCATCAAAATCATCCGGCGCGTCCTGGCGGAGAGCGGTGGTTACATCCAGCCGATCCCAAAGCCGATGCTGCGTGCCGATATAGGCGAATGCACTACGCTGCGATTTGTCCACATCCTGACGGAAGCCGCTCTGGATTGATTTGGTGAAAGCGGATTCGACTTCCGACCCCGCACCAAAGACAAGATTATTGGCGGAGAGGACACCGAAATCTGGAAGCCTGACGGTATTGTCCCAGGAAAGCCTTTCCCGCCGGCCGCGATAGAGATCATCGGCGGTACTGGTGCTCAGGCTATCACGCCAATTGGTGTAGCGCCGACGATCCTCGGTGGCGGAAAGCGTTAGGCCCGTGGTCCAATCACCCCCGAATAATTCAGTCGCGCTCCGAAGAAAGCCCATCCAATTGCGATCATCGCCGCTGTAATTTGGGTCATCACGCGGCACGCTATCAAGGCCGAAGCGATTCTCGCGCATGGTCACCAAGCCATCAAGGCGCGTCATTCCTAGCACATTTGCAGGCGCGGTTTCGCCGAGATTGACGCCGCCGCGTGCGGTAATCACTGCTGAACGCAGCCCATCGCGCTCGCCCTGATTATTGTAAAACCGCGGCGCCACGGCATTTGATCCGCGCGTCGAAAGGCTCTGCCCCGTCACGCCGTAATCAGTGTTGCCGATGGTGCCCGCAACGCCGGCCACACCGCGCGCGGTGTAATTGGTGCCGCCGGCAAGCTCGCCATAGGGTTGCGCCTGCCGATCCGTGGGTGCGCGGCGCGTGATGAGGTTGATCACACCACCAATCGCGGATGTGCCATAAACTGCGGAAACAGGGCCACGCACCACTTCAATGCGTTCAATATCACCCAGCAATGTATTGCCGAAATTGAAGGCGCCATTGGGTTCGCTTGCGTCATTCATGGGCACGCCATCACGCAACACCAGCACATGGTTGGAATTGGTGCCGCGCATGAAGCCGGATGATTGCTGGCCAAGACCGCCATTCTGCACAATCCGAAATCCCGGCACGCTCACCAGCGCATCGGCCAGCGTGACATACCCGCGTTCTTCGATGATCTGCCGATCAATCACCGTGGTCGCTGCCGGCAGGCGTTCCTGCGGGGTGGGTATCCTTGTGGCTGTCACAATGGTTTCAGGGATGCTGGCCGTTTGCGCCCAGGCAGGGGCAAAGGGGGCAAGCGCCAATAACGCGAGAATCCGGTGTTTCATCCGGCATTACTCCGAGCATAGGTGTCATCGCACCCCAAAGCCTTGCGGCCCTGGGGCATTTCCTACGCTGTTCGCAGACGGGGCTGCACGGGCGCGCCCGCACAGCTTTGGTCCGTTGCATCGGTGCACCCCGCCCGATACGCGCGAGACAACTATGCATCGGCCGGTCTCCTGGCTCACGACCCGGAGATTTCTCTCCATCTGCCCGCCTTCTCACGCTGATGCGCAATGGCCTATGGGCAGATATAGTCGCCTACAGTTGCGGGGGCAGCCGCGGACTGGCGGTGGGTTTCACCGTCTCGCGCGTTCCCGTTTAAGCCCTTTCGGGCCACCGAAGCATGAGGGAAGGCTAGTCAGCCCGCGCTGATCTGTCCAGCGTTCTTGACATCAAATCACGTAGCCGAGTGCCTCAATGCCAAACCAGGCAATGGCCACCAGCACGCCGGTCGCAAAGATATTGGCCAGGATCGTCACCAGAATGCCAATGCCAACCACTTTGCTGTCATTCTCCACTACGCCAAGCGACATGACGATGGTGCCAAAAGCCGGCGGGCCATTGGTGCCAGGCCCGGGCAGGATCAGCATGAGCGCCGCATAGGCGGTGAGCCAGCCTACCACCTTATCAGCGGTGTTATTGGTGAAGGGGCCAGGGCGCGGCCTGACATAGCGTTCTACCCGGGAAAGCCATTTGGAAGACCCGGTCGAAAGCCGCATCACATCGGTGCGCTTCAGGCTTTGCCGCGCAAGAAAGCCCGGCAGTTTGGGCTTGCGAAAGCCAAGCCCCATTTGCACGCCGAGTATCAGCATGGGCGTCCCGAAAATGGAGGCCATGCCAGGCAAAAGCCCCGGCAAGCACAGCATCAAGATCAACAGGCCAAAGGCGCGGTCCCCGAAAGCCTCGGCCATTTCGCCAAGCGAGATGCGTTCCCCCGGGCAGCGTTCCACCACCTCCGCAATCAGGCGGGAAATGGGTGCGTGCTGGTGGTTCCCGGCAATCGGGGGCAGGGCGTCGTCCATGGCGGGTCTGGGCGTCCTGGGCTTGGGGGTTACCGGCGTCACTTACATAACGTGCTGCCGGCTGGGTTCAACTTACCTTTGGTTAAACTTACCGCAAGCCGGGAACCACCCAGCCTGGGTGGCCCCGGCAAGCAGCGCATCACCGCCCCTGGAAGGCAGGCTTGCGCTTTTCCATGAAGGCTTTGCGGCCTTCCTTGTAATCGGCGCTGTCGAAACAGGCGTTCAAATCAGCCTGGATCGCCGCCATGTCGCGGTCCGCCTTGTCCTGCAATACTGCCTGGACGGTGCGCTTATTGGCGAAAAGTGACAAAGGCGCGTTTTGCGCCAGCGTCGCGGTCAGTTTGGCGACTTCCGCCGCCAATTGTTCTGCCGGGACCACCTTATTGATCAGGCCAACACGCTCTGCCTCCTTCGCATCAAAGCGTTCCCCGGTCATGAGGATCATATGGGCATGCGCTGGGCCCACCAGAGAAACCAAGTGCTTCACCATGTCAAAGCCGTAAGCGATGCCAAGCTTCGCCGCCGGAATGCCGAATTGGCTGCCCTCGGCCGCGATGCGGATATCGCAGGACATGGCAATGCCAAGCCCACCGCCCATGCAAAAGCCGCGGATTTCCGCGATCACCGGCTTGGCATAGGTGGCCAGCTTCAAGCGCCCAACGGCTGTCTGCCGGCCATATTCCTTTTGCGCATCGGCATCCGAACGGATTTTATCGAATTGGCTGATATCAGCGCCGGAAACGAACGCCTTGTCCCCCGCGCCGGTCAGCACCACGCAGCGGACAGAGGCATCCGCTGTGAACACATCCAAAGCCTGACCCATGCCATCCCACATGGCAACCGACATGGCATTGCGTTTTTCGGGCTGGTTGAAGGTAATGCGGCCAACGCCGTCTTTGATGTCGGCCAGAATCTTGCCGTCTGCGAATTCCATCTTCTTATCCCTCGCTGATCACGCCAAGCGCGCGCAATTGCTCAATTTCGGCGGCGCCATAGCCGGCCTGTTGCAGAATTTCGGCGGAATGTTCGCCAAGCCGGGGCGGGATGCGTCGCACGCTGCTTTCAATCCCTTCCAAATTGATCGCGGTGCCCACCACATGGGTCAGGCCGCGCTTTGGTGTTGTCATCGGCACTGCCATGGCAAGATGTTGCACCTGCGGGTCCGCGAATACCTGATCCACCTTATTGATCGGCCCGCAGGGGATGCCGATGCGTTCCAGCAAATCAATCCAATATTCGCTGGGCTTGGTGCTGGTCACTTCGCCGATGGTTTGGTTCAAGCGCGCCCGGTCCGCGCTACGGCCCTTCAGGGTTTTCCATTCCTCGACATCCAGCCAATCCTTGCGGCCCAGTGCTTCGGCGAATTGCGCCCACATTTTGGGCGAAGACGCTGCGATATTGATGGGCTTATCGGCGGTGGGGAAAACCCCCATCGGGATATTCACTGGGTGGTCATTGCCCGCCTGGCCTGGGATTTCGCCATCCATCAGCCAGCGCGCGGCTTGCAGATCCAGCATGAACACCATGGCTTCCAGCAGGCTGGTATGCACATAGCGGCCCTGGCCGGTCTTTTCGCGTTCAAACAACGCCATCATCACGGCCAAAGCCAGCAAATTCCCCGCAGTCAGATCCACAAAGGGAATGCCCGCGCGCATCGGCCCACGGCCGGGTTCGCCGGTAATGGTCATCATCCCGCCCATACCTTGGGCGATCTGATCCACCCCGGCGCGTTCCCCATAAGGCCCAGTCTGACCAAAGCCGGAGATCGAGGCATAGATCAGGCGCGGATTGATCGGCTTCAGATCTTCATAGGCGATGCCAAGGCGGTGCTTCACCTTCACGCGCATATTCTCAACGACAACATCGGCGGAAGCGGCAAGCTTCATCAGCACTGCCTTGCCTTCCGGCGATTTCAGATTAAGCGCGATGGAACGCTTATTGCGGTGCAGGTTCTGGAAATCATAGCCATCGCGATCACCACCGAAGCCATCGGCATTGGCGGGGGGCTCCACACGGATCACCTCGGCGCCCCAATCGGCCAAA
This sequence comes from Roseomonas sp., assembly GCA_020249285.1. Classification (GTDB taxonomy): domain Bacteria; phylum Pseudomonadota; class Alphaproteobacteria; order Acetobacterales; family Acetobacteraceae; genus Neoroseomonas. The sequence continues at coordinate 124,557 of JADCFX010000032.1, read as the reverse complement.
TGGCGCACGCAGGTGGGGCCAGCGCGGGCGAGTGTCAGGTCCAGAATACGCACGCCCGCCAAGGGCAGGCGCGCTTCGGCGGCAAGTTTATGATCAATCGGGCTTTCGGGCATGTCATTCCTCCGTCCCGGCAAGACTAGGTCGGGCGGAGAGGCAGGGCTAGTGGGGCGCCTTCAGCCTATCTCATGCACTCAAAAAACCCGGTTTCCTTGTCCAATTGCCCATATTCCTTGGCGCGGAAATCATAGCGGGAGACGATGCCGATCACCTTGCCATTGCGTACCACGGGCAAATGCCTGAAGCCGCCATCAGCCATCATATGCAGCGCATCCATGGCATTGCCCTCGGGCGGCAGACAGACCGGGTGGCGAGTCATGGCGTCTGACAGGCGGATTTCCGTGGCGTCCTTCCCGTGGGAGAGGAAATGCACCGCATCCCGCCCGGTGAAAATGCCAAGCAATAGCCCTGCCGGATCCGTCACCAGCACGGCGCCCACATGGCGGCGATGCATGGCCGCGCAGGCCTCCTGCACGGTCGCATCCGGCCCCATGGTGAGCGGGTTCTGGTCGCGAACCATTTCACCCATGCTGCGGTTTCGCATGGCGTCCTCCTGTCTTCGAAGCGCAACATAACCGCAATGACGCTGCGCCGTTATTGACGCAGCGCAAGTTTGACTGTGGCATAATGGCGGGATGCAGCGTGTTGATCTTGCCCTGGTCTTGGCCGTTGATGCCTCATCCTCCGTGGATCGGGCGGAGTTTGACCTGATGATCGGCGGCTATGCCGCGGCCTTCCGGGACGCGGAGATTGCCGCGGCGTTGCTTTCCGGCCCGGCAGGGGCTTCAGCCGTGGCTTTGCTGTTATGGTCTGGGGAGCGTGCTCAGGAAATTGCCATTCCCTGGCGGGTTCTAGCCAGCCCCGCCGATGTGGCCGCGCTGGCGGAGGCGATTGAGGCACTCCCCCGCCTGGTGCCGCCAGGCGCGACCGCGTTGGGGGAGGGGATGGCGGCGGCGCTGGCTCTTTTCGCCTTAGGGCCACAATCGGCGCGGCGGATGGTTTTGGATGTCTCGGGCGATGGCGCGCATAATCAGGGCCGCCCGCCCGGGCCGATCCGCGATATTGGCGTTGCGGCCGGGATCACGATCAATGCACTGGCCGTGCTGAATGAAGAACCCGATCTGATGGCGCATTACGCCGCAGAGGTGATTGGCGGGCCCGGCGCCTTCGTCATGCATTGCACGGATTACGAAGCCTTCGCCGCCGCCATCCGTGAAAAGCTGCGGCGGGAAATTGCAGGGGTTTTCATCGCCTGATGGGTCTGGCATGGCTTGCGGCATGATGTTGCTCATTCCCGGTCCTGTGCAGACCCGCCCCGAAACCCGCGCCGCCATGGCCCAGGATATCGCGCCTTGGGATCACGGCTTCCGCCCGACTTATGCGCGCATTCGAGAGCGCGTGCGCGATATCGCGGGCGGCATTGCGGGGGAGCATGTGACGCTGCCGCTGCAAGGCTGCGGGCATTTCATGATGGAAGCGGCGATCAGAAGCCTGGTGCCGCCGGATGGTAAGCTGCTGATCCCGATGAATGGTTCCTATGCATCGCGCATGGAACGCATTGCGCGTGAAATTGGGCGCGATGTGGTGACGCTCGACCTGCCCGATACGCGTGGCGCGCGCGAAGAAGATATCGCCCCGGTGCTCGCTGCTGATCCCACGATCAGCCATGTCTCCTTCGTCTATAGCGAAACTGGCAGCGGCATTGTGAATGATGCGGCGGGTATTGGGCGCGCGGTGCGCAACGCCGGGCGGCGCATGATCATGGATGCGGTTTCCGCCTTTGGCGCGCTGCCTTTCTGCATGGCCGAGCATCCTGAATGCGATGCGCTGATGTTCACGTCGGGCAAGTGCTTGGAAGGCATGCCGGGCATTGGCTTTGCGGTGGCGCGGATTGATAGCATCAAGGCGCGTGCCGGGCAGGCGGGGTCCTGGTGCTTTGATCTGGCCGATGTGCTGACCCATGCGGAGCGCGCGGGCTTTGGTTCCTTCCGCTTCACGCCGCCGGTGCAGGCTTTAGCGGCTTTCGATGTGGCGCTTGATTTGTTTGAGAAAGAAGGCGGGCAGAAGGCGCGCCATGCGCGGTATCGTGTCAATGCCGATACGCTTTATGACGGTTTCGTCGCCATGGGCATCAAGCCCTATGTGGTGCGCGAAGAACAGGGGCCGATCATTGTCACGGTGCATCAGCCCGCCGATCCGCGCTTTGATTTTCCGCGCTATGTGGAGGCTTTGAAGGCGCGCGGTGTGCTGATCAGCAATTTCTGGAACACGGCCGAACCCACTATGCGCATTGGCGCAATTGGTGCACTGACGCCCGAAGACATGCAGCGCGCCATGGCCATTTTTCGCGAAGCGCTGGCTGAGGCCCTGCCCGCGGCGGCATGAAGGTTTTCATCGCCACGCCGACCATCGCCAGCACCATGCAGGTGGAAACCACGCTTTCCATCGTCAACATGGTGAATGAATTACGCGATGCCGGGCATGGCGCGGATTGGTTCAACTATGATGGCGCCTATGTGACGCGTGCGCGCCATATCCTGGCCAGCATGTTCCTGGCGCGCGGCGATTTCACCCATTTGCTGTTTCTCGATTCCGATATTGGCGTGCCCAGGGGCGCCATCACGCGGCTGTTGCGCACAGGGCATGAGGTGATTGGCCTTGCCTGCCCACTGCGGCATTTTGACATTACGCGCTTTGCCGAAGCGGCGCGCACCGCGCCGGAAGGCCCGCCTGACCTTGCGCGGCTGAATGCGCTGTCGCGGAACTTCAATATCGAACCCGATGCCGCAGACCCGGTGATCCGCAACGGGTTGTTGCGCGTCAATCGCATTGGCTTCGGCTGCATCCTGATTGCGCGGACCGCTTTTGAAAAACTGATCGCGAGTGGCAGCGTCGCGCGCCGCAAATCGGAAAGCTTCCGCCAATTGGGCGCGGAGGGCGAATACTGGGCGTTTTTCGATGAAATGACTCTGGATGAGGGTTTTGTTTCTGAAGACTACGCCTTTTGCCTGCGCTGGCTGGCATTGCCCGGCAACGGCATTTGGGCGCTGACCGATATGCCGGTGGCGCATATTGGCGCCTATGCCCATCGCGCGGCCTATCTGGACCGGTTTCGCGCCCCGCGCCCTTGACAGCCTGCCCCCGACGTGGCGATGCGAGGTTGAGCATCCGGGGGGAAATGACATGGCCACAGATCTTGATATCGCGCGCGCCGCGACGTTGAAGCCGATTGCGGATATCGCCGCGCGGGCCGGCATTCCCGCCGATGCGCTGGAACCCTACGGCAAATACAAAGCCAAGATCGGGCTGGATTTCATCTGCGCCCAGGCAGACAAGCCGGATGGCGCCTTGGTGCTGGTGACGGGCATCAACCCAACGCCGGCTGGTGAGGGCAAAACCACCACCACGGTTGGCCTTGGCGATGCTTTGAATGCGCTCGGCACGCGCACCATGATTTGCCTGCGTGAACCATCCCTTGGCCCTTGCTTTGGCGTGAAGGGGGGGGCGACGGGCGGCGGCTATGCGCAGGTGCTGCCGATGGAAGATATCAATCTGCATTTCACCGGCGATTTCCACGCCATCACCAGCGCCAATAACCTGCTGGCGGCCATGCTGGATAATCACATCTATTGGGGCAATGAACTTGGCCTGGATGCGCGCCGCATTTCCTGGCGCCGTGCGATAGACATGAATGACCGTGCTTTGCGTGCGATCAATTCCTCGCTTGGCGGTGTCGCCAATGGCTTCCCGCGTGAGGATGGGTTTGACATCACGGTCGCCTCCGAAGTCATGGCGGTGTTTTGCCTCGCCCGCGATTTGCCGGATTTGCAAGAACGCCTGGGCCGCATGGTGGTGGGGCAAACGCGCGATGGAAAGCAGATCACCGCATCAGATGTGAAGGCGGATGGTTCCATGGCGGCGCTGCTGCGTGACGCTTTCGCGCCCAATCTGGTGCAAACCATTGAGGGTTCTCCCGCGCTGGTGCATGGCGGGCCGTTTGCGAATATCGCCCATGGTTGCAATAGCGTGATGGCCACACGCCTTGGGCTGAAATTGGCTGATGTTGTGGTGACGGAAGCGGGCTTCGGCGCCGATCTAGGCGCCGAGAAATTCCTTGATATCAAATGCCGTCTGGCCGGGTTGAATCCTTCCGTCTGTGTGATTGTGGCGACCGTCCGCGCGCTGAAGATGCATGGCGGGGTCGCGAAGTCTGACCTTGGGCGGGAAGATGTGGCGGCGGTGACGCGCGGCATCTCCAACCTCGCCCGCCATGTCGAGAATATGGGCAAGTTCGGCCTGCCAGTGGTGGTGGCGCTAAACCGCTTCACCTCAGACACCGATGCGGAAATTGCCGCGGTGCAAGCGGCCATTCAGGCAGCGGGGGCGGAAGCCATCCTCTGCACCCATTGGGGCGATGGCGCGAAGGGCGCGGCTGATTTGGCGCGCGCTGTGCAAGCGCATATTGCGGCGAAATCCGCACGCTTCGCGCCTCTTTACCCGGATGCCATGCCTTTGGCCGATAAAATCCGCACCATCGCGCAGCAGATTTATCGCGCGCGCGATATCGCGCTGCCGGCTGATGTGGCAAAGCGCCTCGCGCGGTTTGAGGAACTCGGCTTCGGCCATTTGCCGGTTTGTATCGCCAAGACGCAATATTCCTTCAGCGCGGACCCCACCAAGCTCGGCGCGCCGGTGGATCATGTGCTGCCGGTGAGGGAAGTGCGGCTTTCCGCCGGTGCTGGCTTTATTGTCGCGGTTTGCGGGGACATCATGACCATGCCCGGCCTGCCGAGGCGCCCGGCGGCGGAGACGATCGGCCTGGATGGGGAAGGGCGGATTGAGGGGCTTTTCTGAGGGGGTTCTTCCGGCCTAGCCTTCCCTCCGGAGGCACCGGCCATGCTCAACATCACCCCCCTGCAACCGCTTTTTGCCGCGCGTATTGAAGGCATAGACGCCGCTCGGGAAGTGCCAGCGCCTGTGATGGCGGCGCTGCGTGATGCGCTGGACCGCTACGCGGTATTGGTGCTGCCGGGCCAGCGCCTGGATGATGCGGCGCAAATCGCCTTCAGCCAGGGTTTCGGGGCTTTGGAAATGACGCGCCCCGGCGCGCTTGGCGCCGGCAGTGCCGTGATTGTGCTGAGCAATCTCGGCCCCAATGGAGAGATTGTGGCGCCGAGTGACAAGCAGGTATTGAACAATAAGGCCAATCGGATTTGGCATCATGATTCCTCCTTCAAGCCCATCCCGGCGCGGGCATCACTGCTCTCAGCGCGGCAGATTCCAAGCGCGGGTGGCAATACGGAATTCGCCTTCATGCGCGGCGCCTTCGCGGCACTTGAGGCGGCGGAACAGGCCAGGCTGCGTGGCATGGTCGCTTTGCATGATTTCGGCTGGTCTCGGTCCCGCGTTGATCCTGCGCTGGTGACGGAAGCGGAAAAGACGCAGCATCCACCCGTGCGCCAAGCGGTGGTGCTGGAAGAAAACCCTTACGGCCCCGCGCTATATCTGGGGGCCCATGCGCGCAGCATTGATGGCATGACTGAAGCCGAAAGCCGCGTGCTGATTGATCGCTTGATGGCGCATGCCACCGAAGATCGCTTCATCTACAGCCATCGCTGGACGCCGGGTGATTTGCTGATTTGGGACAACCGCGCCGTGCTGCACCGCGCGACACCCTTCGCCAGCACGACGGAACGCCGCCATATGGTGCGCACGACGGTAGCGGGGCAGGGGCCGACAATCGCGGCGGCTGCCTGATTTTACGCCTTACGGCGCGCGCCCACGATAACGCCATCGGCTTCCAGCGCGGCGATCTCCGCTTCGCTGAAGCCACGCGCCAGCAGCACTTCGCGCCCATGCTGGTTGAAGCGCGGCGGGCGCGTGCGTGCGCCGCCCGGCGTCCGAGAGAGCTTGATCGGCGTATTCAACGCGCGGAAATCGCCGATATCCGCGACCATATCACGGAAGGCGGTATGATCCGCCGCCATGGCTTCATCCACATGCAGCACCGGCCCAGCGGGCAGGCCAACCGTCAGCATGCGCCGCGTGAGGTCATGGCCATCTTCGGTGGAAAAGCGCTTTTCCAGAATCTCGGTCAGCGCATCACGATTGATCACGCGCGCGCCATTGGTGGCGAAGCGTTCATCCTTCGCAACGTCAGGGATGCCCAGGAATTCGCAGAATTTCCGAAAGGCTGGGTCATTGCCGGCAGCGATGAAAATCTCGCAGGTTTTGGTTTTGAATTTGGAATAGGGCACCAGATTCGGGTGCGGATTCCCCGTGGCCTTCGGGCGCTTGTCGGACAGGAAGTAATTCGCCGCATGGGGATGCAGCAGCGCCATGCCGCAATCATGCAGCGTCATGTCGCAATATTGCCCTTGGCCGGATTTTTCGCGCTCATGCAGCGCCATCAGAATGGCGATGGTGGAAAACAACCCCGTCGCAATATCCACAATCGGCGTGCCGAGCCGCGTCGGCCCGGAGTTTTCCGTGCCATTGATGGACATCAGCCCCACCATGGCCTGCAACACCGCATCATAGCCGGGGAAGCCGCCCAAAGGCCCTTCGCCGCCAAAGCCGGATACGCGGCAATGGATCAGGCGCGGGAAGCGTCTTGAGAGCACCGCCTCATACCCCAGCCCCCATTTTTCCATGGAACCTGGCTTGAAGTTTTCCACCAGCACATCCGCACCTTCCAACAGGCGCAGTAGCACTTCCTTGCCGGCAGGTTTCGATAGATCAAGCCCGACACTGCGCTTATTGCGATTGACGCCAACGAAATAGGAGGCATCGCCCGCGCTATCGAAGGGCGGGCCCCAATCACGCACCTCATCACCCTGCGGGGGTTCCAGCTTGATCACCTCGGCGCCATGATCGGACAGCACCATGGTGCAATAAGGCCCACCCAAAACGCGCGTGAGGTCCACGACGCGCAGCCCCGCCAGGGCGCCGGCGGAACGGGCAAGACCCTTGGTGGCAATGCTTGCATCATTCATGCGGCTTGTTTCCTGCCAAAGACCCGGGCGCAGAATTCCGGGTAGGTTTCCATCATTTCATCGCAAATCGGCCCGCGCAGCAGCGCGAGTTCTTCTGTGGTTGGGTCTGGCGTGAAGGGCACATCGCCCGTCACATCAAACGTGAAGCCTGTTGCTTCACGCACACTTTCCACCGTCTCGCCAGGATGCACGCTTTCCAGCGAAAACCGTGCGCGATCCGGGTGGAAGCGAAACACGCAGCGCCCCGTGACCAGCGCCTGCGCCGTGCCGCGCCGAAACACACCGGGCGGGGAGACACCGGGGGCGGAGATATTATCTACCTTCTCGACAAAAACGCGCGGCGTGTGTTCTTCCCGGAACAGGATGGTGCGCGGCGTCATGAAATACATGAAGGCGGAACCGAAACTGCCCGGAAAGCGCACACCCATGCCGGGCCATTCGCCGGTGCCGACCAGGTTCAGGTTGGCGCTACCATCAATCTGCCCGCCGCCCAGGAAGAACAGATCAATCCGCCCCTGGCCGGTCAGGTCAAATAATTCGCGCGTGCCTTCCGTAAACGGATTGCCGCTGCGCTTATGCAGCAGCGAGAGCCTAACGGGATTGCCCTGCTTTTTCACGAGCCAACAGGCCGCCGCCGGCATGGGCGATGCCGCACCCACGGCGATATGGCGGGCGGGCGGCGCGCTCGGGTCCAGGATCAGCTTCGCCAGCGCAACGGCGATGCGTTCTTCCAGCTTGATCTCGGTCATTCTGCGGCCTGCGCCTTTTGTTCAAACACTTCGCGCGCGCACCAGGCGGCGAAGCCTTCTTCGCTGCGCGCCATACGCGCATATTCGCTGACATAAGCGCCATCAAAGCCATATTCATCCAGCAGCGCCACCGGGCGCGCGCCGCGTTCGGCAATGGCGATGCCGCTGATATAGGTGGCGTTGATGGCACCGGAGGCGAGCCGTTCATCTTCCAGAAAATTGCCCGGCACTACGCGTTCCACCGTGACCAAGGCGCGCTTGGACGCATGGGCGATGGTCGCGCATTCACGCCGCCGCCCGACCCAGACATTGCCTTCCTCATCGGCCATCAGCGCGTGGAAAAACACGAAATCCGGGTTGAGGGCTGGCAGCAGCACAATCGGGTCTTCGCCATCCGTCGCGAATGGGTTTGGCACCACTTTCCAATCTGGCCGATTGGCCAGGATATCGCTGCCGATCAAGCCGCGCAGCGGCATAAAGGGCACGCCTTTTTCAGCGGCTTGCAGCATGGTGTGAATGGCGGGGCAGGTCGCATCAATCACCTTGATGGTGCCGGCGCGTAAGGCAGCGCTGAAGCGCGGTGCGAAGCCGGCTTCGCCAAGTGACACCGCGCTGGTCTGCACGCTCGCCACACAACCGGCGCCTACCAGAATGTCGGTGGCAAAGCCTGAGACCGGCACGCCGATCAGATTGAGGTTCCGCACCCCGCGCCGGATCAGCGCCTTGGCCAGCGCGACCGATGGCAGGGAATTATCCGGCGGCAAAGCCAGGGTGGCCCCATCGGGCACCTCGGCGGCCAGCGCTTCCAGGCGGATCGGGTTCATGGTGTTCTCCTTTCTCTTCGCGCGCGACAAAACCTGCCGCTTTCTTCAGGATGCCACGCTCCGCCCGGAACCGGACGACCTTATTCTTCAAGCCGGCAATCTCTGCCAGATCGGCCCGCATCTGCTTGGTCCCGGGAGAGGCGGCAGCAGGAGCCACGCTTAATTCCAGCACCCAGCTCCGAAGAAGGCGCTCGGCGATATCCAAATCAGGCTATCAGTGTATTGGCTTTATCAGTCAGGTGACAAATGGAACGAAAGGCACGCGTTCCCGCGATGCAACCCGTTGTACCAGATCATCAACGACACTCAAGAAATGGGCAGATCTGTTGTGGGCATCCCATCCCGCTTGGTTCACGTATAGTTCGTATACGAAAAAGGCCAGAGGGTTAGTTGGTGATCGGTAAGGCATGAAGAACTTCACGCCCGGTTCTGCCATGGTCGGAGCGACTAGCCGCTGCAATATATCAGCAACCGCGTCTCCTTCGCCTTCTTTCGCTACAAGATGAATGGCCACGACGAACCCAGCGTTGAGGTTGGCCGCAGCAGGATCAATGTATGTCATGGTCGTCTCAGCTCCGATGCATAAGCATGCGCAGACCTGCAAAGGCAAAAAACACGCCCAGCACACCTTGGATGGCCCGACGCGCTCTCCCGTAGAGGCGAACCATAACCGGTGTCGAAAATGCTATGGCGTAAAGCGTGTGGATGATGACTGATAACAGAAATGTTCCAAGAACGATGGCTGCACTAACCCAAAGCGGCGCGCCGTCCTTCAAGCCCAATGAAATGATGGCAATCCAAGCCAGTGCCGCCTTGGGATTGGTCATCTGGATGACGTACCCCCGGCTGAAATATCCGAATGGAGTGCGACGCCCCCCCGCCAGCTCCTTGGCTTCGATATCATGGCGCGAGGCGGCCGATTTGAGCGACTTGTAGGCCAGCCACAGAAGATAAATGCCGCCAAAAATCTTGATGGCAAAAAGGGCCCATGCATAGCTGGCCACGATAGCTGATAGTCCGAATGCCGTGAGGAGGCCCCAAGTGAACGAGCCTGCGGACACGCCGAAAGCGAGTGCCATGCCGGAGGCACGGCCGACGCTCATCGAAGTCCCGATGACCGCCAGGATATTAGGCCCCGGACTTGCAATTGCGAGCAGGAAGGCTGCGTAAGAAAGAAGGATGCCCGGGAGATAGAGACCAACATCCTGCATAGTAGTGCTTCCATTTGATGAACCTGCTTAAGTATGCTGGGTGGGTGCCCGAATTGCAATCGAAAACCGTGCGCCGCTGTGGGCCACGCTAAGCCCGGGTGGCTGCCGGGGCTAGTCTCCCCTCGGTGCCTGGCCTGGCTATTTAGGGTAAGAAGTTCGCATGAACGCCGCGACGCTCACTTCAGAACGCCTGATCCTCCGCCCCTGGCGGGATGAGGATCTTGACCCGCTTTTCGCCATCAATGGTGATCCGGGAAGCATGCGCTATTTCGCTGCCACCATGAACCGGGCGGAAAGCGATGCCTGGGCGGCGCGAATGCGCGCGCATTTTGCCGAACATGGCTGGGGTTTGTGGGTGGTGGCGGAAGCCACGACAGGCGCTTTCGTCGGCGTGGTCGGGTTGATGACCATTCCCTGGCAGGCGGATTTCACCCCGGCGGTTGAAATCGGCTGGCGGATCGGGCCGCGCTTTCGCCGCCAGGGCTATGCCGAAGAAGCCGCGCGTGCCGCCTTGGGCTTTGGCTTCACGACACTTGGCCTGCAAAAGATTGTCGCCTTCACCGTGCCCGGCAATGCCGCTTCCTGGAAGCTCATGGAAAAGCTGGGCATGGCGCCGGCAGGCGAATTCGACCATCCGCGCCTGCCAGAGGGGCATCATTACCGGCGGCATTTGCTCTATAGCCTGACCCAGGCCGGCTGGCGTGACGCCGCGCGCTTGGGGTGATAGAGGCAACCCGCCCAAGCCCGCTGCAAGGATTGTCCGCCATGCCCGTCTCTCGCCAGGAACTTCGTGACGCCATGGCCAGGCTTGGGGCGGCGGTGAATATCATCACCACGGATGGCGCGGCGGGGCCGGGCGGCATCACGGCCACCGCCGTTTGTTCCGTGACCGATGATCCTCCGACGCTGCTTGTCTGCCTCAATCGCACCAGCCCGCGCAGTGCGACTTTCCTGAAGAATGGCGTACTTTGCGTGAATACGCTCGCCGCCGGACAGCAGGGCGTTTCCGACGCCTTTTCCGCGCCGAGCGGCGCATTGGACATGGCAGCGCGCTTTGCTGCCGGGGCATGGACCAACCTGGCTACCGGGGCCCCCGCGCTGGATGGCGCTGCGGCGAGTTTCGATTGCCGGATTACGGAGGTGATGGAACAAGGCACGCATAGCGTGGTCTTCGCAAGTGTTGAGGCAGTGCGCTTTGCCGATATGCAGGCCGGCTGCCTGATGTATTACGCCCGCGGCTATCACGGCTTGCCAGTGGCGACGGCGTGAAAACCCTTTACACAGCTAAGGCCTCCGCCTAACCCCCGGCGCCAATGTCCTTCTTTGAAATCCTGCCGCCTTCGGTCCTGTTCTTCGCGCTTGGCTTCGCGGCAGCGGCGCTGCGTTCTGATCTTTCCGTGCCGGATGCTTTGGCCAAGGCCTTGTCGCTTTATCTGATGATGGCGATTGGGCTGAAGGGCGGCATTGCCATTGCGCAGCCAGGCGCCTCGGCAGGGCTGATCCCAGCCCTGGTGCTGGGCATAGCGCTTTCGGCCTTGATGCCGCTGCCGGCCTATGGGTTGCTCCGCGCCGCAACGCCTTTGGATAAGGCAACGGCGGCGGCGGTCTCGGCGCATTATGGCTCGGTCAGTGTGGTGACCTTTGCTGCGGCGGTCGGACAATTGAACGCGACCAATACGCCCTATGAGGGCTTCATGCCCGCCGTACTGGCGGCAATGGAAACCCCGGCCATCCTGACCGCTTTGCTGATCGCGCGGCGCGGTGGTGCGGCCACGTCAGGCGGCGCGCGGGAAATGGCACGAGAGGTGTTTCTGAATGGGTCGGTCATGCTGCTGCTTGGTGCGTTTTTGATCGGCTGGCTGGGCGGGGCTGGGGCTGAGAGGCAGCTTGCGCCCTTCATTACCGCGCTGTTCCCAGGTGCGCTGTGCCTTTTTCTGCTGGAGATGGGCATCACCGCGGCGCGGCGTTTGCGTGATCGGGGCCGGGGGCTGGATGTGCGGCTGATCGCCTTTGCCATCCTGATGCCGTTGATCGGCGGCGCAGCGGGACTGGCGGGTGGCTGGCTGATTGGACTTTCCACCGGGGGGCTGGGGCTGATGGCGGTTCTGGGTGCCTCGGCTTCCTATATCGCGGTACCGGCAGCGATGCGGCTGGCGCTGCCCTCTGCCGATGCCGGGATTTACGTGACCCTTTCCTTGGCGATCACCTTCCCCTTCAATGTGCTGGCTGGCATCCCGCTGTGGCTGTGGGCGGCGCGGCTGGCCACACAATAATCAAAGGGAGACGGGACAATGCACGCGCGCAAAAGAATCGAAATTGTCGTGGAGGCCGTGCGGGCAGAGGCGGTGACCCTGCTGCTGGATCGTATGGGCGCCACGGGCTGGACGATTCTGCCCGTACTCGCCGGGCGCGGCCATCAGGGCATTCGCCGCGCCGGCGATCCGGGCGGGGTGGATGATAATGTGCTGGTGCTGTGCATTACCTCAGCCGAAGTCGCTTCGCGCGTGCTGGCGGCGGAGGGCGAATTGCTCGGCGCGCGGCCCGCTATTGTGACGCTATCTGACTGCGAAGTGGTGCGGGCGGATCACTTTTGATCGGGTTTTGGTTGACCCAGGGCGCTGCCAGGGCCTAGGGAAAGCGCATGCAAAGTGCTTTCGGCGCGACTCCCGGCATGACTGCTGCCAAGCGGCTGCTTGGGCTTCTGGGGCTGTTCCTGACGGCTCTGCCGCATGTTGCATTGGCAGCACCGGATGCCGCTGCCACGCCCAATGCCGCGCGCCAGCAACGCCCCGCCGCCACCAATGCCGCCTCGCGCCCAGCGCCGCCCGCCTTGGCGGAACCCTGGGGCCTTTGCGGCGCGGCCATTGCGGCGGCGGAACGCGAGGCAGGAATGCCGGCAGGCTTGCTCGGCGCCGTTGCCAAGGTTGAAACGGGGCGCCGCGCGCCGGATGGCAGCGTGCAACCCTGGCCCTGGTCCTACAATGCTGCCGGCGATGGCCGCTACGCCGCTTCGAACGCCGAAGCGCTTCAGGAAGTGCGCGCGATTCAGGCGCGGGGCGTGCGTTCGATTGATATTGGCTGCATGCAGGTCAATCTGCTGCATCACCCGGATGCTTTCCCGAGCCTGGAAGCTGGCTTCGATCCCTCAACCAATGTCGCCTATGCGGTGCGCTTTTTGCGGAGCCTGCAGGCGCGCACTGGCGATTGGCACCAGGCCGTTGCGCTTTACCATTCCGCGACACCGGAACGCGGGCTGATCTATCAGCAGCGGGTGATGGCAGCACTGAGTGGCAATGGTTTTGTCCCTGGCACCGCGCCTGGGGTTATTCCCCTGCCAGGGCCTGCCATGGCAGGGCTATGCGCTACTGGTCGCGGCGCGGTGATGCTGATTGGTGCGCGCGAGCCCAGCCTGAAACCCGTGCCGACAACGCCCGAGGTTGAATTGCGCCTGCGTGGCGGCGGCACCCCTGGCCCAGCGGCGCGGACGCGTATCGTTTGCTTCCCCCCCAAGGCCGCGAATGCAGCGACGGAAGTGGCCGAGGCGCGCCCGGCGGGGACTGGTGCGCGGCGCTAACCTTCCAGCCGCGCCAGCCCGCCCATATAGGGGCGCAACACTTCCGGGATAGCGATGGTCCCATCCGCTTGTTGGTGCGTTTCCAGCACGGCAATCAGCGCGCGCCCAATCGCCACACCAGACCCATTCAGCGTATGCACAAAGCTGGTGCCCTTGGCGTCCTTGGCGCGGTAGCGCGCCCCCATGCGGCGCGCCTGGAAATCCCGGCAATTGGAGCAGGATGAAATCTCCCGCCACGCGCCCTGGCCTGGCAGCCAGACTTCCAGATCATAGGTGCGGGCGGCGCCAAAGCCGGTATCGCCGGCGCAAAGGATAATCCGCCGCCACACCAGGCCCAATTCCGTCAGCACGCGTTCTGCGCAGCGCGTCATGCGTTCATGCTCGGCGTCGCTGTCTTCCGGCTTCACGATGGAAACCAGCTCTACCTTGGCGAATTGATGCTGGCGCAGCATGCCGCGCGTATCACGCCCGGCGCTGCCCGCTTCGGACCGGAAGCAGGGCGAAAGCGCGGTCAGGCGCAAAGGAAGATCAGCTTCTGCCTTGATTTCCTGCGCGGCGAAATTGGTCAGCGGCACTTCCGCGGTTGGGATCAGCCAGCGGCCATCCGTGGTACGGAACAGGTCTTCGGCGAATTTCGGCAATTGGCCGGTGCCATACATGGTGGAGTCATTTACCAAAAGCGGCACGGCGCTTTCGGTATAGCCATGCGCTTCCGTGTGCAGGTTGAGCATCCATTGCCCAAGTGCCCGTTCCAAGCGCGCGAGCGGCCCCTTCAGCACAGTAAAGCGCGCCCCGGCCAGCTTCGTGGCGGTTGCGAAATCCATCAGCCCAAGCGCTTCGCCCAATTCAAAATGCTGCTTGGGCGTAAAGGCGAATTCCGGCTGCGCGCCATGCAGATGCTGCACAACATTGGCGCTTTCATCGCGCCCATCAGGGACTTCGGCATCAAGGATATTGGGGAGTGTTTCCAGCACGGCTTGTTGCGCGGCCTCGGCCTTCGCGGCTTCGGCTTCAAGGGCCGTCATGTCATCGCGCAGTTGCACCGCTTCGGCTTCCAGCGCCGCGGTATCGGCGCCTTGGCGCTTGGCCATGCCGATATCCTTGGAAAGCGCATTGCGCCGCGCCTGCTTTTCCTGGAGTGCGGTTTGGGCGGCGCGCCGCGCCTCATCATGCGCCAGAATGCCCGCCGCCGCCGGGGCAATGCCCCGCCGTGCCAAAGCCGCATCGAAAGCTACCGGGTCGGCGCGCAATTGCCTTATGTCATGCATCTTGCAGAATCTTCGATGGGCTCGTTAAGTCTTGTTGGCTTCGGCGTCGGACTTCTTCGCCATCCAGCTCGCCGTCAGAATAGAAATTTCATAAAGCAGGATCAGCGGTACGGCCAAGCCGATCTGGCTGATCACATCGGGCGGTGTCAGGATTGCGGCGGCCACGAACATGCCAACAATGGCGTAACGGCGGCCTTTTCTCAGGCTTTCAACATTCAAAATACCCACACGACACAAAAGCGTGAGCAGCACCGGCAATTGGAAGGCAATGCCAAAGGCCAGGATCATATGCATGACGAGCGAGAGATACTCGCCGACCTTCGCTTCCAACTGCACGGGAATACCGCCTGATCCGGGCATGGTTTCGAAGGAAATGAAGAATTGCCAGGCCAGCGGGAAGATGAAGTAATAGGCCAGCGCCGCACCCGCCAAAAACAGGAAGGGTGATGCGATAAGGAAGGGCATAATGGCCCGCTTTTCGCTGCGATAGAGCCCTGGCGCCACAAATAGCCAAAGCTGTGTCGCCCACATGGGGAAGGAAAAGAACACCGCGCCGAAAAACGCCACCTTCAGATAGGTGAAGAAGGCTTCATAAAGTGCTGTGAAGATCATGCGCCGATCAGCGCCACCCTGCTTCGCCAGCACATCGGCCAAGGGCTGCGCGAGAAAGGCGTAAATCTGCGCCGAGAAATAGTAGCACACCGCAAAGGCTACTGCGAAACCCCCGACAGACCAAAGCAGCCGCGTGCGCAGCTCCTTCAAATGATCCATTAAAGGCATCGCCTTATCGTTTATTTGATCGTCATCCCGGGTGGTGGACACGGAAATTCCTCAAGCGCTGACGGCGGGTGGGGTGGATGACGAAGCGGGCGAGGCCGGCGCGGGCTCAGGCGCGGGCGGTAAGGGGGCGGCGAAGCGCGCGACTGTGGGCGGCACAAAAGGGGGCGCGTCAGGTGCGGGCGGCAATTCCGGCGGGACATAAGGCGCGGGCGGCGGCGGCATGAAAGTATCGCGCAGCGGGTCATCGGCCATGGTTTTTTTCAGCGTGCCATCCGCATCCACGGTTTTTTCGATTTCGCCCTTGATGTCGAAGCTGCGGATATCGTTGATGGTGCTCTTCATTTCCTGGATGGAATTGCGCACATCATCAAGCTTGGCTTCGCGCACCAGCTCATCCGCCTGTTGCTGGAATTCGCCCGCCATACGGCGCAGCTTCTGAACACCCTTCGCGACGCCGCGAATGGCCTCCGGCAGATCCTTCGGACCTATGACGACAACGGCCACCACCGCGATCACGGCGATTTCTGACCAGGCGAGGTCGAACATGCTCTCCTTTGTCCGCACGCTTCAATCCGGCGGGGATGAACCCGTTAGCAGGAAGCCGGATGCGCGCCAACCGCCCTGATATGGCGCGTCGCTCGCTTGAATGAAAGCCGTGTCATGCCTCGGCGCGTGGGAAGACAAAGGCGCGTTCCGGGTCAAGCGAAACGGCGATTCGCTCCCCACGCCTGAGCCGCCGCCCCGGGGGCAGCCTGGCATGCAGGTGCAAAAGCCCGCCCGCGCCATCCGGCAGGGCAAGATGCGCTAGGGTGGTGGAGCCCAGCAGGCGGAAGGCTTCAACCTCCACTACCGGGCCTTCAGCGCCGAGCTTCAGCCCCTCTGGCCTCACCAGCACATCCACTTCGGCCCCTTCGGCGAAACCCGGGGCGGGCAGGGCGCCAAGCGCGGTTTCCGCCTGGCCGGCAGCGATGCGGGCGGGCAGGCTATTCACCTCACCCAGGAAGCCCGCGACATAGCGATCCGCTGGCGCCAGATAGAGCGCTTCGGGCACGCCCACCTGCAAAATCCGGCCTTCGCGCATGAGCGCGATACGATCACCCATGAACATGGCTTCTTCGGAATCATGCGTGACCAGCAGGGTCGCGATGCCGGCTTCCTGCAACACATGCAGCGTATCATCGCGCACCTTTTCACGCAGCCGCGCATCGAGGCTGGCAAAAGCCTCATCCAACAGCAGCACGGCGGGCCGGGGCGCCAGCGCGCGGGCCAGCGCCACGCGTTGCTGCTGCCCGCCCGAGAGCATATGCGGAAAAGCGGACTGGAAGGCTTCCAACCCCACACGGGCGAGCGCATCCATGACGCGCCAAACCCTCTCGCCACGCGGCGCGAAGCGCAGCCCGAAGGCGACGTTCTCTGCCACGGTCAAATGCGGAAACAGCGCGTAATCCTGAAAGACAAAGCCAATATGCCGCGCTTCGGGCGGCACTTCCAGCCCCGATTCGGCAATCAACCGCCCGCTGATCTCGATCCGCCCATGCTGAAGGGGCTCCAGCCCCGCCGCCAAGCGCAAAAGCGTCGTTTTGCCGCAGCCGGAGGCGCCGAGCAGGCAGACAATCTCCCCCGCCGCGACACTGAGCTCAATGCCCGCCAAAACCTCCCGCGCGCCATAGGCATGGCGGATATCGGCGAAGCTGAGGCTCACCTTTGGCTGGCTTCCTCAGCGGCTTCGGGGGTAGGCGCCGGGGCTTCCTCGGCTTCCTCAGCATTGCTGATGGGGGCGTTCAGGCCGGGCAAGGGCGGCGCATCGCCGGTCACCAATTCTTCCTTGCGCGGTAGATCGCCCAAGGATTTCAGGGAGAATTGTTCCAGGAATTTCGGCGTGGTGCCCCAAAGTGTGGGGCGTCCAGGCACTTCCCGCCGCCCGCGCGGTGCCACCAGGCCAAGCTCCAACAGCGATTCGAGGGTGGTTTGCGCCAGCGTGGCACCGCGGATTTCTTCCACATCGCCGCGCGTGCAGGGCTGGTGATAGGCAATGATGGCAAGCGCTTCCATCGCGGCGCGCGGCAGGCGGCGCGGGCTTTCGACAACCTTGGTCAGCCGGGGCGCGAGGTCTGCCGCCGTGCGGAAGGCATAGCCGCCGCCGATTTCAGTCAGCACCACGCCGCGCCCTTGGTAGGCCTCAGCGAGCGTCGCGCAGGCCATGGTGGCGGAAACGCCTTCGGGCAGCACCGTGGCCAGGGTTTGCGGCGATACGGGGCGATCAGCGGCGAAAATCACTGCTTCTGCGATGCGAATCGCCAGCGCCATGGTCGCTTCATCGGGCGTTGGGGCTTCCGCCGACGCTGCGGCTTCAGTCGGTTCTTCCATCGCTGCCCCCCTCTTCTGTCCGGCGGCGGATCATGATTGGTGAGAAGGCCGCTTCCTGATGCAATTCTATCCCGCCGCCGCGCGCCATTTCCAAGCCCGCGATCAAGGTGCTTGCCAAGGCGGCGCGCTGTTCCACCGGGTCATCAAAACCCTCTGGCAGGAAGCTCCGCAATTCGGACCAGCTTGGCAGGGCGCCGACCAGCTTGGTCAGGCGGTCCAGCGCTTCCTGCACGGTGAAAAGCTTGCGTGGCTTGGGCCGATAGGGCCTCGCGGCCAAGGCACGGCGGCGCCCGGCCACATAGGCTTGCAAGAGCGCGGGCAGATCAGCAGAGATGCCGGAGCGATCTTCCACCTTCAGCCGTTCTGGGGCGCCGCGGGCAAAGACATCATGGCCAAGCCAGGGCCGGCGGTTCAACCAAAGTGCTGCGGCGCGCATGCGTTCAAGCGTTGCCAGCCGATCGGTCAAAGCCTCGGCCAGGGCTTCGGCGTCTTCACCTTCCACCTGTTCGGGCGGGATCAGCAGGCGGGATTTCAGCCAGGCGAGCCAGGCGGCCATCACCAGCCAATCCGCCGCCAATTCCAGCCGGATGCGGCGCGCGCCTTCGATCACCGCCAGGAATTGCTCCACCAAAGCGACGATGGAGATCTTGGCCAGATCCACCTTCTGCGCCCGGGCGAGTTCCAGCAGCAGATCTAGCGGCCCTTCATAGCCTTCAAGCTGCAATTGCAGGGATGATTCGCTCATCGGCCCCGTTACCCGTGTCCGGTGAGCATGAGAACGAAATCAAAGGCGGGCGCAACCACCCCCCGGAAAAACCAACCCATGGGGTCATAGCCGGGGACCAAATGGGGCAGGATAAACAGGCCAAACATGACCACCAGCAGGCCATAGGGCTCGATCCGCGCCAGCGCCATGGCAGGGGTGCGGGGCAGAAGCCCGACAGCAATCCGCCCGCCATCAAGCGGCGGCAGGGGAAACAGGTTGAACAGGCCAAGCACCAGATTGGCCAAAATGAACAAGCCAAAGGCGCGATAGGCAAAGGCGGTGCCCTCTGCCCCTAGGCTCGCCTGCCAGGGTTCCACCACATGGGCCGCCAGCCCCGCCAGCAAGGCCAGGGCGAAATTCGTGGCCGGCCCAGCCGCCGCCACCGCCACCATGCCATAGCGTGGGTAGCGGAGCTGCCAGATATTGACTGGCACGGGCTTGGCCCAGCCGAACATGGCTTCGACCCGTCCAATCGTAAGTAACTGTGAAATCAGCAAAAACCCTGGCAGCAGGATGGTGCCGACCATATCCACATGGCGGATCGGGTTCAGGCTGAGCCGCCCCGCCCGGGCTGCCGTGTCATCCCCCAAAGCACGCGCAGCATAGCCATGCGCCGCTTCATGCAGCGTGATGGCGATGATGGTCGCGAAGACCGAAGCCACCAATTCGGGCAGCCAGGCGGGCATGGGGTTCTCTCCCTGGGGGTGGGGCTGCCGGGATAGACGGGAAGAAGGGCGAAGGGAAGCAGAAGCGCTTCAGGCCCTTTTGCGCTTCTTCGCCGGCGCCGGCGCCGCTTCCCGCAGCAAAGGCGCCAGGAAGCGCCCGGTATGGCTTTCTGCGGCCGCCGCAATATCCTCCGGCGTACCTTCCGCGACCAATTTGCCGCCGCCCTCACCGCCTTCTGGGCCCAGATCCAGCACCCAATCGGCGGTTTTGATCACTTCCAGATTATGTTCGATCACCACCACCGTATTGCCCGTCTCCACAAGCGCATGCAGCACTTCCAGCAACTTCCGCACATCTTCGAAATGCAGCCCGGTGGTGGGTTCATCCAAAATATAAAGCGTGCGCCCGGTGGCGCGGCGCGACAATTCCTTGGAAAGTTTTATGCGCTGCGCCTCCCCACCCGAAAGCGTCGTGGCTTGCTGACCCAGATGGATATAGCCAAGCCCCACCTTGCGCAGCACAGAAAGTTTTTCACGGATGGCAGGCACGGCGGCGAAGAATTCCTCGGCTTCTTCTACCGTCATGTCGAGCACGTCGGAGATGGATCTGCCGCGGAACTTCACATCCAGGGTTTCGCGATTATAGCGCTTGCCCTTGCAGGTATCGCAGGTGACATAAACATCGGGCAGGAAGTGCATCTCAATCTTGATGACGCCATCGCCCTGGCAGGCCTCACACCGCCCGCCCTTCACATTGAAGCTGAAGCGGCCCGGCTTGTAGCCGCGTGCTCGGCTTTCGGGCAATTCGCTGAACCAATCGCGAATGGGCGCGAATAGCCCCGTATAGGTGGCGGGGTTGGACCGCGGCGTGCGGCCAATTGGCGATTGGTCAATGTCAATGATCTTGTCGAGGTGATCGAGCCCTTCGATCCGATCATGCGGCGCCGGCACTTCCGCCGCCCCCATCAATCGCCGCGCGGCGGCCTTATACAGCGTTTCAATCACCAGCGTTGATTTGCCGCCGCCGGAAACCCCGGTGACACAGGTAAAAGTGCCAAGCGGCAGAGCTGCATCCAGGCGCCTAAGGTTGTTGCCGCTGGCGCCCACCACGCGCAATTGCCGCTTAGGGTCAATCTTGCGGCGCTTGGCGGGGATTTCGATGCGGCGCTGGCCTGAAAGATATTGCCCGGTGAGGCTGGCGGGATTGGCAGCCACTTCTGATGGCTTGCCTTGCGCCACCAGCCGCCCGCCGCCCTTGCCGGCGGCGGGGCCGATATCCACCAGATAATCGGCGCTGCGGATCGCATCCTCATCATGTTCCACGACCAGCACGGTATTGCCGAGGTCCCGCAGACGCCGCAGCGTGACAAGCAGCCTTTCATTGTCGCGCTGATGCAGCCCGATGGAAGGTTCATCCAACACATAAAGCACGCCGGTCAGGCCAGAACCGATTTGCGATGCCAGGCGTATGCGCTGCGATTCCCCGCCGGATAGCGTGGTGGAAGACCGCGCGAGTGAAAGATAATCAAGGCCCACATCCACCAGGAATTGCAGGCGATCATTGATTTCACGCAGGATTCGCCGGGCAATATCGCGCCGCTGCGGTGTTAGGGTTTCTTCTACCTGCGCGAACCAATCCCGCGCCCGGTGAATGGCCATGGCCGAGGCTTCACCAATATGCAGCCCCGCCACCTTCACCGCGAGTGATTGCGGCTTCAGCCGATGCCCCGCGCAGGCCGCGCAAGGCCGTTCCGCCTGATAGCGAGAAAGATCTTCGCGCACCCAAGGATTATCGGTTTCGCGAAAGCGCCGTTCCAGATTGGCGATCACGCCCTCAAAGGGTTTTTTTACCTCATAGGCGCGCAGCCCATCCTTGTAGTGCAGCGCGACAACCTCAGCGCCCGTGCCATGCAGAATGGCGTGGCGCACACGCTCCGGCAGTTCTTGCCAGGCGGTGGTCATCTTCACCTTGAAATGCGTGGCCAGGCTTTGCAGGGTTTGGTCGTAATAGGGGGAAGAAGCGCCGGTCCAGGGCATGATGGCGCCATCCTTCAGCGCGACATCATCCTGCGGCACGACCAATTGCGCGTCGAAAAAACTTTCCGTGCCAAGCCCATCACACGCAGGGCAGGCGCCATGCGGTGAATTGAAGGAGAAAAGCCGCGGTTCAACTTCCTCGATGGTAAAACCGGAAACCGGGCAGGCGAAGCGGCTGGAAAATACTGTGCGTTCCCCACCATCAACATTTTCGGCATAGGCAATGCCATCGGCCAGGCCAAGCGCGGTCTCGAACGAATCCGCAAGGCGCTGCATGATTCCATCACGCACCACAATGCGGTCCACCACCACTTCAATATCGTGCTTGAGCTTCTTATCGAGCTTGGGGGCCTCAGCAATTTGATAAAGCGTGCCGTTGATTTTTACACGTTCAAATCCGCGGCGCTGGAATTCGGCCAATTCCTTGCGGAATTCGCCCTTCTTGCCGCGCGCGATGGGCGCCAGCAGCAAAAGCCGGGTGCCTTCCGGCATGGCCAGCACGCGATCCACCATTTGAGACACGGTCTGCGCTTCAATGGGCAGGCCGGTCGCGGGCGAATAGGGCACGCCCACCCGCGCCCAAAGCAGGCGCATATAGTCATGGATTTCCGTGACGGTGCCGACGGTGGAGCGCGGATTATGGCTGGTGGTTTTCTGTTCGATGGATATGGCGGGCGATAGGCCTTCGATCGAATCCACATCCGGCTTTTGCATCAATTGCAGGAATTGCCGCGCATAGGCCGAAAGGCTTTCCACATAGCGCCTTTGGCCTTCCGCATAGATGGTATCGAAGGCCAGCGATGATTTGCCCGAACCCGAAAGCCCTGTGATCACCGTCAGCGTATCGCGCGGGATATCAAGGTCCAGGTTCTTGAGGTTGTGCTGGCGCGCGCCGCGGATGCGAATATGGCCGGTCATGCGAAGGGGGCTCCGACAGCCACCGCCGGGGAGGGGGGCGCTGTTGTTCTAAAAATGTTCTCGTTATATATGCGCCTGAATGGCGCCCTGGGAAGGGTATGGGATGGCCGCTCAGGGGTGGATCGTCTATCCTGAGCGCCGAAATCGCGGGAGAGCTTTGCCATGGCGGGTATCAATAAGGTCATTATCCTGGGCCGTCTGGGGCGGGACCCGGAAGTGCGCAATTTCCAGAATGGCGGCAAGGTGGTGAATCTGCGCATTGCCACGTCTGAACGCTACAAGGACCGGGAAGGCAATCAGCAGGAACGCACCGAATGGCATTCGGTCGCGATTTTCAATGACCGCCTGGGCGAGGTTGCCGAGAAATACCTCCGCAAGGGCAGCGAGGTCTATGTTGAAGGCCAGCTGGAAACTCGGAAATGGCAGGATCAATCGGGCCAGGATCGCTACACGACTGAGGTTGTGCTGCGCCAATATCGCGGCGAATTGCAGTTGATTGGCGGGCGCGGCGCTGGTGGCGGCATGGATGATCCGGGTGAGCCTTCAGGGGATCGCGCCCCGGCGGCCCGCCCGGCCCAGCGTGCCGGCGGTTGGGATGCCAAGAAATCCGATCTGGATGATGAAATTCCTTTCTAAGTCAATGGCTTGATGTTAGTCTTACCGTTCAGGCGCGGCGGTGGTTGACGCGGCGCGCCTGACGGTGCCTATGGCTTTTTCTCCCTGTGACCCCTCAGGAATCGCGGTCTTTAGAATCGGTTTTCAAGCGTGAGCGACACCCAGAACCCCGGCCAACCCCCGCAGGATACGACCCCGGTCGCGCTTGAGGAGGAAATGCGCCGTTCCTACCTCGATTACGCGATGAGCGTGATCGTGGCGCGCGCTTTGCCCGATGTGCGCGATGGGTTGAAGCCGGTGCATCGGCGCATTTTGTTTGCCATGCAGGAAGCTGGCTACACGGCTGACAAGCCCTATCGCAAATCGGCGCGCGTGGTTGGCGATGTGATGGGTAAATACCATCCGCATGGCGATGCTTCGATCTATGATGCGCTGGTGCGCATGGCGCAGCCTTTTTCCATGCGCCTGCCGCTGATTGATGGGCAGGGGAATTTTGGATCGGTTGATGGCGATCCGCCGGCGGCGATGCGCTACACCGAAGCGCGCCTGGCGCCGGCGGCGGGTGCGCTGCTGGCCGGTATTGACGAAGACACGGTGGATTTTCAGCCGAATTACGATGAAAGCGTGGATGAACCGCGGGTTCTGCCGGCGGCCTTCCCCAATCTGCTGATCAATGGCGCGGGCGGCATTGCGGTTGGTATGGCGACCAATATCCCGCCGCATAACCCAACAGAAATCCTGGATGCGACGCTCGCGCTGATTGCCAATCCGGCGCTGACGCTGGAAGACCTGATGAAGATTGTGCCAGGGCCGGATTTTCCGACCGGGGCGATGATTCTGGGGCGTTCCGGCATTCGTTCCGCGTTCGAAACCGGGCGGGGTTCGATCCCGCTGCGCGCGCGCGCCGAGATTGAAGAATTGCGCGGTAATCGCCAGTTGATTGCGGTTACGGAAATTCCCTATCAGGTCAACAAGTCAACGCTACTGGAAAAAATCGCCGAATTGGTGCGTGCCAAGGCGGTGGAAGGCATTTCCGATCTGCGCGACGAAAGCGACCGTTCGGGGATGCGCATTGTCATTGAATTGAAGCGCGATGCGACAGCGGAAGTGGTGCTGAACCAGCTTTACCGCATGACGCAGTTGCAGACCTCCTTCCCGGTGAATTTCGTGGCCTTGCATGAAGGCAGGCCGCGGCAGATGGGGCTCAAGGACGCGCTGATGGCCTTCATCGCCTTCCGTGAGGAGGTGATTCTGCGCCGGTCTCGCCATCGGCTGGCGAAGGCGCGGGAACGCGGGCATTTGCTGATTGGCCTCGCCATTGCGGTGGCCAATCTGGATGAGATCATTCGCGTCATTCGCGAAAGCGCTGATGCACCAACCGCGCGTGCCGCCTTGATGAACCGCGATTGGCCGGCGGGTGATGTGGGTGTGCTGCTGGCGCTGGTGGATGATTATCGCAATGCCGTGACGTCGGAAGGCACGGTGCGGCTGACGGAAGAACAGGCGCGCGGCATTCTGGAATTGCGCCTGCAACGCCTGACCGGGCTGGAGCGCGAGAAGATCGTCGCCGAACTCGGCGAAGTTGGAGGGCGTATCCGTGAGTTGTTGGAGATTCTGGCCAGCCGCCCGCGCCGGCTTGAAGTGATGGATCAGGAATTGCGCGAAATTCGCGCGCAGATTGCATCCCCTCGCATGACCGAGATCATGGATGGCATCGCCGATGTGGATGATGAAAGCCTGATCGAACCTGGCACCATGGTGGTGACGCTGACGCGTGATGGCTATGTGAAGCGCACACCTTTGGAAACCTTCCGCGCCCAGGGCCGTGGCGGCAAGGGCCGCAGCGCGGCAACCACGCGCGAAGATGATGTGATTATCCGGTCCTTTGTCGCGCATACCCATCAATGGGTGTTGTTCTTCACCGATCGCGGCATCGCCTTCCGCGAAAAAGTTTGGCAATTGCCGGAAGCCGGGCCGCAGGGGCGTGGGCGTTCCTTGCGTCAGGTGCTGCAATTGCAGGAAGGCGAGGGTGTGACCGCCATTCTGCCATTGCCGATGGATGAGGATTTGTGGGAAGGGCTGCATCTGGTTTTTGCGACTGTGCAGGGCAATGTGCGGCGCAATCGGCTGTCTGACTTTAAGAATGTGCGCTCGGTCGGCCTGATCGCGATGAAGCTGGATGAAGGGGATAGCCTGGTTGGCGTTTCCACCTGCCGCGAAGGTGATGATGTGATGCTGGCGACACGCGGCGGCAAATGTATCCGCTTCACCGCCGATGCGGATACGCTGCGCGTTTTTGCCGGGCGCGATTCCACCGGCGTGCGTGGCATTAAGCTGGCGCCGGGCGATGCGGTGATTGCGCTTTCCGTGCTGCGCCATGTGGAAGCGACCACGGAAGAACGCGCGGCCTATCTGAAGGCGGCAGCGCAGCGCAGACGCTCATCCGATGATGAAGCGGAAGCGCCCGTGGTGGCAGAGGCTGAAGAAGCGGTTGCCGAAATCACGCTGACGCCGGAACGCTTTGACGCCCTGGCGGAAGCCGAGGAAATTCTGCTGACGGTGACGGATGGTGGCTTTGGCAAGCGGTCTTCCGCGCATGAATATCGCGTCACGGGTCGTGGCGGCCAGGGCATTGCCGGCATTGTGCTGAGTGCGCGCACCGGTCGCGAAGTGGTGGCGACTTTCCCGGCGCGCCCTGGTGATGACATCATGCTGGTGACCAATGGCGGGCAATTGATCCGACTGAAGGCGGATGATGTGCGGCTCACGGGCCGCATGGCGATGGGTGTCACGCTGATGCGCCCTGCGGAAGGTGAGCGTGTGATTTCCTGTTTCCCGGTCGCTGACGAAGGTGGTGATGACGAAGCCGCCCCCGCGCCGGAGGAGAATGGCAATGGCTGAACGGATTGCGCTTTATCCCGGCACCTTTGATCCGGTGACCAATGGGCATTTGGACATTATCAGCCGTGCCGCGCGGCTGGTGGATCGCTTGGTGATTGGTGTTGCCATCAATATCGGCAAGGGGCCGCTGTTTGAATTGGCGGAGCGCGTTGAATTGGTGCAGGCGGAAGTAGCGCCGATTGCGGCGCGCACCGGCACCGTGATTGAAGTGCGGCCATTCGAAGGTTTGCTGGTGGGTTTCGCCCGCGAAATCGGCGCCTGCATGATTATACGCGGGCTGCGCGCGGTGACGGATTTCGATTACGAATTCCAGATGACCGGCATGAACCGCCGGCTGGATCATGAAATTGAAACCGTGTTTCTGATGGCGTCTGAAACCAATCAATTCATTGCATCGCGGCTGGTGAAGGAAATTGCCAAGCTGGGCGGTGATATCAGCAGCTTTGTGCCGAAATTGACTCTGGAACGCACCATGGCGCGCGTTAAAGCCGGCGCCTGAGGAAAGGAAGAATCCATGCATCGCCGCCTTATGCTTGCCGCCGGTATGGGCGCCTTGGCCGCGCCCGCCCTGGCGCAGGCGAATGATCCGGAAAACACGCTGATGCTGGAATTGAAGGATGGGCGCGTGACCATCCAAATGCTGCCTGACCTGGCGCCGCGCCATGTGGAACGCATCAAGCTGCTGGCCCGGCGTGGCTTTTATGACAATACGGTATTCCACCGTGTGATCGAAGGCTTCATGGCGCAGGGTGGTGATCCCACCGGCACCGGCACGGGCGGTTCGCCCCTGCCCAATCTGGCTGCGGAATTCAGCCCGCCAGCGCGCGCGCGTTTTTTGCGGGGCGTTTGCGGCATGGCGCGGTCTTCTGAACCCAATAGCGCCAATAGCCAATTCTTCATCATGTTCGCGCCCGCGCCTTCGCTCGATGGCCAGTATACCATCTGGGGACGCGTGACGGCCGGCATGGATGCCGTTGATAAGATCAAGCGCGGCGATCCGCCGAACGGCATTGTGCGTGGCCCGGATCGCTTGCGCAGCATGCGCGTGGCCGCTGATATTCGTTGATACCCGAACCGAAAGACCAAAAACGATGTCTGAAACCGAAGCCCCTGCAGGGGATGGCGAAAACACCCTGCTCATTGAAATCGAGCACGGCACGGTGACTATCAAGCTGCGCCCCGATCTGGCGCCCTTGCATGTGGAACGGATCAAGGCTCTCGCGCGGCAGGGCTTTTATGACAATGTGCCCTTCCATCGCGTGATTGAAGGCTTCATGGCCCAGGGCGGCGACCCGACCGGTACGGGCACGGGTGGTTCTGAATTGCCGGACCTGCCCGCGGAATTCAGCGAACCGTCGCGCGCGCGCTTCCTGCGTGGCGTTTGCGGCATGGCACGCACCAGCAACCCCGATAGCGCAAATAGCCAATTCTTCATCATGTTCGCGCCGATCCCGAGCCTTGATGGCCAATACACCATCTGGGGCGAAGTGACCGGTGGAATGGAAGCGGTCGACAAGATCAAGCGCGGTTCTGGTGGTTCCGGCATGGTGCAGGGGCCGGATAGGATCCGCAGCATGAAGGTTGCGGCGGATAACGCCTGAAGCCTGAGTTTGGCGAATGGGCGGCGCCGTGTTAAGCCGCCCGCCGTTCTTGGGAGCTCGTAGCTCAGCTGGTAGAGCAACGGACTTTTAATCTGTAGGTCGAGGGTTCGAATCCCTCCGAGCTCACCAAATTTCTTGAAGATAATGTGACGCTCAACTGAGCGGTTCCTGCGGCGGGTGACTTGATTGTCTCCTGGTTGGGATGGTGTTGTGATCAATATCATCAGCGCAACGCGGCTTTCGCACGATGATTTCTTGGCTGAGGCGCCGCTTGGTGCTTCCTTGAAGCGGCTTGCCTTTGATCAGCGCATTCATGCGCGCATTGCGTTCGAAAACCGCACCAGCCTATCTGAGATTTACAATCTTTCCATTGATGCTCCACAGGCGGCTGAGATTTTGGTCTTCATCCATGATGATGTCTGGATAGATGATTATTTTTTCGCGGATCGTATTATTGCTGGGCTGCAAAACTTTGATGTTCTGGGAATAGCAGGCAATCGCCGTCGCCTCCCGCGGCAGCCATCATGGTGCTTCACTGGGCAGATGAGTGATAAGTTCATCTGGGATGTGCGCGAGAATCTTTCTGGTGCCGTGGCGCATGGCACCGCCCCATTCGGGCGGGTCACCAATTACGGCCCTGTGCCGGTTCAATGTGAGTTACTGGACGGTGTATTGCTGGCGGCGCGGCGGGATACCCTGCGCAGCAGGGGCGTACGCTTTGATCCGCGCTTTGATTTTCATTTCTATGATCTGGACTTCTGCCGCAGCGCCAGGGCAGCCGGATTGGTTTTGGGAACCGGCGCCGTGGCATTGACACATCGGAGCCAGGACGCCTTCGGCTCAGCCGATTGGCACCGAAATTATGAGATTTATCTCGAAAAATGGGGTGAGTGAGGCTTGGTTGTCCAAGCCTGTTGCAAGCCAGCGATATGGTTATGCTAGGCGGCCTTTGGGGGTTAGCATAACTGTTGCCGAGGAGCACCGCCAAAGGCGCGATTCTGGGGCATCCTCACTGCCGAAGAATGGGAATATTGCCACGGCGCGCGGCCTTCCATAACCTTCCTCCGCTTGCGACCGACCGACTGTGCTCAGACCAACCACGCGTCAGTCCGGGGCGAATTTGGGGGAAAATGCCATCATGAAGAACGCGCCAACCACGCAAATTCCGGGTGTTTATCATCGCCGCGTTGGTGACATCATTGTCACCGCCATCAGCGATGGCTTCCTTGATGGCAATCTGGATGTCTTGCGCAACATCACCGAAGATGAAGCGCGCCAGATCCTGACGGAAAATTTCCGACCCGCGCGTCGTACCGCGGTCAATGCCTTCCTGATCTGGTCGGCAGGGCGGCTGGCGTTGATCGAAACCGGCTGCGGGGCTTACATGCAGCCAAGTTCTGGCAAAATCCTGACCAATCTCAAGGCGCTTGGCGTTGATCCTGCCGATATTGAAGTGGTGATGCTGACGCATATGCACCCGGATCATTCGGCCGGCCTCACGGATATGACCAGTGGCTTGCCGCATTACCCCAATGCCGAATTGGTCATGCATGAAAACGAACCGAAGCATTGGTTTGATGATGGCGCGATGGCCAAAGGCACGGATCGGGAAAAGAAGCTGTTTTTCCAGGCCGGGCGCGAACAGGTGCTGCCCTATAAGGATCGCTGGCGGCTGTTCCAGAAGGGAGAGGTCTTCCCGGGTGTCACCGCCATGCCGTTCCATGGCCATACGCCGGGCCATTCCGGCTATCTGGTTTCATCTGGCCAGGATCAGCTTTTGATCTGGGGCGATATTGTCCATGTGCCGGAAGTGCAAACCGCCCGCCCGGAAGTCTGCATGGCGTTTGATACCGATACCAAGGCGGCAGAAGCGGCGCGCCGGCGCGTGTTTGATATGGTCGCGACTGACAAGCTGCTGGTCACCGGCATGCATTTGCATTTTCCAGGCTTCACGCATCTGGTGCCGCGCGGCAGCGGGTATCAACTGATACCGGCGGCTTGGGAACAGCAGATCTAAATCGCGGAGGGTGCCATGAATGCTGCGGAGCATCTGCGTCAACGCCTCAAGGTCAGCGGCATCATCGCCGCCCCCGGCGCCCCCGATAGCCTGACCGCGCGGCTGATCGAACAGGCGGGGTTTGAGGCGATTTACATGACAGGCTTCGGCGCAACTGCGGTGCGTCTGGGTCGGCCTGATATCGGGTTGCTGACCCAGACGGAAATGACCACCCATGCGCGGGATATGGCGCGGGCGGTGAGCATTCCGATCATTGCCGATGCGGATACGGGCTATGGCGGCCCGGCCAATATCGCGCGTACCGTTGAAGAATATGCGCAGGCCGGCGTTGCCGCTATCCATCTGGAAGACCAGGTGGCGCCGAAGCGCTGCGGCCAATTGGCCGGCATCAAGCTGATCCCGGCAGAAGAAAACGTCCGGCGCCTGAAATGCGCCATCGCTTCCCGCCCCGCGCAGGGGCCGCTGATCATTGGGCGGACAGACGCCATGCCGGCGATTGGTGCAGAAGAAGCGGTGCGCCGCGCGCTGATGTATCAGGATGCTGGCGTTGATCTGGTGTTCGTCGATGGAATCAAGAAAATCTCCGAGGTTGAGATTGTGGCGCGGCAGGTACCTGGCCCCAAGGTTGTCAGCATTGTGGATGGCAATGAAACTGTCGCACTTACGGCGCACGATCTTGAACAAATGGGTTTTGCTGTCGTTTTCTATGCGGTGACAGCGCTGTTTTCGGCGGCGAAGGCGATGGCTGATGCGCTGGCCATACTCAAGCGCGATGGCACGCCAGCCAAGGCGGCAAGTGCCATGATGAGCTATGCGGAATTCAGCGCCCTGGTTGATCTGCCGCGCTTTCAGGCGCTTGATGAAACCTACGGCTAAGCCGCGCTACGGGAAAAGGATCACAATCATGCAATTCGGGCGTTTGGGCGTTTGGTGTTCTACGGATCGGCTGGATGCGGCAGGCTTGCGCGCCTTGCTGAGCCAGGTGGAAGACCTCGGCTATGGCAGCTTCTGGTATCCGGAATCGCGCGGCTATGAATCCATGGCGCTGGCGGGGTTTCTGTTGGCGAATAGCAAGAAGCTCGTCATCGGCAGTTCGATCGCCAATATCTATGCGCGTGATGCCTTCACCGCGCGCAGGGGCCTCGCCACGCTGAATGCGCTGCATGAAGGGCGTTTTGCGCTGGGGCTTGGTGTGAGCCATATCCCGATGGTGGAAGGCTTGCGTGGCCATCGCTACGAAAAACCCATCCCCGCCATGCGCGGTTATTTGGATGGGCTGCGCAAGGCGGGTGCTGATACGCTGGAAGGCCCGGTGCTGCTGGCAGCCCTTGGGCCGAAAATGCTGGCCCTTTCGGGCAGTGCAGCGGATGGCGCCGTGCCTTACAACGTAACGCCGGAACACACAGCCCAGGCCGCGGCCATTCTTGGCGCGGGCAAGGTGCTAGCGGTGGAACAGAAGGTTTGCGTTGAGACCGATCCGGTGCGCGCCCGTGCGCTTGGGCGACGAGAGCTTGCCCGCTACATGGCGCTACCGAATTACGTGAATAATTGGCTGCGGCTTGGTTTCAGCGAAGCGGAACTGGCCAATGGCGGAAGTGATCGCTTCATTGATGCCATGGTGCTGCATGGTGATGCCGCCAGCGTGAAGGCAGGCTTGCGCGCGCATTTCACGGCGGGGGCAACGCATGTCTGCATCCAGCCCGTGACGGAGGATGGCGATACCACTCATCGGGACGCCATGCTTGCGGCGCTGGCGGATACGTGATGGCCATGTTGAAGCTTGGTTATAAGGCATCCGCCGAACAATTCACGCCAGCGCAATTGCTGGAATTTGGCGAACTCGCCGAAGAGATGGGGTTCGATAGCTGCTTCATTTCAGATCATTTCCAACCCTGGAAACACACGGACGGGCACGCACCAAATTCGCTTGTGTGGCTTGGCGCGCTTGGCGCGCGAACGCGGCGCATGGTGATTGGCACCAGCGTGCTGACGCCCACCTTTCGCTACCATCCTTCCATCGTGGCGCAAGCTTTTGGCACGTTGGGTTCGATGTTTCCGGGCCGTGTCATTCTCGGTATCGGCACGGGTGAGGGGCTGAATGAGGTCCCTTCCACCGGCCAGCCCTGGCCTGAATTCAAGGAACGCTTCGCCCGCCTGCGCGAAGCCGTGCAATTGATGCGCAAGCTTTGGACCGAAGAACGCGTGAGCTTCGAAGGACAATACTACCGCACCGAACACGCCACGATTTATGATCGGCCAGAAACTCCCGTGCCGATCTATATCGCCGCCGCCGGCGCCATGGTCGCAAAATATGCCGGCCGCGCCGGTGATGGCTTTATCTGTACCAGCGGCAAGAAGCCCGAGCTTTACACTGAAACGCTGCTGCCGAATGTTGTAGCGGGGCTGGAAGCCACGGCGGCATCCAAGCCCGATTACGATCGCATGATCGAAGTGAAGGTTTCCTTCGATACGGATAAGCAGCGCGCCTTGGAAGATACGCGCCATTGGGCGGCATTGGCGCTTTCGCCAGAAGAAAAAATGTCAGTGGAAGACCCGGTGGAAATGGAGCGCCTGGCCGATGCGTTGCCCTTGGAACGTGCGGCCAGCCGCTGGATTGTTTCCAACGATCCGGAAGAGCATGTGGAGCGCATCGGATACTATGTAGGCCTCGGGTTCAGGCATTTGGTGTTTCATGCGCCGGGGCCGGATCAGGCGCGGTTTTTGCGGTTGTATGGGGAGCAGGTGCTGCCACTGCTGCGCCGCCGCTTCGCTTGAAGCCGAGCCTGCAGCTTTTCGCGCTGCCTGGCCTGCCCATTGTGCAGGCGGGTGATGATCTTGCAGTGCTGCTTTCGGCCGCCATGGCGCGGGCTGGCCTTACGCCGCAATCCGGCGATGTGCTGGCCATTGCGCAAAAAATCGTGAGCAAGGCAGAAGGGCGCAGCATTGCCCTGGCCTCCGTTCAGCCCTCGGCAGCCGCGCGAGACCTTGCCCAACAAACCGGCAAGGATGCGCGGTTGGTCGAACTGATCCTTTTGGAATCAGCGCACGTGGTGCGCGCGCGGCCCAACTTGATCATCGTCAAGCATCGGCTTGGCTTTGTCATGGCGAATGCTGGCATTGACCAATCCAATGTTGGTGACGATGGCCATGCGCTGCTTTTGCCGCGTGATCCTGATGTCAGCGCGGCGGCGCTTTCCGCGCGGCTTGGCGTGCCCGTAGTGATCACGGATAGTTTTGGGCGCGCTTGGCGGCGCGGCACGGTGGGTGTTGCGATTGGCGCGGCGGGGCTGCCGGCACTGCGCGATTTACGTGGCCTGCCGGATTTGTTTGGTCGCACCTTGATGGTCAGCATCACGGGCTTTGCCGATGAAATCGCCGCCGCAGCTGGGTTGATCATGGGCCAAGGCGCCGAAGGCCAACCGGCGGTATTGTTGCGAGGCCTTACCTGGTCTGGCGCGGAAAACCCCGCCGCCGAATTGCTCCGCCCCGCGCAGGAGGATCTTTTCCAGTGATCATCGCGCTTTCTGGTGGCATTGGTGGGGCGAAGCTGGCGCTTGGACTTTCACACGTATTGCCGCCAGAGGAATTGCTGATCATCGCCAATACAGGCGATGATTTTGAGCATTACGGGCTCACGATCTGTCCCGATACGGATACCTTGCTCTACACCCTGGCGGGCCTGGATAATCCGCAGCTTGGCTGGGGGCGCGCGGATGAAAGCTGGGCTTTCATGGAAACGCTGGCGGCGCTCGGTGGGCAAGATTGGTTTCGGCTCGGTGATCGCGATTTGGCACTGCATGTGCTGCGCAGGCACCGCCTGCGCGCGGGCGAATCGCTTTCGGCCATCACGGATGAATTCCGTCGGCATTTCGGCATTGGTCCACGCATCCTGCCCATGAGTGATGATCCCGTGCGCACACAAATCGGCACAGATCAGGGCTGGCTGGATTTTCAGGATTGGTTTGTGCGGCTACGCGCTGAACCTTTGGCGCGTGCGGTGAAATTCGCCGGCGTTGAACAGGCGCGCCCGCAGCCGGTGTTGCTTGAAGCGCTACGCGCGCAGCCTCGCGGCATAGTGATTTGTCCAAGCAATCCCTTCATCAGCATCGAACCCATCCTGGCCGTGCCGGCTTTACGAGATGCCATCGCTGCATCTGGCGCGCCGGTGGTGGCCGTATCGCCCATCATCGCTGGGAAGGCGGTGAAGGGGCCAACCGCGCGTATGTTTGAGGCGCTCGGTGTCACCCCAAGTGCCGCTGCTGTTGCCGCACGCTATGGCGATTTGCTCGATGGTTACGTGATGGAACACGGCGATGATACGGCTGGCATCTCGCCGCGTGTGTTTCAAGCGGCCACACTCATGCGCAACCTGGCTGACAAGACCGCGCTCGCGCGGCAGGTGCTGGCGGCGATTGAAGCACTCAGATGAAGCCCTGGGCCATTCTGCCGGTGAAGGAAATGGCTGGCGCAAAGCAGCGCCTGGCGCCGTTGCTGTCACCTCAGCAACGCATTGCCCTGATGCAAGTGATGTTGCGCGATGTGTTGGCCGCGCTATCGGCGGCGCAAGGCTTGGCCGGCATTGCGCTGGTGACGCTTGATTCTTGGGCGGAAGCGCTTGCGCAGGAACACGGCGCACGGATCATCACGGAAGGCGCCCGGGAAGGTCACACGGGTGCGGTGACAGCCGCAGCAGCAGTGTTGCAGGCGGAAGGTGTGGCGAGCATTCTGACCATGCCCGGCGATATTCCCGCAGTAAAAACGCCAGAAATCGAAGCACTGATCGCAGCGGCAAAGGCGTCGCCCGCCTTCATCATTGCACCCGCGCATGATGAACAGGGCTCCAACGCCATTCTGATGTCACCACCCAATGCGGTTAAGCTGCGCTTCGGTGAAGACAGCTATTTCCCGCATCTGGCGGCGGCACGTGCGGCGGGAATCTCTCCGCAGATTCTGCACCTGCCGGGCATTGCAATGGATATCGACCACCCAGCTGATATTGCGCGCGTCGCCAGCATTCCGGAAGCCAAATCCACGCAAACCATGACTTGGTTGCAGGAAAACGGCATTCTTGGCCGATCAGCCTAATTGCCCGCCAATAAAACTCGCTTGCGCGGTGCGGTCTGCACCATGGGCGCAAGAGGTGCCGCACTCCGCGCAGCATGTTCGCGTTCAGGCGGAACGGCGCCATAGGTAGTGCTTCGTTGCATCGGCTGCCGCCCGATGGAAAGGATCAGGCGTTCCATCGCTTCGGGTGAAAATTCCTGGCCATGTTCCGTGCCGGCGGCGCGGCTGATGCTTTCATTCATCAGCGTACCGCCCAGATCATTCGCCCCCGCTTGCAAAGCCATCGCCGCACCTTCGGGGCCCATCTTCACCCAGCTTGTCTGGATATTCGCGAAATGTGGGTGCAGCACCAGGCGCGCAACGCTATGCATCAACAGCGCCTCACGAAAGCTTGGCCCGCGGCGGGCCAGGCCGCGCAGATACATGGGCGCTTCCATATGCACGAAAGGCAGCGGCACAAATTCGGTAAAGCCGCCGGTTTCCGCTTGCAGATCGCGCAGTACCAGCAAATGCCGCGCCCAATGCAAGGGCGCTTCCACATGGCCGAACATGATGGTGGCGGTGCTGCGCAGGCCAAGCCCATGCGCAGCACGCATCACCGCCTGCCATTCTTCCGTATTCACCTTATCGGGGCAGATGATGGCGCGTATTTCATCATCCAGAATCTCCGCAGCCGTACCCGGCAAAGTGCCAAGCCCGGCATCGCGTAGCCGCGCCAAAAACGTAGATAGCGAAAGTCCCAGCGTGCGCGCGCCCTGATGGATTTCGAGCGCAGAGAAGGCATGGATATGCATCCCCGGCACAGCTTGCTTGATGGCGCGGCAAATCGCCTCATAGGTTGCGCCGGTATATTCCGGGTGGATGCCGCCTTGCAGGCAGACCTCGGTTGCGCCTCGCGCCCAGGCTTCCTTGGCGCGGCGCGTGATCTCCGCATGGTCAAGATCATAGGCCGGACCACGCAAGGCTTCATGAGTCTTACCCTTGCTGAAGGCGCAGAAGCTGCAACGATAGGTGCAGATATTCGTGTAATTGATGTTCCGATTGACAACATAGCGCACGGTATCGCCCGCAACCGCCTGGCGCAGCCGATCGGCAGCCGCCATCACATGCGCCTGATCCGCATCCCGCGCGGCAAACAGTGTTTCAATCGCGGGCGTATCGAGCCTTTCGCCCTGCGCGGTGCGTTCCACCAAGGCTGACAGCGCTGCATCAGCCTTAACCAGCAAAGGCGCTGCAAGGCGCGGCAGAGTCAGCGCGCCTGGCGACCAATCATCACCGCGCGCAAAGCCTGCTGCGTCACTGGCGCGCAGCAGCGCCGTTGCGATGCGCGGCGCAAACCAATCTCGCGGCGCGCGCAAATAGGCGGGATAAGCGGGCAGGCGCTGCACCAGCACCTTGTCCATACTCGCTGTTTTTTCGGCAAGCGTTGCGATGGCCGGCCAGGGCGCTTCCGGGTTCACATGATCAGGCGTCACCGGCGAAATACCGCCCCAATCATTGATGCCGGCTGCGATCAGCCGCGGATAGGTGCCGGGCGAAAGATTGGGCGGCGCTTGGATATTCGCGCCCGCCCCCAGAATGATGCGCGCGCAGGCAATGGTCCAAAGAAGATCATCCAAATCGGGCTCATCCGCATCGGCACGCCTGGTGCGCGGCTTGGCACGGAAATTCTGGATGATGACTTCCTGCACATGCCCATAGCGGGCGTGGCTTTCCGCAATGGCGCGCAAGGCTTCCAAGCGTTCCGCGCGGGTTTCACCAATGCCAATCAGAATACCGGTGGTGAAGGGGATGCGCGCCTCACCCGCTTGCCGCAGAACTTCCAGTCGCACAGCCGGGTGTTTGTCCGGGCTGCCGTGATGCACACCACCGGGCAGGCAAAGCCGTTCACTCGTGCTTTCCAGCATGATGCCTTGGCTCGCGGTCACATCGCGCAGCGCCAGCAGCTCTGCCCTATTCATCACGCCCGGATTTGCATGGGGCAGAAGCCCGGTGTCACGCAGCACCAGATCGCACATGGCCACCAAGTATTCGATGGTGCTGGCATGGCCCATTTCCGCCAAGGCGTCGCGCGCCTGGCGCCAGCGCAATTCGGGCTTATCGCCCAGCGTGAACAGCGCTTCCGTGCAACCGGCCTTGGCGCCGGCGCGCGCAATCGCCAGCACTTCGTCAGGTGAGAGATACGCGGCAAGCCCCGCGCGCGGCTTTTCGGCGAAGGTGCAGTAATGGCAGACATCGCGGCAGAGCTTGGTCAGCGGAATGAAGACCTTGCGCGAATAGGACAGCACGCGCCCATGCCCGGCATCGCGCAATGCAGCCGCTTCCGCCATTAATTCCGCCAGTGGCGTTCGTTCCAGCCTGTCCAGCACCCTTGCCATCCTCCTTCCCCTGGCCCCATCGTGTGGGAAGGCCGCGCCAGATGCAATGCGCGGGGATGGGAGGCCCAAAATGCAAATCGGTTTCAACGCCCCAACTGCCGGCCCGCTTGCGACGCCTGAGGCGATTACGCGGCTTCTCCAGGGCGGTGAGGCTATGGGCTATGCCTATGCCACCTTCAGCGATCATGTGGTGATCCCCACCGATATTCACGCCATCTACCCCTATTCGGATAATGGCGAATTCCCAGCCGGTGCGCGCGGCGGGCGGCATGAACAATTGACCGAGGTAATGTTTGCCGCCGCACGCACCAATACGCTGCGGCTTGTCACCTCCGTCATGGTGGTGCCGCATCGCCCGGCGGTGCTGACGGCGAAAATCCTGTCCACAATTGATATATTGTCGAATGGTCGGCTCACGCTTGGCATTGGTGCGGGCTGGCTGAAGGAGGAATTTGAAGCGCTCGACGCGCCGGATTTCGCCGCGCGCGGCAAGGTGACGGATGAATATATCCTGGCCGCACGGGAATTATGGACTGCGGCCGATCCGCGCTTTCAGGGCGAATATGTTGCCTTCGATAAGATCAGTTTTGAACCCAAGCCCGTGCAGCCGGGTGGCCCGCCGATTTGGGTGGGGGGTGAAAGCGGCCCGGCGCTGAGGCGGACGGCGCGGCTTGGCGATGCCTGGTATCCCATTGGCACGAATCCAGCTTTCCCGTTGGATAGCCTGGCCCGCTACAAGGCGGCCGTCGCCAAGCTGCGTCGCTTGACTGCCGAGGCCGGGCGGGACCCGGCCGCTGTTGGGCTTTCGCTTCGCGTTCAAAAATTTGGCACCGAATTGCCAGCCTTGGCGGGTGATGGGGAACGGCATTTGTTCTCGGGTAGCGCTGAACAGATAGTGGAAGACATACACGCGCTGCGCGCGCTGGGAGTCTCGGCGATTGATTTCAACTTCCTGGGTTCCACCGTTGAAAAAGTGCTGGGCCAGATGGAGGGCTTCCGCAGTTCGGTGATGGAAAGGATCTAACCCATGCGCCTTGGCATGACGCTTGGCATGACCGGCACGATTGATATGGCGCTGGTGCTGGAAGCCGAAAGGCTTGGCTTCACCATGGTGTGGTGCGGCGAAAGCTACGGGACGGATGCGGTCACACCCATCACCTGGGTGCTGGCGCAAACTACGAAGATCAAGGCTGGTACAGGCATTATGCAGATGCCGGCGCGCAGCCCCGCTTGCGCCGCTTCCACGGCCATGACGCTGCAATCCTTATCAGGAGATCGTTTTCTTTGCGGCGTTGGCCCCTCCGGGCCGCAGGTGGTGGAAGGCTGGCACGGGCAGGCTTATGGCAGCCCGCTGGTGCGCACGCGCGAATATATTGACATCATGCGCGCCATCATCGCGCGCGAAAGGCCCGTGGAATATCAGGGCACGCATTATCGCATTCCCTATGACGGGCCGGACGCGACAGGGCTTGGCAAGCCGCTGAAGAGCATTCTGCATGGCAAGCCGATGCGCTTTTACTGTGCCTCTATCACGCCAGGCGGCATGCGGCTGGCGGGTGAAATCGCCGATGGCAATTTGCCGATTTTCATGTCGCCGGAAAAAGCTGATCTGGTGATAAAGCCAACGCTGGAAGGCATGGCGAAGGCCGCCACGCCACGCGCCTTAAGTGATTTTGACATCGCGCCCTATACCAAGATCAGGCTAGGCGATGATCTGCAAGCCTGCCGCGATGCGGTGAAGCCGGAATTGGCGCTCTATATCGGCGGCATGGGCGCCATCGGCAAGAATTTCTACAATGATTATTGCAAGCGCCTTGGCTTTCCGGATGCCGCAGTAGCAATCCAAAAGGCGTTTCTGGCCGGGCATCGGAAGGAAGCGCTTGCCGCGGTGCCGGATGCGTTGGTGGATGAAATGGCCCTGGTTGGTCCCGCGGATCGCGTGCGCGCCCGCTTGCGCGATTGGCAGGCAGCAGCACGAGAAGGCAAGCTGAATACGCTGGTGCTGACGGGTGCCACGCAGGAAGCGCTGCGCCTGGCAGCCGAGACCGTGCTTTAATTCAAAGCGCGGATCAGCGCCGCCCAGCGGTCCAATTCCGGCAGGATCTCATCACGCTTGGCTGAAGCAAGGCTAAGGACCACGCGCGCCACGCCAAGGTCCCGGTCTGCCAGTAGCGCGTCGCGGTCTTCCTTCACGCCCCAGATGGTGATGGGCAAATCCTCATCGCGACGCCCGGCCTCAGTGACCAATTGGCGGAATTGCGGGATCAACGCACCTACATCTGCATAGTGCTTGCGCACCCGATGCGGCATCCAGCCATTGCCATAACGTACCGCGCGCTTCGCACCCCAGGGAAAGGCGCCGCCCACAATGATGGGCGGGTGCGGCTTTTGCAGCGGCTTCGGCCCGGTTTCCATCGGCGTGAAATTGACGAATTCGCCGGCATAGCTTGGCTGGGCTTCGGTCCAAATCGCCTTCATCGCCTCAATCCGCTCGCGCGCCAGCTTGTGACGCGAGGCAAAGACAGTGCCGTGGTTTTCGATCTCATCCTGGTTCCAGCCATTGCCGACACCAAAAAGAAAACGCCCGCCAGAGATATGGTCAATCGTCGCAACTGCTTTCGCGGTCTGGATCGGATCGCGCTGCACCACCAGGCAAATGCCTGTGCCGACAAGCAATTTCCTGGTGGCTGCTGCGGCGGCGGTGAGGGTCACGAAAGGGTCCATCACCTCATAGTATTCGCGTGGCAAGGCGCCGCCGCCCGGGTAGGAAGCGGTGCGCGCCAGCGGAATATGGGAATGTTCCGGCGCCCAAAGACTGTCAAAACCGCGTTCTTCCAAGGCCACGGCCAATTCGCCGGGCGACATGGAATAATCGGTAAAGAACATGGCCGCGCCGATTTTCATGTAATCCTCCCTTGGTCAGGGGAAGGCTGGCCCGGTGCGGTCTGGCAGGCAAGCCCCGAGCCCTTGCCGAAGCCGGCCTGCGCCCCCAAAGAAGATCACGAAAGGATCACCGCAATGCTGCCAAGCCATGGACGCTACACCTATCACTCCTGGCGGGACCGCGCGTCCTATGCCTGGCCGGGCGGGGCGAAGCTTGCGGTCTATCTCGGCCTCAATCTGGAACATTTTGCCTTTGGCGAAGGCTTGGGTGCGGAATTGGCGCCCGGTGGGCCGCAGCCCGATGTGCTGAATTACGCGTGGCGGGATTACGGGAATCGCGTGGGCGCCTGGCGGCTGCTTGAGTTGTTTGATGAAATGCAGATGCCGGCAACGGTGCTGCTGAATAGCGCCATGTATGATTACGCGCCCGAATTGGTCGCTGCGCATCGCGCGCGAGGTGATGAATTTGCGGGCCATGGGCGGACCAATTCGGAACGCCAATCCATCCTGCCAGAGGCCGAGGAAGCCGCGCTGATCACTGAGAGCAGCGCTGCCATCACCAAACATGAAGGCAAAGCGCCGCGTGGCTGGCTTTCGCCCTGGATTGCGGAAAGCAAAACAACGCCTGATCTGCTGATGGAAGCGGGCTATCGCTATACGCTCAATTGGTGCGCGGATGATGCGCCGATCTGGATGAAAACCCGCGCCGGCAAACTGCTCGCCATTCCCTATCCGCAGGAGGTGAATGACATTCCCTCGATCGTCGCGCGCAAGGATGGTGCGGAATATTTCGCCGATATGATCATGGATGATTTTGAGGAAAGGCGCCGGCAGATCGCCGATGGCAAGCCGCAAGTGATGGGGATTGCGTTGCATCCCTATCTGGTGGGCCAGCCTTATCGGATGCGTCATTTGCGACGCGCGCTGACGCATATCGCCGCGCGGCGTGGTGATATCTGGATCACCACCGCAGGGGCGATTTATGATCATGTACTGACGCTGCCCAAGGGCAGCATTCCGGGGGAATAAGATGCGCGGTTTTCTGCTTGTTGCCTTGCTGGCACTTGGTGCCTGCGCCACGCAGCCTGGTCCCACTACGCCACGCACCGTGGGGCAGGTTGATCTGGCCCGTTATGCCGGGCTTTGGCATGAGGCCGCGCGCTTCCCAACCAGTTTTCAGGATAGCAGCCGCGTGCGCTGTGAAGCGGTGACGGCGCAATATACGCTCCGCTCCGATGGTGCGGTGGATGTGGTCAATCGCTGCCGCAATGCCGCTGCCGATGGGGCGATGCGTAACGCCACCGCCATTGCGCGCAGCGCAAGCCCAGGGAATGACCGGCTGCGCGTCAGCTTCTTCTGGCCCTTCTTTGGCGATTACTGGATTATTGGGCTTGATCCTGATTACCGCTGGGCCGTGGTGGGCGCACCGCGGCGCGATTACCTTTGGGTGCTGTCGCGCGCGCCAGTGATGGCGGAAGCGGATTACGCGGCGGCGGTGGCGATTGCGCGGCGGGAAGGGTTTGCGGTGGAGAAGTTGCAGCGCACGGTGCAGCCGTGATGGGCTTCAGCCCAGTTCGAAGCTGGTGATGCCGTAGATTCGCGCCAAGGGCAGGTCCGGTGCGGGGCCGGCATACATGCGCGCGGTTTCAAAGACCGGCGCCATGCCGGCCTCCCGCGCCATGTTGATTGCCGCAGAATTCGGGTCCGGCACATCGAGAAAAACCGGACCAGCCGGCGCCCTAGCCAGCAGGGAAGCGAAAACCCCGCGTGCAGCTTCGGGCGTTTCGGCGAAAAGCGGGCCTATTTTTGAGCCTTCCCGGCAGGGGCGCAGCACACCCAGAGCCTGCACGCCGTCCGCGCCCAAAAGCACAAGGGCGATATGCCCAGGCGCGGTCAGCCATTCGCGCAAAAAAGCATCGCGCGGGCCTGGAAAGAAGCGGCGATCAAAGGCAGTAACCTGATCGAAATTCAGGGCGGTCGCTTCAATTGGCTGCGCCCCTGGCGGCGGCGGCATGAACGGTGCCGCGGCGCCATAGCGAATATTCCGATGCAACAAGGTGAAGCCAGATTTCTGATAATTTGCCTGCTGCGCTACCACACCGTCCAGGCCAATGACGCGGCCCTTCAACCGCGCCATAGCAGCACGCCACAAGGCCATTCCGTATCCCTTGCCACGAAATTCAGGGCGCATCAGATAAAAACCGATGAAGCCAAAGGCAGCGCCATAAACAGTCGCTGAAATGCAGCCAATCGGCGCATCATTTAAAGTCGCCACAAGGAACGCGCCGGGGTCCGCGGCATGGAAACAGGCGGCATCGGCCATGCCTGGGTTCCAGCCCTCGGCGGCTGCCCAATCCAGCGCCTGGCCTATTTCGTGAGGCGCCATGCTGCGGATTGTGAAGTTCATGCCTCGGCCTCGGCCACCTGGCGCGGGCGCCAGATCGCGTCATGCGTTACGCGCGCCACGGGCCGCACGCCATTCGCCAGCACCAGCGCCTCAATCGTCACTATCCGATGCCCCTTGCCGTCAATGTTAGCGGTGATGCGCCCGCGCGCGGTCAGGCTTTCACCAAGCCGCGCTTCGCTGTGAAAGCGTAGCTTGCTGTCAATGTGAATCCACGGCCCCAGCACGACATTTTGCGTCAGCAACCAATTACACATGCGCAGCACCAAGCCAGGATGAGCAATGCCATGTTCAGCATAAAGTGGTGCGGCTTCACGCACATCCCGCACATAATCAGCCAAGACCTGAGGCGTCAGTTCCAGTGCGCGAGTTCCAAGCCAAAGCCCATGCGCCAGGCTTTCATCACTCGCCTTAGGCCGTGTTTCGGGCGGTGACGCGGCGGGCCAATCGGCAAGGGAAATTGCCGCGGGGGGCGATGCCGGCAGCCGCGCGAAACCCGCCGCACAGGCAACGCCTTCGCTTTCCACTTTCAGCGCAAGCCCATCCGCCTCTGGCGTCGCGGTGACAGTCGCGATGCGGCCATCATAAACCGGCTTCTGGAAGCCCGCCGAAACTTCCCCCCGGCTTAGAAAATCCCGGCCCCATTTCTCTACTGGCAGGTGGCAGCAATAAGCGAAAACCTCCACCCCCGGCACCAGCCCGCCAGTGAAGCCAAAGCGTTGTGCCGTCGCATCATCATGAATGCGATTTTCGGAAGCGTGGGAGAGGTTATAGGCCTCAACCCGATAGGTCATGCTCATGCCAGTAACCCTATCAGGCTTCGCGCGCCTTGCCATGGGTGCCCCCTGGCCGAGGCAGAATCAAAGATGTCCTTCGCGCCGAAAGGAATAATGCCGGCCATTGCCGATGATCAAATGGTCATGCAGCACAATGCCAAGCGTGGTCGCGGCCTGGCCGACCTCTCGCGTCATCTCCACATCGGCACGGGAAGGAGATGGATCGCCTGACGGGTGGTTATGCACCAGGATCAGCGCTGTTGCCTGCAATTCCAAGGCGCGGCGCACCACTTCGCGCGGATAGACGGGCGTGTGATTGACCGTGCCCTTGGCCTGCGCCTCATCAGCGATCAGGCGGTTTTTGGCATCCAGGAATAGGATGCGGAATTGCTCGATCCGCTCCCGCGCCAACACTGCGTTCAAATAGGCGAGCAGCTTTTCCCAATTATTCAAAACGGGGCTTTCGCGCACTTCTTCCCGCGCCAGTCGCAGCGCAGCCGCTTGGATGCAGCGGAGCGCAGCCATGCCGGCCTCCCCCAAGCCCTCGATCTTGCCAAGTTCCTGCACCGGGGCGCTGATGGCCCCGGCGAAGGACCCAAAGCGCCCCAGCAGCGCGCGGGCGATGGGCTTGGTGTCGCGGCGCGGCAGGGCCAGGAACAGCACCATTTCCAGCAATTCGTGATCCAGCAGCGCATCCGGCCCGGCGCGCAGCAGCTTTTCGCGCATGCGGGCGCGATGTCCCAAATGGCCGGGCGGGGCCTCGGCCTCATCGGTGACAAGCTCCAGCCCCGGCAGGGCGCTGGCCTCGGCGAGGCCCTTGGTTTTGCGGATAGCCATGTTCCAACCCGTTGGCGCCTTGAAAGGCGCGCGAAATCAGGTGGATCAATAAAACCTATGGTAGAAATTTACCAGCCAAAAACAACGCGACCCATGATCCGGCCGGGCAGCAAGGTAAAGGCACCGGTCACCAGCAAGGCGCCCAGATAGAGCCCGATCATAGAATTACGATGCCGCCTTATCCGGCCCCGCCGCGCCGATACCACTGCGGCCGCCAAGAGGCAGATAGTGATCGCCGAAATTCCATGAATCCAACTGAAGCGCCCTGGTCCGGCAACCCCAGTGATGCTGAAGGAAGAAAGCGCTACAACCGCCAGGAGCACGACCCAGCACCAGCCAAGCAGCCGATGGGCAGCGGTACCCTTACGGCCAATGAATTGCACAAGGCCGAGAACAATAGCAGCCAGCGCCGCCGCCACATGGACCTGCACCAGCCAAGGTGCGGCCAGCAACGGTGCCAGACTCATCCGCTATAAGGCGGCTTATGC
The DNA here is from genome assembly GCA_020249285.1 of Roseomonas sp. Taxonomy (GTDB): domain Bacteria; phylum Pseudomonadota; class Alphaproteobacteria; order Acetobacterales; family Acetobacteraceae; genus Neoroseomonas. Next base: position 80,382 of record JADCFX010000032.1, on the reverse strand, counting down.
ATGCCGGCCGGGGAAAGGGTGAAAATCTCCACCCCGTTATCCGTCACCGCCACCATATGTTCGAATTGGGCGGAAAGGGACCGGTCGCGCGTCACAGCGGTCCAGCCATCATCCAGGATTTTCACCTCGGGCCGGCCGGCATTCACCATGGGCTCCACGGTGAAGAACATGCCGGGCTTCAGCTTGGGGCCTTCGCCGGGGCGGCCGAAATGCAGGACATTGGGTGGTTCATGGAAGTGCCGGCCAATTCCATGGCCGCAAAAATCCCTCACCACGCTGAAACGATGCTTTTCCACATGCACCTGAATGGCGTGGCCGATATCGCCCAAAGTGGCGCCGGGGCGAATGGCGGCGATGCCCTTCATCATGGCGTCATAGGTAACATCCATCAGCAATTTCGCCTTGGTGGAGGCTTCCCCGGCCACATACATGCGGCTGGAATCGCCATGCCAACCATCCAGGATGACGGTGACGTCGATATTGATGATATCGCCATCCACCAGCACGCGGTCCCCCGGAATGCCATGGCAGACCACGTGATTGACCGAGGTGCAGGAAGATTTGGTGTAGCCCCGATAGCCGAGTGTCGCCGGAATGGCGCCGCGTTCCACCATGTAATCATGGCAGAGCTTATCAATCTCCCCGGTTGAAATCCCAGGCCGCACATGGGCCGAGATCATATCCAGCGTCTCAGCTGCAAGCTTTCCCGCGCGGCGCATGACCCCGAAATCCTCAGGCTTGTGGATGGTGATGCGGCGAGCTTCGCCGCCTTGCTGCTCCATGGGGTCTCAAGGCTCGTGAATGTTGCAAGCGCAAAATGCGCCGCAGTGCGGCAGGATGCAAGGCTTCATGGTGGCTTGCCGGCTTTCTCGCCCGCGCTGATTTCCGCCGCACCCAAGGCATCCGCCAGCCGCGCTGTCGCACTGCCAGGCCGCGCCGGCTTTTGCTGGGTCGGGGAGGGTGCCCAGCCCGTCAGCACCAAGAGCCTGAGCGGCAGATCAACCTCAGCGCCGCCAAGCCGGGCTGCCGCCATGGGGAACAGGGCGCGTGGCGGTGTTCGCCCATCCCGCGCCAGCACGGCATTCGCCTCACCAGCCGCGCGGAGATCAGCGAAAATCCCGAAAGCGGATTTGTAGCGGAGCGCCATATCCTCGGCATCCGCGACTGGGAGCGCAAAGCCCGCGCGCTGCAAAAGCCCGGCGCCATCGCGCAATTCCGGGAAGGGGGAGATGCGGGGCGAAATGCCGCCGCGCAATTCCGCCTCGGCCTCCGCCAGCGCGGAACGTAACGCGCCAAAGCTTGGCAGGCCGGGCAGGCTCGCCAGGAATAGGCCATCGGGGGCGAGTGCGCGCCTAATCTGGATCAGCGCCCCCGGCAGGTCATTCACCCAATGGAGCGAGAGGGAGGCAACAATCAAATCAAAGGCGCCCTCGGCAAAGGGCAGCAATTCGTCATCCGCCGCCACGGCCAGGCCCCCGCCGCGCGCCGCCATGGCCGGCGCCAGGTCCGCCGAGACCACAAGGGGTATCCCCCGCGCCGCAAGCTTCGGCGCCACAAAGCCGCGCCCGCCCAGATCAAGCGCACGGGTGAAGCGGCGCGTGGTGTCATCCAGCCGATCGAGCAGCCGATCTGCCGCATCCTCCAGAATTGGCGCCACCTGGTCCACGCTGGCCACCGCCCGCGCACGGCGGCGCGCGACAAGGGCCCGGTCAAAGACGCGCATCTGGTCGGTCATGGCGCCCTGGGATGCACCCTGTTTCCCAAGCGCGCAAGACGGGGTAGGGTTTTCTCTGAATTTACCATTGGAGGAAAAAACCATGAACGCATCTGATGTGAAGGCCGCCCGCGCAGCCGCTGTCGCTTCCACCATTGACCGCATTCGCGCCATTGAACGGTCCCAAGGTGTCAGCCGTTCTTCGCTTGAAGCCATCAAGCAGGAGCTGATGGGCCTTGCCGCGCAGGAGCATCTGTTCCCTTCCAGCGAATTCCCCCCGCCGCCGAATGGCGAAAAGGGTAGCTGCCGCTACATGTTGCAGGAAGATGAGAACAATCTCTTCGCGCTGTATTTGAATGCGCTCAATCCCGGCAATGAAACCAAGCCGCATGACCACACCACCTGGGCCTGCGTGGTGGCCGTGGATGGGCAGGAACTCAACAAGGTTTATGAGCGTTTGGATGATGGCTCAGACCCCACGCGCTGCGAATTGCGCTTGCGTGAGGAAATCATGGTGGAACCGGGCCGTGGCATCGCGCTGATGGCGGAAGATATCCATTCCATCCACACCACGGGCAGCGTGCCAACGCGGCATTTACACATGTATGGCCTGGCTTTGGAAAAGCTGGATGACCGCAAGGCTTTCGATGCCGAAACCGGCGAAGTGAAGCCCTATAACAAGAACTTCATGGCGCCCACCGCCGCCCCCAAGGGCTGATCCCGCCATGGCCCGCGTGATTGACGCGGCCAGCCTCAAGGGCTGGATCCGCGATGGGCAGGAATTGGCCATTCTGGATGCGCGCGAAGATGGTGAATTCGGCCGTTCGCATCTTTTCTGGGCCAATCCTTGCGGGTTGTCGCGCATGGAACTCCGCGCCCGCGCCATTCTGCCGCGCTTTTCTACGCGCGTGGTTTGCGTGGATGGCGGGGAAGGGTTTTCATCGCGTCTTGCGGCTTACCTGGAAAGCATCGGCTGCACGGATGTGTCGGTGCTGCAAGGCGGCACGCCGGCTTGGGTTGCGGCGGGGTTTGTCGCGTTTTCAGGTGTTAATGTACCGTCCAAGGCTTTCGGCGAATGGGTGGAACATCATTATGAAACCCCCTCGGTTGATCCCGAGGAGCTGAAGGCGATGATCGATGCCGGCACCGATATGGTGATCCTGGATAGCCGCCCGATGGAAGAATTCAACCGCATGTCCATCCCCGGTGCGGTGGATGTACCGGGCGGGGAATTGGTCTTTCGCATCGGTGAATTTGTGAACCGGCCTGAAACGACGGTGGTGGTGAATTGTGCGGGGCGCACCCGGTCAATCATGGGCGCTGAATCGCTCCGCAGTGCTGGCATTCCGAACAAGGTCGTGGCGTTGCGCAACGGCACCATGGGTTGGGAATTGGCCGGCTTTACGTGTGATCGCGGCAAGACCGCAAGCTTCCCGCAAGGCACGCCAAAAGGTGCGGCAGAAGCCTTCGCCCGCGCCGATGCTTTCGCCAAGCGCCATGGTGTGGCCTTCGGCACGCGTGCTGATCTGGCGCGCTGGCAGGCGGATGGCGCGCGCAGCACCTATGTGCTGGATGTGCGCGACCCTGCGGAATATGCGGCGGGGCATATGCCAGGCAGCCGTTCCGCGCCTGGTGGGCAATTGGTGCAAGCCACCGATCAATGGGTGGCCGTGCGCCATGCGCGCATTGTGCTGGTGGATGATACCGGCACGCGCGCACGCATGACCGCTGGCTGGCTCAGGCAATTGGGCGGCTGGGACGTGATGGTGCTGACCGATGGGCTGGATGGTACACTTGCCACCGGTCCATGGCAGCCGGAAAGCCCGGAAGCGGCGGCGGTGAAGCTGCCCAGCCTGACGCCGGAAGAACTCGCCGCCGAAAGTGCGAAGGGCGGCGTGCAGGTGATTGACCTCGCGCGCTCCATTGATTTCCGCGATGGGCATATTCCGGGCGCGCATTGGGCCATTCGCACACGACTGGACAGGCTGCGCGGTGCATTGGCAAGCGCGCGGCTGATTGCGATTGCCGCGCCGGACGCGGCGTTGGCGCGTCTGGCGGCACCGGAAGCGGCGGCACTGACTGGCTTGCCAGTCTATATTCTGGAAGGCGGCACCAAGGCGTGGCGCGCGTCGGGGCTGCCGCTGGAAGCGGATCGACGTAACCCCACGGATGCGGATTGCGCGGATTTCTACCTGCGGCCCTATGACCGGAATGACGGGGTGGAAGCGGCGATGCGCGAATACCTCTCATGGGAAATTGATCTGGTGCATGAGGTGGCGAAGGATGGCGATGCCCCCTTCGGCCATTGGCATTGAATGATGCCTTCTGGCGCCTTGCTGGGCCGCTTTAGGGGCGCGCTTGGTAGGGCGCCGGAGAAGCTTCTGGATGTTTTACTCCCGCCGCATTGCCTGACCTGCGATGCGCAAGTGGAACGGCAGAGCAGTTTTTGCGCCACCTGTTTCAGCGGCCTGAACCTGATCTCTGCACCCTTCTGCGTGCGCTGCGGCGTGCCTTTCGCGCATGAGGGGGAAGCCGAAAGGGGTGCCGATGGCGCGCTGCTTTGCGCACCCTGCCTCAACCGCGCGCCCGGCTTCGCGGTGGCGCGGGCGGCGTTGCGTTATGATGAGGGCGCCAAGCGCTTGATCCTGCCCTTCAAGCATGCTGACCGCACAGAGATGGCGGTGCCACTAGCGCGCCTCATGGCGCGTGCAGGGGCTGAGATGTTGGCGGGGGCTGATCTGCTGGCCCCCGTGCCCGCGCATTGGCGGCGGCTGATTGCGCGGCGCTATGACCAGGCAGCGTTGCTGGCGCAACGGCTGGGGAGGCTTTCGGGCCGGCACGTTGTGCCCGATTTGCTGCGCCGCACCCGCGCCACGGTGCCGCTCGGCGATAAGGGTGCCGCAGAACGCGCGGCGCTGGTGGCGGATGCCTTCAGCGTGGCCCGCCCCGCGCGTTTGGCGGGCAAGCGCGTGTTGCTGGTGGATGATGTGATGACTTCTGGCGCCACGGCGGAAGCCTGCGCGCGGGCCTTGCTCGCCGCCGGTGCCGCGCGGGTGGAGGTGCTGGCCGCCGCACGGGTGCCGGACCCCCGCCTTCGCACGGCTTGACCATAGGCACTTAAGCGCCAATCTTCAGCTCATGGCCAAGATCGAAATCTACACCACCGATTTCTGCCCCTATTGCTCCCGCGCCAAGGCGCTGCTGGAAAAAAAGGGCGTCACCTATCAGGAATATGACTCGCCGCACGGGTCTGACGCAAGGCGCCGCGCGATCGAAAATTCGGGTGGGCGCACCACCGTGCCGCAAATTTTCATCGACGGAAAATCCATCGGTGGCTCGGATGATCTTGTGGCGCTGGACCGCGCCGGCAAGCTGGATGCGTTGCTGGCGGGCTGAAAAGCTTCAGCCCTTCACCAGCCTGTCATAGACTTCCGGATCGGTGGCACCTTCCGTGCCAAACAGCAGCACGCGGCTATCAGGCCCAAGGCCAAGCGCCCCGCGCGCATAGGATTCCTGCATGGCCAGCAGCAGCGCGGCCAAGCCCGCCACCGCGCTTTCGCCCGCGACAATCGGCGGCGCTTGGTGCGCGAGCAGCTTCATGCATTCCACCGCGCTTTCATCTGACACCGACATGAAGGCGAAGGCCCCGCGTTCCAATTCCTGCCAGGCGAGCAAGGATGGCTCGCCACAGGCAAGCCCGGCCATGAGGGTATCAAGATCACCCGGCACGGTGACGGGCTCGCCAGCCTCCGCACTCGCCAGCAGGCAATCCGCCTTGTCGGGTTCGGCGACAATCAGCTTCACGCCGGCGCCAAACCGCGCGCGCATCTGTACGGAAACCGCCGCCGCCACACCGCCAACGCCGCCTTGGATGAAAACATGGGTCGGCGCTTCGGCGATTTGATCTGCCGCTTCATCCGCCATCAGCCGATAGCCCTGCATCACATCGCGCGGCACTTCCGTATAGCCGGGGTATGAGGTGTCGGAGACGACGAACCAAGAATTCGCCTCGGCCTGCTTCTGCGCTTCGCGTACCGCGTCATCATAATTGCCGGGTACCACGCGAATTTCTGCGCCATATCTGGCGATGGCATCGCGCCGGCCTTGGCTGACCGTTTCATGCACGAAAATCACGCAGGCCGCGCCAAAGCGCTGCGCCCCCCAGGCGACGGAACGGCCATGATTGCCATCCGTCGCGCAGCAAACCGTGATCTTCGCCGTCGCGTCCTTGTGGCGGCCTTCGATCAGATCGGCGCTGGTGGCCTCCCGCGCTACATCCCGCTTGGCGAGTTCCGCCTGCAAAACCCGCATCACCGCATAAGCCCCGCCCAGCGCCTTGAAGGAAGCGAGGCCGAAGCGCGAAGCCTCATCCTTGTAATTCAGCCGCGCGACGCCGGCGGCTTTGGCGATGGTATCGAGTGCCACCAGCGGGGTCGGCGCATAGCCGGGCCAAGTCATGATTTCCGCCTTGGCGCGGGCGTAGCCAGATTCTGGGAGTACCGCGATGCCCGGCACGCCATGATTGCGGTTCAGGAAATAACGGAAAGGGCGCTTTTCGATCATGCCCCCATATTGCGCCCTTCCGCGCCGCGCGCCAAACCTTGCACTGTAGCGGGAGGGCAAAGCGATGCGGATCACCATTCTGGGCGGGGCCGGCTTTTTGGGGCGTAAATTGGCGACGCGGCTCGCCAAGGATGGAGCGCTCGGCGGGCGGGCCATCACGGGCCTGACGCTATTCGACCTTGCCGCGCCTGCCACGCTGGCTGCTCCCTTCCCGGTGACCTGCCTTGGCGGCGATGTGGCGGACCACGCCGCGCTTGCCGCCGCCATTCCAGCGGGGACTGAGGTGGTGTTTCACCTTGCCGCGGTGGTGAGTGCAGCGGCGGAAGCGGATTTCGATCTGGGCATGAAGGTCAATCTGCATGGCACGCTGGCGGTGCTGGCGGCCTGCCGCGCGCTTGGCACCAAGCCGCGCGTGATTTTTACGTCTTCGGTTGCGTCTTTCGGCGGCGGTCAGGATGCGGTGGTGCCGGATGATGGCCGGCAAATCCCGACCAATTCCTATGGCGCGCAAAAGGCCATTGGCGAATTGCTGCTGCATGATGCCTCCCGCCGAGGCTTCCTTGATGCGGTGAACCTTCGCCTGCCCACCGTGATGGTGCGCCCAGGCCGGCCCAATAAGGCCGCGTCATCCTTTGTTTCCGCCATTGTGCGTGAACCCTTGCTGGGGCTTGAGACCAATTGCCCGGTGCCGGATGATTTCGCGGTGTGGATATGCTCGCCCCGCGCCACGATTGAATGGTTTTTGCACGCAGCCGCGATGGATACCGCGCCGCTTGGATTGGACCGCGGCATCAACCCGCCAGGCCGCAGCCTGACGGTGGCGAAAATCCTGGGCGCGCTGGAACAGGTTGCCGGCAAGGCAGCGCGCGACAAGGTGGGTTTCGTCTTCGACAAGGAAGTGTTTGACATCGTCAATGGCTGGCCCGGCGCCTTCGCCGCCACCCGCGCACGCCGCCTTGGTTTTCGCGAACAAGAACCGATGGAGGAAATCATCCAAGGCTTTATCGAGGATGATCTGGCCGCAACCAAGGCGGAACGGGGATTGTAGCTTTCTAAACATTCCGCCAATTCGGCTTGCGCTTTTCGGCGAAGGCTTTCGGGCCTTCGATGTAATCCTGGCTGTCACGATTGCGCGCCTGCGCCGGATACATGGTGCCGATCGCGGTCGCGAGGTTTTCTTCACCAAACCCCGCATAAACCGCCTGCTGGGAGGCCGAACTTAGACAAGTTGCAAACGATTGTAGGGAGCGCAGCGTGTTCTGCCCCCTCGATTGCGTCATGTCTGGGGCCGTTCTGCTTTATCTGCGGCTGGTGGCGGAGGCCCGCCAGGAGCGTCGTCCGGAAAAGCGCCAGGGAACATAGCTCGACGAAAGGGATCTGGCTCAAACCGCCGTGTGCTTTTGACTTCGGCTTCTGGAGGCGGCTGCTGGTTTGCCTTTTCTAGTAACCGCAGGCGGGCCTCCTCTTTCGCCTCAATCATTGTGAATTGCCTCGCTACTGCTCTCCACTCGGCCGCGATTTTCAACGTTTCTGCGTCTAGCTGGTCGGACTGTGCAGGTTTGCGACTCGATCCGAAATCCGTCGCGCCGCTTGGCGACGTTGAGTTACCCGAGGCCGAACTGGGGTAGGGTATTGTTCGAGGCCTTCTAGGCTCTGGCCCGAACCCCGGCAAGGTGTCTTCTGCCTGCCGCAACAAGAGAGCATGCACCAAAGCTATCGGAAAGAGAAAGAAGCCGTAGAAAAACCAGCCGGCAGCACTTCGGCCTTTCGACTTAGCCACCATGGCGACGATTGCGCCAAGGATGAGGAATCCGAAAATAAACTCCATGTTGTTCCCTCCTCAAACACAGCCGCCTACAATGATAGCAGCGCTTCATTTGGATGTCACTCGGATCATTACACTTCGATAGAAGGTCGCCACCCGCTTGCTTGCTCGTTGGAGGCACTACAAAAAGACACTCAATTCGCGTGTCATAGGTTTTTGCACGTAACTGATTTTGCTAGAGGTCGTTGAGAGATAGTGTTGTTCGATCCTCTCCTATCCCGGGCTGGGCGTACGTGCCCCGAACAGCTTTCCCCATCCTACATATTCCGCCAATCCGGCTTGCGCTTTTCGGCGAAGGCTTTCGGGCCTTCGATATAATCCTGGCTGTCGCGATTGCGCGCCTGCGCCGGATACATGGTGCCGATGGCCTTCGCGAGGCTTTCCTCATCCAGCCCCGCATAAACCGCCTGCTTGGAAGCGCGCACCGCAAGCGGAGAGCATTCCAGGATCAGCGCCGCCCAGCGTTTTGCCGCTTCCAGGGCCTCACCTTGCGGTACAACCTCATTCACGAAACCGAATTGCAGCCCTTCTGCTGCAGGTACGCGCCGCCCGGTCAGGATCATGCCAAGTGCCTGCTTCTGGCCGATCATGCGCGGCAGGCGATGCAAGCCGCCAGCACCCGCCACAAGCCCAACACGCGGTTCGGGCAGGGCAAAAAGCGCATTCTCGGCGGCGATGATCAAATCGCAGGCGAGGGCGATTTCAAACCCGCCCCCCATGGCGATGCCGTTCACTGCGGCAATCACAGGCTTCTCCAGATCAAAGCGGCTGGTGAGGCCAGCAAAGCCGGTGCGGGGCAGGGGACGACGCTTGCCTTCAGCCTGCACCTTCAAATCATTGCCAGCGGAAAAGGCGCGATCCCCCGCGCCAGTGACAATGCCCACCCAAAGATCAGGGTTGGCGGCGAAATCATCCCAAACCTTCTCCAATTCCTCATGCGCATCGGCATGCAGCGCATTCATCACCTCGGGACGATTGAGCGTGACGATGCGCAAGCGCCCGTCATCCTGCACCTGGCAAAAACGATAATCGGTCATGCGGCTTCCTCCGTTTCGGACGATAAAAGGATCAATGCATCCAATAGGCTGCATCCTTGGCCGTCAGGATGCACCAATACTGGATTGAGATCGAGTTCTTGCAAGTTTTCGCCCATGGCAGCAGCAATTTCGGAAACATGAGTGATCAGCGCGACCAGTGCATCAATATCCGCCGCGGCGCCGCCACGCACACCTTCCAGCAAAGGAAAGGCGCGCAGCCGACGCAGCATGGCATGGGCTTCGCTGGGTGAAACCGGGGCAGGTGCAAAGACAATATCGCGCAGCACCTCAACATGCACGCCACCAAAGCCGACCATAAGCGTCGCGCCGAAATCCCGGTCGCGCGTCACGCCCAGAATCATCTCAATGCCAGGCGCCGCCATGGGCTGCACCAAGACACCGTGCAGATCGGCTTCCGGCGCATATTCCCTGCTTGCGGCCATGATGCGATCAAAAGCGGCACTCGCCGCAGCGGCATCCTGAATATTCAGGGCAACACCGCCTGCTTCGGTCTTGTGTGGAATATCGGGCGATTGAATCTTGAGCGCGACTGGCACCCCGAAGGCGGTTTGGGCGACCGCTGCCTCGGCCGCGTTGCGGGCAATGATGTCGCGGGGCATGGCGATGCCGGCGGCGCGCAGCAATGCTTTCGCCTCATATTCGGCAAGCATACCCTGCCGACCTTTCATCATGGCAGCGGCTTCGGGCGCCAAGGTCAAAGGCTTTGGCGGCGCAAGCAGGGCAGGGCGCGTTGTTTCCAGAAAATCGTGATACTGCGCCATGCCGGCCAGCGCACGCACCGTGCCGGAGCCAGTCGCGAAACAATGCAGCCCGAGCCCTTCCAGAATGGATCGGGAAGCATCCGATACCAGCGTATAGCTATGCAGCAGGACGGGCTTTGGCCCGCGCGCGAAATCACGAATTGCTTCACCTTCGCGCTTCAACCGTGCCTCATGCGCGAAGGAACCCGCCAGGATGAAGGCATCGAGATAGGGCGCATCATAAAGAATTTTTAGCGCATCAACGAAGCTCGCGGCACCCTGGCCACCGCCGGCGCCTTGGCCCGTAAGGTCAACGGGGTTCACCGGCGATCCATAGGCGGGCATGATGGCGCGCAGGCGCGCTTGCCGTTCCGGATCAATTTCCGGCACTTCCAGCCCGAAGCGCGCGCAGGCATCGGCCAACCAAACCCCCGTGCCCCCTGAAGGGGAAATCACTGCCACGCGTCGGCCTGCAGGCAGGCTATGCTTCACCAGGCCCGCGGCAATATCCAGCAATTCATCCTGATCATCCCCGCGCAGCACGCCATGGCGCGCCAGCATCGCATCACATGCGGCATCTTCGCCGCCAAGCGCACCAGTATGGGAAGCCGCTGCCCGGCGTCCCGCATCCGAACGCCCTGCCTTGCCAAGGATCACCGGCTTGCCGCGCCGCGCCGCCTCCTTGGCCATGGCCAAGAACGCATCTGGCCGCGTGAAACTTTCCAGATAAAGGAGCAAAGCTGCCGTGCCTTCATCCTCGATCAAATGATGCGCGAAGGCTGCTAGATCCAGGTCAACCTGATTGCCGACACTGACGATAGTGCCGAAGGAAAGCCCTTGCGCCGCGCCGCGATTGAACAGCGCAAAGCCAAGCCCGCCACTTTGCGCAACCACGCTGATATCGCGCCCAAGGGGGCCGGCGATGCTTTTGACATGAACCGCCGGGCTGAAAGTGGGCGCGATCTTGGCGCGGATATTGAAGAATCCTTCCGCATTGGGGCCTGCCACGCGAATGCCGGTCCGTTCAATCACCGCGCGCAAATCCCGCTGCAAGGCAGCGCCTTCGGCGCCCGCTTCTCCAAAGCCGGAGCTGAAGACAATGGCGCCCGCAATCCCCGCCGCCGCGCATTCAGCCACAGCCTGTGCAACGATGGGCGCGGGGACAGCGATCAAGGCCAGATCAATCGGGCCCGGAGCTTCTGCAATGGATCTGAAAGCTGGCAGCCCATGCAGAAGGCCACCGCGTGGATTGATAGGCAGAAGCCGCCCTTCATAGCCGCAGGAAATGAGCGTCGCCATGATCTTGCCGCCGATTTTGGCACTACCTTCGGAAGCTCCAATAACGGCGATGCTTCTGGGGTTCAGAAAATAGTCTGGAAGCAAGGTGTTTCTCCCTCATGCGGCATTGCCGTCTCAGGGTGAAGCATAGGCATTGCCGCAAGGCTTGCACCATAGGGGTCAGTTGACGCGTCGCGTCAGAGCTTTCAGGCTGCACAAGACAATGGCGCGGAAAGGCCCTGGCGGCCTGGCGCTGAAGCCGGAGGAGGTGCCACGCCATGGCTATGACCCGTCGGACAGCAATGATTGGGCTTGGCGGCATGGCCGCAGCGCCAGCTTCACTGGCTCAGCCAAGCATCATCCCTGCCTGGCCATCACGCCCGCTGCGATTGGTTGTGACTTTCGCACCCGGCGGTTCAACGGATTTAATTGCGCGCCTGGTTGCAACCGGTTTGCAGGAACGCCTGGGGCAGCCGGTGATTGTGGAGAATCGTGCCGGGGCTGGCGGTACCATCGCAACCACCCATGTCGCGCGTTCCGAACCCGATGGCTATACCATGGTGCTGGCATCCAGCACCGTCATGGCGATCGGGCCGGCGCTTTATCGGAATGTGCAATATGATCCGATCCGAGACTTCAGCCACGTGGTGCTGCTTTCGACCAATCATCTTGTGTTTGTTACGAATAACCGTGTGCCCGCCCAAAACCTGAATGACCTAGTGCGGCTTGCCCGGATAACCAATGGCGGATTGAACATGGCGTCGTCAGGCTCCGGTTCGCTCAATCACATGCTGATTGTGCTGTTTGGCAATGTCAGTGGCGCGACACTGAACCATGTGGCCTATCGCGGTGCAGGGCCGGCCATGGCGGCCGTAATTGGTGGCGAAGTGCATGGCATGTCTGACAGCCTTCCTTCCGCTGCGGCACACATCAAGCAAGGCTCTGTTCGCGCCATCAGTATCGCAGGCGAATCGCGCAGCCCAAGCTTCCCCGATATCCCCACCTTCCGCGAACAGGGTTTTGATTTGGTGAGCTACGGCTGGTTTGGCCTTTCCATGCCAAGCGCAACGCCCACGCCCATTCTTGATCGGCTGCACCGCGAAGTGAGTGCGGTTTTGAAGACACCCCATGTGGTGGAGCGCATGGCTGAATTTGACGCTACGCCCGGTAGCATCTCGCGCGAAGCCTATTCGGCCATGGTCAGGGCGGATTACGAAAGATGGGGGCCTTTGGTACGCGCTTCCGGCGCTATGGCGGAATGAGCGGAGGCTGAGATTACCTTCGCCCGAAAGGGCCTAGTGCGGTTTTTAACCCTCGGCGACTGCCTGATCACGGGTCAGCATCAATTGGCGCAGCGCATCCGAAATAGGCGCCTTGGCACCGGTTGCGTTATTCACAATCACGCACACGGCGCGCCCGGAACACAGCAGCCCATCGCGCCACAGCCCGTATTCATGGATGAAGGAGCGTCGCCGGAAGCTCACCGCGCGCACGGTCAGCAGCACATCCTCATTGAAATGGCCGGGGCGGAGGTATTTAGCTTCGATTGAACCCACCACCGGCCCTTCCGCATCCGGCCCGAAGCGCCCGCCCGAGGCAAGCCACCAATCAATCCGCATATCCTCAAACATCGTGAAATAGGCGGCGTGATTGATATGGGCGTAGATGTCGCATTGGATCCAGCGAATGCGATGCCGCCGCGCCATGGCCCAATGGCCTTCCACGTGGAATTCCGCCCGTATTGCGTCGTCCATCTGCCGTGCTCCGTAACACTCATCCTCTACACCAGCATGCACGGCGCGGCGCAGGACGCAAACAGGCGTGGCGAATTTTCTTGCGGTTGGCGGCCTACGCGCTAACATCGCGGGCAAGTAATGAAACCGGGGGGGATCGCATGTTAAGGCGGCGTCAATTGGCTCTATTGGGTGGTGGCGTCTTGGCCATGCCTTGGGTCAAATCGGCCAAGGCGGCATGGCCCGTGGATCGCGCCATTGAAGTGATTGTCCCATTTCCGCCCGGTGGCGGCGTGGATGCAGTCGCGCGTTTCGCGACGCATCAGGTCACCCCACGCTTGCCGGGTGTGCGCTTTGTGATCAGCAATCGGCCCGGTGCTTCCGGACAGCTTGGCATGGAAGCCATTTTCAACGCGGCGCCAGATGGCTATACGCTCGGCACGATTGGCAGTTTGAATGTCTCGACCCTGCCGCTGGAACGGCCCGTACGCTGGAAGGCCGAGGAATTCACCTATATCGCCAATATTGTTGATGACGCCTGCGGATTATGGGTGCTGGCCAATTCTCCGCTGCGCAGCCTTGGCGATCTGGTTGCGCGGTTACGTGAAAAGCCGGAAGCGCTTTCGGTTGGCAGCGCCGCTGGCGTTGGTTCCGATGACCATCTGGTGCTGCTGGGCCTTGAAGAGGCGGCGAATATCCGCGCACTGCACGCGCCCTTCAATGGCACGGCGCAGGTGCAGCGGGATTTGCTCTCTGGCGCGGTGGATGTCGCTTCCTTCAACATGAGCGAGGGAATTGTTTTGATGCGTGAGGGCCGTATTCGCTGCCTTGCGCAGGCATCGCCTTCGCGCTGGTCGGCAGCAGCGCAAGTGCCGACCTTCCGCGAATTGGGCTTTGATGTGGTGATTGGCAGCGCGCGCGGCATTGTCGGCCCGCCCGGCCTGCCGCCAGAGGTGGTGCGCCTGCTGGATGCCGCCTTTCGTGAAACCCTTGCCGATCCGCGCTTCGCGCAAGAAGCCGAAAAGGTTTCCCTGCCGTTGCGCCCCCTGGTGGGGCCGGAATATCGCGCCATGGTGCTGGCGGAAGGGGAGGCGGTGCGCGCCCTTTTCGCGCGCAGGCCCTGGAAGCGTTGATCAGTGAGTTGCAAGCGCCAGCCATGAGCGCTTAGGCTGAGATCCATAATCTGGGAGGGAAATCATGATCAATCGCCGCAGTCTTTTGGCATCCGCAGGCTTGCTCGCCGCGCCCGCCATCGCGAAGGCGCAAACGCCATGGCCGGGTGACAAGCCCATGGAAGTGATCGTGCCTTTCCCCGCCGGTGGCGGCGTGGATATCATGACCCGCCTGGTGATGCCCCTGATTGCGGCGCAAATCCCTGGCCTTCGCCCGGTGACGATCAACCGCACGGGTGCTGCCGGGCAGATTGGTCTTGAAGCGACCTTCAACGCGGCGCCTGATGGCTATACCATCGGCGCCACCACCATCCCCGCGCATAATGCCATTCCTCTGGAACGCCAGGTGCGTTACCGCGCCATGGATTTCACCTTCATCTGCAATATCGTCGAAGACGCCAATTGCTTTTACGTGCGCGCCGATAGCCCGCTAAAGTCCTTGCAGGATTTGGTGGCGGCGGCGAAGGCTCGGCCAGAACAGATTACCTATGCCACCACGGGCATTGGCAGTGATGACCATCTTTTCGTGCTGCATTTTGAAGCCCTGGCAGGGCTTAGGCCGATGATCCAGGTGCCCTTTGCCGGCGCCGCGCCGCTTATTCCGCAATTGCTCGGCGGTAACATGGATGTCGCGGCAATCAATGTGAATGATGCGATCCAATTGGCGCGTGAAGGCAAGGTGCGCATGCTGGCGCAAGCCGCCGCGGCACGCCAGCCGGAAGCGGCCGATGTGCCGACCTTCCGCGAATTGGGTTTTGATATTGTCCATGGCGCCAGCCGCGGCATTGTTGGCCCGCCCAATATGCCGCCCGCCATTGTAGCGCGTCTTGAAGCGGCCTTCCGCACTGCGCTGGCCGATGAGAATTTCAAGCGCGAAGCGGCGCGCAACTTCATGCCGCTCAATACCCTTGTCGGTGCTGAATACCGCGCCTTTGCGCAATCCGTGGATGATCGGCTGAAGCAGCTTTGGCAGGTGCGCCCCTGGCGCGTAGGGTAAGGGCAGGGGCTGTTATAGCCCCGCCTTTTCAAGCCGCATGATGGCGCGCGCCATGGCCTGGGCGCGCGGGATCATGCTGTCAATTTCCAGATATTCCTCTGGGCTATGCGCCTTGCCCCCCACGGGGCCGACCGCGCAAATCGTGGGCGCGCCAATGGCCGCGGTAAAGCCGCTATCGGCGCAGCCGCCGGAAAACTCGCCGCCCACCTTCAAGCCGCTATCCGTGGCCGCGCCCTGATAAAGCGCGAAAACACGCTCGCTGGCCGGTGTTGCATTCAGGGGCAGGAATTCGCCCTTGATGACCAGCTTGGCCTTGGTGCCAGGGACGAAGGATTTCGCGACAATGTCGTGCAGCTTGCCCACAACCTCATCCCGATCCGCTAATTCAACGTAACGCAAATCAATCTGGAATTGGCAGGCGGGGGCGACGGTATTCACGCTTTGCCCACCGCTCACCAAGCCAACATTCAGCGTAATGCCGCGCTTGAGGTCGGTCAGCGCATGAATGGCGACGATCTTCTGCGCGGCCTCCCCAATGGCGCTGATGCCGGCTTCGAAATTGCCGCCGGAATGCGCGGCCTTGCCTTCAATATCCACTACAGAGAACACGCCACCCTTGCGCCCGGTCACGACATTGCCGGAAGGCCGACCTGGTTCGCTATTGAAGACCACCCGCGCGCTGCGGGCTTCATTTTCAATCACCGGGCGGCCTTCGGGGCTGCCGATTTCCTCATCGCCGGTGAAAAGCCCAACCAGCGGCCCCGGCGCGCCGCCGAATTTATGGAAGGCGGCGAGCACAAACATATTCATCACAATGCCGGCCTTCATATCGGCCACACCTGGCCCATAGGCGATATTGCCCTGTATGGTGAAAGGTCGGCGTTCCGGTTCTCCCTTCGGGAAAACCGTGTCCCGATGCCCCATCAGCACGATGTTCTTCTGCTGATTGCCGGAAGCGATTTCATGCGCGCCTGGGACAATACCGCGCAGGCAATCGCCATGTTTTTCGCGCGGTATCACCTCCACCGCGATGCCATGCCCTTCAAGAAAGCGTTTCACCTGAGCGCCGGTGCGATCCACGCCCGCCTTGTCATAGGAACCGCCATCAATATTCACCATTTCCTTGAGCTCAGCGATCATGGCTTCCTGTTGCGTGGCAAGCCAGGCGGTGATTTGGGCTTCGGTGGTCATGCTATCCTCAACATTGTCAAAACAAGACCCAAGCCTGCGTCAGAGTGCGTGCCTGGGCAAGAGAGCTATTCAATCTTGCCCAGCGCACGGATGACGCGGAGCAACCTCGCCGAATCCTCATCAAAAAAGCGTCGGAAGGCATCGCCGTCGCGGAAATCGAGTGTATTGCCGCTGCCGGCCATGATGCGTTGAAAATCTGCATCCTGCGCCACTTGCCGTGATGCGTCGCGGATGCGTTCAATGATCGCGGGCGGCGTGCCGGCGGGCGCGAAAAGCCCAACCCAGATGTAGAATTCCACATCCGCAAAACCCTTTTCCACCAGCGTCGGCACATCCTCAAAGCCCTTGAGCCGCTGGCGCCCCCAGGTGGCCAGCGCGCGCAGCCGACCATCACGCACATGCTGCGCGACAGGCCCGGGGCCTGAGGAAAGCGCCTGAACCTGCCCGCTCAAAATCGCGGTCAGCGCCGGGCCGCCGCCTTGGAAGGGCACATGCAGCATCTCAATCCCCGCCGCCTGTGACAGCATCGCCATCGGCACATGCAAAGCGGAGTAATTGCCGGCAGAGGAATAGGCGATCTGCCCGGGCTTCGCTTTGGCTTCGGCGATGAATTCCTCAATGGTGCGAATGGGGCTTGATGCCGGCACCACCAGCACGGTGGGATCAGCGGAAAACAACGCAATCGGCGTCAGCATATCGGGCGTATAAGCCGGCGTACGGCCATTGATGCGGGCGGCTTCCGGCAGGAAGGTCATGGAAGAAAGACCCATGAGCAGCGTATAGCCATCGGGCGTGCTACGCGCGACGAACCCATTGCCAATCTCGCCCGCCGCGCCACCGCGATTAGTGATCGGCACCGGCACGCGCCAAATCCTCTCTAGCGTGGCAGCCGCAGGGCGGCCCACCACATCGGCCTGTCCGCCAGGCGGGAAGGCAACCACGATGGAAACGGCGCGGGATGGGAAATTTTCCTGCGCTAAGGCCGGCATGGCGAAGGGAAACGCGGTGGCTCCGACCAAAAGACTGCGTCTTTGCATGTTTATTTCTCCCTGTTTTTCTTGTTTACGCTACGGGATTTTCCAAAACGCCAATCCCGCTGATTTCAATACGCACCACATCGCCTTTTTGCAGGAATTTCGGTGGGGTGAAGCCAATGCCAACGCCAACCGGCGTGCCGGTGGCAATCACATCGCCTGGTTCCAGCGTGATGGCGGCGCTGATCGCTTCAATCAGCGTGGGCACGTCAAAGATCAAATCCGCGACCAGCGCATCCTGACGCTTTTCGCCATTCACATGCGTAATCAGGCGAAGTTTTGTCGGATCAGGCGCTTCATCCGCGGTCAGGATGGCGGGACCCATGGGGCAGAAACTATCCAGCCCCTTGCCAAGCACCCATTGGCTATGGCGCTTTTGCAAATGCCGCGCGGTCACATCATTGATGATGGTATAGCCAACCACATGCGACAAAGCGGCAGATTTGGAAATGCCGCGCCCGCCCGTGCCGATCACAATCGCCAATTCGCCTTCGTAATCAAGCCCGCCGGTCGGGTCCAATTGGCTCAGGATGGGTTCGCCCGTCGCGATGATGGCGGTGTGCGGTTTGGAGAATACAACCGGGAAGGGCGGCACCACATCCTTGGCCCCGCCATCAAAGCCCGATCCCGCGAATTCCTTGGCGTGTTCATGGTAATTCTTGCCAACGCAGAACACGTTCTTCGGCGGGCGCTGAATGGGGGCCAGGATCTTCGCCCCATGCACCACCGGCGCCTTGCCAAGCGCATCCCGCGCCAAGGCCAGAGCCGAATGCCCCGCGGCAATCAGGCCTATCATATCACGCGGCAGGGCAGGGGCGACGGCGGTAATGTCGCGCAGCGCGCCCGCTTCATCCAGCGCACCGATCCGCACACCGGCGGCATCCGAGAAAGTGACCAAACGCATCAGTTCATCCTTTTGACTTTCGCTGAGTCAGGTAGCGCTTTCTGCGGGATTTGCCAGAGGCAGGCTCGCCGCGCGTTCCAAGGCCCGCGCCCCGCGCAGCGCCAGATCATCTTTGTAAAGCGGCGCCACAATCTGAACGGCGCGCGGCATGCCCTCCGCATCTAAAGCCACCGGCACGGAAATCGCCGGTTGGCGCGTCAGGTTGAAGGCGAAGGTCCAGGGCGCCCAATCGCGCCATAGCGCCTCCGCCGGGCGGATGGTTGGCTGATCCGCGGCGAAGGCGGCGGTCGGCGTGCAGGCGGTCAGCACCAAATCATAGCGCTGATGGAACCGCGCCATTGCATGCGCCGCTTCCAGGCGCATCGCCTCGGCGGCCAAATAATCCACGGCGAGCATCTCGCCCTCACGTGCAGCAACCTCGGCAATGCAGGCATCGAGCAGATCACGCTTGTCTTCCGGTGTGGTCGCGATGATGCGCGCCAGCGCCACACCCCAGACGCGGCCAAAAATGGCGCGCGTATCGGGCAGGCCGGGATCGGCTTCTTCCACAATCGCGCCCTGTTCTTCCAAAAGCCGCGCGGCGGCGGCCAATACGGCTTCGCCCTCCGCATCCAAGGGCGGCGCGAAGCCCATGCGCCGCACCACGGCGACACGCAGGCCAGCCACGCCATCTTCAATGCCAGCCAGCCAATCGCGCGGATCATCAGGCAGGGCGTAGGGGTCGCGCAGATCGTGCCGCGCCATGGCGCCGAACATCAGCGCCGCATCGCGTACCGTACGCGTCATGGGGCCGGCCACCGCGACATGGCCAAAGGCGCCCAGAGGCCATTGCGGAATACGCCCGAAGGAAGGTTTCATGCCCACCAGCCCGCAAAACGCTGCCGGGATGCGAATGGAACCGCCGGCATCGGTGCCAATATGAAGCGGACCAAAACAAGCCGCGCCCGCTGCCCCGGCGCCAGAGGATGACCCGCCCGGCGTCCGCTTGGGGTTCCAGGGATTGCGCGTAATGCCATGTAGCGGGCAATCGCCAGGCGATTTCCAGCCGAATTCTGTAGTGGTTGTCTTGCCGATGATCACCGCGCCTGCCTGCTTCAGCCCCAGCACGGCGGGGGCATCCTCAATCGCTGGCGTCGTATCCGTGGAGCGGCTGCCACGCCTGGTCGGGAAACCCGTCAGGTTCAGCAAATCCTTCACCGTGGAAGGCACGCCATCCAGCATCCCCATTGGCCGGCCCGCCTGCCAGCGCGCCTCAGACTCGCCCGCCGCTTGCAAAGCGCGTGGGTTCATGGCGGCAAAGGCGTTCACCCAGGGGTTATAGCGGGCAACGCGTTCCATCACGGCCTTCAGCGCCTCCACCGGCGAAAGGCGCCGCCGCGCGTAAAGCCCCAGCAGGGTTTCGGCGGACATCAGGGCGGGATCGGTATCGCTCATGGGGGTTCCGGTATGCTGGCTAAGGGTGCAGCATGCCGTTTGATTGTAGGCAGGAGAACCCCCGATGAACGACAAAGCCGCCAAACCCTGGGAATGGCCCGAAGCCCAATGGCGCGAAATTGTGGGCCGCGCCCGCGCCGGGCGATCCCTCGCACCCGCTTCCTGGCCAAATGGGGCGCGCTGCTGTGTCTCGCTCTCCTTCGATGCCGATCATGAAACCATTCCGCTGCGCGATGCTGATGAAAGCCCCATGCGCATCAGCCAGGGGCAATATGGTGCCCGTCAGGGCGTGCCGCGCATCCGCGCCTTGCTCGCGCGCCATGACATCAAGGCGAGCTTTTTCTACCCCGCTGTCTCCGCACTTTTGCACCCAGAAGAAGTGCGCGCTGTGGCGGATGAAGGCCATGAAATCGGCATCCATTCCTGGATCCATGAAGCCAATACGCAATTGCCGCCAGGCGTGGAACGAGAGCTCACCTTCCGCGCCGCCGATACGCTGGAAAAACTGACGGGCCGGCGCCCTGTTGGCATCCGCACCGCGTCTTGGGATTTTTCGGTGGATACGCTTTCGATCATCCGCGAATTGGGATTGCTCTATGATTCATCGCTGATGGCCGATGATGATGCCTATGAATTGCTTGATCAGGGAACGCCGACGGGCATTGTGGAGTTACCGCCGGAATGGATCCGCGATGATGCGGTTTATTTCAACATGCTGCGCTTTGCGGCGCTCCGCCCCTATACGCCCCCTTCAAGCGTGGAGGAGATTTTCACCGCCGAATTCGAAGGCGCCTATCGCGAACGTGGTTTGTTCCTGCTGACCATGCACCCGCATGTTATTGGCCACCGCAGCCGCATCGCGCTGCTCGATCGGCTGGTGCAGCACATGAAGGGTTTTGGCGATGTCTGGTTCGCCACGCATGAGGAAGTGGCGCGCTGGTGCAAGACCCAGGCGGGGATGAAGTAAGGGGGGCACCCCGGCCGCGATGTTGCGCGGGCGGGGTGCTTCACATCACGTCACAACGATATCAAACTGCTTGGCAACCGCGGTCCATTCCGTGATTTGCTCCTGCATCAGCTTCACGAAATCGCCATTCAGTGGCGAAGGCCGGCGCGGCAGGGTCTGCAAATCCTCAAACCGCGTCATCAATTCGGGCCGCGCCAGGATGGGGTTGACCAGGCCGGCAAGCCTCTCCGTGATTGGCTGAGGCAGGCCCTTCGGTGCGGAAAGCCCAAGCCATTGCGCTGACGTCAGCTTTGGGAAACCAAGTTCTGCAAAGGTCGGCACATTCGGGAAGGCGGGCAGGCGCTGCGGTGAGGAAACCGCCAGCGCGCGCAACACGCCATCCTTCATCAGCTGCACATTGGTGGTGATGGGATCAATCAGGCTTTCGATCTGATTGGCCATCAAATCCTGCATGGCGGGCGCACTGCCGCGATAGGGCACGTGATCCAGATTGGTCACCTTGGCTTCGCCGGAGAGCATGGCACCCAGCAAATGCGGCGCCGAACCAATGCCAGAAGACCCGAAGCGGACCGGTTGCGTCTTCGCCGTGTCCAGATAATCCGCGAGCGTCTTGAAGCGAGACTCAGACTTCACCAACAACACATTCGGCGCTTCCACCAAAAGCCCGATATGGGTGAAATCCGTGACCGGGTTGAAGGGCAGCGTCGGCATGGTGGCCGCCGAGAAGACATGCACCGAAGCGTGGGAAACCAGCAGCGTATAGCCATCGGCGGGCTGCTTCGCGACGAAATCCGTGCCGATCACGCCGCCCGCGCCGGCGCGGTTTTCCACCACCACGGTTTGGCCAAGCGCCTGGGACAGGGCAGGGGCCATCAGGCGGCTCACGGTATCCACCAGGCCACCCGGGGGGAATTGCGCGATCAGGCGGATGGACCCACGGGTGGGCCAGGCGCCGCTTTGCGCGGAGAGAATGCCCGGGCTCGCCAGCGCGCCGGCAATGGCGCCTCCGGTCAGGCCAAGAAGACGACGACGGTTCATGCGAAAGCTCCTTGCTATTAAGTGCTATTAAGTCGGCACTAACCGCCTAAAAATCGGGCAAAATTACCCGAATTCCTGCGATGGTACCGCTTCTGCCGAGGAGCTAGGCAATCACCGTGCCAAGCAGATTAATCCGCCTTGATCCCCGCTTCGCGCACAATCTGCGCCCAGCGCTTCATGTCTGTTTCAACCAAAGCGGTGAAGGCAGCCCGGTCCAGCCGGTTGGGGGCAGCGCCCAATTCCACCAGCCGTTCACTGAGGGCGGGTGTCGCCAGGCTTTCCACCAGTGCAGCATTCAGCCGATCCGCCACGGGGGCGGGAATGCCCGCCGGGCCGCTAATGCCGAACCAATTCGCCGCGACAAGCTGCCCAAGCCCAAGCTCTGCCACTGAGGGCACATCGGGCCAGCGCGGCAGACGCTCAGATGTGGTCATGGCGAGCAAGCGCAGCCGCTCATTGCGCCCAACATCGGGGATGGCGGCGATCAGCCCATCAATATTGCCTGCAATCACATCAGTCGCTGCCGGGGCTGCGCCGCGATAGGGCACATGGGTGATGTCCACGCCCGCCAGCCGCTTCAGGATTTCCAGCTTGGCGTGAGATGACGTGCCATTGCCATTGGACCCAAAGCGAATGCTGCCGGGCTTTTCTCGTGCGGTGGCGATCAGTGCGGGCAGGCTCTGCCAGGGGCCGGTGGCGGAAACTGCAATCGCACTCGGCACCGCGGCGAGCAGCCCGATATGGGTGAAATCGCGCATTACATCATAGGGCATGGAAGGCAGAATGGCCGGCGCAATCCCCTGGGAGGCGATGTTGGACAGCAGAATGGTGGTGCCATCGGGCGCGCTTTTGGCAACCGAATCACTGCCAACGACGCCGCCCGCCCCGGCGCGGTTTTCCACCACCACTGGCGCGCCAAGGCGGGCCTCCATCTCTCGTGCCACCAGCCGCGCCAGCAAATCCGCCGTGCCGCCGGGCGGGAAGGGGACGATGAAGCGTATGGGCCGCGCCGTTTGTGCGCCCGCCGTCAGCGCAGGGGTGGCAAGGATGGCGGCCAGGATGGCGCGGCGCTTGGTGGTTTTCATATCGTGATCCCCCGGAAACTCGGGCTTTCCATAGACCAGAAGGTGCCGCCATGTCTTCATGGTGCAGGAGGATGCCATGTCACTTGCCTATGCCCGCAATGGCCTGCTTGGAGTGCTGACGCCGCAGGCCAATACCACGGTGGAGCCGGAATTTTCGCTGCTGCTGCCGCCAGCGACGGCGATGCTGACCGCGCGGTTGGTGAGTGCGCGCCCCAGCCTGAATGATCGGCTGCGTGATTATGTCGCGGGGCTGGAAGCCACTTGCGCGCAATTCGCCAATGCGCCGCTGGGCGCGATTGCCTTTGCCTGCACGGGTTCTTCCTATCTGGTGGGGCCGGAAGCCGAGGACGCCGCCGTGGCGCGGCTTTCCACCCGCGTGCCCTTCATCACCGCCGGCCGCGCGGTGAGTGACGCCTTTGCTGCGCTTGGGGCCAAACGCATCGGGCTGGTTTCACCCTATCCGCCCGATCTGACCGAAGCCTCGGCGGCCTATTGGGTGGCGCGGGGGTTTGAGGTGGCGCGCGTTATCTCCATCGCGACACCGGGCGCCGCCTTTCACCCGATCTATGCCCTGGCCGAGGGCGATGCCAGCGCCGCCCTTACCGCCATGCGGGGCGCGGGGGCTGAGGCGATCATTCTGCTCGGCACCGGCATGCCCACCCTTGGTGCCATCCTGGCGCATTCGGAAGTGGAGGACGCGCCGGTGATTTCCTGCAACCTCGCCTTGATCTGGCGCGCCATGGCGGCCTTGCGGGGCGAAGCACCTGATGCGGCTTCACTCAAGCGCTGGATCAGTGGGGCGGATTGGCGGGAGCGTTATGCTGAATGGCTTGGGCTATAGCGCCTGCCGCGCCTCCGCCACCCCAATCATCGCATCGCGTGTGACAAGCTGCTCCAGCTTCGCCGCATCCCAGCCTTCAGTGCCCGAGGGCCGGCGCGGCACCACCAAATACCGTAGCTCCGCATTGCTATCATGCACGCGAATGCTGGTGCATTCCGGCAATTGCGTGCCGAATTCCGCCAGCACGCCGCGCGGGTCCCGCACCGCGCGCGCGCGATAGGCGCGGCTTTTGTACCAGGCGGGCGGGCGGCCCAGGACGCTGCGCGGGTAGCAGGAACACAGCGTGCAGACGACCAAATTATGCACATCCGGCGTATTGAACAGCGCCGTCAGCACGGTCTCCCCACGCGAAAGTCCCAATTCCTCCACCGCCGCACCTGCATCGGCAGCAAGCCGTGCGGCAAAGCCAGGATCAGTCCAGGCGCGCACAACAACGCGTGCGCCGAGATGTTCGCCCCGGCTATCCATGGCTTCGATCTGGGTGCGGATTTCAGCCGCCGTCAGAATGCCGCGCGCGATCAGCAGATTGCGTACCGCCCGCCCGCGCAATTGCAGGGGGGAAAGCACGGCAATCCCCACATCATCATCTTCCTGATAGGGGTGGTCATCATGATCATGGTCGTGGTCGTGATCATGATGGTGGTGGTGATGCCCGCCGGGCGCGTCTTCCACCTTGTCTTCACTGGCGGCACGAAGGCGCGCTTCCTCGGTGAGCAAATCCGCTTCCGGCAACACGCCCTTTTCCTTGAGTAGGCTGGAAAAGCCGTGAATCCAGCGCTCATAATAGGGCAGCTTCCAATAGGTCTCGGCGTCGAGCGCTTCCTGCACGCGCCGGCTTTCATCGGTGGTGAAGATGTGGCGCTTCTTGTCGGCCAGCAGCAGGCGGATGGCATCTGCCTCCTTCTCCCAATGCGCGGGTTCATGCGGGCTTTGGTCAATCGGCGCGGCGAAGCGGCCGGCGACATCATGGGTTGGCAGGTTGTCGGGTTTTTCGGTCATGCGGGGTGCTCCATCCAGCGCATCTTGCCAGGGGCGGCAATTCAGGCAAAGCGTCGTCCAAACCGGGAAGAAGGCTACACCTCATGACATTCATCACACGCCGCACCACCATCGCCGCCGCTGCCGGGCTGCTCGCTGCCCCCGCGCTGCACGCTCAAGCCGCTTGGCCAAACAAGGATTTGCGCCTGGTCTGCCCCTTCCCGCCGGGTGGCACCACGGATGTGGTCGCGCGGCTTGTGGCCGCCGCCATGCGTGACAGGCTCGGGCGCAATGTTGTGGTGGAAAATCAGCCAGGTGCGGGCAGCACGCTGGCCGCCGGGCGCTTCGCCCGCGAAGCCGATGACCACGCGCTGTTCCTGAGCCAAATTGCCTCCCACGCCATTGGCCCCGCGCTGTTCCGCAACCTTGCCTATGATCCTGAGACGGATTTCCGCGCCGTGACCCTGCTGGTGACCGTGCCCAATGTCTGGGTCGCCAATCCGCGCCGCGTGCCGGGGGGCGATCTGCGCGCCTTCCTGCGTGACGCCAAGGCCAAGCCGGGAGAGCGCAATTTCGCCTCCGCCGGCAATGGCACCTCCACCCATCTGACCGGGGAGCTGATCAACCAGCTTGCCGGGGTGCGCGTGCAGCATGTGCCCTATCGCGGCGCCGGCCCGGCCATGACCGCGGTGATCGGCGGCGAGGTAGATAGCCTGATTGACAATCTGCCCACCGCCCTGCCGCAAATCCAGAACGGCAATGTGGTGGCGCTGGCGGTGACGTCCCGCGAACGCCTCCCCGATCTACCCAATGTGCCGGCGGTGTCGGAACTGGGCGCCGAGTTCAACCTGGTGGGGTTTGAGGCTGAGGCCTGGTTCGGGCTGCATGCGCATAAATCGGCGTCAGATGCCGTGGTGGCGCGCATGGCGGAAGTGGCGCAGGCGGCGCTGAATGACCCGGCGGTCCGCCAGCAATTGGCCGCGCGCGGCACCACCCCACGCGGCGGCCCACCTGCCGATTACGCTGCCCTGGTCGCAAGCGAGCGCAAGCGCTGGTTTGATGTTGTGCGGCAGGGGAATGTGCAGGCGGATTGAGCATTTTCAAGCCAAGTGGACTCACTTGGCGGCTCGGAAAATGCGACCCAAAAAAGCCTAGTGCATGTCCGCTGTGCGAATGCGCGACGGACATGCACTAAAGGGGTTTCACCAGTAACAGGGGGGTTTGACCAGAAGCCCCGTCCGCCCGATGCTGCGTCCCTGGAGGAAACAGTCACATGAGCAAATACCCCTTTACCGCCGCCGATCTGGAAGCGCTGCGCGCTTGGGATACGCCCACCATCTGCAATGCGCTGGAAGTGGTCGCACCGCATCGGCGCAATTACGGCTTCACTGTGCGCCCCATGGTCGCCGTGGATCGTAAGCTGCCGCCCATTTGTGGCCTGGCGCGTACCGGTACGCAGCGCGCGGCCTATCCCTCGGGCCGCAGCAAGGAAGCCGATAAGGCCATGCGGATCGGCTGGTATGAATATGTCGCCGATGCCTCCCTGCCGACGATTGTCTGCTTGCAGGATTTGGACGACACCCCCGGCGTCGGCGCCTTTTGGGGTGAGGTGAATAG
Organism: Roseomonas sp.; assembly: GCA_020249285.1. Taxonomy (GTDB): domain Bacteria; phylum Pseudomonadota; class Alphaproteobacteria; order Acetobacterales; family Acetobacteraceae; genus Neoroseomonas. The sequence goes on along the minus strand of JADCFX010000032.1, from coordinate 54,213 downwards.
CGCCGTGCATAAGGGCCTGGGCGCGCTTGGCGTGGTGACGAATGGGTCCGTGCGGGATTTGGAGATGTTCGCGCCGGGTTTTCAGGGCATTGCCGGGGTGGTGAACCCCTCCCATTCCTATGTGCATATCGTGGCGTTGAAGTGCGAGGTCACCATCCATGGCATGCAGGTGTCGCATGATGATGTGATCCATGCCGATCATCACGGCGCGGTGGTGATCCCGCATGATGTGGTGACCAAGCTGCCCGCCGCCATTGATCTTGGCGCGCGCAAGGAAGCGGTGATCCTGGATATGGCGCGCGCGCCTGGCTTCAATATCGCGAAGCTCCGCGAAGCGCTCGCGAAGTCCGAAGACATCCACTGATTGGGACGGGGGCGGGCAACCGCCCCCTGAACCGCATGACCGAACGCCAAATCCTGACGCCGGTAAAGCCCGAATGGGTGGATCACTACGGCCATATGAATCTGGCCTATTACCTTGTGGTCTTCGACATGGCCTGCGATGTGCAGTGGCTCGATCTCAGTTTTGGTCCCGCATATCGCGCGCGCGGCATGGGCACTTTCGCAGCTGAATCCTGGCAGGCCTATATACGGGAAGTGCGTGAAGGCGCGCCCTTGGCCTGCGAAAGCGTGGTCTTGGATTTCGACGATAAGCGCCTGCTCTGCCGGCACATGATGTATCACGCGAAGGAAGGCTGGCAGGTCGCGGAAAATGAGGTGCTTTACCTCAGCATTGATCTGACCAAGCGGCGTGTGGCGCCCTGGCCCCAAGATATCCTGGCGAGGCTTGCCCTGCGCCGTTCCGGTGAAAGCGCCAAGCGGCTTTCACTCAAACCCCCAAAGCATTGAACGTAAAGGAAAGGAAGCGCGCCATGGCACGCATCGGCTTTGTTGGTCTCGGCAATATGGGCGCGCATATGGTGCGCAACCTGCTGAAGGCCGGGCATGAGGTCACGGTTTTTGACCTGGTGCCCGCCGCTATTGCCTCCGTCACCCCCAATGGCGCCAAAGCGGCGCCCAATGCGGCGGAAGCGGCGCGCGGGGCGGAATATGTCATCACCATGCTGCCGGCCGGCCAGCATGTGCGTGATGCCTGGCTTGGTGCGGGCGCCATGGCGGCGGCGAGTGCGCCGGATGCGCTGCTGATTGATTGTTCAACCATTGATGTTGCGACCGCCCGCGATGTCGCCGAAAAATCAGGCCGCGCCTTTGTAGATGCGCCGGTCTCTGGCGGGACCATGGGGGCCGAGGCCGGCACGCTGACGTTCATGGTCGGCGGCACGCCTGAGCATTTCGCCCGGGCCGAGCCAATCCTGAAGCAGATGGGGCGCAATGTCATTCATTGCGGCGCGGCGGGCGCGGGGCAGGGCGTGAAGCTTTGCAATAATATGATGCTCGCCGCGACCATGATCGTCACCTCGGAAGCTTTTGTTCTTGCAGAAAAACTGGGGCTGTCGCACCAGGCGCTGTTTGATGTTTGCTCCACCTCCACCAGCAATTCCTGGGCGCTTTCCAGCTATTGCCCGGTGCCGGGGCCGGTGCCGGCCAGCCCGGCCAATCGGGATTACAAGCCCGGTTTTGCGGCAGCTCTGATGGCGAAGGATTTGGGCCTGGCGCAGGAAGCGGTGGCGCAAACCGGCACGGCTTCGCCCATCGGGGCGCATGCCTTGGCGCTGTTTCGGCAATATCTGGAACGCGGTGGCGGCGATAAGGATTTCTCCGGCATCATCAATATGATCCGCGAAGGGGGCATGAAGTGATAACCTCCTTCGTCTCGCCCCGCCTGTTGATGATGGGCGGCGGGTCCATCGGCCAGGCGGCGGCGGTACTGGGGCAATTCGGTCTTTTTCGCCCGCTCGTCGTCACCGATCCTTGGATGGTGTCTTCCGGCACTGTCGAAAAGCTGCTGGCACCGCTGAAGGCAGCGGGCATCGCCTATGGCGTCTTCAGCGATACCGTGCCGGACCCGACCGATACCGTGATCGCAACCGGCGTCACTGCCATGCAAGCCAGCGATTATGATTGCCTGATTGGCTTTGGTGGCGGCAGCCCCATGGATACCGCCAAGGCCATGACCATCCTGGCCGCAGCGCCCGCAGGCGCCAAGATGCGCGACTTCAAGGTGCCGGCCCAGGCCAATAAGGCCGCGCTTCCCGTGATCTGCATCCCGACCACGGCCGGCACAGGCAGTGAGGCGACCCGCTTCACCGTGATCACCGATACCGAAACCGATGAGAAGATGCTGATCGCGGGGCTCGGCGCGCTGCCCTTGGCCGCGATTGTGGATTACGAACTCACCTTCAGCGTGCCGCCGCGGACCACCGCCGATACGGGCATTGATAGCCTGACCCATGCGCTGGAAGCCCTGGTCTCTCGCCGTGCCAATCCGGAATCGGATGAATATGCTTTGCGCGCCATGCGCCTGATCGGCCCCAATCTGCGCACGGTTTATCAGGACCCGAAAAACGCCGCGGCGCGGAAAGCGATGATGAAGGGCGCCACACTTGCCGGGCTTGCCTTCAGCAATAGCTCGGTCGCGCTGGTGCATGGCATGTCCCGCCCGATCGGCGCGCATTTCCACGTGCCGCACGGGCTTTCCAACGCCATGTTGCTGCCGGCCGTGACGGCCTATTCGCTCAATGCCGCATTGCCGCGCTACGCCGAAGCCGCGCGCGCCATCGGCGTGGCCGGGCGGGATGAGGGCGACCAAAGCGCGGGTGCGAAGTTGCTAGAGGAGCTTTCCGCGCTCAACCGCGAATTGGCGGTGCCCACACCTGCGGCCTACGGCATTGATGCGGCGAAATGGGACGGGCTGCTGCCCACCATGGCGGCGCAGGCTTTGGCTTCCGGCAGCCCGGCCAATAACCCGGCGGTGCCGGATGCGGAGGCGATTATGGCGCTCTACCGCCGCGCCTGGCAGGGCTGAGGCGCGTCTGACCGCCGCGATTTTGCCGCGGCGGTTCCGGATGGCCGAGCAGGTAGCCTTGGGCGAAATCCACGCCGAGGCTCCGCGTCGTGTGGCGGAGCAAGGGGTTTGAAACGCCCTCGGCGATCACATAGCGGCCCTTGGCGTGGGAATCGGTCAGGATGCGGCGCAGGAAATGCCGTGCGCGCATCGTGTTCGGCAAAGCCTCGATCAGGCTGCGGTCGAGCTTGATGCCAGCAAAGGGCAGGCCCGCGAGCCGCCAGCGGTGATCGCCCAGCGTCACATCATCAAGCAGCACGGGAATACCAAGGCGCTTCAGGTGCAGCATCACCCGGCGCAGGCGCGATGGGTCGCGGATGGCCTCGGTTTCCGTGAGTTCCAGCAAAAGCGGGCCGCGCCTTTTTCCGTGCTGGCGGAGTGTCGCGGCAAGCCGTGCGGGCATTTCCGGGAGCAGTAGGACACTGAGCGGTATATTCACCGCAAGCCCGCCCTTGGGTGAGGGCGTTCTTTGCCAATCATGCGCGACGCGTTCCAGCACCGCATGGGTCAGATCAAGCGCCAGGCCAAGCTTTTCCGCCAAGGGCACAAAGGCGCCCGCTTGCAACAACGCTTCCTGCCGAGGCCAGCGCACCAGCCCTTCCAAAGCGGCGGTATGACCATTGCGCAAGCGGATGATGGGCTGGTAGCGCAGCAGCAGCAGGCGCCCGGAAAGGGCAGCGCGCAATTCCTGTTCCTGATCCGGCAGGTTTTTCGCGCGCGGTTGAGAGGGCAGCTTGCGGCCTTGCCCCTCGCTCCCATGCCCGTTGATCTTGCGCTGCGCCACGCGCCCTTATCCCCTGCCGTCGGCAATCCTGTTGCGGGAACTGTAACATCATTCCCGCCAGAGGAAACCTGCCCGGCCCGGGCAGGTTCTAGCTTGCCGCCGCACCCTCAGCTTTGCCTGGGGGCGCGGTGTCCGGCATGCGCAGCCGATTGCGCCCAGTGAACAACACAATCGGTGCGGCGATGAACACTGAAGACCCGGCCGAAATCACAATGCCGACCACCATCACCCAGGCAAAGCCTGAAAGGGTATCGCCGCCGAAAAGGGCGAGGGGCAGCGCAGACAGCAGCAAGGTCATGGAAGTGCCGAGCGAGCGGTTCATGGTTTCATTGATCGAAAGATCCACCAATTGCTCCAGCGGCATGGCTTTGAACTTACGCAAATTCTCCCGCATGCGGTCAAACACCACGACCTTGTCATTCGCCGAAAAGCCAATGATGGTCAGGATCGCGGCGACGGTGGTCAGGTTGAATTCAATCCCGAACAACACCATGAAGCCGATGGTTTTGGTGGCATCCAGGATCAGCGTGGCGATGGCGGCGATGCCGAACTGCCATTCAAACCTGATCCAGATATATAACAGCATGGCGAGGAAACTGAGGCCAAGCGCCATCAGCCCGCCCAGAAACAGCTCATCCGAAATGCGGTTGCCAACGGCTTCTACGCGGAGGATGCGCGTACCAGGGACGGCTTTTTCGAAGGCCTCTCGCACGGCGGTGACCGCCCTTTGTACGCCGCCTTCATCACCTTGCGCGGGCAGGCGGAGTGCAAAGGTGGCGGGATCGCCAAATTGCAATAGCGTCGCATCGCCAAGCCCAAGCCCGCCAACCGCGCCGCGCAGCACGCTGATATCACCAGGGCCTGGGGTGCGGATTTCCATCTCTACCCCGCCCTTGAAATCAATACCTTTTTCAAGCCCCGGATGGAAGGCAATGGCGACCGACAGTGTTGAAAGCACCGCAGAGATGATGAGCCCTGTCTTGGCGCCACGCATGAAGGGGATGCGCGTGCCATCGGGGAAGATACGAAATAGCGGGCGGCGCAGGCGTTCCCATAGCGAAAGCCCCGGGCGCTGGAATACCGGCAATTCCTTGGGCCGTGTCCGGCGATACCACCAGGAAGCGAAAAGCCGCGTCAGCACCGTGGCCGTCCACATCTGAACAATTGTGCCGATGGCGACCGTGACGGCAAAACCCTTCACCGGGCCGGAGCCAAAGCCATACAAACAGGCCATGGCAATAAGGTTCGTCACGTTTGAATCGAGAATGGTGCCGGATGCCTTGGTATAGCCTGCTTCCAGCGCATTGATCGGCGTTCGGCCGTTTTTCACTTCTTCGCGGATGCGTTCATTGATCAGGATATTCGCATCAAGCGCGGTGCCCAGCGTCAGCACAATCCCGGCGATGCCGGGCAGCGTCAGCGTTGCCTCCAACACTGACAGCCCGGCCATCAGCAGCACGATATTGAAGGCAAGCGCGATATTCGCGAACCAGCCCAAGACTCCATAGGCAAAGCCCATATAGATGAAAACAAAAAGCGTCCCGACCGCGAGTGAGATCATCCCCGCGCGAATGGCATCCGCGCCCAATTCCGGCCCGACGGTGCGTTCTTCCACGATTGTGAGCGGCGCGGGCAGAGCGCCGGCGCGCAGTAGCACGGCCAGATCATTCGCCGTGCGCACGGTGAAGGACCCGCTGATCTGCCCCTGGCCGCCGGTGATGGGTTCCCGGATCACGGGCGCGCTGATCACCTTATCATCCAGCACAATGGCGAAGGGCCGCCCGACATTGGCGCGGGTGATATCGGCAAAGCGGCGCGTGCCGGTGCCATCAAAGGTGAAATTCACCACCCATTCGCCAGTCCGCGAATCCTGCCCGGCGCGGGCATTAGTCAGGCTCTTGCCATCCACCGCGACACTGCGGCGCACCGCCACACGTTCGCCAGGGCGTTCGCTTGGCAGGAACATGACACCCGGCGGCGGGCTGCCGGCCAGATTGGCGCCTTCATCCACCAAATGGAAGGTCATGCGCGCTGTGCGGCCCAGCAAATCCTTGATGCGATTGGGGTCTTCCACACCGGGCAGCGTCACCAGAATGCGCGATTGGCCCTGACGGGCGATCAGCGCTTCGGCGACGCCGGTTTCATCCACGCGGCGGCGGATGATTTCAATGGATTGTTCAACTGCCGCACTCGCCTTGGCGCGCAGGCCGGCTTCGCTGAGGGTCGCTGTCACCGTCCCATCGGGGCTGGTCGTGACCTCAATATCCGGGACATTCTGGCCGGTGGGCAAAGTCACGGGTTCGGCCAATTCTCGCAAAGCCGCTGCCGCGGTGCTGGCCTGCGCCGGGTCCAACACACGGAAACCCATGCGGCGGTTCGGCCCATCCGCGGCCAAATTCACATAGCGAATATTGGCGGTGCGGAGCTTGCCGCGCACGCCATCCACCGCGGATTCCAGCCTTTCCCGCACAACAGTGTTCAAATCCACTTCCAACAGCAGATAGGAACCGCCGCGCAAATCGAGGCCGAGGCTGATCTGGCGGGGTTCCATCCAGGATGGAAAGGCCGAACGCGGCATGAGGTTCGGCAGGCACAGAAGTACCCCGAGCAGACAAACGCCGAGAATGACAGCCTGTTTCCAGCGCGCGAAATGAAGCATGGGCTGGTGGAATCCCCTGGTTGAGCGGGCGGACAATGGCGACGCACCTCAGGGGATGCAAGCCCGCCCCGCTTAGGTGTAGCTTCGGCGTATGAATGTGAACCCCGCCCCGCTTCGCCTCGGCATTTTGGGGGTTGGCCATTTTGGCCGATTCCATGCCGTGAAGGCCGCCGCCAACCCCGCAATCCACCTGATTGGCTTGCATGATGCCTCATTCGATAGGGCGGCCCAGATTGCCGGGGAGGTCAGCGCACCGGCCTTGGCGCCGGACGCCGTGATTGCAGCGGCGGAGGCGGTGATCATCGCCGCGCCTACGCGCTTTCATTATGCGCTGGCCGAACAGGCGCTGGCGGCGGGGCGGCATGTCTTCATCGAAAAACCCATCGCGGCGAGCCTGGATCAGGCGAATCGGCTGATCGCGCTGGCCGAGCGCCAGGGGCGCGTGCTGCAAGTGGGCCATATTGAACGCTTTTCAGCGGCCTTCCGCACCGTGATGGCGACCCCTTCCGGAGGCCGGGCACTATCCTTTGAAGCGGTGCGCGCCGCGCCCTTCCGCCCGCGCAGCCTGGATGTCTCCGTGGTGTTGGACCTGATGATCCATGATCTGGACCTAGTGATGGAATTGGCCGGCGGGGAGCCTGAGGCGGTGGAGGCAGTGGGCGCGGCGATAGCGTCCGACCATCCGGATTTCGCTGTGGCGCGGCTGCGGTTTCCGGGCGGGCGGGCGGCTTCCATCACGGCGTCGCGTGTTTCGCTGGCCATGGAAAGGCGGTTGCGTGTGCTGGGGACCGAGGGCGAGATGGCGGTGGATTTCCTGACGCGATCGCTTGCCGTGCTGCGGCGCGGTGGGGCGGAGCCGGTCGAGACCATGCCCGGCCATGGCGTGGATCGCGCCACCTGGACGGATCATGACAGCCTGGAAGCAGAACAGGGGGCTTTTGTCGCTGCGTGTCAGGGGCGCGGCCCGGTGGTGGTGGATGGGGCTGCGGGCCGGCGCGCGTTGAAATGGGCGCTCGCGATAGAGGAAGCGATCAAGGCCAAGGCCTGACCCCCTTGCGGCGCGGCGATTCCGGGCGGAGCATCGCGCCTGCTTGAAGTGGGGAAACGCGATGAAGCCAAAAATAGCGATTTTCGGTGCGGGTGCGGTTGGCGGCTATGCCGGCGCCCATATGGTCCAGGCGGGGGAGGATGTGACCTTCATTGACCCCTGGCCTGAGCATGTTGAAGCCATGCGCAAGATGGGGCTGCGCATCACCCATTTGCGCGATGTGCCGGAATTCACCGTGAAGCCGCGCGCGCTGCATTTGACGGAAGTGCAGGCCCTGGCAAAAGAGAAGCCGATTGATATCGCCTTCATGTGCATGAAGTCTTACGATACCGCTTGGGCGACGACGATGATCGCGCAGTATCTCTCGCCTGGCGGTTACGTGGTTTCCTTGCAAAATTGCATCAATGAGGAAGTGATCGCGGGCATTGTCGGCTGGGGCCGCGTGCTGGGCGCGATTGCGAGCCTGATCACGGTGGAATTGGCCGAACCAGGCCATGTGCGCCGCGCGGCGGGCAAAAGCGGAACATCGCATACCGTGTTCCGCGTGGGCGAACCGCATGGGCGGATTTCACCGCGCGCGGAACAAATCACTAAGCTGGTTGGGCTGACCGATAGTGCTTTGACCACCAGCAATTTGTGGGGGGAACGCTGGTCCAAGCTGGTCGCCAATGTCATGGGCAATGGGCTTTCCGCCTGCACCGGCCTGACCACGCGCGACATGGTGGCGGATGATGCCATTCGCGGCTTTGCAGCGCGTTTGGGGTCTGAGGCGATCCGCATTGGGCAGGCGCTGGGTTATGATCTGGAAGAAGTGTTCCACCTTGATCCGGAAATCATCGCCCGCGCTGGTGAAGGCGATGCCACAGCGCGCCAGCATTATGATGAGCATCGGCTGGCGGAAACCTCCAAGGGTGGCGGTGGCGCGCATCGGCCTTCCATGGGCCAGGATATGGTGAAGGGCCGGCGGACGGAGATTGAATATCTGAACGGCTTTGTCGTGGATAAGGGGGCAACCATCGGCATTGATGCGCCGGCCAATGCGGCGCTGACAGATATCGTCAAGCGCGTTGAACGCGGTGACGCGAAGCCTAGCCCGGAATTGATCCGCGGGCTCCGTTTGAATTGAAAGCGTAGTTTTTGCAGACAAGATAAGGAAGGAAACGAAAATGATGAATCCGATGGCGCTCACGGGCAAGACCATCATCGTAACTGGCGCGGGGCAGGGTATTGGCCGTGCCATTGCCGAATTGGTGCTGGGGCTTGGCGGCAATCTGGTGATGGTGGAACGCAACCGCGAAACCCTGATGCAGGTGGCGGAAGACCTGGCGGGTGATCACACCATGGCCATTGAAGGCGATGTGAGTGAGGAAGAATTTGGGCCGCAATGCGTGGCCGATGCCGTGGCGCGATTCGGTGCCGTGCATGGGCTGGTGAATTGCGCCGGCATTACGCGCCCCGCGATGATCGAGAAAATGACGCTCCGCCAATGGCAGGAAGTGATCAATGTGAATCTGACGGCCTGTCATTTGATGCAGCAGGCCGTCGGCAAGCACATGATCGAACGCGCGCGTGCTGGGGAAGAAAGGCCGGGCGCGATTGTGAATATCTCCTCCACTGCGGGCAAGCGTGGCAGCATTGGTCAGGTGAATTATTCCGCTGCCAAGGCTGGGCTTTTCGGCGTAACCATGACAGCGGCGAGCGAATGGGCGCGCTATGGCATTCGGGTGAATAGCGTTGGCTTCGGCACGGTGGAAACGCCGATGACTGAGGTTATCCGTTCCGAGCGTTTCCGCGAACGCACACTGGCGCGTATTCCGCTTAATCGCGTGGCTCTGCCATCGGAAGTGGCGCCCTTGATCTGCTTCCTGCTGTCCGATGGGGCTTCCTTCATCACGGGGCAGAATTGGGTGCAGTGCGGTGGGGCGCATATGCAGCCCTGAGGGGATTTAAGGCAGCGCGGCGAGTACCGCTGCTGCTGCGGCGTCGGATGGAGAGCCTTCCGGGGCGCGTAGTTTGGCCAGGGTTTCCGCAAAACCCTGGCGTTGTGCTGCGATGGATGCGGGGTTTTGCAAAAGCAGCACTAGCGCGGCGGTCAGTTTTTCCGGCGTGCAGTTTTCCTGAATGCGTTCCGGCACTACTTCCCGCGCGCAGAGCAGGTTGACCAGCGAGACATGCGGCACCTTGATCAGCCGCCGCGCAATCGCCGCCGTGATGGGGTTGACGCGATAGGCAACGATATGCGCGACACCTGCGACGGCCATCTCCAAAGACGAGGTGCCGGATTTGATCAGCCCAGCGCCGTTTTCTGCTGCCGCGGCGAAAGCATCGTGCTTGTCAGCCAAATCTTCAATCAGAATGGGCGGGGCCGGCCATTGCGCCGCCGCCGCGCGCACCAAAGGCGCCACAATAGGTGAGACAGCGACCACCGGGCGCAGCGCTGGGTTTTGTGGCAGTACCGCTTTCAGCGTCGCGCCGAAAATCGGCAGCAAGCGCGTGGCTTCAATGCGCCGGCTGCCGGGCATGATGATCAGCGGGCGATCGGTGGCCGCCAGCCCATGACGGGCGCGGAACCTTGCGGCATTGCCCTGATCCACGCCGCTTTCCAGCACCGGATGGCCTACGAAGCGGACCGGAATGCCGGCGGCTTCGAAAAACGCCGGTTCAAAAGGCAGCAGGCAGAGCAGATGATCTATCTTCTGCTTGAGTTTTTTGACGCGCCCTGGCCGCCAGGCCCAAACCTGCGGCGCGACATAATGCATCACGCGAATGCCGCGCGGCTTCACCGCTTGCGCGATGCGGAGCGTGAAGCCGGGACTGTCAATCGTGACCAGCAGGGCGGGATGGCGCATCAGGATATCGGCTTCGGTCTCGGCCAGGCGGCGCTTCAATTGCCGAATGCGCGGCAGCACTTCCAGCAAGCCCATCAGCGCCAATTCGCGGTAGGGAAACAGGCTTGGCATGCATTCTTCGGCCATCCGTTCGCCGCCAATGCCGGCGAAATTCAGATCAGGCCGTGCCTTGCGCAAGGCCGCGATCAGCCGCGCGCCGAGCACATCACCCGAAGCCTCGCCAGCGATGATATAGATCAGCGTCATGCGAAGCTGGCGGGTTTGGGCGAGCCAAAGGGCGCCCTTGGCCAATCCCGGTGATTGCGCACAGCGCCATCGCGCCGCACGGCCTCAATCAAGCTGGGATCGAGCGTGCAAAACACCCAGCCCGGCACATCCATCTGGCCTTCGGCGAGGATACCATCAGCGGGAAAGCCACGATCCATCGGGCCAAAAACGCCAGCGCGACCATGATTGACATCAAGCGCGGCGGACCATGGCGCTTCACCGACGGTCGGCGTGATGGCGACATAGCATTGGTTTTCCAGTGCGCGGGCGCGGGCAGAAAAATGCACGCGGTTGAAACCAGCGAGCGTATCCGTGCAGCTTGGCGAAAGGATCAACCAGGCGCCGGCCATGACCTGCACGCGGGCATGCTTCGGAAATTCGATATCATAGCAGATGGAAATGCCGATCCGGCCCCAGGGCGTGTCAAACACATTGGGATCGGCGCCTTGGCTGACGCCCCAGCGCTCGCTCTCAAAGCGCGTCATGGCGCGCTTGTCTTGAAAGGCCATCCGCCCTTCCGGCGTGATCAAGGGCGCGCGATTCACCACGCGGCCATCGGCGGCCCGCATGGGCAGGGTGCCGGGCTGTAGCCATACCTGATGGCGCTGCGCGGCATTGCGCATCGCTTCAAGGATGGCGGGCGCGGCGGCGACCATGGCGGCAAGCTCGGCAGCTTCAGTGGCCTCGCCACCATTCAGCCCGGCGCCGAGTTCCACAGCGGCATATTCAGGCAGCACCAGCAAATCCGCGCTCACGCGGCCTTCTTCCAGCCAGCGATCAAGCCCCTTGGCGAAATCCGCAATGGAGGCCGGGCGCCCCACCGGATATTGCAGCAATCCAAGCCTGATGGGTTGTGCCGGGGTCATGAAAGCTTCTTGATCCAGAAGGAAAGCACATGCGGCGTTTCGCGTGTGTCGCCCACTTCGCGCCAATGCATGACGGTGGAGATATCGGGTCGCGGTTCATAGCCGCGATTGCGCCAGAAATCATCCAAGGGCGTGTAATCGCGCGGGCGGCGCGGGTCGTTTTCATTGCGCACAACGGAACAGAAGGCAGCGATGGAAAGCCCCAAGTGGCGCGCATGGGCTTCGCGTTCCTGAAAGAATCGCACGCCCGCACCCTGGCCGCGATATTCGGGCAATAAAACACTCTCACCGAAATAACATAGTGTCGCCGCATCCAGCCCTGCCGCAGCCCAGGAAGCGCGGAGCTTTTCGCTGGCTTCCTGCCCCGGCTGGCATGTCGCCATACCAACCGCTGCGCCCTGTGGCGTGCTGGCCGCCACCACCAGCGCGCCCGGGCTTTGCGCATAAGCTGCAAGATAGCGCGCCTCATGCGCCGCATCGCCATCGTAAAGATACGGCCATTCGCGAAAGACACGAATGCGCAGGCCAGCCAGCGTATCCAACCGCGCGGTAAGCGCAGCGCCAGAGAGGGCTTTGAAGGTCAAAGGGGCAGGGGGCATGGCGCGTTACTAGCCGAGATTGCCGCGCGGCGGAATTACGCTGAGCCGGCGCTAAGCGCAGCCTTGTCGCGCGCTGCTTGCAGGAAGGCGGCCAGGCCTTCTTCCACCACGGCGCGGTCCAGATCGCGCAGGATGAAGACCAGCCTTGATTGCCGGTCATGCCCTGCCGGCCAGGCGGCCAGGCGTTCCGGCGGGTGAAAGACGTGCTGCACGCCATGCAGCACCACGGGCCGGTCTTCTCCTTCCAGGTTCAGAATACCCTTCATGCGCAAAATACTGGCGCCGCGCGTGATGGCGAGCATTTCAAGCCAACTCGCCAACCCCTCCCATGGGAGAGGTTCGGCAAAGCTCAGGCCAAAGGCCTGGATGCGCGCATCATGGCGGTTCGGATCATGGTGATGAACATGATGATGGTGATGCGCCGCTTCTGCCGCCAGCCAATTGGCGACATCGGCGATCTTGCTGGCTGGATCAAAACCGCCGGTACCAAACAGGAAATCCGGCGCCACATCCCCCGCCACAACGCGCCTGATCGGCGCGCCGGGATTGAGCGCATGCAGGCGCGCTTCAATTGCGCTGATTTGATCAGCGCCCGAGATGTCCGTCTTGCTGATGATCAGCCTGTCAGCAACCGCGGCCTGCTTCACCGCTTCGATTTGGCTATCCAGCGTGGCCGTGCCTACCACCGCATCCACCACTGTCACCACGCCATCAAGCCGGAAGGACCGCAGCGCCACCGGGTCGCTCATCAGCGTTTGCAGAATCGGCGCAGGGTCAGCGAGGCCCGTGGTTTCAATCAGCACGCGGCGAATTTCATGCCCGGCTTCGGCCTTCAGCGCCAAATCACGCAAAGCGCGCTGCAAATCACCGCGGATGGTGCAGCACAGACAGCCCGCATTCAACAAAACGGTATCTTCATCCAGCTTTTCGACCAGCAGATGATCCAGCCCAATCTCGCCAAATTCATTGATCAGCACAGCACTGCCGGCCATCTCCGGGTGCTTGAGCAGCCGGTTCAACAGCGTGGTCTTGCCCGCACCCAAAAAGCCGGTCAGCACCGTGACGGGTATGAGATTCATTTTCGGTAAAGCGCTTCCGGGTCCATCAGCGGCTCCGCGATATTCGCCAGCGCATCGCCGCGTGGGGCGCGGTAGAAGCAATTGCGCCGCCCGGTATGGCAGGCAACCCCCTGCTGATCCACCAGCAGCAGGATGGTGTCGCCATCACAATCAAGCCGGACATCCATCAGCATCTGCACCTGGCCGGATGTTTCCCCCTTGCGCCACAGCGCCTTGCGGGAACGCGAATAATAGCAGACCCGGCCGGTTTGGAGTGTTTCCGCCAGACTCTCGGCGTTCATCCAGGCCATCATCAGCACTTCGCCCGAATCATGCTGTTGGGCGATGGCGGGGATGAGGCCGGCGGCATCGGGCTTGATGGCGGCAAGCAGGGTATCGCGCGCAGTGGCGGAAATGCTGGGAGCTAACATTGTTACTTTATAACATGCGCGATTCCTGTTAGGAAGCACTATGCATGGATCAGCTCATCATTTGACGGCGCTCGAAAGGGCGGAGGCGCTTTGCCAAACGCGCGGGGTGCAGCTTACGCCGCTGCGCCGCGATGTGCTGCGCCTGGTTTTGCAATCTGAGGCGCCGATCGGTGCCTATGCTTTGCTTGATCAATTGAAGGCAAGCCGCGCCAAGGCCGCGCCGCCAACCGTGTATCGCGCGCTCGATTTTCTGCTGGAACAGGGTTTGATCCATCGGCTTGAAAGGCTGAATGCCTTCATGGGCTGTAATGAGGCCTTGGAAGGGCATGGCGCGCATCATGACCATGCGCATGACCATCCGCATCAATTCCTGATCTGTCGCGGGTGTGGTGCGACGCGGGAGATTTCCGATCACGGTGTGGCTGAGGCAATCAGCACGGCCGCCGCCAAGGCCGGCTTTTCCGCCGCGCGTGCGACGGTGGAGATTGAAGGGTTTTGCGGCAAATGCGGGGACGCTCCGCACAGCGCATAGACATGATTTAAGTTGCAATGCGGGTCGCGTGAGGCTTACCCTAATTTGTCTTCGCGGTTCAGGAGGTTGTGATGGCGTTACGTGGTTTTGGCTCTTTCCTCCCCATGGCGGCATTTGCGGTGGCGTTGGGCACGGCGCCGATGGCTTCGGCGCAGACGAGTGCCATTACGGGCGAAACATTCACCGCCGGCACAACGGGCGCCTTGGCACGGCTATGCGGCGCCAACGCCCAGGAAGCGGTTTATGCGGCGGCGGTGCATTTCTGCCATGGCGTGATGGTGGGTACGGGACAGACCAGCGATGCCATGCATAAGCGCCAGGGTACGCGGCCCGGCTTCTGCCTGCCCTCTCCATCGCCCACGCTCGATCAGGTAGCGGCGAGTTTTGTGGCTTGGTCCGCGGCCAATCCGCAATTTGATGGCTTGCGCGCTTCGGATGGGCTGCTGCGTTTTGCCGCGGCGCAATACCCCTGCACCGGTCGAGCGGCGCGGCGTTGAATCAAGGCTGACAGAATTGGCAATCGCCAAGGAGAATCCCATGGTTGGCAAATTGAAGACAGGTTTTGCGTGCGTGGCGCTGCTGGCAGCAACCGGCTGCGCAGATATGAGTGATAAGCAGCGCAGCACAGCGATTGGCGCCGGGGCTGGCGCGCTGGGCGGTGCGGCGATCGGCTCCTTTTCCGGCAATGCCGGTTGGGGCGCGCTGATTGGTGCTGGCGTCGGTGCTGCTGGCGGCTTGGCGGTTGGCCAATCGCGTCAGAATGAACAGCGCGCTTATCAGCGTGGTGTTGAGACGGGGCGGAGCCAGCGCTGAGCCATTTGGGCCGCCCCTTTACCTGGGCGGCCCTTAACCCGCCGCGTCACTTGGGCAGCGTCGCCAAGCCCTGCGTGAGGTCAGCAATCAAGTCACCAACATCTTCAAGCCCGATATGAATACGCACGGTGAAGCCGCCCAGATCCGGGCTGGTCGCCGTGCGGGTGATGAAGCCGGTGGTGGGTAGTGCGAGGCTTTCAAACCCACCCCATGAAGCACCAATCCCGAAAAGCTTGAGGCTATCAATGAAGTTGAAGATATCCGCTTCCGTATAGCGCGGCTTGAACACCACGCCGAATAGGCTGCAGGCGCCAGTAAAGTCACGCTTCCACAACGCATGTTGTGGGTGCGATGGTAGGGCAGGGTGCAGTACACTCAGCACCTCCGGCCGGTTTTCAAACCAGCGCGCCACCTCAAGCCCGCTTTGTTCCTGCTGCTTCAGGCGAATGGGCATGGTGCGCGCACCACGCAGCGCCAGCCAGCAATCATCAGGTGCCGCGAAATGCCCCATTTGGGAGGCCGCGTCGCGTACAATCTCATAATCCTTTTCGCTATTCACGGTGATGGAGCCCAGCAGCACATCCGAATGCCCGCCGACATATTTCGTTAGCGCCTGGATCGAAACATCCACGCCATGCTGGAAGGGCATGAAGTGGTGAATGCCCCAGGTATTGTCCATCATGACCACGCAGCCCGCCGCATGCGCCGCGCGCGCAATAGCCGGCACATCCTGCACTTCAAAGGTGTGGCTGCCCGGGCTTTCGGTATAGACCACCTTGGTATTGGGGCGGATCAGCGCACGAATGCCGGCCTCATCAATCAGTGGATCGTAATAGGTGGTCTCCACCCCCCATTCCTTCAGCAGTCCATTGCAAACATTGCGCGCGGGGCCATAGGCGGAATCGGGCATCAGGCAATGATCGCCGGTCTTCAGATACGCCATCAGCGGCACCGTCACCGCCGCCAAACCCGTGCCGACCAGTACGCAGCGTGTGCCGCCTTCAATTTCCGCAACCACATCTTCCAAAGCATATTGCGTGGGACCGCCGGCGGTGCCGTAGGTCATCACGCGGTTCCATTTGTCCTTCTGGAAGGCGCGGCGCGATTCGGAATTCGGATGCAGCACGGTGGAGCCGCGATGCACGGCGGGATTGACGAAACCATGCACACGCGTTCCAGCGCGCCCGGCATGAGACATGCGTGTGGCGAAGCCTTGCCCGTGTTTGGCGTTGTTGTCGGCCATATCAGCTACTCTTTTCCTTTGGGGTTTCGGGCCTGCCGGCCCATTCGGTCCAGGAACCATCATAGATTGCGGCATCGCCAAGCCCGGCCTGTTTCAGGCCAAGCGCCAGGATGCAGGCGGTCACACCTGTGCCGCAGCTAGTGACGATGGGTGTGGCGCCATCCGCTCCAGCAGCGGCGAAACGCGCACGCAGCGCCGCCGCATCCTTCATGGTGAAATCGGCATTGAGCAATTCATTGAAGGGTACGCTTTTGGCACCCGGCATATGGCCGGAAAGCAGGCCCGGGCGCGGCTCCGGTGCCGTGCCATCAAAGCGACCCTTGGTGCGAGCATCCAAAATAAGCGCGCTGCCATTAGCGATAATGCGCTTCACGTCGCCAATGCCTTTCAGCAGATCAGCGCGAAAATCCGGCGTGTAGCTGGTGGGGGTGGCCGGCTTGGCGTCACCGCTTTCCATCGCGCGACCCTCGGCCAGCCATTTCGGCAGGCCGCCATCCAGCACGGCGGCCTTCTCATGCCCAAACAGCTTCATCAGCCACCAGCCGCGCGCCGAGGATTGCAACCCCTTCTGATCGTAGAAGATCACGCGCGTTGCATTGGTGATGCCCATTTCACCCATCAGCCGCGCGAAGCGCCCAGCGGTTGGCGCCATATGTGGCAGGGTGGTGTCGGGATCGGCCACCACATCAATATCGTAAAAACGCGCACCCGGAATATGCGCTTCGCGGTATTTGGCCAGGCCATCAAAGGGTTCATTGGGCAGGTATTTGGTCGCGTCAAACACCATCAGATCAGGCGCACCAAGTGCCTCGGCCAGCCATTCGGTAGAAACCAGATCATGCATGGATCAATCCTCCACCAGCACCAGGGAAACGCGGCGATTTTGTCTGCCCTTGTTTTCGATTTTAGTGACCTCCACACGCCCGATCTCGCCGGTATGGCGCACATGCGTGCCGCCACAGGGTTGCAGATCAATCGGCGCATCAGCGCTGCCAATTCGCACCAGGCGAATACGCCCGGCACCACGCGGCGGCTGCACGGAAAGCGTGCGCACCAGGCTGGGATTGGCATCAAGCTCGGATTCGGAAATCCATTCCTGCGAGATGGGATGATTGGCGGCGATCAGCGCATTCAAGCCTTCGGTCAGGCTTTCCTTTGTGGGTGGTTCCGGCAGATCGAAATCAAGGCGCGATTTCTCAAGCCCAATCTGCCCACCCGTGACACCCGCGCCCGGGATCAGGCTGCACAGCAAATGCAGCGTCGTGTGCATGCGCATCAGGCGAAGGCGTCGCGGCCAATCAAGCGCGAGCGTGACCGTGGTTCCCACTTCCGGCAAGGCCGCGCCGGCTTCTGGCACATGCAGCACGCTATCTTCGGGCCCCTTGGTGGTATTGGCTATCCGCGCCTCGCCGCCCGGCCAACGCAGCACGCCGGTATCGCCGGGCTGACCGCCAGCCTGGGCGTAGAAATTCGTGCGGTCCGTAACGATCGCCTCGGCCGAGGCCGCAAGCACCCTGGCGCTGATTTCCGCAGCATAGGCGTCTTCGCGATAAAGCAATTCAGTCATGCGTTTCCTGGGCGTTACCTGATGGGCATAGGCTAGGCCAGAAATCGCCGGAACAAAACCTCTGCCGCCGGGATGGATTTCGGGCTAGTCTCCGAAAGCCAGACGCATGACAGAAAACGATTCCCAACCCCTCGATCCCGCCCGGACCAGGCGTGCGCGCCGCCGTGGCGTGATACTGGTTGTTCTGGCGGCGGCGAGCTTTTCCATCTCGGCGGCCTTCGCCAAGACCATCGGCACGGGTATTCCGGTGGCGGAGGTTATTTTCTTCCGGAACTTCTTTGCGCTGATCCCGCTTTTGCCTGTTGTAATCAGCGCTGGCGGTCTTGTGGCGCTGCGCATGCGCAACCCCGGCAGCCACATACTGCGCATGATTTTCGGCATGATGGGCATGGTTGGTTCCTTCTATGGCTATGTCCATTTGCCGCTGGTGACGGTGACAGCGCTTGGCTTCACCATGCCGTTGTTCCTGACGCTGCTTGCGATCCCTATTCTGGGCGAGAAGGTTGGCTGGCGCCGCTGGCTTGCGGTGCTGGTTGGGTTTTGTGGTGTGCTGCTGATGGTGCGGCCCGAACAGGGCACCACGGATACGCAATGGCTGGCGCTGGGGCTTTGTATTTTGGGGTCGCTCGCCTGGGCTTTGGCCATGATCACCATTCGAAAAATGGGTGAAGCCGGTGAAAGCGGCGTTGCAATTGTATTTTGGTTTGCGTTTTTCTCTGCCGTGCTGGCCGGGATAGCGATGATCCCCGTCTGGGTCTGGCCGAGCCCCACCCAATGGGCGCTGCTGGCGGGCATCGGCCTGGTGTCAGCCATCGCGCAAATCATGATGACGGATGCCTATCGTAAGGGAGAGGCTTCCTTGCTGGCGCCCTTTGAATATTCAGCAATCATCTGGACCACAGCGCTTGGCGCCCTGATCTGGGCGGAAATGCCGGATGCCTGGGATTTCCTTGGCATCCTGGTGCTAGTGGGGGCCGGGCTTTACATTTGGTATCGCGAAATGAAGCTAGGCGTGAAGCGCTGATACTAGTTTCCCCAATGCGCGCGCAGGCTGGCGGCGGCATGTTGCAGCACCAGATCGGATTTTGGAATAAAGCGCCCCATGGTCAGGCAGGCATGGATCTGATCTGCCACATGAAGATGCGTGACATTCACCCCTTCCTCATCCAGGCGCTTGGCATAGGCAATGCCTTCATCCACCAAGGGATCAACACCCGCCGTCATCAGGAAAGCCGGCGGCAGGCCAGCGAGGGATGGCGCGCGCAAGGGTGAAGCACGCCAATCAATACCCTTTTCCTTGGGGCCGAGATAATGCGCGATGAACCACTTCATCACTTCGCGCGTCAGCACCAGGCCTTCGGTAAAGCGATCATAGGAAGGCGGATTGCCGGCCATATCCGTGACCGGATAGAACAACACCTGATAGTCCGGCATGGGTACTTCGCCATGCAGCGCCATCAGCGCCAGCACCGCGGCAAGATTGCCACCCGCGCTATCGCCACCCACCGCAATCCGCGTGCGGTCTATGCCAAGGCGCTTTGCCTGACGGCAAATGTAGCGATAGGCGGCGGCGGAATCCTCGACTGCCGCCGGGTAGCGATGTTCCGGCGCAAGACGGTAGTCAATCGCAATAACTGAAGCGCCGGTCAGATTGGCAAGGCGCCGGCATACTTGGTCGTGGCTGTCCAAATCACCAATCACCCAGCCGCCGCCATGCATATAGACCAGGCAGGGCAGGGCGGCATCGGGGTCAGTGCCAATGCCGCGGTAGCGCCGCAAGCGGATCTTGCCGTCAGGCCCAGGGCATTTCAAATCTTCCACCAGCGCAACCTCTGGCGGGTCTGGCTGCATCACGGGGCGGGAAGCGGCGGAAACCTCGCGCGCTTCGGCGGGCGTGAGGGTATTGAAAGCCGGGCGTTTGGCTTCCTTGATCAGGTTGAGGACATGTTGTGCGCCTGCATCGAGTGTCATCTGCCTTCTCCCTTATTCCGCTGCCGCTGCTGGGCGTTCTCTGCCATCAAAATGAAAGCCACGATAACCTTCTGTGGCAATTTCATCGCAGAGCACGCGGTAATTTCCAACCCCGCCCACATAGGGCATGAATAGCCTTGGCTTGCCCGGCACATTGGCACCCATGTACCAGGATGCCGCGCGCGGATAGAGCGTGCGGTGCGCGACCTTGTTCACTTCTTCCACCCAGTGATCTTCCGCGCCGCGATCCGCTTCAATGGTGGCTTGGCCCTTAGACTGCATTTGCGCGAGGCAATCCATAATCCAATCCACATGTTGTTCGATGGACACGATCATATTGCTCAGAACCGATGGGCTGCCAGGGCCTGTGATCATGAACATATTCGGAAAACCTGCCGTCATGATACCCAGCAGGGTGCGCGGTCCGGCTTCCCATTTGGCGTTGAGGGATTCACCCGCGCGGCCCTTGATATCAACGCCAAGCAACGCGCCTGTCATGGCGTCAAAGCCGGTGGCGAAGACAATATCGTCGAACTCATGCGCCACGCCGCCAGCTTCAATGCCGGTTGCGGTGATGCGCGTGATCGGCGCTTCATGGAGGTCAATCAGCGTGACATTGGGGCGATTATAGGTCTCGTAATACTGAGTATCCACGCAAATGCGCTTGGTGCCGATTGGGTGATTGCGTGGGCAGAGTCTTTCTGCTGTGGCAGGGTCTTTCACAGTTTCACGAATTTTACTGCGCACGAATTCCGCCGCCGTGTCATTCGCCGCCTGATCCAGCAGCAAATCGCGGAAGGAACCCATGAAGGCAGTGCCGCCCACGGCCCAGCGCTTTTCATATTCCGCTTTCCGGTCTTCAACGCTAACGGACATAGCGGGCGTGTCGCTCAGGCCATACAGAATGCCAGTCCGCATCATGCGCGCTTGGTGGCGCAGATTGGCGTAATCGCGCTTCCAGCTTTGTTCGTAATCATCATCCATCGGGCGGTTGCGCGATGGAATGCTGAAATTTGGTGTGCGCTGAAAAACCGTGAGCTGTGCGGCTTGTTCAGCAATCACGGGGATGGATTGAATGGCGGAAGACCCGGTGCCGATCACCGCCACTCTACGGCCGGTGAAATCAACCTTGTGATGCGGCCAATAGCCAGTATGGAACTGCCTGCCCTTAAAATCGGCAAGGCCCGGAATATTCGGCAGCCGGGCCGCGGAAAGGCAGCCTGTTGCCATGAAGAGATAGCGCGCGGTAAGCCTTCTTCCGCGATTGGTCGCAATGTTCCAGGCCCCCGCGGCATCATCCCAGGCGGCCTCGGTCACGCGGGTTTCAAAGTGGATATCGCGGCGCAGATCAAACCGTTCCGCAACATGGCGCGCATAGGCCAAGATTTCCGGCTGTGCGGCGAAGCGTTCAGACCAGCGCCATTCCTGCTGCAACTCCTCAGAGAAGGAGAAGGAATATTGCATGCTCTCCACATCGCAGCGGGCACCTGGGTAGCGGTTCCAATACCAAGTGCCGCCCACATCATCCGCCGCTTCCAGGCAAATCGCGGGGATGCCAAGCCCGCGCAGGCGATGCAGCAGGTAAAGCCCGGCAAAGCCCGCGCCCACAATGACAGCGCCATTCCTATCCTCGGCCATGAGCTTCCTCCGCAAGTGATTACACCCCATAGCGGAAAGCCCTCCGCCGGGACTGTCAACGCACGCCAGCCGCGCTATGCTACCCGAAATGCGTAAAGGGGAAAGTCCATGGATAAAGGTTTTCAGCTTGGAGAGCTCACGATTCAGCGGGTTGTGGAGGAAGAAAGACCTATCTTCGATCCGCTGACCTTCTTCCCGAACCTGACGCCGGAATTGCTGGCCGAAAATCGAGATTGGCTGCAACCCAAGGCGCTGGACCCTGAGACGGGCAAGCTGATGCTCTGCATCCAATCCTGGGTGGTGCGCACGCCGCATCACAATATCCTGATTGATACCTGTGTCGGCAATGACAAGAACCGCCCGTCGCATCCCTTTTGGCACCAGATGAAGAGCGAAGCCTATATGCGCAACCTGGCTGCGCTTGGGCTTGGCGTTGGCGATATTGATTTTGTTATGTGTACGCATTTGCACGTGGATCATGTCGGCTGGAATACGCGACTAGAAAATGGCCGCTGGGTGCCGAGCTTCCCGAAGGCGCGCTATCTTTTCGCAAAGGAAGAGTATGCCCATTGGGAAAGGGA
Organism: Roseomonas sp.; assembly: GCA_020249285.1. Taxonomy (GTDB): domain Bacteria; phylum Pseudomonadota; class Alphaproteobacteria; order Acetobacterales; family Acetobacteraceae; genus Neoroseomonas. The sequence goes on along the minus strand of JADCFX010000032.1, from coordinate 32,342 downwards.
ACACGCGAAGGCGCCTTCGCCGGTTTTTGCCGATAGCGTGCTGCCCGTGGTGGAAGCGGGGCGCGTGGATTTTGTCGCCAATGACTATCAGATGAATGATCTGGTAAAGCTTGAATCAACGCCTGGCCACACGCCGGATCATGTGGCGGTGCGGCTTGGCAAAAAGGGCGCTGATGCGCTGGCGACAGGGGATTTGATCCATTCGCCGCTGCAAGCGCGCTATCCGGAGATTTCCATGCGCGCCGATAGTGATCCCGTGCAGGCGGCGGCCACAAGGCGGCGGGTGATGGAATGTGCCTGCGATACCTCCACCATTCTCTGCTTTGGCCATTTCCCGTCACCATCCCGCGGGCGGATCAAGCGCTGGGGCAATGGTTTTCGCGCTGAAGCGGTGGATTGAGCCATGTGGCGTGTTCTTGGGCTGCTGTCTTGGCTGGTGCTGCTGCCAGCCTTGGCTTTCGCGCAAACAGCTTGGCCCAATCGGCCGATCAGCCTGATTGTTCCTTATCCGCCAGGCGGCAGCACGGATAATGTTGCGCGGCCCTTGGTGCAGGAATGGGGCAAGGTGCTGGGCCAGACCGTGGTGATTGAAAATCGAGGCGGTGCGGGTGGCACGATTGGCGCTGATCTGGTGGCCCGTGCGCGGCCAGATGGACATACGCTGCTGCTTTTTCCGACGGCGATTTTCACCATCAGCCCGCATATGATGCAGCTTCCCTATGATGTGGATCGTGCCTTTATCCCCATTGCGCGCGTCGCGGCTTCCGATGCTTTCGTGATCATCCATCCCTCCGTGCCCGCGCGTCATATCCGAGACCTGGTGGCACTCGCAAAACAAAAACCCGGAGAATTGCGCTTTGGTTCTGCCGGCAATGGCACCATCACGCAGCTGCAATGCGAAATCTTCGCGGAAGCTGCCGGTATCAAGCTTGAACACGTGCCCTATCGTGGTTCTGGCCAATCCTTCATTGATCTTCTGGCCGGGCGCATTCAGATGATTTGCGATCCCGCCGCCTTGCCTGGTGTGCGTGATGGCCGGTTGATTGCGCTGGCAAGCTTTGGTGACAAGCGGCATGAGGAATTCAAGGATGTACCGACGCTGCTAGAAATGGGTCTGGCGGAACGTGGCGCCATGTCTTGGTTTGGCATTGCCGCACCGGCCGGCACACCGCCCGACATTCAGGCGCGGATTACCGCAAGCCTGGAAGAATCGCTGCGCGCCCCCTCCGTTGCAACAGGCATGGCGATTGGCGGCTTACGTCCGGCCTTTGAAACGGGCGATGCCTTCATCCGGCGCATTCGTGAAGATCGCACCGTCTTTCAAGGCGTGATCGAAAGAACAGGAGCGAAAGTGAACTGATATGGAACATGTAACCGTCACCGATGAAGGCCCGATCCGCATTGTCACGCTGAACAACCCAGCCAAGGGCAATGCCATCAGCAAACCAATGGGTGAGGCGGTGCAGGCCGCCATGCGCGAATTTGAAGCGCGAGATGATTTGCGCTGCGCCATCATCACGGCCGCCGGCACGCGCGCTTTTACCTTTGGCGCCGATGTGTCGGACCCGCCGGAGTTGTGGCGCACTATTCCAAGTGTCGGCTATCGGCCGCTCAAGCCCGTGATTTGCGCCGTTGAGGGCTGGTGTGTGGGCGGCGGCATTGTGCTGGCCATGATGGCCGATTTGCTGGTCTGCGGCAAAAGCGCGAAATTCTATTATCCGGAAGCGAAGTTAGGTCTGACGGGCGGCATGATTGCCGGCCTGGTCAGTCGCATTCCACATAAGATTGCGATGGAAATCATGCTGCTGTGTCGCACCGTGGATGCGGATCGTGCGGCTTCGATTGGCTTAGTGAATGAGGTGGTGGAAGACGGCAAGGCGCTGGAGACCGCCAAGACTTGGGCTTTGGAACTGACCGGCATGGCGCCCATGGTTGTCGCGGAATTGAAACGTATGGTCACCGAAGAAATCCTGCCGCGCGGCCCTTCGGAGCAAATGGCAATCCATGGCCAACGCATGGGCGCCATTCGCGCTTCAGAGGATTTTGCCGAAGGCAAGGCCGCCTTTCGGGAAAAGCGCCCGCCGCGTTTCCGCGGGCGCTAATTCCAAAGGATATCAGGGGAACATGGCTACGGCACGGATGGGGCTTGCCGTGCCACCCCTGATTTTCAGCGGAAAGCCGATGAAGGTGAAGCGCCCGCGACCAATCAGCTTATCCAGATTGGCGAGGCATTCCATATGCGTAATGCCCCTCTCTGCGCAGGCCATATGGGCCTGGAAATTCAACTCACCTTCTGGCGCGGGGCTGATGGCTTCAACGCCAAACATGCCAATGCCGCGATCCGCGAGCCAATGCACGGATTCTAGCGCCAGCCCAGGGAAATCATGCAAATAGCCAGGCTTGCCGAGCAGCCTTTCATTCGTTGCCATCCAGATCAGCACCGTATCGCCCTTGCGGATTTCTTGGCCTGATGCCGCAAGCGCTGCCTCCATCTCCTTCACCGTGATGGCGTGCTTCAGCGGCACATGGGAAAGATCAAGGCAAATCGCGCTGGTGTAGAATTTTTCAAGCGGCATTTGCTCCACTGAAAGCGCATCAGGGCGCGGGTCGAAATGCACCGGCGCATCCACATGCGTTCCCGCATGATCCGACATGGAAAAATACAGCGCCTTGCTGGTGAAGGTTGTATTGCCGGCCACCTTTTTTTCCGAATGATCACCCCAAACCGTCATGACGACAGGCGGGTGGCTTGGATGCGTCTGCGTGCGGTGAAAGATTTCACGACTGAGATCAACGAATTCCATGGGCGTGTTCCTTTGTTGCGTAGTGTCTAAACATTGACGCCGCGAATGGCGTTGATGATCGCTTCCGTCACCTGATCCGTGGTGGCCTTGCCGCCGAGGTCAGGCGTCAGCACATCGCCGCGGCTTGTCACCATTTCCACCGCGCGCATCAGCTGCGCGGCAGCAGGCGCCTCGCCCAAATGTTCCAGCATCATGGAAGCGGTCCAGAAAGCCCCCAGCGGATTGGCAATGCCTTTTCCGGTGATATCGAAAGCGGAGCCATGGATCGGTTCAAACATGGAAGGGCGCTTGCGCGACGGATCAATATTACCTGTAGCGCCAATGCCCAGCGAACCTGCCAAGGCCGAGGCCAGATCAGACAGGATATCGGCGTGCAGATTGGTGGCGACCACGGTGTCAACGCTGCCAGGCTTCATCACCATGCGCGCGGTCATGGCATCCACAAGCATTTTCTCAACCGTAAGGGCCGGATATTGCGCTGTGATTTCCGCGCAAACCTCATCCCACATCACCATGCCATGGCGCTGCGCGTTGGATTTCGTCACCACCGTCAGATGTTTACGCGGGCGAGCCATGGCAACTTCACAGGCATGGCGGCAGATGCGCGCCACGCCTTCGCGCGTGAAGACCGCGACATCCATGGCGACTTCAATCGGCAAGCCGCGATGCGCGCGCCCGCCAACGCCGGCATATTCGCCTTCGCTGTTCTCGCGCACGATCACCCAATCTATCTGCTCACCCAGATCAGGCCGCAGCGGGCCTTTGATGCCGGGCAGAAGCCTGGTCGGGCGTACATTGGCGTATTGGTCAAAGCCCTGGCAGATCGCGAGCCTTAGCTCCCACAACGTGATATGGTCAGGAATATCCGGCGCACCAACTGCACCGAAGAAAATGGCGTCAAATCCTTCCAATTGCTGCAAGCCATCTGCGGGCATCATCCGCGCGGTGCGGCGATAGCAATCGCTGCCCCAATCGAAATCCTGGAAGCTCACCGCGAAGCTGCCAGTCTTTTCAGCCAGCGCATGCAAAACATGGCAGCCCGCCTTGATGACATCCGGCCCGATGCCATCGCCACCCATGGCGGCAATCCGATAAGTCTTCATGGTCAAAACTTTCCTTTCACGGGCGCCTCAGGCGCAAATCCATGCCGCGCGCAATCCAGGCGGCTTCAATCACATCAAGATCCGTCTCGCCGGAGGGATTGGCCTTGCTCGGGCGGGCGGCAAGCCCGGGTTCCGCCTGAATGCGCCACAGGCCAAGCAGGCGTCGCAATTCCGCAAGCGGCGCGGTGTGATCATCAACGCGCAAATTGATATCGGGGAAATCTTCCGTCGTGGTCAGCATCAACGCAGCCGATTGGCGTCCGCGCTTGTCCCCGCCCGCCGTTTCACCGGCATCAAGCGCTGTGATCAGGCGTTCCGGCAGCGCAAGGCCCGCATTGGCGCGGAAGCTATCAAAACTCGCCTGCACCACACCACCACCCGCCAGCATATTGCCCGCGATGCTGAAACCATCACCACCCATATGCCCGCACCATTCAACGCAATTATCGCCGGTCCAGGCGGCGTTGCGGCCATGGCGATCTACCGCGTGGATTTGGCGCAAGCCCTTGCCTTCATCACCCACCAGCGCTGCTTCAATGGCCTTGGCGGGCGTCAGGCCGCGTTCCAGCCCGTGCAGCACGGCGGGGCCCAAATAGCGGTTGCTCATGGATTGCGTGCTGACGGCACCGACGCCCGATTTCAGAAAGGGGCAGGTAGCGCCAACCGCGATATTGCAGGTGGTTACCGCAACCGCGAAGGCGCCCGTGGCAGGATCATGTGCAACAATGGACCAGGTCATGCGGCGGGCCTTTCTCTGACATCAGGGCAAAAGCTTAACCGCGCCGCGACGCTTGCAGGAAGCCCACCCCATGCCAAGATAAGCCGAAACGGGAGGTTTCTTGCCATGACTATTTCCATTTCACGCCGCGGCTTTGCAGGTTTGGGCCTTGCTTCGCTGCTACCATCAGTGGTTTCCGCGCAAGCGGCCTGGCCGGATCGTCAGGTGCGGTTGATTGTGCCCTTTGGTGCGGGCGGCGCGGTGGATACGCTTTCCCGTCTGGTTGCCAATGGCTTTGCGGCGCAGGCGAATGGTCAGGCGATGGTGGTGGAAAACCGCTCTGGCGCCGGCGGTGCTATTGCGGGGGCATTCGTCGCGCAAAGCAGGCCGGATGGCTATACGCTGATGATGGCGGATCTCGGCGCCAATTGCATCGGTAAGGAATTGCAGCCGGCACTGAATTACGACCCGATGCGCGCTTTCACGCCGATTTCGCATTTGGTCAATTTGCCGATTGCCGTGATTGTTCCGGCCAATCTGCCCGTACAAAGTCTTGAGGAATTGCTGGCCCGTGCGCGGGCGCGCGCCGATGGCATTCAATATGCCTCACCGGGCGTTGGCCATGTCAGCCATTTGGCGGCTGAGTTGCTGGGCCGCCGCGCTGGCGTGAAATTCACGGCGGTGCATTACCGCAGCGGCGCTGATGTGATGCGAAGCCTGATCCAAGGTGAAACGGAATTCTCCTTCCCGTCTGTTTCCACGGCACTTCCCTTCATTCGTGAAGGGCGCGTGCGTGCCTTGGCAATCGGCACACCAGCCCCTGTTGCGGCGCTGCCGGGTGTGCCCGCCGTGGCCGCGACTTTCCCCGGTTTTGAGGCGATGACCTGGCACGGCATAGTCGGCCCCGCCGGCATGCCGGATGATGTGGTGGCGGCGGCCAATCGTGTGTTCCGCGCCATCATCACATCAGCCGAGGTGAAGGAAACCGTGCGGCGCGTGCAGGCTGCGGACGTGATTGCCTCCAGCCCCGCGGAGTTTGCGGCACTGATTGCGCGTGATCACGCGAAATGGACGCCGGTGATCCGTGAGGGGAATATCCGCGCCGAGTAAAACCCGGCGCGGGTCACTCATTCAGCAACCAAGCTTATCGGCCAAATCCTCAAAGCTTGTGGCGATCGCGCCCCAATCCTGTTCGGCCTTGGTATCCGTTGCCTGATCCGCCCCGTGTTCATTGGGGCGGAGCACGAAAGCGGTTGATAAGCCACATTTGCGCGCAGCGGCCAAATCCCCGTTATGCGCGGCGACAAGTGCCACTTGTGCCGGTTGCAGGCCAAGAATTTCACAAGTGCGCAAATAGGCTTCCGGCTGCGGCTTATAGGCTTTCGCGGCCTCAGCCCCCAGGATCGCATCCCAAGGCATGCCCGCGCGCTTCGCCATATTCGCCAGCAGCAGAATATTGCCGTTGGATAATGGCGCGATGAAGTGCTTGGCCTTCAGGCGGATCAAGCCCGGGATGGTATCAGGCCAAGGGTCCAGCCGATGCCAGGCGCGGTTCAGCCAATCAAGTTCATCCGCACTGATGCCCGCTATGCCCACGCCGAAATCCTTCAAGACACCATCGAGGTTCTCCCGATGCAGCACATCCAACCGCGTGAAGGGGCGGCGGCCGCTCCGCACTTCTTCCATCGCCGGCTGATAGCGCTTGCGCCAGGCATCGGCGAAGCGATGCGGGTCTATATCGCTGCGCCCATGGCGGGCCAGGAAGGTCCGTGCATCGCGCGCGATACCGTTACGCCAATCCACCACCGTGCCGAAAACATCGAAGACCAATGCCTTCACTTCGGGAAGTGCGCTCATGCTGCAGTGTCCTTTTCGGGAACGGCCCATTTCTTTTCAAAATCCCAGACATCCGGGAAGCCCATCAACTCGGTCATTTTGGCGAAACCATAGGATTCACCAAGGGCAAGACTATCCCCCGTTGCCTTCAAATGCGCATAGGCGCGTTCCAGCGCGGCGGCGGCGGCCAGGAAGCCAATGGCGGGATAGATCGCCATGGCATAGCCAATTTCCTGCAAGCGCGCCGCAGGCAGAATGGGCGTGCGCCCGCCTTCCACCATATTCGCGAGCAGAGGCTTGGAAATCGCCTTGCCAATGGCGCGCATTTCATCTTCGCTTTCCGGGCTTTCGATGAAAACAATGTCAGCACCCGCATCGCCATACATGCGCCCGCGCCGAATGGCTTCTTCCAGGCCAAGCGTGGTGCGGGAATCGGTGCGTGCCACAATCAGGAAATTTGGATCGCGCCGCGCTTCGGCAGCAACCTTGATCTTCAGCACCATCTCTTCAGCCGGGATCACGCGCCGGCCCGGTGTATGGCCGCATTTCTTTGGCATTTCCTGATCTTCAAGCTGAATGCCTGTCATGCCGGCGGCTTCATAGCCAAGCGTTGTGTGGCGTACATTCAGAAGTCCGCCATAGCCGGTATCGGCATCCGCCACCAAAGGCGTTTTGCACCCGCGCGCCATGGTGCCCATGCGCGCCACCATATCGGCATAGGTCGCGATGCCCGCATCCGCGACACCAAGCGCTGACGCAACAGCGCCAAAGCCCGTGCCATAAATGCAGTCAAACCCCATGCCATCGGCGACTTTCGCCGAAATCATATCGAAGACGCCGGGGGCGAGGATGAAGCGCTTGGCGGCAAGCGCCTGGCGCAAAGATGGATTAGCCATTTCAGTTCCTTTATGGTTTATTGAGGACGGATATGGCCGGCGGCGCTGGCCGCGGCCCAAATGCGGTCATCGCGTCGCATGGCTTCAAGCAGCGCCGCAGATGGACGCACATCTGCTTCCACCCCAAGCGCCACCAGCCTTTGCTTGAAGGTCTCATCGGCGAAAACCGCGCTGATTGTGCGGTAGATGCGATCCACCAATGCGGGTGGCATGCGCGGCGGTCCCAGCATGGCAACCCAGCCGGAAAGATCAAAATCGCGCACGCCCTGTTCGGCGGGCGTTGGTGCATCCGGGAAGAAGGGTGAACGCGTGCCGGTCGAAACCGCAAGCACGCGCACGCGCCCGGTTTGCATATGCGGCATGGCGCTGACCGTGCTGGTCCAGCCACTCGGCAAATGCCCGGCGACGATATCATTCATCAGCGGCCCACCGCTGCGATAGGCGATATCGGGCATCTCCACGCCCGCGCGTCGCGCCATTTCCTGCCCGATAAAGGAAGAAAGCGCTTCGGTTGAACCAGTGCCGACCTTGCCCGGATTGGCCTTGGCATAGGCGAGCATGGAGCTAAGCGAATCAAAAGGCTGATTGGCGCCCGCGACCAGCACCATGGTATTGCGCGTCAGCATCGCAATCGGCGTGAAGTCGCGGATCGCGTCATAAGGCATGCTGGGCAGATGGTATTTGTTCATGACATGGGTTGAAACCACGACCAGCAGCGTATGCCCATCCGGTTCCGCCCGCGCCACCACTTCTGAACCAATCACACCCGCCGCACCTGCGCGATTTTCAACAATGAAGGGCTGGGGGAGGGTGTTGCGCAACGCCTCACCGATTGCGCGCACCAGAATATCCGTCCCGCCACTGGCCGCATAGGGCACGATCACGCGCACCGGCTTGGTGGGCCAAGTCACATCTTGCGCTTGCGCGGCCAGCGGCAGCGCGGTGGCGGCCATGGCGCCGAAAAGTGCGCGTCTTGCGATTTTCATCGTGCTGTTCCCATCAATCCACGCGCGCGCCCGTGGCACGCACAATCGGCACCCATTTATCAATTTCGCTCGCGATAAAGGCGCGCGTTGCATCCGGCGTCATGCCATCCGGGATGGTATTGCCAAGCTGGATCAGCCGATCCCGCACTTCTGGTTTGCGAAGCGCAATGGCGATTTGCTCGTACAAGAATTGCCGTATTGGCAGCGGTGTGCCTAGCGTCGCTGACCACGGCGTCCAGGTTGTCGCCTGGAAGGCGGGTAGCCAGGCTTCGGCTGCTGTTGGCACATCGGGCGCCATGGGTGAGCGTTCTGGCGTGCCGATCACAATGCCATTCACCGTGCCGTTCCTGATATGCTCGGCAAGGAAGGAAATGGTATCGGATTGGAAGCTGATGCGCCCCGCCATCAAATCCTGAAAAGCCGCAGCTGATCCACGATAGGGCACATGGGTGGCAGTTACGCCAAGCAGGTGCAGCAGCAAGGCCGAGGAGATATGCCCGGTGGAGCCATTGCCGGAAGACCCATACAGCACATTGCCGCCACCGGCTGCGACAGCGCTACGAAACTCCGCCAGCGTGCGCACATTCATCGAAGGGTGTGTTGCCAGCACAATCGGCGAATGGCTGGAGATGGTGATGTGATCCACGCCGGTCAGCGGATGGATGCGCAACCTGTCGCCATAAAGCCCAACATTCAGCGTATGGGACCCAAGCGCGCCGACCAGCAAGGTATAACCATCAGGCGGCGTTTGCGCGATGGTTTCAAAGGCAACGGTGCCGCCGCCGGATGGCCGATTTTCCACCACGAATTGCTGGCCCAATTGCTGTGACAGCGCCGTTGAAATCAGCCTTGCATTGATATCGGCGTTACCGCCGGCGGCAAAGGCCACAATCACGCGGACCGGTCTATTCGGGTAATCCGTGCCTGGCGCCTTGGGCTGCGCCCAAGCGGGTAGCGCTATTAGCGCGGCCAATGCCGCGGTCAGAAAAGTCTTTTTCATTATTGCCTCCCGTTTTCTTCAACCAATTGAATGTTCCAGCACGCCAACGCGTTCCACTTCCAGCCGCAGCTTGTCACCCGACTTCAAATAGCGCGGCGGATCGCGGAAATGCCCAACCCCGGCCGGTGTGCCGGTGGCAATCACATCGCCTGGTTCCAGCGTCATGTAGCGCGACAGAAAGGCAATGAGGGCGGCGACAGAAAAGATCAGATCGCGCGTATTGCCGTGCTGGACTTCTTCGCCATTCAGCCAGCACTTCACATCCAGCATCCAGGGCTCACCGACTTCTTCCGGCGTCACGATCCAGGGACCCATGGGGCAAAAGCCATCCATGCCTTTGGCGAAGGATGTCATGGCAAGCGGCACATCGAACTGAAATTCCCGCGCGCTGACATCATTCAGCACCGTGTAGCCCGCCACGTAATCCAGCGCGATGCCTTCCGGCACGTCGCGCGCTGGCTTGCCGATCACTACGCCAAGCTCAACCTCCCAATCGGGCTTTTTCACATGGCGTGGGATTTTCACCACCGCGCCCGGCCCCACCACGGAAGAAGCGGGCTTCATGAAAATACGCGGCATTTCAAGCTTGGGGCCGCCCACTTCCTTGGCGTGATCACTGTAATTGCGGCCAACGCCCAGAATCTTGCCGGGCTTCAAGGGCGCAAGCATCTTCACCGCCGCAAGCGGCTGGCGCAGCGCCGCATTTTCCGCCCGTGCCGCAAAGGCAAGCGCGCGGCCTGCGGCAGTCATTGCTGCCTCATCACCCAGCAGCGTCACCATATCGCCAGGGATTACTTCGCTGCTGCGATCCGCCTCACCAGCGGCGTGCATTGCTGCCGCCAGGGCCGGGCGCAGCGCGACCACGCTTTCCCCCACCACCCCGCCAAGGGCCGCGCCATGCGCACCCTGAAAAGTCAGCAGCTTCATGCCGCCATCGCCGCGTAATCAAGCGTGGCCATGACCTGTACGCGCAGGATGTAGCGATCCTCGCCCGGCAGGTAATCCGCCACCGCATTATGCATGGTGCCGATATTGTCCCAGATCAGCACATCACCTTCGGCCCATTCATGCGTATAAAGGTATTTATCCTGCGCCTGATGGCGGAACAAATAATCAAGCAAAGCATCGGACTCAGCGCGCTCCATGCCTTCAATATACATGGCATAGCCGCAATTGCAGTAAAGAACGGGCCGACCAGTAATGGGATGAATACGCATAATCGGCTGTTCAACCGGCGGCTTTTTCGCGCGCTGTTCGGGTGTCAGTGGTCCGCGAATACTGCCTGGGCGCTGGCGCATCATGTCCCAAAATTTGCTGAAATCATGAATGGCAACGCGGCCTTCAATGCGCGCCTTCACCTCGGCGGGCAAATCCGCATAGGCGGCATGCATATTGCGGAATTGCGTCGCCCCCAGCACCTTGCCATCACGGCGCGGCACGCGCTTGGCGTGCAGCATATTGGCCAGCGCGATTTCCTTGGAATAGGACATATCCGTATGCCAGCCCTGGCCGGCATCATTCAGCCCCAAGGGCTTGCCGGCCTCATCCTTCATATTGGACAGGATCATCACTTCCGGATGGCCTGGCGCATGGAACAGATTGGCGACATTCACCTCCAAATCGCCAAAGCGCTTGCCGAAGGCCGCCACTTGCGGCGCTTCCAAATCCTGCTTCGGGAAGCAAAGCACGCCATATTCGCCAAGCGCGCGCAGTAGGGTGCGGAAATCCTCGGGCGAGGCAGTCTCGCGCAGGTCAATCCTTTCGACACGCGCGCCTAGCCCGGCATTATTGGGGGTGATTTGCATGATGGCATCCTCCGGATGGGCAAAAGTGATGCCCCGGCTTGCGGGCGTCAACCGGGCGCTTCCAAGCCGCCGCGGCTTGGGTCAGGATGGGGGCATGGAAACCGCCCCACACAAGCCCGCCCCGGTGATTATCGGCGGGGGAATCGTTGGCCTTTGCATCGCCTGGCACTTGGCCCGGCGCGGGCTGAAGCCGCTGGTGCTGGAAGCCGCCAAGGAAGGCGCGGCCTATACCGGCAATGCGGGGGCCATCAGCCATGGGTCTGTGGCGCCGCTCGCCATGCCGGGCGTGCTGGCGCAGGTGCCGAAAATGCTGATGGACCCGGCCGGCGCGCTTCATATCCCCGCGCGCTACTGGCTGCGCGCCATGCCCTGGCTGCTGCGCTTCGTGGCTTCCGCCCGGCGAGAAAAGGTGGAGTCCGCCGCGGTCGCGCTTTCTGCGCTGCTGTTTTCCGCCCCTGATCGGCATCGCGAAATCCTGGCCGCCGAGGGTGCCGCGGACCTTATCCGCGAAGAAGGCCAGATGTATCTGTATCGGAATGAGGAACAATTGGCGAAGGACAATGCCTCACTCGCGTTGCGACAGAAGCATGGGCTGAAGGTGCAGAAGCTGGTCGGGCCGGCGCTGCGTGAATTGGAACCTGAAGTTTCGGAAGATTATCAGATTGGCCTTTATCTGCCCGATCATGGTTCCTGCGTGAACCCCGCACGGCTGGCTGCCGTGGTCGCCAATGGCGTGCGCCGCATGGGGGGCGAGATTCGCACCGCTGAGGTGCAGGCGATTCTGACCGAGGGCAAGCGCGTGGTTGGTGTGCGCTGCGCGGGGGAAGATATTGCCGCCGATCAGGTGGTTTTGGCCGCCGGCGCCTGGTCCGCGCGTTTGCTGGCACCCCTTGGGCTGAAGGTGCCGTTGGAAACCCAACGCGGCTATCATGTGATGCTGCCGGATGCGGGGGTGCGCGTAGGGCGCGTGCTCTCGCCCGCTGATCGCAAGGTTTTTATCAGTCCGATGGAAGATGGCTTACGCGTTGCAGGTTCGGTGGAGATTGCAGGGCTCGATGCGCCGCCCACGGAAGCGCGCGCCATGCTGCTGCTGGATGATCTGAAAAAGGTGTTCCCGAAGGCGCGCACGGAAGGTGGCAAGATCTGGATGGGCCATCGCCCCTGCCTGCCTGATAGCGTGCCAGTGATGGGGCCAGTGCGTGATTGGCAGGGGCTTTATTGCGCCTTTGGCCATGGGCATTTGGGCCTGACGGGCTCGGCACCGACGGGCGCGCTGATGGGTGCGCTGGTCGCGGGCGAAAAGCCCAATTTCGATTTCGCGCCCTTCGCGGCGGAACGTTTTGCATAAACATAAAGGGAGAAGGCGATGGGACAGGTTCAAGGCAAGGTCGCGCTGATTACAGGCGCTTCGGCGGGCATTGGCGCTGCTTGTGCGGAAGCACTCGCCGCCGAAGGGGCGCGCGTGGTGCTGACCGATCTTGATGATACTCGCGGTGAGGCTTTGGCCGCCACGCTCCGGTCCGCCGGTCACGATGCGCTTTACCTGCATCAGGATGTGACGGATGAGGCACGCTGGGCCGAGGTGATTGCCTCTATTGAAGCGAAACATGGCAGGCTTGATGTGCTGGTTTCCAATGCCGGCATCGCCATCATGAAACCCTTGCTTGATATGTCGCTTGCGGATTGGCGACGGCAGAATGCGGTAAATCTTGATGGCGTGTTTCTATCGGTAAAATACGCCATTCCAGCGATGCGCCGTGCGGGAGGGGGTTCCATCATCATGATGTCGTCCATCGCCGGCATTCGTGGCTCGGCGGGCTTGGCCGGTTATTCTGCGAGCAAGGGTGCGGTACGGCTTTTTTCGAAATCCGTGGCACTGGAATGCGCCGGCGCGCGGGATGGCATTCGCTGTAATTCCGTCCATCCCGGCGTGATTGAAACCGATATCTGGCAGAAAATGCCGCAGGGAAACACAGGCGGGCGCAACGCGCCGGTGGACCCGCGCCAATTGGCGGCGAATATCGTGCCTTTGGGTGAGGCCGGCACGGCGGCGGATATCGCCGCTGGCGTGGTGTTCTTGGCTTCTGACGCATCGCGGCACATGACGGGCAGTGAATTGGTGATTGATGGCGGGGCCACTGCCGGACGCGCCGGCACCATGCCGCGCTAAAGGATCATACCATGACCGTGAAAACCGCTCTGGTGACCGGCGCCGCGCGCGGCATTGGCCTTGCCGTGGCGCGCCGCTTTCTGGCCGAAGGTTGGAATGTCGCGCTTTTGGATATCAATGCGGATCAGTTGCGCGAAACCATGGCAGCGCTGGCGGAGCCCGCCAAAACCCTAGTGCTTGTCTGCGATGTTTCAGACCCAGCCGCCATCACTGCTGCCGTGCGCCAGGCCGCCGCGCATTTCGGGCGGCTTGATGCGCTGGTGAATAATGCCGGCATCGCTATTTTCAAACCCATCCTGGAAACAACGCCGGAAGATTGGGCGCGCGTGCTGGCGGTGAACCTGACCGGCCCATTCCTGGCGGCGCAAGCGGCGGCACCGATCATGGCAGAGGGCGGCGGCGGGGCGATGGTGAATATCACCTCCATCTCCGGCCTGCGTGCTTCAACGCTGCGTGTCGCCTATGGCACCAGCAAGGCCGGGCTTGCGCATCTGACCAAGCAGCAGGCGGTGGAATTCGCGAGCCTTCGCATTCGCGTGAATGCCGTGGCGCCCGGCCCGGTGGATACGGCCATGGCCAAGGCCGTGCATACGCCGGAAATCCGCGCGGATTATCATGATCATCTTCCGCTCAATCGCTATGGGCTGGAAGCGGAATTGGCGGAGGCGGTGTTTTTCCTGTGTAGTGACCGCGCCAGCTACCTGACGGGGCAGGTGATTGCCGTGGATGGCGGGTTTGATGCGACGGGTATTGGTTTGCCGACGCTGCGTGCAGAACGGCGGAATCTTTAAAGCGCGAGCCGCAAAATCTCCTCCAAATCCGCCGCGCCGCGCACTGGGCGCGGATTGGTCGCAATCGGCGCATCGCCGGTCCAGCGCGCGGCGAGGCCCGCGATTTCCGCTTCCGTAATGCCTTGCTGATGCAACCGCGTGGGCAGACCAAGCCCCGCGACAAATTCCTCAATCGCCGGCCCCGCTTCTGCGCCGCCGAAAATCGCCTTGATATCCGCCTGTCGCGCCGCATTCACCGGCGCATTCCAGCGCATCACCGCATGCAGCATGAGGCAGGAAGTGATGCCATGCGGCACACCGCGCGCCGCCCCCAGAATATAGCCAAGCCCATGGCTGGCACCGACTGGCACACCTGCCCAGCCACCCATCACCGAAAGCCAGGCCGCTTGCTGGCAAAGCGCGCGCGCCCGCAAATCCCCCGCCGCCTGCGCCACCCGTGGCAAGCCATCAGCCAGCATCAGCATGGCTTGGCGCGATACCGCATCGGAAAAGGGCGCTGTTTCCAAAGCACACCAACGCTCTGCCGCGTGATCTAAGGCGCGAATGCCGGAAGAAAGGAAAAGCTCCGCCGGCGTTTCCAATGTGGCAGCAGGGTCCAGCAGCACGGCGCGCGGCACCATCCAGGGGTCAAGCGCGCGATACTTCCGCCCCTCGGTCAAATCCGTATAGCCGGCATGTGGTGCGAATTCCGCGGCTGAAAGCGTGGTGGGCACGGCAATCAAGCGGGGTGAGGGTGCCGCGCCATCCCAAGCGCCGGGCGAGGCTCCGCGCGAAACCGCCGCTTCAATCAGCGCGGCAGGGTCCGTAATGCCGCGCCAAACCGCCAGGCAAGCGACCTTTGCGCCATCAATCACCGAACCGCCACCAAGTGCCACCACCAATTCCGCGCGGCTTTCACGCAGCAGCGCGGCCAAAGCCAGCACATCTTCCACCGGGCTATGGGCGCGCATGGCAGCGGTTTCAGCGACCAACCTTGCGCCCAAGGCATCGCGCACCGCCGCTGCGATGCGGCTACCCGCAAGGGATCTTGTCGTGACCAGCGCAATGCGTTGCGCGCCACCAACCTCACCCGGCAGCGCTTCGGCCACCGCAACATCATGATAAACCCGCGCCTGGGCCGGCCATTGGTGCAGCATTGCCTTATCCCTTTGCAGCAGCAAAGAAGCGCGAAAAATCCGGCTTGCGCTTTTCCTGAAACGCCGCGACGGCTTCCGCCGCTTCCGGCCCGCGCAACAAGGCGCCAAAGGCCGCAAATTCTACCTGCATATGTTCGGCGATGCGCGCGGCATCAGCGCGGCGCAGCAGCGCCTTGGTTTGCGCCATGGCAGCGGGTGGCTTGGCGGCTAGGGCGCGCGCCTTGGCTTCCGCATGGGCCAGCAATTCCGCTGCGGGCACCACGGCATTGATGATGCCGGCACGCAGCGCGACTTCCGGCGCAAAGGCCTCACCCAGCATCAGCAACTCATTCGCCAGCAATTGCCCACCACGCATCGGCACCAAAAGCGATGAACCGCCTTCCGGGCAAAGCCCCAAATCCACAAAGGGCATGCGGAAGATGGCGTTATCGCCGGCATAGACCAGATCACAATGCAGCAGCAGCGTCGTGCCGATCCCAATCGCATAACCCGCCACCGCCGCCACCGCGGGCTTTGGGCATTCCGCCAGCGCCGCCAGCATGTCCCGTGCAGGTGAGGGGACTTCCGCCTGCTGTTCCCCGCGCGCGCGAAAATCCGCGACATCATTGCCAGAGGTAAAGCAGGCATCGCCGCCCGTGATCATCACGGCGCGGATGGCAGGCTCGGTCGCGGCCTCACGCAATGCCGTTGCCATGGCGTCATACATGGCCCGCGTCAGGGCGTTTTTCTTCTCGGGCCGGTTCAGCCGAATGATGCGCAGGCCGGCATCATCACTGATCAGGATTTCAGACATGGCGTTTCCTCAAAGGCTGATGGGCGGGATGGGCGCGGCAATCCAGCGCGCAATCATGCCCGCTTCAGAAAGGGCGTCAAATCGCCGTATAGCCGCCATCCACCGCCCAGGAGACACCCGTCACAAAACTTGCTTTCGGGCTACAAAGCCATACCACTGCTTCGGCGATCTCCCCTGCCTTGCCCATGCGCGCCATTGGCACGCGCGCCATAATGCGCTCACCGCGCCTGCGCATCGTCTCCTCGGTCATGGGTGTTTCGATATAGCCGGGACAGACCGCATTGACGCGGATATTATCCTCGGCATGGTCCGCTGCCGCAACCTTGGTCAAGCCCACCACACCATGCTTCGCCGCGACATAGGCTGAGGAGGTGGCCGTTCCGACCAACCCCAGGATCGAAGCGGTATTGATGATGACGCCGCCCGAACCCTGCGCGCGCATTTGTGCCACTTCATGCCTCAGGCAAAGCCACACGCTGGTCAGGTTCACATCAATCAAGCGGCGCCAGGCTTCGGGCGCGACATCCGCGATTTTCTGCCCCCCGGCATTTACCTGATAAGGGGCGATGCCGGCATTGTTGAAGGCGCAGTCAAGGCTGCCAAAGGCATCCACCGTCGCGGCGATCATGGCCTTTACCGCGTCATCATCCGTGACATCGCAGGCAATCGCCATGGCCTGGCCACCCATCGCCTTGATCTCGTTGACTGTGCGTTGCGCCGCATCCTGCATGATATCGGCCACCACCACCCGCGCGCCCTCACGCGCAAAGGCAAGCGCCGTGGCCCGCCCTATGCCAGAGGCGCCACCGGTCACCAGCGCGCTTTTGCCCTCAAGATCGCGTGTCATGCTTCAGCCTTTCCTGTCTTGCGCCGGCGCTGATGCGTGTTGCGGCGCTGGAAAGCACGGCAGGGCATCAGGGCAGGTCAGCGGTTTGAAGCGGGTGGGGGAGTTTTGTGTCATGGCGTGCCTCCGCCCCAATGCTCGCCCGCCGCGCAGGTATCGGCAAGCCCGCCATCCCATGGCATAAAGGCCCCGTAAACAAAGGGGAGGACAGTCCATGTCACGCAAAGTCATGATGATCACTGGCGCCGGGCGCGGCATTGGCGCGGCCACTGCGCGCATGGCGGCTGCCCGCGGCTATGACCTATGCCTTACCTTCCAGCATGATCGGGCCAGCGCCGAAGCCGTGCAGCGCGATTGCGAAGCCGCCGGTGCCAAGGTGCTGTTACTGCAAGGCTCGGTGGAAGATGAAGCGCATGCGATTGGCGCCTTTGAAGCGGTCATGAAGCATTTCGGGCGCATTGATGTGCTGGTGAATAATGCCGGCGGCACCGGCCCGCGTGGACGGTTGGAGACCATCACCCATGCCGGCTGGGCCAATACCATGGGCGCCAATGTCACCGGCCTTGCCATGTTCTGCCGCGAAGCGGTGAAGCGCATGTCCACCAAGCATGGCGGCAAGGGGGGCGCGATTGTGAATGTTTCCTCCCGCGCGTCAGAACTCGGCAGTGCTGGCGAATATGTGCATTACGCGGCCAGCAAGGCAGCCGTGGATACGCTCACCATCGGCCTCGCGCGCGAAGTGGCGCAGGAAGGCATGCGGGTGAATGCCGTCAATCCCGGCCTGATTGAAACCGAAATCCATGCCCGTGGCGGCGCGCCGGATCGGTTGGAGCGGCTTGGGCCGCTCGTGCCCATGGGCCGGCCCGGCAAGCCCGAGGAAGTGGCGGAATGCATCCTGTTCCTGGCGTCGGACGCTGCTTCCTATGTGACCGCTTCTTGCATGCAAGTGGGGGGCGGGCGCTGATCCCGCATCTTTCCTTAACCGGAAAGGTATAAACTGGTGTTGTCATGACGGGACGACGCTTCGACGCAATGGTGATTGGTGGCGGGCTGGTGGGTTCCGCCATTGCCTGGGGCCTCAGGCGCGAAGGGCTGTCTGTTGCGCTGTTGGATGAAGGGGATGCAGCCTATCGCGCCAGCCGCGGCAATTTCGGCCTGGTTTGGGTGCAATCCAAGGGCCTCGGCGCGCCTTGGTATCAGCGCTGGACACGCCAATCGGCGGAAAGCTGGGCCGAATTGGCGAATGATCTGGCCAATCAAACCGGGCTATCGCTGGGTCTGTCTCAACCGGGTGGGATGCATTTATGCCTTTCCGACCACGAAATGAATGAACGCGCTGACCGCCTGGAACAAATGAAGCGCGAAGCCGGCAATTACGGCTTTGAGTATCGCATGCTGGATGCGCGGGAAGCGCGCGAAATGCTGCCGGGGCTTGGCCCCGCCGTGGTGGGTGCTTCCTTCACGCCTTATGATGGGCATGTCAGCCCGTTGGCACTATTGCGCAGCCTGCATCATGGTTTTACGGCGCTTGGCGGGGTGTATCTGCCCAATGTGAAGATCACCGGCATTGCGACGGCGCCGCGCAATTTCCTGTTGGAAACCAACCTCGGCACCATTCAGGCGGAACGTGCGGTGCTGGCCGCCGGCCTCGGCAATGCAACGCTTGCGTCCCATTTCGGCTTGAAGGCACCGGTGCGCCCGCAGCGTGGCCAGGTGCTGGTGACGGAACGCGCGCGCGCTGCGCTGCCCATGCCCACCACCACCATTCGCCAAACCGGTGAGGGCAGCATCATGCTGGGCGATAGTGTTGAAGAAGTGGGGTTTGACACACGCCAAACCCAGCCTGTCATGGCGGAAATCGCCCATCGCGCGGCGCTTTGTTTTCCCTGGATTGGCAAGCTGAATGTGGTGCGCGCCTGGTCGGCCTTGCGCGTCATGTCACCCGATGGGCTGCCGATTTATGATCAATCCGAAACCCTAGCCGGCGCCTATACGGCCAATTGCCATTCCGGCGTCACGCTTGCCGCAGCACATGGAAAGCTGCTGGCCCCCATGATTGCGCGTGGTGCGCTTGATCCTTTCCTGGCGCCGTTTTCGGCTGAGCGCTTCTGATGTTTCGCACGCGCCCTGATCATCGGCCGGAAACCGTGCAGGTTTTTGTCGAAGGCCGCGCCCTGATGGTGCCGGAAGGCAGCAGCGCCGCCGCCGCTATCCTGATCTCGGGTCTTTCTTCAATCCGTGAAACACCGGTCTCCGGCAGCCCACGCATGCCTTGGTGCATGATGGGCGTTTGCTATGATTGCTTGGCCGAAATAGATGGCGTGGCCAATCGGCAAGCCTGCATGGTGCCGGTCGCGGCCGGTATGCGCATCGCCCGCCAGCAAGGCGCGCGAGAGGTGCGGCGATGAGCCTGGTGCCCGTGAAAGCCGCCGAAGCGCCGCGTAAATTCGATCTTGCCATTATCGGTGCCGGGCCTGCCGGCATGGCGGCGGCGATTGCGGCACGGGAATGCGGGCTTTCCGTGCTGGTGGTGGATGAAAACGCCGCACCGGGCGGGCAGGTTTTTCGCGCTGCCGAATTGGCCGGCGCCGATCCCGCGCTGGCGCGCGACATGGCGCCCGGGCTTGAATTGATCGCGCGGTTTCGCGCTTTGGATATCACCTATCGTGCCGGCAGCACGCTTTGGATGCTGGAACCGGATACCGGCACGCTTTCCCTCGCGCATCAGGGTGAAACCACGGAAGTTACGGCTGAGCGCATCATGCTGGCGACAGGCGCGCAGGAAAGGCCGGTGCCCATTCCGGGCTGGACTCTGCCTGGCGTGATGAGTGCGGGCGCCGCGCAAATCGCGCTGAAAACCGCCGGCATGGTGCCATCGGGCAAGGTGGTGCTGGCGGGGCAGGGGCCGCTGATGTGGCTGCTCGCGAATCAATTGATCCGCGCGGGTGTGATGCCGGTGCTGGTGGAAACGCGCACCCAGCCCATTCTGCGGACGGCGCTTGAGTCAGGCGGCATCTTCAGCGGCTTTGCGCAGCTTGCGAAAGGCATCGGCCTGATCCTGAAGGCGCGTCAGGCGGGGTTGCGGGTGATCACGGGTGCCAAGCATTTGCGCGCTGAAGGTTCGGCCCGCGTGCAGGCGCTGCGCTTTGAAGGCGGCGTTGAGCCTTGCGATACGCTTTTGCTGCATGAAGGGGTGATTCCTTCGACGCATATCTCCATGGCGATTGGGCTGGAACATGGCTGGGATGCGCAACAGATTTGCTGGCGGCCCAAGCTGGATGTCTTTGGCGCATCATCCCATGCGCGCATTGCGGTCGCAGGCGATGGCGCGGGGATTGGCGGCTGGGAAGCCGCCGTGGCGGCGGGGCAATTGGCCGCCTTGGATGCGGGGCTTCGCCTTGGGCGCATTTCGCGCGCGGATCGGGATTCACGCGCTGAGGCCAGCGCGGATGCGCTGTTGCAGGCGCGCGCCCTCAGGCCCTTTCTGGATGCGCTTTACGCACCCTCACAGGAAATCCTGGCGCCACCTGAGGAAGGCACCATCATCTGCCGGTGTGAGGAAGTGACCGCGGGCTCGCTTCGCTGGGCGGCAGCGATTGGCGCGACCGGTCCCAACCAGGCCAAGGCCTATCTGCGCTGTGGGATGGGGCCGTGCCAGGGGCGGCTTTGCGGCCCGACCGTGGCGGCGGTGATTGCCGAAACCCGAAACGTGCCGGTGGAGGAGGTGGGGCATTTCCGCCCCCGTGCCCCCTATAAGCCCATCACCGTACAGGAACTGGCTAGCGCGCAGCAGCGCGTTGATAGTCTTCCCTGAGGCCTCCATTAGAAATTGTGTTTAAGCCATTTGAAGCGCTACCAGAACGACATGAGTGATTCAAAGCGATTCGCGCGCCGCAGGGCCATGCTGGGGCTGGGTGTGACTGTGCTTGCGGCTGGCATGTCGTGCCGCGCCAGCGCAGCATCCCGCGCGGCGTTGGAAGCTTTGGCGGTAAGGTTGGAAGCCCTGGGCGAAGATGGCCTTGACCCGCACCATTATGATCTCTGGGATGCCGCGCTCGCGCGGGCGATCCCTGTGCGCCTTCATTATGACACGGAGATAGTTGAAATCAGAAGCGTGGTCATGCGCCGGGATGTTTACGGCCTTGATGCGGCCTATCTCCGCGCGCTGGACGCACCGCGCAGTCAAAGGCTGGCAGAGGCTTCGCTCCGGCCTTGAAGCGGTAAAGCAGGAATAAGACATGGCGCGTTATCTGGTGACAGGCGGGGCGGGTTTCGTTGGCAGCCATGCGGTGCTGGCTTTGCTTGATCGCGGTGATGAGGTGGTGGTGCTGGATGATCTCAGCCAGGGCCACCGCGCCGCCGTGCCTGCTGCCGCCACTTTGGTGCAGGCGCCGCTTTCGGATCGTGCCGAATTGAAGCGCGTTTTCGCCAATGGGCGCTTTGATGCGGTGCTGCATTTCGCGGCGCTTTCCCTGGTGGGCGAGAGCATGAAATCGCCCATGCATTACCTCGCGGAAAATCTCGGCAATAGCGTGCGGCTGATTGAAGCCGCCGTTGAAGCCGAGTGCCTCCGCTTCGTGCTGTCTTCCACCGCTGCCTTGTTCGGCAAGCCGGAGCGCGTGCCGATTGATGAGGATTGCCCCGTCGCCCCCGGCAATCCCTATGGCGAGAGCAAGCTGATGGTGGAAACCGCACTTGCCTGGGCGGAACGCATCCATGGCCTGCGCTACGCCGCGTTGCGCTATTTCAACGCGGCTGGTTCAGACCCCGCCGGCCGCGCGGGCGAGGATCACAACCCCGAAACCCATCTTGTCCCGCTCGCGATTGATGCAGCCCTTGGTCGGCGCCCGGCGCTGACGGTTTTTGGTGATGATTACCCAACGCCGGATGGCACCTGCATTCGTGATTACGTGCATGTAACCGATCTGGCGGATGCGCATTTGCGTGTGCTGGCGCGGTTAGAGTCCCATGGTTCCTGCCGCTACAATATCGGCAATGGCGAAGGCCATTCCGTGAAGCAGGTGCTGGATGCGATTGCGCGCGTCAGTGGCCGCGCGGTGCCCCATAGCATAGGCCCACGCCGCGCCGGAGATCCTGCCGTTCTGGTGGCAGCGAGCGATAGGCTGCGATCAGAGACCGGCTGGGCGCCCCGCTTTGGCGATATTGACGCCATTGTCCGCACCACCTGGGCCTGGCGGGAAGCGCATCCCCAGGGCTACGGGGATCGTTAAAAAGGGCGCAATATAACCGCTGGTGGAAGGCCGATCTGGCCCCGCCACCCACTTGCCCTTCTCCCCCCCCGGTGCGACAAACCCGGCCAGATTGCCAAAACACGCAAAGCGGCCCGAACGGCCCAGGCTATGGAAGGTTGAGCCATGTCAGAACTCGAAATCATCTGGACCAAGGTGGATGAAGCGCCGGCGCTGGCGACTTATTCCCTGCTGCCCATTGTCCAGTCCTTTGTCGGCATGGCCGGCGTGAAGATGACGCTCAAGGATATTTCGCTGACGGGCCGCATCCTGGCCAATTTCCCGGAAAAGCTGAAGCCCGAGCAAAGGGTGAATGATGAACTCGCCGAACTCGGCAAGCTCGCGCTGAAGCCGGAAGCCAATATCATCAAGCTGCCGAATATCTCGGCCTCCGTCCCCCAGCTTAAGGCTGCAATCAAGGAATTGCAGGGCAAGGGTTATGATGTGCCGGATTACCCGGACAACCCCACCAACGATGCCGAGCGCGAAATCCGCGCCCGTTACGGCAAGGTGCTGGGCAGCGCCGTGAACCCCGTGCTGCGCGAAGGCAATTCAGACCGCCGCGCGGCGGGTGCCGTCAAGCAATATGCGCGCAACAACCCGCATAAGATGGGCGCCTGGTCGAAGGACTCCAAATCCCATGTCGCCTATATGCCGGGCGGGGATTTTTATGGCTCGGAAGTCGCCACCACCATGACAGCACCTACCAATGCGCGCATTGAATTGGTGGCGAAGGATGGCAGCGTCGCAGTGCTGAAGGCGAAAACGCCTTTGATCGCCGGCGAGATCATTGATGCGTCTGTGATGAGCCGGAAGGCCTTGCGCGCCTTCCTCGCTGAACAGATTGATGCCGCGAAGAGTGAAGGAGTGCTTTTCTCCGTGCACCTCAAAGCCACCATGATGAAGATATCCGATCCCATCCTGTTCGGTCATGCGGTTTCGGTGTTCTTCGCCGATGTTTTCCAAAAGCATGGCGCGACGCTCACGCGCCTTGGTGTCAACCCGAATAACGGCGTTGGCGATATGCTTGCCAAGATCGAAACTCTGCCTGAGGCTGAAAAGGCGCCGATCTTGGCGGATATTGACGCCACCTATAAGGGACGCCCGGCGCTGGCCATGGTGAATTCCGACCGCGGCATCACTAATCTGCATGTCTCCAGCGACACGATCATTGACGCCTCCATGCCGGCCATGATTCGTGAATCGGGCAAGATGTGGGGCCCGGATGGCAAGCTGTATGATACTCTGGCAGTGATCCCGGACCGTTGCTATGCGCGGCTGTTCCAGACCGTGATTGAAGACTGCAAGGCCAATGGCGCCTTTGACCCAAAGACCATGGGCACTGTGCCCAATGTCGGGCTGATGGCGCAGCAGGCGGAAGAATATGGCTCCCACGACAAGACCTTCGAACTCGCTGCCGATGGCGAAGTGCGTGTGGTGGCGGAAGATGGGACGGTGTTGCTCTCCCGCTCGGTTGAGGCCGGCGATATCTTCCGCATGTGCCAGGTGAAGGATGCGCCCATTCAGGATTGGGTGAAGCTTGCCGTGCGCCGCGCGCGGCTCAGCAATACGCCGGCGGTTTTCTGGCTGGATGCCAAGCGCGCCCATGATGCTGAGCTGATCAAGAAGGTCGAGAAATACCTGAAGGATCACGACACATCCGGGCTTGATATTCGCATCCTGGGATCGGTGGAGGCGATGCAATTCTCGCTCGATCGTATCCGCAAGGGCTTGGATACCATTTCCGTCACCGGGAATGTGCTGCGCGACTACCTGACGGATTTGTTCCCGATCATGGAACTCGGCACCTCGGCCAAGATGCTCTCCATTGTGCCGCTGCTGAATGGCGGTGGCTTGTTTGAAACCGGCGCGGGTGGTTCGGCGCCCAAGCATGTCGAGCAATTCCAGGGTGAGGGGTATCTGCGCTGGGATTCGCTTGGCGAGTTTCTCGCCCTTGGCGCTTCGCTTGAGCATTTGGCGCAGACCACGGGCAATGCCGATGTGCGCGTGCTGGCTGAGACGCTCGATGAAGCCAATGGCAGGATCCTGGAATATAATCGCTCCCCCGCGCGCAAGGTGGGTGAGATTGATAACCGCGGCAGCCATTTCTACCTGGCGCTTTATTGGGCGCAGGCGCTGGCGGCGCGCGACAATAGCTCGGGCCTCGCCGCGCGCTTCAAGCCGCTCGCGGATATGCTCTCGGCCAATGAGAAGAAGATTTATGAGGAGCTGATCGAAGCCCAGGGCAAGGCGCAGGAATTGGGCGGGTATTACCGGCCTGATGATGCCAAGACGGGCGCTGCGATGCGCCCCAGCAAGACCTTGAATGACGATTTGGCGACGCTGAAGGGGTAACTGCCTTAAGTGGGTTGATCGAACTGGATTTTGGGCGGTGGACGCGGCGGAAGCACAAGAAAGCTATGCCTTGCGTCTGCCGATTGCATCAAGATCGGCCAGATTGTGAGGGTTTCGGCCGTAAGGAAGTTTGGTCTGGGAAATGTCGGTGAAAACCTATAGCGGCGGCTGCCTGTGCGGTGCGATCCGCTTCGAAGCCAAAGCGCCCGCCGCCAAGCCGCACACGTGTTCGTGTCGCATGTGCCAGCGCCATACCGGCGGCCTCACACTCGCCTGGGTCGAATTTCCGCGCGATGCGGTCACCTGGACAGGCAAGGCCGGCAAGCCCGCCACATATCGTTCATCGCCCTATTCAAGCCGCGCCTTCTGCAAGACCTGCGGCACCTCTCTCGGTGCTATCGACGACAAGCCGGTCGTGGGCTTGCTGCTTGGTGTATTCGACAAGCCGGCGGCGGCCCTCCGCCCGACGGCGCATTCCTTTCGTAGCACAAGGCCGAAATGGTGGCATGTGGAAACGGATATCGCTTAGCCCCTGAGTGCTGCCAGGAGCGCTTTCAGCAGTTTCATGTCCTGAGGCGTGGTAGCGAGACCTGTTGGCGTGCGAACCATTACGTCAGGCGGCCAGGCTCGCTGATCAATGCCATCTAGCTTTTCAGTCTGGATCGCGTTCTAACTGACGGCGGCGCGCTCTCCGCCCTGGTCGGAACCTGTAAGAAAAAGCCAAGCTCCCGTCCAAGCGCCGCGCCTCGAAATACGCGCCCGGCAGCCTTATAGGCCGCGCGGGGCGTTAAAAAATCTCCTGGGAAATGTGCTGTCAGCGTTATCAAGCGAAGAATCGCACCGCATCACGCCCGTTCTGCGGGGATGAGATGCGTGGCACCAGCAAATAAATTCATTCACCCCGCGGCGGCACCTTCTGCAACTAGGGCTATGGCGTGATCCGGGAAACTGGGTCACGCTATTTTTTGTGAAGGTGAGGGGGATCGGCCATGCCGCTTTTATCTCGTCGGGGGGTGCTTGCAGCCGGGCTTTTCGCGCCTGCCACCCTGAAAGCGCAGGGCGTTTGGCCCGCAGCGCCCATCCGGTTTGTCATCGCTTTCCCGCCAGGTGGGCCGAGTGACATTCTGGGCCGTCTGGTTGCGCGCAAGATTGCCGAACAAAAAGGCTGGCAGATTGTGGTTGAAAACCGCGCCGGCGCTTCGGGCCTTATTGGTATGGGTGAGGTCGCCCGCGCGGTGCCGGATGGCTATACCGTGCTGATCAATGCCTCGGCCCATTCCATCCTGCCGACGACGCATAAGGACAAGGCGCCTTTTGATATCCCAAGCGCCTTCCTGCCCATAACCATGCTGGGGCGCACGCCGTTGCTGGTCACTGCCACGCCAAGCCTGCCCATTCACAATATCTCGGAATTGCTCACTTATGCGCGGGCCAATCCGGGCAAGCTTAATTTCACGGCGGGCTCCCCCGGCGGCGGGCCGCATCTGGGCGCGACCTTGTTTTGCCTGACTACCGGGATTGATATCCAATTCATCCCCTATCGCGGCTCTGGCCCTGCCTTGCAGGATTTGGCCGCGGGCAATGTGCAGCTTGGCTTTGATTCGCTCACCGCTTCAGCGGGGCTGGCGCGCGGTGGGCAGATCAGGCCCATCGCGGTCACTTCCCCCACGCGCAACCGCGCCTTTCCGGATGTGCCGAGTGTTGCCGAAACCGTGCCGGGGTTCGAAGCGGATACCTGGGTGGCGGCCTTCCTGCCCGCGCGCACGCCACCCGCCATTCAGGCGCAATTATATGAAGCGTTTGCAACGGCCATTGCGGCGCCGGATCTCACGCAACGCATCCTGGAACTGGGCACGGAGCCCGGCGGGCAAAGCCCGGCCGAATTCGATGCGGTGCTGAAGCGTGAGATCGCGATGTGGGCCGATGTGGTGGCGAAGGCCGGGATCAAAGTGGAATAAAGCTACAGCTTCTTCCGCAACCACACCCGCGCATGACCAGCCGGCATGCCTTCCAGCTTCCCGAATTCCACATAGCCATTCCGCTTCCAGAAGCCTGGCGCCTGGAAGCTGAAAGTATCCGTATAGGCATTGGTGCAGCCGCGTTCGCGGCCAATCGCTTCCGCCCGCTGCAGCAATTCCTCACCAATGCCGCGCCGGCGCATGCCGCGTTCCAGATAAAGCCAATCAATGAACAGCCAGCCCCAGAAGGTCAGGCCGAGTAAGCCGCCCAGCGTCTTGCCATCCGCATCCTGCACCAGAAGCGTCACAGGCTCCCGGTCATAAGGCCCGCCGGTTTCCTGGTTGAAGTTGTGCAGCCCGCGCTGGATGGCGGCGACTGCTTCGAATTCGGGCGCGGCATCCTCAACAATCTGGATGCCGTCCTTCAGCGCAATGCTCATCCCGCGATGCGCCCAACGCCGGAAAATGCCACCACGACCAACCCCATGATCAAATTCACCAATACCAGCTTTCTGATACTCTGCAGCGCGCGCGCTGCATTGGGCTTGTCGCCCGCCGCCATCGCCCGGCGCATGGCACCCCAGGGGCCGAAGAATAGCGCAAGAAAGACCAATGCCATAATCAGCCCCAGCAAATGCATCAGATGCAGGCTCCATCGCGCGCCAGACCAGCCGCCATGCCACAGAAAGAACAAGGCCCAGCCGGTCAGCAGCACGATTGGCATGGCATGCCATACAATCAGAAAGAAACGCCTAAAGGCCGCCTGCGCGAGCGCCAGACGCTCAGGCGCTTGCAGCACTTCATGCGCGGCGGGGCGCAGCACCAAAAGCGCGAAGGCCATGCCGCCTACCCAGAGCACCGCGCCCAGCAGATGCAGCGCCAGCAATAGATCACTCATCAACCCAAACCCTTTTTACGGATCGCTTCCAAGGCACTCGCGAGGCTCCGCACTTCCGCCGCTGCGGGGCCGCGGGGTGCGGCTTCCACCACGCCAAGCCCGGCCATGAAAGCCTGGGCATAGGCGGTGCGATTGCCAAGTACCGCATCCAGTATGGGCAGGTTGCGGTCGCGGATTTGGCCTTCGATATCGTCGCGCAGCCTGCCCGAGGCCGGCGCGCGGTTCAGTAGCAGGCGGAAGGGGCGCTTTTCCTGCTTCGCCAGATCAAGTGTGGCGTCCATGGACCAGAGATCAGCCGCCGAGGGCTGCAAGGGCACCAACACCAGATCAGCGCCGCGAATGGCAAGCTTGGCATCCGTGTCATCATGGGGCGCCGTATCCAGCAGCACGAAATCCTGTTCCCGCTTCAGCCTTTCCAGCGTGGCGGGCAGGCGCCAGCCGGTCGGCGCTTCAAAATGCAGCGTATGGGCCTTTTTGCTCACGCCGCGCTGCTGGTCCCAACGCGCCAGGCTGCGCTGCGGGTCTATGTCCAAAAGCCCGACGCGATGGCCAGCTTCTGCGAGCGCGGTGGCCAGATTGGCCGCCACGGTGGATTTGCCGGCGCCGCCCTTACGCTGGGCGATGGCGATCACGAAGGCCATGCACGACTCCTGTTCTCGAAGCGCTTCTATAGCAGCTTGGCGCGCCGCTTGATCCAGCCCATATGGGCGGCGCTTAATACGGCTATAACCCATCCATGTCGCGCCCTTACCCGACCGAGCTTCTGACCCCGACTGAGATGGCGCGCGCCGATGCTGCGGCGCTGGCGGCGGGCATGCCGACTGAAACCCTGATGGAGGCAGCGGGCAGGGCGGTGGCACGGGCCATTCGCGCCCGCTTCCGCCCCTGCCGCACCCTGGTGCTGGCCGGTCCCGGCAATAATGGCGGGGATGGCTATGTCGCCGCGCGCTATCTGGAACAGGCGGGCTGGCCCGTTGCGGTCGCGGCCCTCGTACCTCCCAGCCCCGGCACCGCCGCTGCTGCGGCGGCGGCGCGCTGGCATGGCCCGTTGGCGGCTTTCAATGAGGCCGAGTTCGCGCGTGCTGGGCTTGTGGTGGATGCGTTGTTTGGCGCTGGCCTGACGCGCCCCTTGGCGCCGGAGGTTTCCCAAATGCTGCGCGCGGTTCGGGCGCCCTTGGTCGCGGTGGATGTGCCCTCAGGGCTTGATGGCGCAACCGGGCAGGTACTGGGTTACGCCCTGCAAGCGGCACTCACGATCAGCTTCTTTCGCCTCAAGCCCGGGCATGTGCTGCTGCCGGGCCGCGCACTTTGCGGGGAGACCCTGCTTGCCAATATCGGCCTGCCGGAGGCAGTGCTGGGAGGCATCGCGCCGCGTTGCTGGCGCAATCACCCATCGCTTTGGGCGCTCCCATCACTTGAGGTCAGCGCGCATAAATACACGCGCGGCCATCTGACCATTTTGGCGGGGGCGGCCATGCCCGGTGCCGCGCGGCTGGCAGCATCTGCGGCGCGGCGGCTCGGCGCGGGCTTGGTTACGCTGCATGCCGAAAACCTGGAACTGGCCGCGTTGCTGCGCGCCGATGCGCCCGGCCAGTTGGTAAGCGATGCGACGCTGGACGCGCTTTTGGCGGATACGCGGCGCAAGGTCTGGCTCGTCGGGCCTGGGCTGTTGCCTCATGGGGCAACGCGCGCTGCCATCCGCAGCGTGATTGTTGCCGGCAAAACCCTGGTCGCCGATGCCGGCGCCTTGATGGCTGCTGCCGAGGCGCCGGACCTGCTGCGCGGCGCGGCGGTGATCACGCCCCATGCCGGCGAATTCGCCCGGCTTTTCGGCACGCCGGGCGCGGATAGGCTGGCCGCCACGCGCGCCGCTGCCGCGCGGCTTGGCGCGGTTGTCGTGCTGAAAGGCCCGGATAGCATCATCGCCGCGCCGGATGGCCGCGTGATCATCAATGACAATGCGCCGCCTTCGCTCGCCACCGCGGGTACGGGCGATATCCTGGCCGGCGCCATTGCAGCCTTGCTGGCGCAGGGCATGGCGCCTTTTGAGGCCGCTGCCGCTGGTGTCTGGCTGCATGGCGCTGCTGCGGCTTCAGGCCCACCCGGTTTGATCGCCGAGGATTTGCCGGCATTGATCGCCAAGGCGCGGCATGATCTTTCTTCCTGAAGCCCATCAAGCGCGCCACAAAACCTTTGTTTTTTAGGAAATGTTTCGATAGGCTTTCCCCTGAAGGGGTTCGGTGCACACCATGTCCGATATCGCCATTGAAGCCGGCTTGATGAATCGTGCCATGCAGCGCGTGGCGTCCTTCTGGCGCGATCTGGCCAGTGTGGTGCAGCGCAGCCCGCAAGCCCCCAATGATTTTGCTGAAGAATTCCGGGAATGCCTCCAGGCACGCGGTGGCGAGGTTTCCGCGCGCAACCGCGCGGCAGCACTTGCGGTGCGCTATCGCGGCTTAGATGAGGCGGGCAAGCTCGATTTCCTTCGTGCCTTGGCCAGTTTTGATTCCAACGCGGCTGCGGTGACCAGCGCCATTGAAAAACTGAGCGCCGCAACTGATGCTGCTTTGCGCGCCATTGCCTTGGCAGGGCTGCGCCGCGCTTTGGAACCGCCGCGCCTGAAGCTGCTGACGGCCTTTGCCGCCATTCCGGATGGGGTGAAATTCCTGGTTGAGATGCGCGCGGAATTGCTGCGCCTCAAGGATGATGAACCGCCCTTGCAGGCTTTGGAGACTGACCTGAAGGGCTTGCTCGCTTCCTGGTTCGATCTTGGCTTCCTGGAATTGCGCGCGATTGATTGGAAATCGCCTGCCGCGCTTTTGGAAAAGCTGGTGCAATATGAAGCGGTGCATCGCATCCGCACCTGGCGCGATTTGCGCAATCGTCTGGATTCAGACCGGCGCTGCTACGCGTTTTTCCACCCGCGCATGCCCGATGAGCCGCTGATTTTCGTGGAAGTCGCCCTTGAACGCGGCATGGCGGCCAGCGTGCAAAAGCTGCTTGATGAAAAGGCGCCGTTGCTGGATGCCGGGCAGGCGGATACGGCGGTGTTCTATTCCATCAACAACTGCCAGCGCGGCTTGGATGGCATTTCCTTCGGCAATTTCCTGATCAAGCGCGTGGTAGAATTGCTCGCGGCCGAATTCCCGAAGCTGAAAACCTTTTGCACGCTTTCCCCCATGCCGGGCTTTCGCGCCTGGCTCGACAAAAGCCTGGCCAATAAGACCGCGCTGCTGACGGCCGAGGAAGAAGCGGCGCTTACTTCCGCCAATGGCGGCGCGGCGCTGGATTGCGCTCGGGCTTTGGCGGACCGCGCCTGGTTGAAGCAGGAAGCACTCTCCCGCGCCTTGGGGCCCATGCTGATCCGGCTCGGCGCGCAATATCTGTTGAAGGAAGCGCCGGCGGGCAGGGCAGGGCGCGCGCTTGATCCCGTAGCACATTTCCACCTTTCCAATGGCGCGCGCGTCGAAAGGCTGAATTGGCGGGCTGACGTCTCGGAGAATGGTCTTCGCCAATCCTGCGGGTTGATGGTAAATTACCTCTATGATCCGGCCTCCATCGAAAACAATCACGAAGCCTATGTCGGGGATGGGCAGCGCGCGGCCTCGGGCGGGCTGAAACGGCTGATCCGGGCCTAAAATCCCCTCTTTCGCCGGCAGGACCAAACCGCCATATTCAGCCGAACTTGTCGGGGGAACGGATCATGACAGTGCAAGGCAAGGGCAAGGCCCGCCATTTGCCGGGTAGCGCCCGGCGGACGGAAATGCTCCATGCGCTGGAGAGGAAGCTGCTTTGGCTTTCTTCCTGGATGATCCACCACGCCAATCATATTCGCCCCAATCGGGATGGGCTGAAGGTGGGCGGGCATCAGGCGTCTTGCGCTTCCTGCATTTCCATCCTGACTGCGCTTTACTTCGATATCCTGAAACCAGCGGATCGCGTGGCGGTGAAGCCGCATGCGGGACCGGTGTTTCATTCCATCAACTATTTGCTTGGGCGCCAGCAGCGCGAAAAGCTGGAAACGCTGCGCCAATTCGGTGGCATCCAGCCCTATCCATCCCGCGTGAAGGATGGGTCTGAGGTTGATTTTTCCACCGGTTCTGTCGGGCTCGGCGTCGCACTCGCTTCCTTCGGGTCGCTTGTGCAGGATTACGTGCATCTGCACCGCATGGCGCCAGAGGGCATTCCGCCGGGCCGTCACGTCGCCGTGGTGGGCGATGCTGAATTGGATGAGGGCAATATTTACGAAGCCCTATTGGAAGGCTGGAAGCACGATATCCGCAATGTCTGGTGGGTGGTGGATTACAACCGCCAATCGCTCGATTCCGTGGTGCCAGACAGGCTTTTTGGCCGGATCGAGGGGCTGTTCCGCGATATGGGCTGGAATGTCGTCACACTCAAATACGGCCGCAAGCTGGAAGCCGCTTTTGCGCGGCCCGATGGCGATCAGCTGCGCCGCTGGATTGATGATTGCCCGAATAGCCTCTACGCCGCACTCACCTTCCAGGGCGGTGCCGCGTGGCGTGCGGCGATCCTGGCCGAGCTTGGCCGCGTCGCCGGCATTCGCGCCATTATTGACCCGCTTTCGGATGACGAGCTTTCCGCTTTGATGACCAATCTTGGCGGGCATGATATTGAAACTCTGACCGAGGCTTTCCGCGCCCAGGATGCGGCGGGCGATCAGCCAACGTGCTTCATTGCCTATACCATCAAGGGCATGGGTCTGCCTTTCGCCGGGCATAAGGATAACCACGCCGGGCTGATGACGAAGGAGCAGATGGAAGGCTTCCGCGCTGCCATGCGCATCCGCCCCGGCCATGAATGGGATGAATTCGAAGGGTTGGAGGTGCCCGAGGAAGAATTGCGCGACTTCCTGGCTAGCATTGATTTCGCGAAGCCCCTATCCCCCCAGGGCCGCGCCCTGCAATCGCCCGTGATCCATGTGCCGGACCGCTTCCCCACGCCGCGTGTGCCGGCAGGGCGCAAGCACTCCACCCAGG
>JADCFX010000031.1 GCA_020249285.1 Roseomonas sp. | reverse complement strand
TGCGAAGTCGAGAGACGACGTATAGGGTCTGACGCCTGCCCAGTGCCGGAAGGTCAAGGGGAGATGTGCACGCATCGAACTGAAGCCCCGGTAAACGGCGGCCGTAACTATAACGGTCCTAAGGTAGCGAAATTCCTTGTCGGGTAAGTTCCGACCTGCACGAATGGCGTAACGACCTCCCCACTGTCTCCGGTATGGGCTCAGCGAAATTGAATTCCCCGTGAAGATGCGGGGTACCCGTGGTCAGACGGAAAGACCCTATGAACCTTTACTGCAGCTTGGCAGTGGCGCCAGAAGAGGGCTGTGTAGGATAGGTGGGAGCCATTGAAACCGGGGCGCCAGCTCTGGTGGAGGCAACCTTGAAATACCACCCTGCGCTCTTTTGGCGTCTAACCGAACCCAGTTATCCTGGGTCGGGACCCTGCCTGGTGGGCAGTTTGACTGGGGCGGTCGCCTCCCAAAAGGTAACGGAGGCGCGCGATGGTGGGCTCAAGCCGGTCGGACATCGGCTGTTGAGTGCAAAGGCACAAGCCCGCCTGACTGCGAGCGCGACAGCGCGAGCAGGGACGAAAGTCGGCCTTAGTGATCCGGTGGTCCCGCGTGGAAGGGCCATCGCTCAACGGATAAAAGGTACTCTAGGGATAACAGGCTGATCTCCCCCAAGAGTCCACATCGACGGGGAGGTTTGGCACCTCGATGTCGGCTCATCGCATCCCGGGGCTGGAGCAGGTCCCAAGGGTTCGGCTGTTCGCCGATTAAAGCGGTACGTGAGCTGGGTTTAGAACGTCGTGAGACAGTTCGGTCCCTATCTGCCATGGGTGTTGGAGACTTGAGAGGAGCCGTCCCTAGTACGAGAGGACCGGGACGGACGCACCTCTGGTGCACCGGTTGTCGCGCCAGCGGCATAGCCGGGTAGCCAAGTGCGGAATGGATAACCGCTGAAGGCATCTAAGCGGGAAACCAGCCTCAAAACTAGGTCTCCCTAAGGGCCGTGCAAGACCAGCACGTCGATAGGCCGCACGTATAAGTGAGGTAACTCACTCAGCTAAGCGGTACTAATCACCCGATAGAACTACATATCCAAAATCCACCGCAACGAACCTACACAATAGGTTCACCGCGCACAGCGCCAAATTACGCAACACAACACACCAATTCAACAGATCACCATAACATGATCCTGTACGGTGGCTCGGTGGCTATCGCGGTGTTGCAACACCCGTTCCCATCCCGAACACGGCCGTGAAACACACCTGCGCCCATGGTACTGCGTCTCAAGACGCGGGAGAGTCGGTCGCCGCCGAGCCACCATACAGGATCATACACACAACAACACATCACCCAACGCGGGGTGGAGCAGCCCGGTAGCTCGTCAGGCTCATAACCTGAAGGTCACAGGTTCAAATCCTGTCCCCGCATCAAAATTGACCGAAATCAACAATTGCTGTTCCATACCAATAAGCTCAGGGCCCGGACAACCCCCAATTCGTCCGGAAACTTGGCGTAACCCAGAGCGCCTAGGTTTAAGTCTAGGCATACGCCTATGTCGAAGCCCGTTGAGCCTGGCGCCACGCCTCAGGTGTACACCGACAATTTTCCTCTGACACTGATTCCTATCCTGCGTCTTTACCACATCAACCGAAAATCGAAGTCCCTCACGATTTTCCACCCGGCAATACGCGCGTGAAAACCGCCAAGCATGCACGACCTTCGCCACCGCTCAACAAGCTGCAATACGCTACCGTCGCGCCCGGCCAGACCGTAGCCTGCTCTGCCCGCTTCCGATTCAGACGAGCATGATAGCGTAAGAACTATGCCCTCAAGCACCGCGCCACGGCTGGCATGAAATGCGCAACCGGTGGTGTTTCAAGCCCCTTGACCTTGGCTCTTTCATCGTAACGGCGGAGTTGGACCGCTTCCTTGTATTGCGGCAACGCTTCAAATTCCTGCACTTCTTCAGGCGACATCGGCCCACCCTGAAGCGTCAGGCTTTTCACGCTATCTGGGGATAGCTTTGCAAAATAATCCGCCTCCACGGCACAGAGATAGCGCTTGGCTGCAACATGCAGACGCACAGGCTCTGTCACCTCAGCGCCGAAATGCGCCTTGAGCCATTCGTGGCCAAGCTCCTCGTGCCGATCATCAATGCCCTTATCAGCAGGATCATCACCAAGGTCATGTACCATATGACCGACATCATGCAGCAGGGCAGCGACGATCATGGCATCGCCCTTACCTTCCTGCTCGGCAAGCCAGGCCCCTTGCAGGGCGTGCTGCTGTTGATTGATCAGGGATAGTCCGTAGCGGCCACTGGCTTTTTGCTCAAGCAAGCCTTGGATTTCGTTCAGGAGTTCGTTCTTCATGATTATCCCTTTCCATTCTCGAAATAAACAGGGTTGGTCCAAGCCCGACGACCAGCAGCGTCCGCAATCACGATACGCGCGAAACCGCCCGCTCGGTGCGCCGCATAGTTCAAATGCACCCGGGTTTGACCGTGCAGGACTGATTGCGCAGCCCGAGACCCGCGGCCCAGCACCATGACGCTTGCCGCAGCGCTGCAGGTGATTTCCACCTCTTCCGAACCCCAGGCAACATGGTGGATCAATGGGCCTTGTGTTGCGTAGTAATGACCGGCTTTCAACGCTGTTTGCAGCGCCTCGGGTTCATTCCTTTCGGCTTTCACCATTACCCAGCCGCCGAAGGCATCCATACAAGCAAAATGCGCGTCATCAACCGCGATCAAGCCAATGCGGCGACCCCGCGCAAGAAGCTGATCGGCAAGATAAACACCATCACCACGCTCAGTGCGAAGCTGGGAAGTGTGGTTGTAAACCTCCACTGCATGGGCATCAGGCAGCGTAGCCGCGTCCTCGGCCGTCAAGGCATACCATCCCGGATGTGGAATGGCGACAAAGGCGCCAGCGGCAACCGCACGGGCAGCTAAGGCGGCACCAGTTTCACCCTCCTGCAGCGGTGCAAATTCGGTAGGTAAACCCACTGCCAAGATATGCCAGATTTCGCCCAATTGGGTCGCGGGCGCATGCAATTCTGCGCCAAGGATTGTGGTAAATTGCCCTGTTCGAAAGGGCCGCGTATCCACGATCGGGTAGCCATATTTGGCCATGAAGTGATCGGTGAGCGCGAGGAAATCATATCCTGCCTCTCGATAAGTCGCGCACACGGCCTCGGGCGATCTCACCCCATCTGAGGCATTGGAATGGGTGTGGATATTGCCTTTCCAAAAGCGACCTGGCGCAGAAAAAGTGAGATCAGTGGGGGTTTGTGCAGTCATTGGTCTTTCAAACTCCGGCAAAAGCAGGTTCGGCAACCCGGGTTGCACGTGTGGCGGCATCAAGTAACGCCGCGGTATAGGGATTGGAAGGCGTGCGGAAAACCGCGTTCGTTTCGCCCTGTTCGAGAATACGACCGCTACGCATGACGATCACTCGGCTTGCCATACGCCAGATCACCGTCAGATCATGCGTGATCAGCAACAGCGCGGTCCCGGCGCGACGCTGCATCGCTGCAAGCTGATCAAGCAATTGGGCTTGTACCGAGGCATCAAGCGCCGAGGTTATTTCATCACACACGAGCAAATCGGGCTCCGCAGCAAAGGCACGCGCGATGGCCACCCTTTGCTGCTGTCCCCCCGACAATTGACGGGGAAATCGTGTGAGAAGATCAGCATCCAGGCCCAGCTCATCAAACAGTTGGACCGTGCGTGCTTCTGCCTTTCTTTTGTCAAGGCCATGAAACAGCCGCATCGGACGCGCGACTTGGTCTCCCACCCGGCGCCTGGGATTGAGTGAGGAAAGCGGATCCTGGAAGACCATCTGAATACGGCGGCGATGTTCAATGCTTCGTGCGGCAGCGCGCCCGGCAAGTGCAGCCCCGTCAAAGCGCAGTACGCCACGTTCCGGTGCCAAGAAACCAGTCACAAGGCCGCCAAGGGTTGTCTTTCCTGAGCCTGATTCGCCAATCACCCCCAAAACCTCACCACGGCCTAGGCTGAAGTTGATATCGGTCAATGTCGGCGTCGTTGTGGATGTGCGACGTAACAGCAAGGATGGGCGTGCATAGCTGAACCCAAGCCCTGCGCCTTCAAGAAGTGTGCTTGCATGACGGCCGAGCTGCGCTTCAGATGCGCCGTCAACGCGCAATGCCGATCCTAAAAGTAGTCTTGTATAGGGCTGCGCAGGTGCGCCAAAAACCTGCTGAACCGGGCCTTCCTCCACCACCTTGCCATGCTGCATCACCATCACGCGGTCGCAAATTTCAGCGATGACATTGAGGTCATGCGTGACAAGGACCATTGCACCACGACGCGCCCTGCGCAGTCGCTGGATCAGTTCCAGTACCTGCGCCTCGGTAGTTTTATCGAGCGCGGTTGTGGGTTCGTCCAGTACCAGTAAGGCCGGATCGCAGGCCAGCGCACAAGCCAGCACGACCCGCTGACGTTGTCCGCCAGAGAGTTGATGCGGATAGCGCTGTGCAATCTTCTCGGGCTCTGACAGGCCCATTTCTGTCAGTAATTCAAGGGAACGTAAGCTTGCGGCCTTGGGCGAAAGCCCTGCTCGGTGCCGCAGTACCTCCTCCACCTGAGCGCCAACCCGCAGGTGAAAGGTCAGTGATGAAAGCGGGTTCTGAGGAACCATGGCAACATCACGCCCGCGCAGCGCGGCAAGAGCTTTCGGCGCAAGTGAAACAAGATCGCGCCCGCCAAGCAAAATGGAACCGGACTCAATCCTACTGCCGCCCCGCGCATGGCCAAGCAGCGCGCGCGCAAGAGTGGATTTGCCGCTTCCGCTCTCACCAGCGATACCGAGTGTCTCACCGGACGCCAAATCGAAGGACACCTCATTCACCACATGATTTCGCCGGCCCTGTTGGCTGAACCAGGAGATGTTCAAGCCGCGGACGCTGAGCAAGGGCTCAACCACTGGCGCCCCCACGGGCCGCATCCAAGCCAAGTGCTTCAGCGAGACCTTCCGCGGCCAGATTGATCCCAAGCACAAGCGTGCTGATCGCAAGCGCAGGTGCAAGCACAAGATGTGGTTCGCTATCCAATAAGGCCATGGCATCTTCCACCATCAGCCCCCAATCCGGTGTCGGTGGCGAAATGCCAAGCCCAAGAAAGGATAATGCTGACACCAGCAGCAAGGCGGATGAGGCACGAAGCGCGAATTCCACCGCCATCAGATCTGCCACGTTGGGCAAAAGCTCACGCAGGATTATCTTTGGCCCGCTTTCACCATTCAGTTGGGCCGCACGCACGTAGCCTTGTTCCATCAGTACAATGCCAGCGGCGCGTGTTGTACGAATGACGCCCATCATTTGGATGATCCCTATCGCCAAGATCAGGATGGGGATTGATTGCCCAAAGCCAGTCACGAAAATGGCAACAAAGAGGATGGTGGGCACCGCGAGTTTCATTTCAACCAGGCGAAGCATGCAATCATCAAAGGCGCCACGCATAAAGGCGGCGGAAAGCCCAAGCACCGCGCCTCCAACGACAGCAATCATTCCAGCGGCAAAGGCAACGAGCATCGCAACCCGGCCGCCCCATAACAAACGCGAAAAGGCATCCCGGCCTAAATCATCTGTACCAAGCCAATAGGTGGCGCTGGGGGGTTCTAGCGGCGCATCCAGTAGGGATGTTGGCGCATAAGGCGCGAACCAAGGTGCGCCGATGGCCACGACCAAATGCAGTACCACCAGAAGGACACCAATCAGGCAGGCAGGATTGCGGAGCAGGGCTTTCATGCATTGCGCGTCCGAGGATCAAGCGCGCTTATGCCAAGATCTGCCAATAGATTGAAGCTTACCACACAGATAGCGGCAGCAAGGGCGATGGCTTGGACCACATGGACTTCCCGGCGTGTCACGGCCCGGACCAATTCGGCGCCAATGCCGGGATAGGCGAATACCATTTCAACCACCACAATGCCAGAAACAAGAGAAGCGGCATAAAGCGCGGCAGCTGAAAGGCCCGGAATCACCGCTGCTGGTAGCGCATGCACCAATAGAATCCGCCAGCGCGGTATGCCTGATAGGTGAAGCCTTTCCACAAAGTCAGACGCCATCACTTCAATCATGCCAACCCGAAGGATCCGCCCCAGATAGGCTATGGAGCCGATGATAGTGGTAAATACCGCCAGTGGCGCGGCGGCAAGCAGAAGGCTCAGCGGATCATCGGTGCTTGCGGTAATCGTCGCCGGGAAAATGGGCCACCACACCGCGAAGACAGCAATCAATAGCAAGCCTGTAACGAATTCAGGAATGGAATAGCCGATAATCGCGGCGCCGGAGACGGCATTGTCAAGGCCGCGCCCCTTCGCCTGGGCGGCCGCCATGGCGATGCCAAGAGCAACCGGCAAGGCAAGCAGCAATGTAACCGCTGCAAGGGCCATGGAATTACGCAGCGGCATGGCAACAATATCGGCTACTGGTGCGCGCGTGATGATCGTGCGTCCAAGGTCAAACTTCAGAAGCCCGCCGAGAAAGCCGAGATAGCGTTCAAGGATGGGCCGGTCCAGGCCGAGTTCCGCCTTGCGCCGGGCAAGTACTTCAGGCGGCATCATCGCCACCTCATCGGCCGAAAGCGATACGTCCAACGCATCACCCGGCAAGACTTCGGTGGCGAAGAAAATGAAGCTCGCCAGCAGGAACAATGTGGCGAGGGAGAGCGCGCCCCGCCGCAGGATTAGCGAAATCAACTACGCCAGACCTCATCGAAGCGCACCGACCAGATCTGCGGGTGGAACTCAAAACCCTGGACGTGGCGGCGGCGGACCGAGAAGGTCATGGTTCCCGCTGGCAGCAGCGCCGGAACTTCCTCGTGCAGGATGCGCTGCATCCGGTGGAACATGTCGCGCCGTGCTGCGGCATCACCCTCGCGCATCGCTTGGGCATAGAGCGCCATATAGGCGTCATGCTCCGGCCCGCGCCAATGGCCGGATTCCACGAAGGCGCCGCGCATGCGGAATAGCGAAATGCCTGGGTTGCGCGGGCCAACAGCGGTCATCGCGAAGCGATGGAAGCTGCCCTTGGAGAAGTCATTGTCGCCGGTGCGGAACTGCACATAGCCATCTGCCGGGCGCTGCTCCAGCGCCATCGTCAGCCCTGCCTCGCGCGCGGTCTCCTGGAGCACCTGGAAATAGCGGCCAACCTCGGGCGATTGCGGCGACCAGTAGAGCGTGCCGAGATTGATGCCATTAGGATGCCCAGCGGTGGCCAGCAGCGCCCTGGCGCGCGCAACGGCTTCGGCGCGCGGGATGCGCGGCAGCGCCATGAAATTCGGGTCGGCGGCGACAAGGTGGCTGTCATTGCCGATCCAGCCATTGCCCTCGCCATAGACCAGCCGGACGATCGCCTCGCGGTCCACGCCCAGCGCGAGGGCTTGGCGCACCCGCTTGTCCTCGAAGGGCGAGCCCGGGTGCTTGGGCAGCTGGATGACGTAGTGATGGCCACCACCACCGCTGTCAACGATCAGGTCTGCATCGCGCTGCAGGCCACGCACGCTGCGTGGATCGATGGTCATGACCATGTCGAACTGGCCAGAGCGCAGGCCGGCCAGTGCCGTTTCCTGCTGGCCTTCGCGGTTGTGCAACTCGATCCGGTCGAGATAGGGGAAGCCCTCGCGCCAATAGGCGGGGTTACGCTCATAGACCGCGATGCGGTTGGGGTCGGTCGAGGCGAAGCGGAACGGGCCTGTGCCGATGCCGGTATTGCCGATGGTCTCGACCGGTGCGGCGGGCATGATCATGTTTTGGTATTCGGCCAGGACATAGGGGAATTCGGAATTCCCGGCATCGAGCGTAAAGCGCACCCGGCCATCGGCCATCGCCTCGATCTTCTGGATCTGGCCGGAAGCGAAGTTGCGCTGACGGTGCAATTCATAGGAGGCGACGACATCTTCTGCGCGCAGCGGCGTGCCGTCATGGAAGCGCACGCCGGGGCGCAGCGTGATGTCCCACACGCTCTGGTCAGCGCTGGCGGGCACCCAGGCGGTGGCGAGTTCGGGCTGAAGCCGCATTTCGCGATCCACCCAGACAAGCGCGTTGTAGGGGATGCGCGTGGTCAGATCGACGGTGAAATAGGGATGGCGGGCGGTCTGCGCCGAGGCGACAAAGCGGTTGGCCGAGCATTGCGCGACAATGATGGTGCCGCCGCGCCGCGGCGTTGCGGTTTGCGCGGCAGCCGCCAAGGGGGTGAGGGCGAGGCCCGCGAGGCCGCGTCGGGTGATGTTCATGGCAAGGTCCTCCTCAGGCCGAGCGCCAGACTTCATCCCAGCGGATGGACCAATGTTGCGGGTGGTTCTTCAGGTTCTGGACCGTGCTGCGCTTGATCAGCACGTTGTTGCGCCCGGCCGGCAGAATGGCCGGCACTTCTTCACGCAGGAGCGCCTGCATTTCGGCATAAATGGCGCGCCGCGCAGCGGCTTCGGCTGTCAGCATCGCACGCGCGTAAAGCGCCATGTAGCTGTCCGCTCCAGGGCCAGACCAATAGCCGCTCTCATTGTTTGCGGGCCGCATGCGGAACAGGCTTATGCCCGGATTACGCGGACCAACGGCTGTATAAGCAAAGCGGTGCCAGTTACCCTTGCTGACATCGGGGTCACCGGTGCGGAAGCGAAGATAGCCATCATTCGGCCTTTCTTCGATTGGCAGCGTGATGCCAGCTTCGCGCACGCTTTCCTGAATGAATTGGAAATACCGCGCCATCTCCGGCCATTGTGGTGCGTAGTATAGCGTTGGCAGTGTGATACCATTTGGGTGGCCCGCTTCGGCGAGCAGGCGACGGGCAAGTGCCAAATCGCGCCCCCGCTCTGGCGCCACGAACATGGGGTCCGCAGCAGCAAGATGACTGTCATTACCAACCCACCCCCAGCGCGTACCGCCGTAAACAATGCGCACCAACCCTTCGCGGTCAATCGCGGCTGAAAATGCACGGCGGATGCGCGCATCATTGAAAAGGGAGCCGGGATGCTTGGGCAGAATAATCACCGCCTGGTCGCCAGAAGCGGCTGGCACAAGGTCCGTTTGCGGTTCGCGCTCCATTTGGCGGGTAAGGCGCGGATCAATATTCAACATCGCATCGAATTGGCGCGCACGGTAACCGGCCAGCGCCGCTTCTGACTGTCCTTCGCGATTGATCACTTCAAGCCGGTCAAGAAAAGGAAAGCCTTGGCGCCAATAATCATCGAAGCGCTCGAAGGTCATACGGCGCTGCGGGTCGCTACCCGTGATGCGGAAGGGGCCCGTGCCGATACCTTCAAGGCCGATACGATCAATATCAGGGTTGGCTGGCATGACGACGCAGTCATATTCTGCCAGAACAAAGGGGAATTCAGAATTACCCGCGTCAAGATGGAAGCGGATGGTCGTCGGGTTCATCACTTCGGTACGTTGTATTTGCTGGGAGGCAAAATTACGCCGACGATGCAATTCGAAGGACGAAGCCACATCATTCGCGGTCATGACGCGTCCATCATGAAAGCGAACCCCCTCACGGATGGTGACTTCCCAAACCTTGAGCGAGGCATCCGCGGGTTCAATACGGGTGGCGAGTTCAAGCTGAAGCTTTAGCTCTTCGTCCACCCATGCCAGCGTGTTGTAGGCTGATCGAGTGATCAGATCGACCATGAAATAAGGATGGCGGGAATTGGTGGCGTCACCACCACGGCGATTGCCCGAAAGCTGGGCATAGACCAGGGCGCCACCGCGTCGCGGGGTTGCAGCCGGCTGCGCCACGGCAAGGGCAGCGTTGAGGGCGCCGAATAACGCGGTTCCGGCACCCAGGGCCGTGCGACGAGAAAAATTAACCATCTCACCCTCCATAGAAAACTTCTATGACAATTTCTCTGATATTGGATATACTGATGGATATTGATGACACTTCAATGACAGGAAAATGAGGTGTAAATGACATCCGACCTAGAAGAGGCAACCAAAGGTCGTAAGGAGGGCGGCATAAGCTTGGCCGCCTTGAGATGCTTTGTCGCAGTAGCCGAAACGGGCAGCCTTTCGCGCGCGGCCGCATTGCTCGGCGTAAGTCAGCCCACCGCTTCAATCAACCTGGCAGGACTTGAACGAAATTGCGGCACTCTCTTGCTGCATCGTCGTCCCCGGCTTGCCCTTACCGAAGCCGGGCGCGATATGCTCATTCGTGCTCGGCTTGTGCTCAGCCGCATGCATGAACTGGAAGGTTCAATAAACACCTTTCGCGATCTCAGCCGTGGCAGCCTCTCTGTCGGCTTTTCCACCCCTGCCTTTGCGATGCCAATGATCGCTGCGTTTATGCAAGAATACCCTGGCATCCGTATCCGGTGCAGGCTTGGAAATACGTCGGGACTGCTGGAAGCTCTGGCATCGTGCCAGATCGAGGTTGCGGTCATGACCTTGATAGATCCACCCGAGGGCATGGCGTGCCGAAAAATTGCCCAGCAACGGCTTATGGCTTGCGTACCCGCTGCAAGCGTGCCCGATGGCCTTTCATTGCAAGAATTGGCGGCCGGGCCATTGGTTGTAAGGGAAGCAGGCTCCATGACACGGATCATGCTTGAGCGAGCCTTTGCGCTGCACGGTCTTTCACCAAACATTTGTCTTGAGGTCGCCAGTCGTGAAGCTGCCAAGGAGGCAATTGCAGCGGGCATTGGGTTTGGCGTGGTCCTGGACGGCGAAATGGGCAACGACTCCCGCCTGGCCGCGGTAAAAATCAAGGCGCCGCCAATTTGCGGAAATGTCTATGCCGTGGCCTTACCTGAATCTCTCGACTTGCCTGCCCTCCGCGCTTTCTTTCCGGGTCCGGCTGAAAGCACTTGACCACTTTAGACCCGACTCAAACCGCCCTTATTGAGCTTGATAATGGCTGAAACGAAAACGTCATTCCATTGTCACCCTGGTGAAATGCCCTTCGCCTATCGGAAAAATAAATCACGGGAAGGGTATCGACATGAACCGCTTTGGTCGCCGGTCGCTGATTTTGGCCACATCCGCCTTTGCCACGCTGTCTGCGCCGGCAATTCATGCTCAATCGCGCGGCACATTGCGTGTGGGCCTTGGCCCGCAGCAGCCCACCCAGGCTGATACACGCCGCGTGTGGGAGCCTCTCTATCGCTTGGTCGCCGAGCGTCTCGGTTTAAGCCTCACGCTTAATGTCGCCAACGACTGGGCTGGTATTTCTGTGGCGCTTCAAAATGAACAGATTGATATCGCGCAGATGGGCCCTTGGGGTTACATCCTGGCCCATGTGAATGGTGGCAGCCGTATCGTGAATACGATGCTGGTCAATGGTATTCCGACATACAAGGCCATCATCGTCGGCCGACCCGGCTTGAGCATTGCACGTTTCCCTGAGGAAGCTCGCGGTCAGTCCATGCAGATGCTGGATCGGGGGTCGACTTCGGGCTGGCTGGTGCCCACGCATTTCCTGCGCAGCAAGGGCATTGATCCGCAGAGCTTTTTCGGCCGCTACGCTGAAGGTGCTTCCGCAGCCGCCGCGCAAATGGCGACGATCAACGGTC
The DNA here is from genome assembly GCA_020249285.1 of Roseomonas sp. GTDB lineage: Bacteria > Pseudomonadota > Alphaproteobacteria > Acetobacterales > Acetobacteraceae > Neoroseomonas. The sequence goes on along the minus strand of JADCFX010000031.1, from coordinate 12,552 downwards.
AGGTTGATTTGGCCACTGGCTGGGATACGCATCGCAATACGATGATTCGCAATGGGACGATCAACGCAGCATCCAATCAAATCATTTGGGAATCCGAACCGCTCCCTAATGAATGTGTTGTAGTGCGACGGGGCATGGAAGACGGAATGGCGCGTCGTATCGGCGAAGTTTTTGCTGGCCTGACGCAGTCCGAATTGGAATCGCTGCCATGGCCCTATACTGGCTTTGTGCCGGCCACGCATGAGCCCTATCGGGGGCTTGAGCAGATGGGCCGCGACCTTGGCGTGCTCCGCGCAGCCTGAGGCGTGTCCGACTTTCCACGCAGGCTGCCGGACGGAAGGTACGTAGAAGAACCGTTTCGCCCTTTTTCTGCCGCGAATATGGCGCGTGCCTGCGTGGCTATTTTGCTCCTGGGTTTCCTGGCGCTTTGCATCCGGCTTGCTCAGGTGGACCCAGAAGCGCTGATCAATGGGTTGCCACGCTTGTTCAACTGGGCGGCAAAAGCTTGGCCACCCCTACTCATTGATCTTGATGCCTTTGCGCTCCGTGGCCTTGAAACGATCGCCATCGCCACAGTAGGCACGGTGGTAGCCACCTTGCTGGCGTTTCCTCTTTCGGTCTTTATTGCGCGTAATGTCACGCCGTCGCCCGCACTCTCTCTTCCGGTACGCTGGGCCGTTAATGCGTTTCGCGGAATTGATACCGTTGTTTTCGCGTTGCTTTTTGTTGCTGCCGTAGGCCTTGGGCCTTTTGCTGGCGTGCTGGGAATGATTGTGCATTCCATGGGTGTCATCGCAAAGCTCAATGCTGAGGCGATTGAAACTCTACCCTCTGCGCCGCTGGAGGCAGCAGCACTTTCAGGAGCCAATCGGACCAAGATCGTAACTTATGCAATGCTACCGGCTGTTCTACCAAATCTGGCTTCCGTATCGCTCTATGTTTGGGAAGCAAATGTACGCACCTCCACTATTCTCGGCATTGTGGGTGCGGGCGGCATCGGCATTGAAATCAAGGCAGCGATTGACCTTCTGGATTTTCCAAAGCTTTTTACGCTTTCTGTGATTGTGCTTATTATGGTGACCGCGATTGACCAATTTTCTGCATGGCTTCGGCGTCGGTTGGTCTAATCGAAAATGTATTCACTTGTGATCGAGACCGTGACCAAGCGTTACGGCACTACACTGGCACTTGATGACGTATCCTTCGTTGTGGATCCTGGTGAATTTGTGGCGTTGCTTGGTCCATCGGGGGCCGGCAAATCCACATTGTTCCGCTGTGTCACGCGTCTAGTGGCGCCAGATACAGGCGTAGTTCGGGTGCTGGGGCGTGATATATCTGCCCTTGGTGGGCAGCAATTACGTCTTGCCAGACGTGACGTGGGACTGATTTTCCAGCAGTTCAACCTGATTGGTCGGCTTTCGGCCATGGATAACGTGCTGGCCGGCCGTATGGGGCATGCGTCAACTTTGCGGGTAATGTTAAGACGATTTACGCACGCGGACCGACAATTGGCCCTAGCCGCCTTGGATCGTGTTGGATTGCTCGAACGTGCTGGTCAGCGTGCGGATTCGCTTTCAGGCGGCCAGCAGCAGCGCGTGGCGATTGCGCGCGTCCTAGCCCAGCAGGCCCGCCTTCTCTTGGCCGATGAACCTGTCTCTAGCCTAGATCCGCAATCGGCTGAGAATGTCCTCGGCATATTGCGCAGTATTGCGCGGGAAACTGGGATCGCTGTTGTCTGTGCACTCCATCAGGTGGATTTGGCGCGGCGCTACGCTGATCGCGTCGTCGCACTTCGCGGTGGGCGCAAATTGCTTGATGCCAGCGTCAATGCCTTTGATCAGAACGCCTTTCAGGAACTCTACGGCGCTCATCCGGGCTGATCTTTCGCCCCGCCATCAAGCCTATCATCACCGGTGCTGTTTCTCTCAGCAGTGCTGGCACGAAGCAGCTTGCCAGCCGATCAGCAACTGGGGCCATCAGGCGAAAATCGGTCGGCGCCAGATGGCTTGGCATGAAGAAGGAGAGCGTGGGCCGGATGGTGCTCTCGCCCGTCATCCGTCAGCCAGATGAATCTCGCGAAATGCGCTAATTCGAGCACGCTGCCAGCAAATGGCAAGCGCAGCCCCTTCCCGACAGCCGCCAAAAACCGCACGCCCGGCACTGGATTGAGGCCGGGCAGCACTGACCTGGTCGGCAGCTTCAACTGGTGCGCGACGTCGTAGTGCACGATTTGCCCATCCACCCTCGCCACGAACCAGCAATGCATGCCGGGCGCCCGGTCGCTGCCCTCCTTGAACCAGAAGCCGGCGGTATAGGCAGCCGTGAGCCCAGCAGCGCGGCAAGCGGCCACGCAATACCCATGCATGTCCAGGCAATGCCCGCGCGTTGGCTTGGTGAGCAACGGCACATCGGCGCGCCCCTCCATCAGGCTGCCCGGCCCATGCCCGTACCAGAAGTGATCTGCCGCATGATCAACGATGCGCTGCAACGCCTCCGCCTCGTTCGACGCACCCTGTACCAGCTTCGTGATAAAGCCCTGCAACTCGGCCGAGGGAATCACATAGCGTGTGGCGGGCGGTGTCCAGATCCACTCCGGCGGGTCGCCATCGAAGGCTTCCAGGCGATAATGCAGGACAGGGCGCATCGGCGCCGCGGTCGGGCGAATGACATAGGCCTCCTGCGCCGAATTGGCGGTGCGCAGCTGGTCCACCACCTCCCCATGCTCGACCTCAAAGCTTGCAAGGCGATAGCCGAAGGCATCCGGAAACAGCGGCGCCAGCAGGTACGGCGCGCTTGGCGGCACAGGATCGGAGAATTGGACGGTCACGATAGGCAAGGTGGGGGCTCCTCTCTGATACGCGGTCAAGCTTCGGCCACTGCCAGCAATTCGGCGGCGCATCCCCGACCCACACGGCGGCGTGGCATCGCGGCGACCAGGGCTTGCGTGAAAGCATTGACAGGGCGTTGCAAAATGGCCTCGGTAGTGCCGATCTCGATAACTCGTCCATCCTTCATCACCGCGATCCGGTCCGACACAGCGCCGACGGTTTCAAGGTCATGGCCGATGAAAAGCAGCGCCAAGCCGCGTTCGCGCCGGATGCGGGCCAGCAAATCCAGCACCTGAGCCTGCACTGTCATGTCGAGCGCCGAGACCGGCTCATCACAGACCAGCAGCTTGGGATCCACGGCCAAGGCGCGGGCGATTGCAACGCGCTGCCTTTGCCCGCCCGAAAGCTGGTGCGGATAGCGATCCAGATGCGTGGCCGTGAGCCCAACCTCCTCCAGCAGCCGCCGCGCATGGGTGCGGCGCTGTGCGGGTGGGGCCAATCCATGGACCGCCAGCGGTTCAGCAAGAATTTGCGCGATGGTCAGGCGTGGGTTCAGGCTACCGGCAGCATCCTGGAACACCATCTGCACGGCCCGCGCCATCGCTTTGCGGTCGGCCGGCGCTGCTGGGTCGTGGCCGAAGACGCGGATGGACCCGGTGGCGGGCCTAACGAGCCCCACAACCGCCTTGGCCAGCGTACTCTTGCCCGACCCGCTCTCGCCCACCAAGCCCAACGCTTCGCCAGCCGCAATGCTAAGCGTAACGCCATCAACCGCGCGCAGTTTCGCGCCCCCCAAACGATGTGGCCTGAACATGACCGTGAGGTCGTCCATTTCGAGCGCCGGCAGGGATCGCCTATCCACCGCGCTGATGCGCTGAGCCTGGCTGGGGCGGCTTGCGAGCAGTGCCGCCGTATAGGGGTGGGAAGGCGCAGCAAAAACCTGCGCTGTCGGCCCGGCCTCTACCACCTTGCCATGCCGCATCACCGCCACCCTCTGGGCGATGCCCTCGACCACCGCCAGATCATGCGAGACGAACAGCATCGCCAGCCCGCGCCGTGCCTGCAGCGCGGCCAGCAGTGCCAGGATTTGCGCCTGCACCGTTGTATCCAGCGCAGTGGTTGGTTCATCTGCGATCAACAGCGCTGGATCGGCGGCCAAAGCCATGGCGATCATCACGCGCTGCTGCTGGCCGCCGGAAAGCTGGTGCGGGAAGGCAGCAGCCTTGCCGTGCGGATCGGGCAGGCCGACTTCGGTCAAGGCGTCATGTACCCGGCACGCGATCTCGGCCTTTGGCAGGCTTCGATGGGCGGTGATTGCCTCGGCGATCTGCGCACCAATCCGCATCGAGGGATTGAGGCTGCCCATCGCCTCCTGAAAGACCATGCCGATGCGTGCCCCGCGGCGTGTGCGCCAGGCACGTTCTGACGCGCCCAGCATTTCCACGCCGTCAATCCTGAGGCTGCCCGAAAGCTGCGCCGCAGATGGGGCCAGCCCGGCGATGCCGAGCGCGGTCAGCGACTTGCCGGAGCCACTCTCACCCACCAGCGCCAGGGTCTCACCGGGTTGGAGCGTCAGGGAAATGCCATCAACGGCGGTTGCATCGCCGAACCGCACCCTGAAGTCGCGCAGGGCCGCAAGCGGAACCCCATTCATCGGCGCAGCCTTGGGTCTAGGCTGCGTTGGATGGCATCGGTCGCCCAGTTCACCATCACGACGCCGGCCGCGAAGACCAGCACCACAGCCTGGATGACCGGATAATCGCGCCCGGAGATTGCCTGGTAGGCGAGCGTGCCCAGGCCAGGCAGGCCGAACAGCACCTCCATCGTCAGCGCGCCGCCGATCAGGCCGGCCAAGATCAGCCCGCCCAGCGCCACCACCGTGGTAAGCGCATTGGGCAGCAGGTGGCGCAGCACGATGCGCGCCGGCGACAACCCCTTGGCGCGCGCCGTGCGGATATGGCTGGCTGTCGCAGCCTCCTTCAGATCCTCATGCAGCGGCTTTGCGACCTGTCCTGCGATATCAACCGCGAGGATGAGTACCGGCGACAGCCACTGCCCGATGACCGGCAGCCAGCCGAGCCAGACTGAAAAGACCAGGATGGCGGCGAGGCCGACGCAGAAAGTGGGCAGGGCAATCGACCAGAGGTTCAGGATTTCCACCAGGGACGGCACTGCCGAGCCGGGCCAGAGCGCCGCCGCCGCCGCCATCACGATGCCGAGCGCAAGCCCTGCCGCCAAGGCCAGCGCAGCCAGCCCCAGCGTGGTCGGTAGCGCCGCCAGGATCAGTTCCGACGCCGGGCGGTCAAAGCGCAGTGAATTGCCGAAATCACCAACAAGCGCGCGAGAGGCCCAGATGCGAAACTGCGTCAACGTCCCCGCATCGAGACCGAGTTCAGCGCGGAGCGCCGCGATCGCATCATCATCAAGGCTGCCTTCCAGCGCCATTGAATCGACGACATCGCCGGGGATAACGCGGATCAGCAGGAAAACCGCGATGGCAATCCCAGCCAGCAGCATCGCTTGGCGCAAAAAGCCAAGGCCGGCCTGGAGCGCGAAACTCATCGCCCGCGCTCTCGCAGCGGGTCGAGCGCAAGGCGCAACCTATCGCCGACCAGAGCAAAGCCCAGCGTCACCACGCAGAGTGCCAAAACTGGCGCCAGCACCGCATGCGGAGCGCTTTCAGCAAAGCGCGAGGCGCCGGAGATCATGCGGCCCCAGCTCGGCGTTTCCGGCGAAACGCCCAAGCCAAAGAAGGATAATACGCTTTCCGTGGTGATGGCGCGTGGCATGATGATGGCCGCCTGGGTGACCAGGGCGCCCGCGATATTGGGCAGCACATGGCGCCACAGGGTCGCCAGTGGCGCGGCCCCCATCACTCGCGCGGCGGCGACATAGCCTGTCGCGCTTTCCCGCCGCCACGCTGCGCGCGCGACCAGCGCCATGTGTGGCGCATAGGCAACGCCCAAGGCGATGATCAAGGGTATGATGCCGATGCCGAGCGCCACCATCAGTGTCAACGCCAATAGGATGGAGGGCAAAGCCCGGACCATGTCGAATGCGCCGAATACCAGAAAGGAAGGCCAGCGCCCGAGCGCCTCTGCCGCAAGCCCAAGCCCTGCACCAAGCAGCATCGCGAGCAAAGTCGCACCCAGCGCCACTGCAAGAGAGATGCGCGTCCCCGCGACCAGACGCGCCAGCACGTCTCGGCCGAGATGATCGTATCCGAACCAATGCGCCGCATCGGGCGGCGCGTTGCGCGCCGCCAATTCCTGTGTCAGCGGGTCGTGCGGCATCAGGCTTGGCCCGAAGATGGCAACCAGCAGCGCGAGGCCGAGGATCGCCATACCGAAGCTGTAGCCATTCATCCCGCCAGAACGAGGTGGTAACGCCAAGGCAGCGCCCGGGATGCTCACCTGCGTGCCGTCAAAGCACCGAAAGCCAGGCCACCATCAACACGGTGCTGACCCCAGGTGAAGCCGGGTGAGTAGCCCGTGACCTCACGCCGGTTCGCGATTGGCTCCGGCGCATGGCCGATGACCACGGTGTAGTAATTATCCATCGCGCGCTGCCAGGCTGCGAGGTAGAGGCGCCGGCGCTCATTCAGGTCCACAGCAGCGATGGCAGCGATCACCAATCGGTCAAATTCGGCATCGCGCGTACCGCCCCACAGGCCGACATTCGGCCCATCTGACATCAGCCTTACAAACCGCAGGAAGATATCCGCACGCGGACCGGAAGAGAAAGGCGCGAGATCCCAGTCATACTGGCCGAGCCGGCGCTGCGCGCCGATGTCGTCAAGGGCGAGATGTTCCACCTGGAAGCCAAGTTTGCGCATCGCCTGCACCGCGATCTCGGTATAGGCGGCCTGCCAGGATACGATGCGGCAGGGAGTATTCGCAGGGTTTACGCCAGCTTCGCGCAGCAAGGCATGGGCACGGTTTTCATTCGGGGCGGCATGCGCATCGGCATCATGCATGGCTTTGTCCCAGTAGAATTGACCAGGGGCAGCCATCTGATTGGTGGCGGTGCCGGCCTCCCCCGCCACGAAGCGCATGAAGGCGGGCTTGTCGAGCATGAAGCTCACCGCCTGGCGCACGCGGATGTCGTTGAAGGGCGGGCGTGGGTTACGATTGTTGAAGGACCAGAACCACCAAGTGGTATCCTTCATGAACTGCACTTCGAGATTCGGATCAGCACGCACAGAGGCGAGTTTATCGTAGCCGATGCGTCCGATGTGGAGGTCGCCAGCACGCAGCGCCAACGATAGGTCGGAATCATCGCGCAAGGAGAACTCCACCGCTTCAGCGCGCGGTAGGCCCGGTTGCCAGTATTGCGTGAAAGCCGGCGCATGAAAGCTGACATTTGGCTGCCAGCGGCCGAAGCGGAATGGGCCGGTGCCGATCGGTTGGCGAATGGTCTGCGCCCAGCCTTCGCTTTCGGGCGCGACAATCCATAATTCCGACAGGAGATTAAGCAGCGGGCCGTAGGGTTCCTTCATGGTCATCACGAAGGTGCGCGCATCTGGTGCCTCCAGCGAATCCACCAGGCGCATGGGGGCGGAAAGCCAACCGCCACGCACTTGGTCACGCACCCGCACCGCATTAGCGCGCACATCCTCGGCGGTCAGCAACCTGCCATTGTGGAAGCGTACACCCTCGCGGATTTTAAATTCGTAGCGTCGTCCATCCGGGCTTATCTCCCAGGATGTGGCCAGGAAGGGCTTCACGGTGCCGTCATCAGCGATTGACGTCAGACCTTCGACATAGACCTGCTGCACCGCGATGGAGCCTGTGTGGCGATGCGGGTCGGCTGTGTCGAGACCCAGAAAGGCAACCTTCAGGGTGCCGGCGCGCGGCGCAACCTGGCCAAGGGCAGAGGCGGGCATCATAAGCGCGGCCCCACCAAGCAATAAGTGACGACGCAGAAGGGGCAGGGGGATTTGAGTCATGGGGGATCTCCAAGGAGGGGGCCTTCAGGATACGAAAGTCTTAACATCGCTGGGAGAAGTGCAGATGGCGAAGCTTGGCATAGGCCAATTTCACCGGGTTGCACGGCCCGGTTTCGTGGTGTTTAACGACGAACTTCACGCAAAAGATGAACTATACGGGAAAGACCACATTTCCCCACGTGAGGCTGCATAATAAAGAGCAACACCGGGGAAATAGTCACTCCAGTCAATTTTCATGTTGAAATCACGGGCGAACTGCACGGCGTTATAGGTTGCGCCCGACAGCATGAAGTTGACTGTTCTGGCGTCATAAATCTGCACCAATGTGGGATGCTGGCGGGCGTGATGGGCGGCGATAGTATTTTGCTCGGCGCGAGCATACCCACCTTGATCCGTGTATACAGCGTCGTACTGGGTCTGACTCTCGTTGAAGCGCTTGCAGTGTTTGGCCATCACCTCGCCAAGCTGCCCGGTCAGGCCATACCAATAATCGAAGCGCTGACGCTGTTGCGCGGTAGCGTCGAAAGCAGATAAACCAATAGAAATGTCCGGCACAGCTGCGGCATCTATCTTGCGTTTTACAAGCATGTAATCTTTCCCATGAAGGTCATGCGAACAAAAAATAAGAGATGTATTGCGTAGATTATCTAGATGATGAAGCAGTGTCAGAAGCGTGACAGTAGTATGAAGCATGAGCGTCAAGTTGTTCGTAGCTTTACGCTTACCGGTCGGAGGGAAAGCGGGGCTAGTTATGCCAGAAGTCTCGTTCCACTGCTTGGCGCATCAGCACGGGTTTGTTTTCAGCCGCCTTTTGGGAGTTGCGCCCAAGCTGCCCATCATCACGACACAGGCCAGAATGGTAATCCGACTGGGAGCTACTTGCCCATAGACTGGACCTGTCACGGTTTTGTGCCGCTCCTTTGATCACCTATTGTGCAGCAAAGGGGATGAACCATGAGCACAGGCAGGACGGATGAATTTCGCAAAGAAGCGGTGCGGATAGCGCTGACCAGCGGGCTTTCGCGGCGCCAGGTTGCGGATGGTTTGGGGGTCGGCTTTTCGACCATAAACAAATGGATGGGCGCGTATCGTGGCACGGATTTGGTTTCTGCCGAGGACCGTGACCTTGCGCGGGAGAAGGAACGACTTCGTCCTGAGGTCCGTATCCTGAAGGAGGAGAGGGACATCCTAAAAAAAGCCCCCCAGTTCCTCGCGAGCCAAAAGCCGTGAGGTTCAGGTTCGTTGAAGAACAGCGCGGCGCCTTTCCGATTGATCGGCTATGCCGCGTGATGAATGTCAGCCCACGCGGCTTGCGGGCCTTCCGCAACCGCCCCGCCAGCCGCAGGCAACGTACAGACATGGTGGTTCTAGAGCGGTCTCCGTTCACATGCGTTCACGGGAACCGCTCTAAACCTTTTTTTGGTCGCGTTTTCCGAGCCGCCAAATGATTCCACTTGGCTTGAAAACGCTCTGGCCCACATTATGAAGCAATCGCGCCTGAGCCTGGGCAGCTACGGCCGCCCGCGAATGACCGAAGAGCCGAAGGAAGCTGGTGTCGATGTGGGGCACCGGCGTGTCGGGAGGCTGATGCGAGAGAACGGGATTATCGTTGAAAGAACACGCAAGTTCAAAGCGACGACTGACAGCGATCACACCTTCAACATCGCGCCGAACCTGCTTGGGCGCGACTTCACTGCGGACCGGCCCAATCAGCAATGGGCGGGCGACATCAGCTACATCTAAACCCGCGAGGGCTGGCTCTATCTGGCGGTGATCCTGGATCTGCACTCCCGGCGCGTGATCGGCTGGGCCGTCAGCGATCGCCTGAAACGCGACCTGGCGATCCGCGCGCTGACAATGGCCATCGCGCTACGGTCCCCGCCGCGGGGCTGCATTTTCCATAGCGACCGTGGCAGCCAATACTGTTCGCACGATTACCAGAAAATCCTGCGCGAACACGGATTGCGGCCGTCAATGAGTGGCAAAGGCAATTATTCTGACAATTCCGTTGTCGAGACGTTCTTCAAGACCATCAAGGCCGAGCTGATCTGGCGCAGGACATGGGAAACCCGCCGCCAAGCCGAAACTAGCATCTTTCAATACATCAACGGCTTTTATAACCCGCGCCGAAGGCATTCAGCGTTGGGGGGCAAAAGCCCTCTGGCCTTCGAACGCCAAGCAGCCTAAACGAGCAGTCGGAGCGGCATAAATACGCGACAAGTCCAGCATGATGCCCCCAGTCTGTCCCGAGCGAGCCAACAGGGCCAAAAAGTCACTGAAAATACTTGCGCCCAGGCGCAGGCAGCGTTGAAATCATTCTCGCGCGCCAAAATTGCGACGCTCAATGACAGCTTTTCAGCAGCCTGCTAGACCATTCCGTCAGCGCACCAGCGCGGTCGACAGGATCGGGAAGAAGGCAATCAGAATCAGCGCCAAGCCCATCACCACCACAAAGGGAAAAGCCCCGGCGAAGATGGTTTCAATGCTCACCTTCGGATCGGCCAGCGTTGCCTTCACGGTGAAAACCGAGATGCCAAAGGGCGGCGTCAGCAGTCCCATCTCCACGGCGATGATGGTGACAATACCGAAATGGATCAGGTCAAAACCCATGGCGGTCGCAATCGGCGCGCCAATCGGCACCATGATAAGCAGGATAGAGGTACTGTCCAGAATCATCCCCATCAGCAGAATGACAATCACGAAGGCAAACAGAAAGCCGTAAGGCCCAAGCCCCAGATGTTCCACAAAATCGCCAATGGCATTGGGCACACCCGCCATGGACAGCATGCGCGAATAAAGCCCTGCTGCAATCAGCAGGAACAGGATGGCTGCCGAAACCAGGCCGGTTTCGCGCAAGACGCGCCAGAATTTTGCGGCATCCAAGCGGCGGCGCACCAGCGCGATCAGCAAGGCGCCCGCCGCACCCACTGCGCCGGCTTCGGTTGGCGTGAAGAAGCCCGTGTAAAGCCCGCCCAGGATCAGCACCACAAGCGCCATGATGGGCAGCGATTTGCCCAGCATCTCCGCCGGGCCCATCAGTTTTTCATCATCCATGGCTGCGGGTGGAGATTGGCTCATGATGCGCTGCGGCGCGAAGCTCGCATAGCACCAGATCATGACGGCAAAGCCGATGGCGATGATGATGCCAGGTATGGCGCCGGCGATGAACATGGACCCGATCGAAACTTCAGCCAGCACGCCATAAACGATCATCAAGAGCGAAGGCGGTATCAGCATTCCAAGGATACTGCTGCCCGCCACAGTGCCCGTCGCGAAGCGCATGGAGTAGCCGTGCCGTACCATCTCGGGCACCGCTACCTTGGTGAAGACCGCGGCCGAGGCGATGGAAACGCCCGTTACCGCCGCAAATACCGCATTGGCGCCAACGGTCGCGATGCCAAGGCCGCCTTTGACACGTTTCAGTAAATTCTGCGCGACATCGAATGTGTCTTTCCCGACATCGGAAATACTGACCAGCAGCCCCATCAGCACAAAAAGCGGGATGGTCGCAAACAGATAATCCTGAATGCCGGAATAAGTCGCCAAGGCTGTAAAGCGAAAGGCAAGATCGGTGTTTTCGCGGATCAACCAAACGCCAATGGCACCGGTTGAAATCAGCGTAATGCCGATGGGCAGGCCAATGATGATAAGCGTCACCATCACGCCAATCAGCGCAAAGCCAAGGGAGGTATCATCCATGGCGGGTCAGCATCCCGCGCAGTTCGGCGACAAACACCGCCAGATAGGCAATACCGCCCGCCACGCCGCCCAGCACGATCAGGCCGCGAAACGGCCAGGTCGGCACGGTGAAAAGCCCCTGAACGCCGAAGAACTCGCGAAGATTGATGGAATTCCACATGCCCGGCCAAGCGGCTTGCGCGATGAAGAACATGACCAGGGCGCCGATCAGGAAAAACAGCGCTTCAACCCCGCGCCCAAAACGCGGCGCCCTAATCAGAACACGCTGGATCAGGAAATCCGCACGCGTCATGCGGCGGTGATAGATGGTGGCGCCAATCTGCAGAAAGACAATCCCCACCACCGAGTGCGCGGCGATTTCCGCAACACCGGTGATGGGCGCATTCAGGAAGGATCGGCCAATGACATCGGCACAGATCAACAGCATCAGCCCAAAGGTCCAGATGGTGCCAATGGCGGCTAAGCCATCAAGCAGCATCTGGATTGGGCCTGAGCTCTGCGATGGTGCGGCGCTATCAAGCGCCGCCATATCAATGTCATCGGCCAATTTGATACGCCTTTCTGATCAGGCAGAAACTTCGCGATCCCAATTCCGACCAGGCGTCTGGCCTGCAGCGCGGATAGCCGCGAAATAGGCGTTCAGCACGTCCCGCGCCGCGGGGCCAGAGCTATCCACCCAAGTGCGCGCAATATTCGGTAGGCCACGAATCCAACGCTCACGTTCCGCCGCCGGCAGGGTGGTGATAACGGACCCTTGGCGCAGCATCTCCGCCTCGGCCGCCGCGATACGGGCGGAGACATCGCGAATATGCGCCTGCGTTGTCGTTTTGCCCGCTTCCGTCATGGCGCGACGCACACCTTCCGGCCAACGATCAAAACGCTGCTTATTCGCCGCAATACCGCCGACATACATCGCACCCACATCACATTTGGTGATGTAGCGCGCCACTTCATGCACGCGGGTTGGCAGAATGCCGACAAAGAAGGAAAGCGCGCCTTCCGAAACGCCGGTCTGGATATCGGTGTAATAGGTGGTGAGCGCACCATCCACCGGCGTCGCGCCCGTTCCGGTCAGCC
>JADCFX010000030.1 GCA_020249285.1 Roseomonas sp. | reverse complement strand
GAACGGCGCAAGCTGGAACGCGATGTGGCGGAGCTTCGCAAGAAGCTCGCGACCGGTGGCGGCGGGGCGGAGATTGAGGAAGTGGCCGGGCTACGGCTTTCGCTGCGCGACCTTGGCGAAGTGCCGCCGCGCGATTTGAAGGGCCTGGCTGAGGCTATTCTGAAAGGCGGCACGGCCGATGTTGTCGCGCTGATCAGCACGGCTGAAGGCAAGGCGAGTATCGTCGTTGCAGTGGCCGATGCCGCCAAGGGCCGCGCCGATGCGGTGGCTTTGGTGCGCGCTGCCTCGGCGGCTGTCGGCGGCAAGGGCGGCGGTGGGCGGCCCGATATGGCGCAGGCCGGCGGGCCGGATGCGGCCAAGGCTTCGGAAGCGCTCGCGGCGGTGAAGGCGGCTTTGGCGGGGTAGGTTTTTGGCCCTTGGCGGGCCTGCCAAACCCGACCAAGGCGAGGGCGCCGGCACCCGAGCCCGCAATTTCATGCCGCCGCGCCAATGCATCCGTGTCCCAAGGCCTTGATAGGCCCAGCTCATGGCTTTTGAAATTTCCGGTGCCCGCTGAAAATTAGCGCTTGCCATATTGTACCGAATGGTCTAATGTTCCGAGTATGAAATCGAAATCCTTCGACCCCAACGATGCGCTGGACGCATCCTTGCAGGTCTTCTGGCAGGGCGGCTTCGGCGGAACGCCCATGCCGGACTTGCTCAAAGGCATGGAATTGGGCCGCGCGAGCTTCTACAACGCCTTCAAGTCGAAGCGCCTTGTCTTCCTTGCCGCGCTGGATCTCTACATTTCGAAAGTCGATGCAGGGCTTGCCGACCTTGCCAGGGATGTCACCACCCGGCGCGAAGCCGTGGAGGCCATTTTTGGCGCGATCTTCCAATTGGCCCGGAGCGGCAATGTTTGGCGAGGTTGTTTTCTTGGCAATACGGCCCTGGAATTGGGCCACGACGATAAGGAAATTTCCGTCAGGCTGAAGCGCGGGATTGAGCTTCTTCAGAAACGGATTGCGGCGGCACTATCGAAACCGGCAAGCGACGGCAGCCACTTATCGCCGGCCCAACGCGATCAATACGCAATTTTTCTTGTCGCCGGCATTCAGGGACTTCTCGTGCTGGCAAAAGGGGGCCTTCCACAGAAGGCCATCGATGACATCGCCAGCACGCTTATCGAGGCCATTCCTTGAATCGAGCAGCTGTCGGACCTCTTGTCCAATGACGTCGCTCGTAAACCCAAAGGCTAATCGTTCCAATTCTAACGCAAACGGAGGATACCCTATGAAACCGATCTCCCCGATCATCCACGGAATCATCGACTACGCTACCGTTGGGTTGTTTTTGGTGGCCCCAAGCCTTCTGGGCTTCGTAGGAACGGCGGCGCTTCTGTCCTACCTGCTGGCGGGCGTCCATCTGCTGATGACGGTTCTCAGCAATATGCCACTTGGGCTTCTGAAACTTGTACCGATGCGGCTTCACGCCTTGGTAGAACTCATCGTCGGCCCAAGCCTGATTGGATTGGCACTCTTCGCGCCGATGCTTGTCTCGGGGGCACAGGTTTTCTTTATTGTCGCCGGCATAGCGATCTTTTTGGTCTGGCGCCTGACAGATTATCCGGCCGCAGCAACCACTTGATAAAATATGTTTTGGCCAAAAGAATCTATGGACTGATGTTGAGATGATGGCGGGTTTTGAGCCCTCGACATGAGGTCAGTCGGGAATCTCGGATGAACTCATGGTGCGGGATTTGAAGGGCGCTGCGTGATGCAGCGCCCTTCTGCCTCACATCTCACAAAGCGTCAGCGTGCGGCCTTCGATCAGCGCCGCATAGGCATCGCGCACCTTGGCAAGGCGCGGGTTCTTGGTGTGCACATCAACCGCCGCGCGGTCCTGATACACTTCACACAGCATCACGCGGCTTTTGTCATGCGCGCCATCCTTGTCGAGCGGTTGCAGCACATCAAAGCGCTCGCAGCCTGGTTCTTCCTGCAGCGTCAGGCGGGCATGTTCGCGGATGATCGCGTCAAAGGCAGCGTGCTCGCCTTCCTTGATCTTGAATTCAACGGCGATGGCGATTTTGGGCATGGGTATCCTCCTGTTTGTAAAACTTGTGATGGTCAGGGAAGTTTGGCGCCGCCGCGTGCTTGCAGCCGCGCCAGCAGGTAATCAATTTCCGCCGTGGTTTCCGGCGAAAGCTTGGGGCCGGGCGCACGCAAGGCCGCATGGGCGATGATACCGCGCCGCGCCAGTATATGCTTGCGGATCGCAAGGCCAAGGCCGGGCTGCAATTCGCTCCGGATCAATGGCAGATGAAGATCAAAGGCATCCTGCGCGGCGTCGCGCTTGCCTTCCGCCGTTAGCGCAATCACTTGGGCCAGCATTTCCGGGAAGGCATAGCCGGTCATGATGCCATCCGCGCCGCGCCCCAGTTCTTCGGGCAGGAATTGACCGCCATTACCGCCCAGAATGCTGATGCGCGGCATCTTGCCTTCGGCTTCCATCCGGCGAATGGCGGAAAGCTTATCAAGCCCAGGATAATCTTCCGCCTTCAGCATCACCAGCCGCGGGTCAGCGGCGGCGCGCGCCACCATGGCCGCGCTGATATGAATGCCGGTCAGTTGCGGAAAATCCTGCAATACAAAGGGCGCATCGCCCACCGTATCCATGGCCTGCATGATGTAGGACAGCACCGCATCATCGCCCTTAAGGCCCGGTGCTGGCGCCACCATGATGCCCGCCGCCCCCAAATCAAGCGCACCGCGCGCCACAGCGCGCATGCTGGCAAAACCAGGCGCCGAGGCACCCACCACCACCGGCACGCGCCCCGCCACGCGGTTGATCACGCGCTTGACGAAGCTGATCGCTTCTTCCTGATCGAGCTTCGGCGCTTCACCCATTACGCCAAGCAGCGTCAGGCCACTGGCGCCGGCAGCCAGAAAGGCATCGGTCATGCGATCCGCGCTGGCCATATCAAGCGCGCCACCGGGCAGGAAGGGCGTGGGCGCAATAACGAAAACGCCCTTGGCATTTCTGGTGAGCATGGAAGGGTCCTCAGATGTTGGGGGGAGCATAGAACAAGCAGCTTGCCTCGCACAGGCTTGACGCTTGGCGCAAAGCGCCATCCCATGGGCGCTTAAAGCCTCGCGGTCAGGAACACGCCATGTCCCAACATCAGGTGCAGCATTACCTTGCCGTCCGAGAGGATTGGCTCGCCGCACGGCAGGAGGAAATCCTGGACCCCGCGCAGGTGATCATCGATCCGCATCACCATCTTTGGGACCGCCCGGGCTGGCGCTATTTGCATGATGAATTCCTGGCCGATCTGAAAAGCGGCCATAACGTGAAGGCGACAGTTTATGTCCAGGCCCGGTCCATGCACCGCGCCGCAGGACCTGAGGCCTTGAAGCCGGTGGGTGAGACGGAATTCGTCACCGGCATCGCCGCGATGTTCGCCAGCGGCATCTATGGCGATATCGCCGCCAATGCCGGCATTGTGGGCTATGCCGATCTGACGCTGGGGGATGCCGTGCAGCCGGTGCTGGAAGCGCATATCGCGGCTGCCGGCGGCAGGTTTCGCGGTATTCGCCATATCGCGACCTGGGACCCTGACCCCGTCATGCTGAACCCGGCCTATACGCCAGCGGAAGACATGATGGACAGCGCTGCGTTTCGTGCTGGCTTCGCCGCCCTTGGGCGGAATGGGCTTTCTTTTGATGCCTGGATTTATTTCCACCAAATCCCGCGCTTGGCCTCACTCGCGCGCGCCTTCCCCGAAATCCCGATCGTGCTGGATCATTGCGGCGGGATTCTTGGCATCGGCCCTTATGCCGGTAAGCGTGATGAGGTCTTTGCCGCTTGGTCGCGCAATATGGCGGAACTGGCGCAATGCCCGAATGTCATGGTGAAGCTGGGCGGGCTTGGGATGCGCCTGCCGGGTTTTGGGCTTGAAGCGGGCGCGATGGCGCCCTCATCGGAAGAACTGGCGCAGCATTGGCGCCCCTGGATGGAACGCTGCATCGCGCTTTTCGGCACGCAGCGTTGCATGTTTGAAAGCAATTTCCCGGTGGATAAGGGCGGCTATGGTTATGCGGTCGGCTGGAACGCCTTCAAGCGCATCGCCGCTGGCGCCTCGGCTGAGGAAAAGGCTGATTTGTTCTGGCGCAGTGCCGCGCGGTTTTATCGGCTGACGCAGTTTCTTTGAAAGGTGCCGGGCGGCACCACTCAGAACAGCTTCGGCCAGCGCGCCGTGCGGTTGCGTTCCTGTTCGGCGGTCAATTCATAAGGCCCGTCGCGCACATTGCGATAAGGCGGCGTGGCCACAGGTGGCGTCGTCCAGCAATCCACCTTGCCCAGGCTCCGGGTACAAACGGGCTGCACTGGCGGCGGCGGGTCTGATGCGCAATAGGTCTGCCCCTTGGCGAGCCGGACATAGGAACAATCCTGGCCGGTGACCAGCGACACCACCGTATCCCCGACCCCGCGCTGTAAGGTGACAAGGGAAGCCCCTTCAATCACGGCGGGAATGGCCAGCAAGGGCGCGCCAGGGGCTTGAACACCATTACAGCCGGCAAGCAGCAACAAAAGGGCGCAGAGGGGGCGGGGGAACTGCATGAGGCCAAGAGACGCCATAGAAGTTAATGAATTGCAAATTTTCTCCTAAAATTATTACCAGGCACCCCCATAACCACAAAATTCCCCGTTTGACCGCCGCCGCGATAGGCCTTAGCCCTGTGCGAGACCTTCATGATGCTTGAGGACCCCCTTGCCCGATATCTTTGACGAGGTTGCGGAAGACCTCCGCGCTGAACGCGCCCGCCGGCTTTGGAAGCGCTACGGGACCCTGGTCTTGGGCGTGCTGATCTTTGTGCTGGCCGGCATTGGCGCCCATCAAAGCTGGCGCTGGTATGAAGCGCGAGAGGCTGAAAAGGCCGGCATGGCCTTCATGGCGGCGCATCGCGCGGCGGAAGCCGAAGGCGCGGACCTCAAATCCATGGCGCAGCGCTTTGAAGAAGCGTCGCGCGGGGCGCCTGCTGGCTATCGTGATTTGGCCCGGCTGCGCGCTGCTGCGCTCAAGGCCGAAACCGGGGATTTGCCGGAAGCGCTTCGGCTTTATGAGGCGATTGCCTCCGATAGCAGTGCTGATCCGCTTTATCGCGATTTGGCGTCCTTGCTTTGGGTGATTCGTTCGCTTGATCAGGGGGATTTGGCCATGCTGGCCGCGCGCATTACGCCGCTGGCCAGGCCCGAATCGGCCTGGAATGCCTCGGCGCGCGAAGTGGCGGGCCTGATTGCGCTGCGTGCCGGTAGGCGGGATGAAGCGCGCCTAGCCTTCCAGGCGCTGGCCGCTGATGTCACGGCGCCGCGTGGCGTCCGCGAAAGGGCACAACGCTTGGCGATGGGGCTTGAAGGATGACAGGGCGGGATATTTCTCGGCGCGCTTGGCTGCTGGGCTCGGCGGGGCTTCTGGCCGGCTGCGAAACGCTGGATAGTATTTTCGGCGAACGCCGCGTGAAAATTGTTGGTGAACGCAAGCCGGTGATGACGCTGCCGGATCGTAGCGTTGAAGCGGATGCCGAAGCGCGCGGGCTGACGATCGCCCTGCCTCCGCAGGAACAGCGCAGCCTTTGGCCTCAGCTTGGCGGCGTGGCGAGCCATACGGGCGGGCATATCGCGCTTGGTGCCAATCTGCGTCAGGCGTGGTCGGCTAGCTTCGGCACGGGCACCTCCTTCCGCCGCCGCGTTGTCGCCGGCCCGGTTGCCAGCGCGGATCGCGTTTTCATGGGCGATGCGACTGGCTTTGTTTCCGCCTTCAACATCGCCAATGGCGCGCGGCTTTGGCGCGTTGATACGCGCCCGGAAAATGAACGCGGCGATGGCGGCGGCGTTGGCGTGATCGTGGAAGGCGATACGGTTTTTGTCACCACCGTGCTGTCTGAGGTGCTTGCCCTTTCCGCCGCTGATGGCGCGGTTAAATGGCGCGTGCGCCTGCAGGCGCCCATGCGCGGTGCGGCTTCCATCGCCAATGGCCGGATTTTTGTCACGACCCTGGAAAGCACGCTGGTGGCGCTTTCGGCCGAAGATGGAAAAGTGCTTTGGCGCTACCGTGCCCAGGCAATCCAGACCGTGCCACTTGGCCTGCCGCCGCCCGCCATTGCTGGTGATATTGTAGTGGCGGGCTTTCCTTCCGGTGAAATCCTGGCCTTCCGGGCCAATGATGGAAGGGTGCTCTGGAGTGACAGCCTGGCCGCCGCCGGCGGCACCAGCCTTGCCGATGTGGGCAGTGTGCGCGCCGCGCCGGTGATTTCGGGCAATGATGTCATTGCCATTGGCATGGGCGGGATCGGGCTTTCGATTGATCTGCGCGCTGGCAGGCGCATTTGGGAACGCGAATTTGGTGGCACAGAAATGCCCTGGGCCGCAGGCGAATGGGTGTTTGGCGTGACCGATTCCGGTGAAGTCGCAGCTTTGCAGCGCGAAACAGGCATGGCCCGCTGGGCGGTTTCGCTCCGCCCGCCGGCGCAGGGCAATCGGCCGCAGCCACTGGTGCAGCTATCCTCTCCTTTATTGGCCGGCGGGCGACTTTTTGTCGGCACCAGCCTGGCGGAGCTTGTTTCGCTTGATCCATCCAATGGCGATGTGCTGGCGCGGCAGCGCCTGCTAGGCGCGCTTTCCTTGCCGATGATCGTGGTGGGGGGGCGGCTGATCCTGGCGACCGATGATGGCAGCCTGATCGCCTTTGCGGGCGAAGGCTGATCCGAAGGGTCTGATGCAGCCCGTCATTGTCATTCTGGGCCGGCCCAATGTCGGCAAATCCACGCTGTTCAATCGGCTAGCGCAGCGACGCATCGCGCTTGTGCATGACACGCCTGGCGTCACACGTGACCGGAAGGAAGTGACCGCGCGCATCGCCGGACGCGATGTGACCTTGGTGGATACCGCCGGGCTTGAGGAAGCCCCACCCGATACCGTGCCCGGCCGCATGCGCGCGAGTTCTGAGGCCGCTTTGCGCGGTGCCTCCCTCGTGCTGTTTGTGATGGACGCGCGCGCCGGCATCACGCCCGCGGATCGCGCTTTCGCTGCTTGGCTCAGGCGGATGCGCGTGCCGGTGCTGGTTGTCGCGAATAAGGCAGAAGGCCGCGCCGGCACCACCGCCGCCATGGAAGCCTTTGAATTGGGCCTGGGCGACCCGGTGCCGGTCAGTTCCGAACATGGCGATGGCTTTGGCAATCTGCATGATGAAATCGCGGCCAAGCTTGGCCCTCTGCCAGAGCATGAGGCTGAGGCAGAAGATGTAGAACGCCCGCTGCGCCTGGCCATTGTGGGCCGGCCCAATGCCGGCAAATCCACGTTGTTGAACGCGCTGCTTGGTGAAGACCGCATGATCACCGGCCCCGAACCCGGCCTGACTCGCGATGCGGTTGCTGTGCAATGGCGCGATTCCACCGGCGGTGAGGTGCGGCTGGTGGATACTGCCGGCATGCGCAAGAAAGCCCGTGTGCAGGAAACTTTGGAGCAGATGTCGGTCGCGTCCTCCCTTGCAGCACTCAAGGAAGCGGAAGTGGTGGTGCTGGTCCTGGATGCGCTGCTTGGCATGGATGAACAGGATTTGCGCATTGCCCGCTTGGTGGAGCGCGAAGGCCGCGCTTTGGTGATCGCGCTCAATAAATGGGATGCGGTGGAAGATCGTAATGCGGCGCGCAAGCGCGTGGAAGATGCGCTGATGACATCGCTGGCGCAATCGAAAGGCGTGCCCGTGGTGCCGCTTTCGGCAGCAACCGGGCGGGGCGTTGATAAGTTGATGCCCGCGGTGCGCGCGGCCTATGCGCTGTGGAACAGGCGCATCCCGACCGGGGAGGTCAATCGCTGGTTTGAAGCGGCACTCGCGCGGCATCAGCCGCCCCTGGTGGATGGCAAGCGGATAAAGCTGCGCTACGCCACCATGCCCAAGGCGCGTCCGCCCACGATGGTGATCTTCGGCACAAGGGCTGATGAATTGCCGGAGGATTATCGGCGCTATCTGGTGAATTCCTTCCGCGAGCATTTCACCATGCCGGGCGTGCCGATCCGGCTGCAAATGCGATCCCCGCGCAACCCCTATGCCGAGGATGACGGCTGAACCTTTCTTGGTATCTTTCGCCAACCCCCAAACGCGCCTAGGCTCGTTTATCCTTCTGGGGTCATTTTGGTCTTCATGGTAGCGGATACGGCGAAGAAGCTTTTGTTCCTGGCCCTTGGGGCCATGTTTGTGCAGCAGACCTTTGCTTCCATCGGTCGCACCCTGCCGCTGGTCATTGCGCCCGCGATTATCGAGGATTTGCACATAGACCCTGCCCTGGTCGGCGTTTATGTCGGCGCGGCGGCGCTGGCTTCGCTGGTGTTTCAGCTTGGCTGCGGCAGCTTCATCATCCGCTATGGCGCGCTCCGCATGAGTCAGGTGGCGCTGGTGTTTCTGGCGGCGGGCATGGCACTCGCCGCCGCGGGGCCGCTGCTGTTCTTCCTGATTTCGGCGATTATTGGCGGCGGAGGGGCGGCGACTTCCACCCCCGCAAGTTCGCATCTGCTTGGGCGCTATTCACCGCCAAAACAGGCGCCCTTGGTATTTTCCATCAAGCAAACGGCAGTGCCGGCGGGGCTGTTACTCGCTGGGCTGCTTGGCCCCCTGATGACTTTGTATTGGGGCTGGAGTGGTGCATTGCTGGTCACGGCTGTCGCCTGCTTCCTATTCGCCATCATGCTGGAACCGTTGCGCGGCGAATTTGACTCTGATCGTGTGCCTAGCCGCAGCTTTCATTTTTCGGATTTCCGCACCACGCTGGCGGCAGTGTTGAAATCCAAGGATTTGCGCGAATTATCGCTGGCCTGCTTTGCCTTCAACGGGCTGCAAACCGCCTTCACCAGCTATTACGTGCTGTATCTGACCGCGCTGAATTACGATCTGGCGGCGGCGGGGCTGATGTTTGCCATTGCCATGGTGATTGCGGTGCCGATGCGGATTTTCTGGGGCTGGCTTGGCAGTGGCCGGGTTTCGCCGCGCCGTGTGATGGCGGGGCTTTCGCTTGGCATGGCCGTGAGTGCGGTACTGATGAGCCTATACAGTGCGGCGTGGCATCCTTTGCTGATTGCCGCCATTGCGACGGTGATGAGCGCCACCGCCATGTCCTGGCATGGCGTTTTGCTGTCTGAAGCGGCGCGGTTGGCACCACCTGGCATGCGGGGTGCTGCGACGGGTGGTGTACTGTCCTTTGGTCAGGTCGGTGCCTTCATCCTGCCGGTGATCTATGCGGCGCAGCTTGCCGTGACCAACAGCCATGGCATTGGTTTTTTGCTGTGCGGTGTGCCGGCTTTGGTGGTGGGGATTGTGATGTGGCGCGCCTCGGCCCGCGCAGCCTGATAGCCTAGGCGCCGAAACCGCGCCCGGGGACGGAAGCCAACAAAGCCTGCGTATAGGCATGGCGCGGCGCCTCGAAAACTTGCGCGATGGGGCCGTGTTCCACCACCACGCCATCCTTCATCACCGCGACCAGATCGCAAACCTGCGCCGCCACGCGCAGATCATGCGTGATGAAAACAATCGAAAGCCCAAGCCTTTCGCGCAAATCCGCAAGCAGCTTCAAAACCTGCGCTTGTACGGAAACATCAAGTGCGGAGACTGGTTCATCCGCGACCAGCACTTCCGGCTCCATTGCCAGCGCGCGCGCAAGCCCAATGCGCTGGCGCTGCCCGCCGGAAAATTCATGCGGGAAGCGTTCAATCGCTGCCGGATCAAGCCCGACCAGGCTAAATAATTCCCGCGCCTTCGCCATGGCGGCATCGCGCGCCATGCCATGGATCATCGGGCCCTGCGCCACCAATTCGCCCGCGCGGCGGCGTGGATTGAGCGAGCCATAGGGGTCCTGAAACACCATCTGAATGCGCCGGGCGGCTTGCCGAGCCTCCCGCTTCGACAGATGCAAAAGATCAATACCATCCAGGCGAATGGCACCACCATCGGCTTGTACCAGCCGTGTGATGCAGCGCGCGAGTGTGGATTTGCCTGAACCTGATTCGCCCACCACGCCAAGCGTGCCGCCCTTGGGCAGAGACAGCGTCACATCGCGCACCGCATGGACCTCGCGCCGCTTGCGCCCAAACAAGCCGCCGCTGCGATAGGTTTTTTGTACGCCTTCCAGCTTCAGGATGGTTTCGCTGGAAATCGCGCGTGGTGGCGGGGCTTTCAGCGGCGGGACGGCGGCGATCAGCGCCTTGGTGTAATCATGCTGGGGCTGATGCAAAACATCGCGCGCTGGCCCCTGTTCCACCAGAATCCCATGCTGCATCACTGCAACGCGATCAGCGATTTCAGCCACCACGCCGAAATCATGCGTGATGAACAGCACCGCGGTGCCCTTGCGCCGCTGCAAATCGCGGATCAGCGCCAGGATTTGCGCCTGGGTGGTGACATCAAGCGCCGTGGTCGGTTCATCGGCAATCAGCACCACAGGATCAAGTGCCAAGGCCATCGCAATCATGGCGCGCTGGCGCTGCCCGCCGGAGAGTTCATGCGGGAAGGCGCGGGCGGCTTCCGCGGGGTGCGGGATGCGCACTTCGTCCAGCAGTGCCAGCACGCGTGCTTCAATTTCATTGGCACTCAGGCTGGTATGGATACGGAACATTTCCGCGATCTGATCACCAATGCTGCGCAAGGGATTGAGCGCGGTCATGGGTTCCTGGAACACCATGGCAATGCGCGCACCGCGCAATGCGCGCATGGTCGCCTCATCCGCGCTGGCGAGGTCCTTGCCCTCGAACAGCATGCTGCCGCCTGAAATGCGCACATTGTCCGGCAGCAGGCGCATGATTGCACTCGCCATCATGGATTTGCCGGAACCGCTTTCGCCAACCACGCAGAGAATTTCGCCCGCATGAAGGTCAAGCGAAACCTTCCGCAGAGCCTCAGGCCGATCCGCCCCGCGCGGCAGGGCGACCGTAAGGCCCTGCAGGGAAAGCACCGCGCTCATCGGCCTTTCAGCCTTGGGTTCAGCGCATCATTCAAGCCCTGCCCAACAAGGGAGACAGCAAGCACCGTCACCAGAATGGCAATGCCCGGAATGGCCGAAACATACCATTGCACGCGCAGCACATCGCGCCCTAGGCCAATCAGATTGCCCCAGGAAGCGACATTGGGATCGGAAAGCCGCAGAAAGGCCAAAGCGCTTTCCAGCAGAATGGCAACCGCCATGACAACACTGGCATAGACAATCACCGGCGGCAGCGCATTGGGCAAAATTTCGCGGAAGATGATCCGCCCATCCCCCATGCCTAACCCGCGACATGCCTGCACAAATTCCCGGTTGCGGAGACTGAGGAATTCAGCGCGCGTCAGCCGCGCCGTGGCGGGCCAGGAAACCACGCCAATCGCGACGACCACGGTGATAAGCTCTGACCCAAAGATCGAAACCAGCACCAGCAACAGCAGGAAATTCGGCAGGGTCTGAAACGCTTCAGTCAGGCGCATCAGCACATCATCCACCACACCGCCGTAATAACCAGCCAGCGCGCCAATCACGATGCCAATAGCAACGGCGATGGAGGTCGCGACCAGCCCAATCAGTAGCGAAACCCGCGCGCCATGAAAGATTTGTGCCGCGATGTCGCGCCCGGAATTATCGGTGCCCAAGGGAAAGCGCGGATTGGCGCCTGGCCATTGCAGCGGGCGCCCGGCCAGGGAAAGCGGATCGCGCGGAAAGAACCAATCTGCCGTCAGCGCCATGGCGATGATCGTGATCAGCAGCAAAAGCCCAAGCCCTGCCGCTGGGTTGCGCAAATAGGCCGCCGCAAAACGCTTGAGTGCGGCCATCAAGGCGCGCCCCCATTGCCAATACGCGGATCCAGCCGCGCATAGAGCAAATCCACCAGGAAATTCACGAAAATCACCAGCAGGGCCGAGATGAACACAATGCCAAGCAACGTATTCAAATCCCGCTGCACCACGGCTTCATAGGCAAGCCGCCCAAGCCCTGGCAGGGAGAACACGCTTTCCACCACCACGGAACCACCCAGCATGGTGCCGGCCTGCAAGCCAATCAGCGTCACCATGGGCAGCATGGCGTTGCGGAGCACATGGCGCACCATGACGCGCGTTTCATCCAAGCCCTTGGCGCGCGCCGTGCGCACGAAATCCAGCGTCAGCACTTCCAGCATCGAAGCGCGCATGATGCGGAGATAAATCGCCAGAAATATCAGCCCAAGCGTCAGCGTGGGCAGCACCAGATGCGTGGCTATGTCGCGCAGCCGCGCAAAGCCCGTCAGGCCCGCCGCCACATCCTCAAACCCGCCAGCGGGCAGCCATTGCAGATGGACGGAAAACAACACAATCGCCATCAGCCCAAACCAGAAGGAAGGCGTGGCGTAAAAGATCAGCCCAAGCGTGGAAATCACCGTATCGGGCCAGCCATTCACGCGCTTGGCCGCAATCACACCCAGCACCAGCCCCACGGAAAAGGCGAAGGAAAGCGCTGCTGTCATCAGCGCAAGCGTGGCGGGCAGGCGTTCGAAAATCACGGTCGCAACGGGCTTGCCGTAAATCGCCGAAAAACCAAGGTCGAAGCGGATCAGCCGCCACAGATAATTGCCGAGCTGCGCCGGGATGGAAAGATCAAGCCCATAGAAGCGGCGCAGTTCTTCCGCCAGCTTCGCATCGCCACCACCACCCATCTGCGCAATCAGCGCATCCACCGTATCGCCAGGCGCCAATTGCAGCAGAAGAAACATGGCCGCCAGAATGATCAGCAGCGTCGGCAAGGACGCCGCCAATCTTCGGGCAGCGAGGCTCAATACCCGCATCAGAAATCAGGCGCGCGTCAGGAGGCGAGCCAGAGATCATGCCAGGATGAAGACGCCCAGCGTGGCGTATTGGAATGGTTCCGCAATCGCCGATTGATGACGGAAACGAAGATCTGTTCAATCGGCATCCAAAGCGGCAATTCCGTATTCGCCCGGCGCACGAAATCCGCATAAAGCGCCTTGCGCCGCGCGGAGTCCAATTCGGTCGCGGCAGCGTCAATTACGCGGTCCGTTTCCTCATCGGTCCAGCCCCATTGATTGGTCCAGGGTGCGCCACGCGGCTGGCCGGAACGATACCAGACCGTGGTGGAAACAGCGGGATCATTACGATACTGATGCCAACCTGTCGCCAGATCGAAATTCCAGTCATTGTAGACGGTCCGCAGGAAGCCCGCCGCATCCAGCCGCACAATCTCAACGCGAATGCCGACCTCATTCAAGGATTGCTGGATGAAGGTGGACCAAAGCGCGATATCCTCACCCCAAGGGGCGGGATTGAGGCGGAGGTTGAAACGCACGCCGCCAGCGCCACGGCGATGCCCTGCTTCATCCAACAACCGGTTCGCCTGGGCCCGGTTGAAGGGGTATTGCGGCATATTCGCCGGATAGAAATCGGGCGAGGTGGTCGGGATCGGCCCCGTGCCAACCTTGGCGAAGGGGCCAAGGAAGTTTTCGATGAAGAAGGGAATATCCAGCGCATGGGCGATCGCGCGGCGGACGCGGATATCGGCCAGGATGGGGTTACGGAAATTGAATTCCAGCGTATTGGTGCGCGCATTGCCCTCATTGCCGCGCGTGGTCACTTCAAAGCGCGGGTCGCGGCCAAGCCGCGTGAAATCCGCGATGGATAGCGCCGAAAACGGGCTGAACAGCAATTGCCCGCTTTCCATCTGCGCGGCGGCGGCGGAACGGTCAGACACCACGCGCCAAACCACGCGGTCCAGATAAGGCATATTGTTGCGCCAGTAATTCGGATTGCGATCGGCGATGATGAATTGCCCGCGTTCATATTGCACGAAGCGGAACGGCCCGGTGCCGATGGGCGCGGTATTGGCCGGGTTCTGGCGAATATCTGTCCCTTCATAGATATGCTTGGCGGATACATAGCCAAGATCAGGCAGCGCGCGCAGCAACAGGTTCAGCGGCATGGGCCGGCTGTAGCGGAAAATCGCGGTATGCGCGTCTGGCGTATCAACCGCTTCCAGGAATAATTGCAGCGTCGTCCCGTAATTCAGGATCTTCTTCCACATCTCCATGGCGGTGAATTGCACATCCGCCGAGGTGAAGGGCCGCCCATCATGCCAGGTGACACCCTGCCGCAGCTTGAAGGTGATGGTCTTGCCATCCGGCGTCGCTTCCCAGGATTCGGCCAGGCAAGGCGCGGGATTGCCGGCGGCATCCAAATCCACCAGCGGTTCCTGGATTTTGCCACCCACGATGTAGACACCGGTGGAAGCCTGCAGGCTTGGGTTCAGGATGCGCTGTTCGGTCGGGAAATGCACCGTCATAATGCCGCCCCGGCGCGGTTGTTCCTGCGCGAAGGCGGCTTCCGGTGCGACGACATTGGCGGCCAAAGCGGCGGAAGTCAGCAGCAAGGCCCGGCGGTTCATTTCCATCGAAGTCACCCTTTCTTCCAGTGGTCGGAAACAGGATTGCGGGCTGCCGGCGCGCGCGTCAATCGCTTGTGGAACGCTGCGGCTTTCATCTCCCGATCCAGGCGTTTGGAGAATGGACCGATAGGCCCTGCCGCGGTTTTGGAGAGAATCATTTGGGGGCATGGGAGAGCTTGCAATCTGATAGCAAAATAAGCATAATGATAGCACCGCAATCAAGGCTCCAGGATCGCCACCATGGCCGCCGTCACCATCCGCAACCTGTCCGACGAAGCGCATCGCGCGCTGAAGCGCCGTGCCGCGCAGCATAAGCGCAGTACGGAAGCGGAGATGCGCGCCATCCTGGAAGAGGCCGCCCGCCCGGAGGCCCGTTTGCAGCTTGGCACCGCGCTTCAGGAAATGAGCCGCAAGATTGGCCTGACCAATGCCGATATCGAAGCGCTGGAAAAAACCCGCAGCGCCCGCGCAGCGGAACCACTCAGCTTCGAATGATCCTGCTCGATACGAACATCATTTCTGAGGCGATGAAACCGGCGCCGGAGCGCGCCGTGCGTGACTGGCTGGACGCGCAAGCGGCCGAGACACTGTATCTTTCCGCAGTGACTATCGCGGAATTATCCTTTGGCATTGCCGCGCTGCCGAAAGGTCGGCGCAAGGATAACCTGACCGCCGCGCTTGATGGCCTGCTGGGGCTTTTTGCCGGGCGCATCCTGCCCTTCGATACTGCCGCCGCGCAGCATTACGGCTTGCTCGCAGCCAAAGCGCGGGCTGCCGGGATGGGCTTTCCGACGCCTGATGGCTATATCGCCGCCATTGCTGCCACGCAGGGCTTTGTGGTGGCAACGCGGGATGCAAGTGCTTTCGCGGCAGCGGGGCTCAAGGTCATCAATCCCTGGAATGCGGCGGGCTGAACGGCACCGCGCCTGCCACTTTACCTCCCGATCAGCGCCCCCGCAGCGGAATTCATCCCCATCGCTTGCCGCGCAAAGAAATTCTTGAGCCGCGGTATGCGGTCCACCGCGCCAATGCCAAGCCGGCGCGCAATGCGGATGGGGGCGATGTCATTGGCAAAAAGCCGTTCCAGCACATGTGTTGCCCCCAGCATCAGCAGGCTATCGGGCCGGCGCTTCGCCTGATAGCGCGCCAGCAGCGCGGCACCACCCGGATCATCCCCGCGCGCCACAGCTTCAATCACCAGCGACGCCAGCGCATCAACATCGCGAAAGCCAAGATTGAGCCCCTGGCCGGCGATGGGGTGGATGCCATGCGCCGCATCGCCCACCAGCGCCATGCGCGTGTCCACGTAGCGCGCGGCATGCATGGCCGAAAGCGGATAGGACCAGCGGCGGCCAATCGGCTTCACCCAGCCCAGATGCCCGCCAAGGCGCCGTGCGATTTCCCGCCCGTAAGCGCCATCATCCATGGCGAGGCAACGCTCCGCAATCGCGGTCTTGTCGGTCCAGACAATGGCACTGACATTTGGGTGCTCGGGCAAGGGCGGCATGGGCAATTGCGCAAAGGGGCCATGAGGCAGGAATTGCTCCAAAGCCATGTGCCGATGCGGCTTTTCATGCGCGATGGACCCGACTAGGCCCATGCAATGATAATCGAGCCGCGAAACGCGAATCCCGGCGGCGGCGCGCAGGGGGCTATTGCGCCCTTCGGCACCCACTACCAGCCGGGCACGGAATTGCGCGCCGGTGGAAAGCGTAATGGTCGCACCATCGGCATCGCGCGTGACCTCGGCCTTGGCGGGCGCATGGACGGCAAGATTGGCCAATTTCGGCAAATGGGCATTGAGCGCGATGCGAAGGGACCGCGCCTCGACCATCCAGCCAAAAGGGTCTTCGCCCACCTCCGCATGGTCAAAATGGAGCGAAAGCGGGGAGGGGGCCTCCCCCGGCCTGCCATCAGCCACGCGAATGCCAAGGATGGGGCAGGGTTCCACCGGCAGCCTTTCCCAAACGCCGCTGGCTTCCAGCAACCGTTTGGAGGTCAACGCAATGGCATAAGCGCGGCCATCAAAGGCCTGCATTTCCATGGGCGGCAGGGGGGCTGCGTCAACCACCGCGGTCTTGACCCCGGCGCCGGCGAGCCTGGCGGCCAAGGTGGCACCGACAGGCCCGGCACCCACCACGCAAACATCTACATCCTGGGAAGCTTTCATGGGGCGCATCCTACCGGGGCTCAGGGGGGCGACCAAGCCTAAAAACAGCAAACCCAATTATGCCCACAAAATATGCAAATGAATGAATTGCGTGCGAATATCACGCGAGAATCGCCCAATTTCAGCGCATTTGTGGCCCCTCAGGCTGGCACGGGATTTGGAATGTTCTCGCTGACGCGGGGGTCGGTTCCCGCCCAGAGAGAGGAACGGAAAGCGCGATGAAACTCGTTATGGCTGTCATCAAGCCCTTCAAGCTGGACGAAGTGCGAGAAGCGCTGACCCCGCTTGGCGTTCAGGGTCTGACGGTGACTGAAGTGAAAGGTTTTGGCCGCCAGAAGGGCCAAACCGAAATCTACCGCGGCGCGGAATATCACGTGAGCTTCCTGCCCAAGGTAAAAATCGAAGTGGCGGTACCCGCCGAAATGGTGGATGCGGTGGTCGAAGCCATCGCCAGCACCGCGCGCACCGGCAAGATTGGCGATGGCAAGATCTTCGTCATGGATGTGGAACGCGCTTTGCGCATCCGCACCGGCGAGACGGATGAATCCGCGCTGTGAACCCGCTTTTTGCAACATCTGACAAGAAGGGAAAACCCATGAGGTTCCTTGCTCGCTGCGGGATGGCCGCGGCTTTTCTTGGCCTGGCCGCCGTGCCGGCCTTTGCTGCTGATGAGGCGAAGGTGGATACAGGTGATGCCGCCTGGATGCTGGTGAGCACCGCTTTGGTGCTGATGATGACGGTGCCTGGTGTGGCGCTGTTTTATGCCGGCATGGTGCGCAAGAAGAATGTGCTCGCCACCATGATGCAATCCTTTTCCATCTGCGCGCTGGTTTCCGTGCTGTGGATGGTGGCCGGCTATAGCCTCGCTTTTGGTGAGGGCAATGCCTGGATCGGCGATTTCTCTCGCTTCTTCCTGGGCGGACTTGCCGAGAATTGGGATAAGCCCTTTACCCTGGGGTCCGGTGATGCGGCGGTGGCCACCACCATCCCGGAATCGGTCTTCCTGATGTTCCAGATGACCTTCGCCATCATCACGGCTGCGCTGATCACCGGTGCGGTTGCGGATCGGATGAAGTTCTCTGCGCTGATGGTTTTTGTCGGGCTTTGGACGTTGCTGGTCTATTCGCCGGTCGCGCATTGGGTCTGGCATCCGAATGGCTGGATTTTCGAACTCGGCGCGCTGGATTTCGCAGGTGGCACGGTGGTGCATATCAATGCCGGCGTAGCGGGGCTTGTTGCCGCGATCGTGCTCGGCAAGCGGGTTGGTTATGGGTCAGAAAATCTATCGCCCTATAATCTTGGCTTTGCGGTAATTGGTGCCGCGCTGCTCTGGGTGGGTTGGTTCGGCTTCAATGCTGGCTCGGCACTTGGATCATCCGGCGGTCGCGCGGGCATGGCCATGCTGGTGACGCAAATTGCGGCGGCAGCAGCGGTGCTGTCCTGGTTGGCTGCCGAATGGATCGGCAAGGGCAAGCCTTCCGTGCTGGGCGCGATATCCGGTGCGGTGGCGGGCTTGGTGGCCATCACCCCCGCGGCAGGCTTCGTGTTGCCTGGCAGCGCGCTCATCATCGGCCTGGTTGCTGGTGTGGCGGGTTATTGGGGCGCCACGGCGCTGAAGCGCGCGCTGAAATATGATGACAGCCTGGATGCCTTTGGTGTGCACGGCATTTGCGGCATTGTCGGCGCCTTGCTGGTTGGTTTCCTGGCCTATGGCCCGCTTTCCGCCACCACGGCGCTGCCGGATGGCCTTTCCGGCGGGATGGAGCAATTCATCAAGCAGGTGATCGCTGTCGCGGCCACCATGGCCTATACGGCGATTGCCACCTGGATCCTGCTCAAGATCACCGATGTCATCGTGGGTCTGCGCGTGACTGAGGAAGAGGAACGCGAGGGGCTGGATGTCGCCCTGCATGGTGAACGCATCAACTGATACCTGAAGCGTCACGCCCAAACTGAAGCCGCGCGGGATAAACCCGCGCGGTTTTTTGTTTGAAGGCGAGCGGCTGATCAGGCGCGTTCAATCAGCTCAATCTTGTAGCCATCCGGGTCTTCGATGAAGGCGATCACGGTGGTGCCGAATTTCACCGGCCCCGGTTCACGCGTGATCTTCACGCCGGCGGCGCGGAGCGTATCGCAAGTGGCGGTCACATTCGGCACGCCAATCGCCAAATGGCCGAAAGCAGAGCCGAGTTCATATTTCTCGACCCCGTAGTTATAGGTCAGTTCAATCACGCCAGCGCCGGTTTCCTCCCCGGCGTAACCCACAAAGACCAGTGTATATTTGCCATCCGGCACATCGCGCCGGCGCAATTCCTTCATGCCGAGCAGCTTCGTGTAGAAATCAACGCTACGGTCAAGATTGCCGACGCGCAGCATGGTGTGCAGAAAACGACCTTGGCTCATGGGGACTCTCCTTTGTTGAAGTCAGCGGGATCGAAGGCGAGCAGGAATATCCCCGCCGCTTCCGCCGCCGCGATGGTGGTTTCACGTTCCAATAGAATGGTCCCGCCTGCCTGAAAGGCCAAGCCGCGCAGCCCTGCGGCAAGTGCGGAGTCTACTGTCTTCGGGCCAATGGTGGGCAGATCGGCCAATGTTGATTGCGCGGGCTTGGGCGCCTTCACCAGAATGGGGGCAGGGCCTTCGCGCTTCAGCGCGCCCGCGCGCAGGATCAAGGCATCCGTGCCTTCAATGGCTTCCACACCCAGCACCAAGCCCTGCTGCACCACCACCGATTGCCCGACATCCACCGCGCCAATCGCATGGCATACGGCAAGGCCACGCGCGATATCGGCCCGGGCGATATCATCCGGCATGGGGCCAGCGAGCAGCGCCGCTTGCGGCAGCAGTCCTGCCAGCAGCGCCTGGGCGCCAATCACTTCAAAGCCTTCTTCGGCCAGCACCCTCATCACCGCGCGCAGGATGGAATCATCGCCATTGAAGGCTGCGCGACCAATGCGCCCGATCAACTTCATCGAAGCCGCATCGGGCCTGAGCGAAAGCAGAGAAGGGCGCGCCACATTGCCCACCAGCACCAATTCCCGCACGCCGTTCTGCCTCAGCCAAGACAGCATTTGCGCGGCCAAGCCCCAGCGCAAGGTCACATGGGATTGCCCGGAATAGCTAGCCGGATCGCCATGCCCGTCCAGCACCACCACATGCACGGGCCGTCCCATGGCGGAGGCTGCCTGCACCACGCGAAGCGGCAAGCTGCCACCGCCCGCGACGACGCCGAGAGGCTCAGGCATGATTGCGGTTAGCGCTTATGGGCGCGAGGGCGGCGTTTGCTCATTCCGCCTCATCATCCGTATCATCGCCCCCGCGCCCTGCCTTACACAGGCCCCGGCGAGAGGTATTGCGGATGAAATGCAGCACTTCCTGCACATTCTTGTCATCCGCGAAGCGTTGTTCGGCTTCTGCAACACGATCATTGAAGACGCCCGGTTCACGAAAGATCAGGCGAAAGGCGGCGCGCAGCGCATGGATCTCCGGGCGCGAAAAGCCACGCCGCTTGAGGCCAATCAGGTTCAGCCCGATCAGCCGCGCACGATTACCCATGGCAGAACCATAGGGGATCACATCCGCTTCAATCCCGCTCATGCCGCCAAGTACCGCCTGGCGGCCAATTCGCACGAATTGATGAATGGCCGTACCGCCGCCGACAAAAACCGTATCGGCGATTTCCACATGCCCACCCAGCATGACGTTATTCGCCAAGATAACGCGATCCGCCAAGTGGCAATCATGCGCCACATGCGCGACTGCCATGATCAGGCAATCCGCACCAACGCGCGTGATCCCATCACCACCCACACTGCCGCGATGAATGGTGGCGTGTTCGCGGATGAGTGTACGCGCGCCGATCTCACAGCGCGTCGGTTCATTCTTGTATTTCAAATCCTGTGGCGCCATGCCGATGGTGGCGAAGGGGAACACCTTCACACCCGCACCAAGGCGCGTATGGCCATCCACCATCACATGCGCAATCAGTTCCACGCCATCTTCCAGCACCACATCGGGGCCGATGACGCAGCCGGGACCAATCTTGCAGCCCGCGCCGATTTGTGCGGAAGGCGAAACGGCGGCGGTCGCGTGAATTTCAGTCATGCTCAGCGGTCCAGGATCATGGCGGCATAAGTCGCTTCGGCTACCACCTTGCCATCCACCTTGGCCTCGGCAGAGAATTTCCAGATATTGCCGCGCTGGCGTTCCTTCTTCACATGCACGCGCATCTGATCTCCAGGCACCACGGGCTTACGAAATTTCGCATTATCAATGGTCATGAAATAAACCAGTTTGCCAGCCGAATCAGGCCCCAAGGTTTCTACCACCAGCACCGCTGCCGTTTGTGCCATGCATTCAATGATCAATACGCCCGGCATCACCGGCATGGTCGGGAAATGGCCCTGGAAGAAATTCTCGTTGATCGTGACGTTCTTGATGCCGGTGCAGCTTTCATTCTTCACCAGATCAACCACCCGATCCACGAGCAGGAAGGGGTAGCGATGCGGGATCGCATGCATGATCTTGGCGATATCAATAACGCCAATATCAGTGGGGGTGGTGTTTTCCTCAGACATGATCGTCACCCTGCTT
Organism: Roseomonas sp.; assembly: GCA_020249285.1. Taxonomy (GTDB): domain Bacteria; phylum Pseudomonadota; class Alphaproteobacteria; order Acetobacterales; family Acetobacteraceae; genus Neoroseomonas. Next base: position 49,579 of record JADCFX010000030.1, on the reverse strand, counting down.
TTTCATTGCCCTTTGTCGCCGCCAAGCGGCGCAGGCGCGCGAAGGCGCGCAAGGTTTCCTTTGCCGGCCAGGCAGGGCTTCCCACAACATCGGTCCCTGCGGGGACATCACTCATGACGCCTGCTTGTGCGCCCACGCGCGCTTTTGCACCGATGCTGAGATGCCCCGCTACACCCGCCTGACCCGCTATTACGGCATAATCACCAATGTTGGCGGAGCCTGAAATACCCACCTGGGCGACAATCACCGCGCCGCGTCCAATGGTCACATTGTGGCCGATCTGCACCAAATTATCTAACCGCGCGCCGGGCCCAATCACCGTATCGCCTCCCGCGCCGCGATCAATGCAGCTACCCGCGCCGATTTCTGCCCCATCGCCAATGATCACCCGGCCAAGCTGCGGCATGGTGACATGCTTGCCCTCAGCGGTTGTGATGAAGCCGAAACCCTCATTACCGATGCGCGCGCCCTGGTGCAGCACAACGCCTTCACCCGCGATGCAGTATTCCATACTGGCATGGGCATGGATGCGCCCATGCGCGCCAAGCTTGCAGCCGGCGCCGATCGAGCTGTGATGCGCCAGAATGCAATGCGCGCCAATTTCAGCGCCCGGCCCAATGAAAACAAAGGCGCCGATTTCGCAGCCTGAACCGATGATAGCATCCGGCGCGATCACCGCACTTGGATGAATGCCTGGGCTTGGCTGCACCGGCGGATGGAACAGGCGGGCAATCCGAATAAAGCCAGCCTGAGGCGCGGCCACCACAAGTGCGACACAAGCTTCCGGCACGTGCTCAGCAAAGGCTTCTTCAACCAAGACGGCGCCGGCCTTGGTGGCCTTTAGCGCGGGCAGGTGCTTGCGGCCCTCCATGAAGGCCACATCATCCTGGCCCGCCAGATGCAGTGGCGCAACGCCGCCAAAAACGCGCGAGTCATCCCCTGTGGTTGCAAGCCCAAGCGCGGCACGCAACGCGCCAAGCGATACCGGCCCGGCGGAGGCGTAGAAATGGCTATCGGCACCCAAGGTAATCAGTTCCGACGTGGTGCTGCCGGCGCTGGCGCTGGCGTAGCCGTCGGGCGTGGCGGCGGTGCCGCTGATGGATCGGGCGGCAGATTGACAGCCGTGATCATGCGATTGAGCTGCACCGCAACGTCTTCTGTCATGTCAAACGCTGGCTCATTATAAATAATGAGTGGCCGCGGCAGGACCAGATTGATGTTGCGGCTTGCGGCAACCTGCCGGATAACAATGGCAAGTGCCTGCTCAATTTCGCGTAACGCCTGTTGCGCCAATTGCTCCAGATCCCGCGCGCGGTCGCGCAAGATGCGCTGGCTATCGGTGATTTGGTCCTGCAGCGTGCGTTCACGGGTGCGCAATTGCTCGGGCGAAAGCCCGCCACGTTCATTGCTAAGGCGCTGCTGTTCTTCCCGCCAGCGCTGCTGTTCGCCCTGTACATCCTCATTCAACTTGGTACGGCGGCGTTCGATTTCCTGGCGCACTTGATTGAAGGCGGTGGAAACGCGCTGGATTTCCGGCACATCCACCACGCCAATCACGGCCGCCGGCGGTGGCGTGCTGGGGGGCAGAGGGGCGATTGCCTGGGCCGGCTGCGCAGGGCGCTGCGGTGTGGCGGGCTGTGCGGGCCGCTGACCTTGCGGTTGCCCCTGGGGCTGTGCCTGGGGCTGTGCCTGGGGTTGGCCAGGCACAAACCAGCCCGGTTGGTTCTGCGCTGCAGCCACCATCGGAAAGGCTAGCAAAGCGGCAAAGACAAGGCGGATCATGGGGCAATCATCCCGTGTTAGAAGCGTGTACCAAAGCCAAGGCGGAAAACTTGGGTCTTGTCGTAGTCTTTCTTCACAACGGCCCTACCGAAATCAACATTGATGAGGCCGATCGGGCTACGCCAGGAAAAACCGACGCCAACACTGACGCGCGGATCAGCCTCATCTACCGGTTTGGCGCCAGGGTATTTTGTCTGATTAGAGTAGCTGTCCGGAATACCAGAAAGCGAGCCCACATCCACGAAGGTGCGGCCTAGTAGGCCAAGCTCATTGGGCAGCGGCAGCGGGAAGCGCATTTCTGCCGAGCTGGTCCACAAAACCTGACCACCCAGCGAATCCCCCGTTGAGGTATCCTGCGGACCGGCACCCCCGAGACGGAAACCGCGCAGGTTTTCGCCACCAAGGAAGAAGCGGTCAACGATGCGGTCATCCTTGCTGCCAAGCGGGCTCAAAACACCGCCGCCAGCTGACAGCACCAGCACAAAATCCGGATCATTCAGCCAGCGTTCGAACGGGATATAGTATTGCGCGTCGCCCCTGGTGCGGAAGTATTCCACATCGCCACCCAGGCCCGCGTAATCGCCGCCAACACGTACCACGTAGCCGGAGCGGGGTTCAATGCGGCTATCACGCATGTCGTAGGTTACCGTCGTGGAAACTTGCGACAGTAAGGATCGCCCTGCCTGTTCCTGAATGAAGCGAGAGGCGAAGGTGTTAATGTCAAAAATGTCACGGTCAATCAGCGCATAGGACCAGTTTTGCCGCAGCCGATCATTGATTTCATAGCCGGTGCGCAGCGCAAAGCCGACGCGCCTTTCGCGATAGCCGGTCACGAAGCGCAGGTCACGATTGATCAGGAAGGCATCCGCCCCAGCGGCCAGGTTGCGGTCCAGGAATTGCGGATCCGTGACCGAAAGATCCAACTGGCTGCGCCTTTGCGCGAGCACGCCGCCGATACGCGCATCAAGCCCCATGCCGAGCAGGTTTCGCTCTCGCACACCCACATCCAGCAAAAGCCCCGCATCCGTCGCGTAACCGCCGCCCAGCGTGAATTCACCGGTCGCGCGTTCCACCACCGAGGTCATTAGATTCACCTTTTCAGGCCCCGAGCCGGGCTGATTGGTGATCTGAACATCGGAAAAGTAGCCGAGCGAACGAATGCGGTCACGCGAGCGCCGGATTTGCCGGGCGTTCATCGGATCGCCCTCAGCGAGCCTAAATTCGCGGCGGATGACGCGATCTTCCGTGCGTGTATTTCCCGAAATATCAATACGCTCCACGAAGGCGCGCGCGCCTTCGCGCACGATATAGGCCAGTTCGATTGTTGCGGTTTCAGGGTTGCGCGTAATCCGCGCCTGCACTTCAACAAAGGACTCACCGCGCGCCTGCAGCGCATCCGCAAGCGCGGTGCTGCCCCGTTCTACCGCATCCCCATCATACCAATCGCCATCTGCAATTTCGATTTCGCGGCGCAGGCCATCCATACTCAGGCGAGGAATTTCATTGATGATCTCGACCTTGCCGATGCGATAGCGCTGGCCTTCATCAATCGTGAAGGTGACAAAAAAGGCGCTGCGATCGGGGGTTAGTTCACCTGATGAACCCGTGATCTGAACATCGGCAAACCCCTGCCGTAGATAAAAGCGGCGCAGCAATTCCCGGTCATAGGCCAGCCGTTCGGGATCATAGATATCGCTTGAGGAAAAAATCCGGAACCAAGCCTGTTCCTGGCTTGATACAATATCTCTAAGCCGTGATTCGGAAAAGGCGTTATTGCCGACAAAGGTGACCCTTGAGATAAGCGCGGGGTCACCTTCAAAAATCTCAAACACAAGATCAACGCGGTTTTGGTCAAGCTCAACGAACTTGGGTTCGACAGTCGCCCGAAAACGCCCGCGCCGCGCATAAAGTTCCAAAATGCGCTGGCGGTCGGTCTGGACAGCAGCAGGGGTGAAGACGCTGCGGGGTTGCGTCAGCACAACGCCGCGCAAGATTTCACTGGAAATGCGCCGATTACCTTCAAAGGCGACACGGTTGACCTGAGGATTTTCCACGACATCCACGATGACGCGCGAACCTTCGTTGCGGATCGTCACGTCTCGGAAAAGCCCCGTTGCGAATAGCGCGCGCAGGCTGCGGTCAATCCGGTCCTGTTCTGCGGCGTCGCCAACTTGCACCAGCATGTAGCTGCGCACCGTGTCAGGGTCTATCCGCTGCGTGCCGCGCACATCTACCGACGATATGCGGCCACCACCACGCGCAGGCTCCTGCGCAATGGCCGGCACGGCCAGGGCCAAAAAGGCGAAAAGGGCTAAAAATGCGCGTAGTTGCTTCACGGATTCGGCATCTCTCTCACGATCACGTCCTTTCCTAGCCGAGCCGCGCCCCCCTCGCCACCCCCAAACCGGATTAACCCAACAGCCCACTCACCCAGCGCACCACGCCAAGCTGCGCCAGATCATTCCAGGTCGCGAAAATCATCAGGCCAATCAGCAGGGCAAAGCCAGCGCGAAAGCCATATTCCCGCGCCTTCAAGGGCAGGGGTCGGCCCCGGATGGCCTCAGCGGCGTAGAACATCAAATGCCCGCCATCCAGAACCGGGATCGGGAAAAGATTGATCAGCGCCAGATTGACCGAAAGCAGGGCTGCGAAGGTGATGAAGGCCGAAAGCCCCATATTGGCGACCTGCCCCGACATTTGCGCAATCCGCAAAGGCCCGCCCAGATCCTCAGCGCCCCGGCTGCCGGAAATCATCTGCCAAACGCCAACCAGGGTCTGCCAGGTGATATCAAGCGTATGGGTCACCCCCGCCCATACGGCGCTGAAGGGGTCAAGCCTTTCGAAAATCTGCATGCCGGCAGTGATGCCCAGCATGCCAAGCCCATCAGATGGCCGTGGCTGCGGGGTCGCCATGACCTTGATTTGGGAATCGCCCCGCGCGACCAGGATTTCAATGGCTTGGCCGGCACGCGCCTGGACATAGCGTTGCAATGCCTCAAACCGCTCAACCTTCTGGCCATCCATGGAAATAATGCGGTCCCCGGGCGCCAGCCCGGCACGGGCAGCGGCCGAGGCTTCCACCACATTGCCCACACTCGGCACCGCGGAAGGCCGGCCAACCACCACAAAAAGCGCGGCAAATAGCAGCACGGCGAGGGCGAAATTGAAGAAGGGGCCAGCCGCCACCACCAAGGCGCGGTCGCCCACGGATTTCTCATGAAAGGTCTCGCCTGGGCGGAAGGCAGCCGCTTGCTCCGGCGCGGCTTCGCCCAAATCCTCCATGCCATGCATTTTCACATAGCCGCCCAGCGGCAGCCAGCCGATCCGCCATTCGCAGCCGCGCTTGTCTGTCCGCGTGTAAAGGGCGCGACCAAAACCGATGGAAAAGCGTTCCACATGCACGCCGCGCCAGCGCGCCGCGAGGTAATGGCCAAGCTCATGGATGAAAATCAGCACCCCGAGCACCACCAGGAAGGAGGCGATGCTGCGGAAGGGTTCAGGCAGAAAATCCAAGAGCAGGCTCCTTAAGGCGGCAGATCAGACAAGCGCCGCACGGCTTTCGGCAATCAGCCCCGCCTGGGACCGCGCCGCCGCGTCATGCGCCAAAATGGCGGGAAGGTCCGCAGCCTCGGGCGCGCCGAGGCGGGAGAGCGTTTCTTCCACCACTGTCGCGATATCGAGAAAGCGTAGCCGTTTTTCAAGGAAGAGCCCGACTGCGATCTCATTTGCCGCATTCAGGATGGTGGGCGCCCCGCCGCCGGCGCGCAAGGCGTCTCGCGCCAGGCGCAGCGCTGGGAAGCGCACAGGGTCAGGCGCGAAGAACTCGAGCTTGCCGAGTGCGATCAGATCAAGCGGCGGCACGGCGGCGGCCATGCGTGCGGGCCAGGCCAAGGCATGGGCGATGGGCGTCCGCATATCGGGCGTGCCAAGCTGCGCCAGCACCGATCCATCCGTGTATTGCACCAGCCCATGCACGGTGGATTGCGGATGGACCAGTACTTCGATCCGCGCTTCCGGCACCGGGAAAAGCCGCGCCGCTTCGATCAATTCCAGCCCCTTGTTGAACATGGTGGCGGAATCAACACTGATCTTGGCCCCCATGGACCAGACCGGGTGGCGCACCGCGACTTCAGGCGTCACGGCGGCCATTTCCGCCAAGGACATGGTCCGGCACGGCCCGCCCGAGGCTGTCAGTATAATCTTCGCCACCGCTGACGGGTCGCGCATATCAAGTGCCTGGAAAATGGCGTTGTGTTCGCTATCCACGGGGAGGATGGTCGCACCCCCGGCGCGGGCGGCGGCCAAAACGGGTTCGCCCGCGCAAACCAGGCTTTCCTTATTGGCAATCGCCATAATGCCGCCGCGGGCCAGGGCGGCCATGGTGGCGGGCAGGCCTGCCGCGCCCACAATCGCGGCCATGGTCCAATCGGCGGGCAGGCTGGCCGCCGCGATCACAGCCTCCGGCCCTGCTGCCACCTGGATATCCGTCCCGGCGAGCGCTTCCTTCAAGGCCACATATTGCGAAGGATCGGCCAGCACCGCATGGCGCGCTTTGAGCCGCCGCGCCTGGGCCGCCAAGCCCTGCCAATCGCGCCCGGCCACCAGGGCCACAATGTCGAACTGCCCCTCGGGTGCGGCTTCCAGCAGAGAGACCGTGCTTTTTCCAACCGAACCCGTGCTGCCAAGAACCGTGATCCGGCGCGGTGCGGCTCCCCCGTTCAATGCCATAACGGCGCGCCCCTACCGGCCCAAAGCGCGAAGGCGGTGGCCAAGGGGGCGGCTGCCATCACGCCATCCAACCGATCAAATAACCCGCCATGCCCAGGAATGAGTGAAGAGCTATCCTTCACCCCGAAGCGGCGCTTGATAGCGCTTTCCAAAAGATCACCTGCCTGTGCCATCAGCCCCAACATGGCCGCGATTGCTGCCGCCCGTGAAGCCCCCCCCGGCGCCAGTAGCGATGCCACCCCCGCGCCAACCAGGATCGCCGCCAAAAGCCCCCCCGCCGCGCCTGACCAGGTCTTGCCCGGCGATATGGCAGGGGCGAGCTTCGGTCCACCTAAAGCGCGCCCGGCGAGATAGGCCCCGGTATCCGAGGCCCAGACAACCAGTACCATGAACAGCGTATTGAGCAGCCCGGCCCAATCCGTGCCGCGCAGCAAAATCAGCGAAAAGCCACAAAGCCCAATGTAAAAAAGCCCCGATGCCGGCCAGATGTCGCCGTGGCGTTGCAGGAACAACAACACCACGCTGCCCGCAACCAAAAGCCCCAGCGCGGCAAGCGGCGGCCCAAAAGCTGCCAGCAACATGACGCCAAGCGTGATGATGGGCAGCAAAACACCTGGCCAGCGATAGACTGAAGCGCCGGAAAGCCTGAGCCACTCCCAAGACAGCAGCACCATTGCGGCGCCTATGAGCACGTCCCAAACCACCCCGCCGCACCAGATGCCAAAAACGGCAATAGGGATCAGCACCGCCGCCGATGCTCCCCGCAGTGCCAAATCGCGCCAGGGACGCGGCGCCGCGCTGGCTTCCGGCTGAGATGCTGTGGCGTCAGTCACGTCAGGCGCGCAGCCCGTAGCGGCGTTCGCGCCGATGATATTCAGCAACCGCGTCCTGTAAATCCTCAGCGGAAAAATCCGGCCACAGCACATCGAGAAATACGAATTCGGCATAAGCCGCCTGCCAAAGCAGGAAATTCGACAGCCGCTGTTCGCCCGAAGTGCGGATGATCAAATCCGGATCGGGCATGCCTGCCGTTTGCAGGAAGCCGCCAAACTGCGCCTCGCTCAGGCTTTCGGGATCAAGCCTGCCGGCCTTGGCAGCCCGCGCCACGGCCCTGGTCGCCGCCAGAATCTCATCCCGCGATCCATAAGACAGCGCCATCACCAGATTGAGCCTGGTGCCGCCTGCGGTGGCTTTCTCGGCCTCGGCCACCATGCGCGACAATTCTTCGCCGAAACGGCTGTGATCGCCAATCACATGCAGCTTCACGCCATCCCGCACCAGCCCTGCCACTTCATTGCGGAGATAGAGCCGGAGCAGCCCAGATAGCGCGGAGACCTCCTCGATCGGCCGGCGCCAATTCTCACTGGAAAAGGCAAATAGCGTCAGCCAGCCAATGCCGGCCTCTGCCGCCGCCTGCACCGCACGCCGCGCAGCCTCAGCGCCGGCGCGATGGCCAAGCGCCACCGGCACGCCGCGCGCCTCCGCCCAGCGGCGATTGCCATCCATGATGATCGCCACATGGGCAGGCGGCGCCTGCGGGGCGCCCGCCGCAGGACGGGGTTCACTTGCCGCGCTCATGCGCGGCAGCCCTCCGCGCGATCAGGCCCCATACGGTTCCGCAAGCGCCATTCCCCCCAATATGCCGGATGATCCTCAGACTGTCCGGATATCCTTGTCCTTGTCCACCAAGGCCGCGTCAATTTGCTTCACGAATTGGTCGGTCAGCTTCTGCACCTCTTCCTCAGCGCGCTTCACTTCATCTTCGCCGAGTTCGGATTTCTTGCCCGCCGCCTTGATCTGTTCCATGCCATCGCGCCTGACACCGCGCACGGACACGCGCGTCTGTTCAGCATAACGCGCTGCGGCCTTGGCCAATTCATTGCGGCGTTCGGTGGTGAGCGGCGGCAGCGGTACGCGGATCACCTGGCCTTCCGCCTGCGGGTTGAGCCCCAGATTGGCTTCCCGAATGGCGCTTTCCACCGCCTTGGCAAGCCCCTTATCCCAGACCTGCACAGACAGAAGCCCCGGCCCCGCGACCGAGATATTGGCCACCTGACTGAGCGGCGTGACACTGCCATAGGCTTCGACGCGCACCGGTTCCAATAGCGCGGGGCTGGCGCGGCCTGTGCGCAGCCCAGAGAATTCCTTCTTCAAGGTTTCCATCGCGCCTTCCATCCGGCGCGTCAGGTCCTGTTTCAGGGCCGTTACATCAGTCGGCATGTTGCCCTTCCCCCTGGGTTATGGCGCTTGTTCCACCACGGTGGTGAATTTGCCTTCACCCTTCATGACGGCGGTGAAGGCGCCTGGTTCATGGATATTGAAGACAATGATGGGCAGCTTGTTTTCGCGCGCAAGGCTGATCGCCGCCGCATCCATCACCGCCAGATCGCGCGCCAGCATATCAAGATAGGTCAGCGTCTTGTAGCGTTCCGCATCGGGCTTCTTGCGCGGATCGGCGGAATAGACACCATCCACCTGCGTGCCCTTGAACAGCGCATCGCAGGACATCTCAGCCGCGCGCAAGGCCGCCGCGGTATCGGTGGTGAAGAAGGGGTTGCCGGTGCCGGCGGCAAAAATCACCACGCGACCCTTTTCCATATGCCGCTCGGCACGCCGGCGGATGAAGGGCTCACAAAGGCTCGCCATCGGGATCGCGCTTTGCACGCGCGTCTGCACGCCGACCTTCTCCAACGCATTCTGCATGGCAAGGGCGTTCATGACGGTCGCCAGCATGCCGATGCTATCCGCCTGGGCACGGTCCATGCCGGATGCCGCGCCGGAAATGCCACGAAAGATGTTGCCGCCCCCAATAACCAGGCAGACCTGCACACCCAGATCCACCACACCGCGAATATCTTCGGCAATGTGCCGGCAGGTGGCGTTATCCAGCCCGTAATCCCGATCCCCCATCAGGGCCTCACCGGAGACCTTGAGCATGACGCGCTTATAGGCCGGGTTCTGGCTCATGGGGGCTCAATCTCGAATCGGGTTCAGGTTGCGGGCGCCATCATAAAGACATGCCCGCGGGGGCGGCAATAAGGCAGAAGGGGGGCGCCAAGACGTCCCCCTTATGTCAGTTCAGGCCTTGCCGGCAGCAGCGGCCACTTCTGCGGCGAAATCGCCCTGCTGCTTTTCAATGCCTTCGCCCAAATGGAAGCGCGCAAAGCCAGAGAGCTTCAAGCCCGCCTTCTTCACCACTTCCTTCACGCGGCTTTCGCCATCATGCACCCAAACCTGCTCCAGCAGCACCACTTCTTCGTAGTATTTGCGGATGCGGCCTTCGACCATTTTTTCGATGATGGCTTCGGGCTTGCCGGATGCCCGCGCCTGATCGGCCAGCACATCACGCTCACGCGCCAGCGCGGAGGGCTCCACAGCCGAAACATCCACCGCTTCGGGGCGGGCGGCAGCAACGTGCATGCCGATCTGCCGACCAAGCGTTTCCATCACGGCTTGCTCGGAAGTGCCTTCAAGCGCCACCAGCACGCCGATCTTGCCAAGCCCGGGCTTCACGGCGGAATGCATATAGGTCGCAACCGTGCCTTCCGCGACCTGGAAGCGCTTGGCGCGACGGATGGACATATTCTCCCCAATCGTCGCGATCAGGCTGGTAAGCTGATCCGCCACTGTCTTGCGCTGGGTGGTTTCTTCAACCAGATCCACGGCACCCGGCCAGGTGGCATTCTTCAGCGCTTCGATATCGTCGCCGACCGTCAGCACCAGCTCGGCAACCGTTGCCACGAAATGCTGGAAGGTTTCGTTGCGCGCGACGAAATCCGTCTCGGCATTCACTTCCACCATGGCGGCGACGCCAGGGGCCGAGGCAAAGCCCACCAACCCTTCAGAGGCAACGCGGCCCGATTTCTTGGCGGCTGCCGAAAGGCCCTTCTTGCGCAGCCAATCAATGGCGGCTTCCATATCGCCACCATTTTCGACCAGCGCCTTCTTGCAATCCATCATGCCTGCGCCGGTACGCTCGCGCAGGTCACGGACCATACCCGCTGTGATTTCAGCCATTGTTCATCCCCATTGCTGGATGATTGAAAGAAAAGGGGCCACCGGTTGGTGACCCCGAAAGCATCAGGCCTGGGCCGCCGCTTCGGCGCCTTCAACCGGCGCCAATACTTCAGCAGCCATTTCTGCCGCGACTTCCGGCAGCGCTTCTTCTGGCAATTCCTCAACCGCGCCAAGGTCCACGCCGGAAGCCTGCATTTCCGCCGAAATGCCATCCAGCACCGCGCCCGCGATCATGTCGCAGTAAAGTGTGATGGCGCGGATCGCGTCATCATTGCCGGGGATGGGGAAAGTCACGCCAGCCGGATCGGCATTGGAATCCACCACCGCAATCACCGGAATGCCAAGCTTATTGGCTTCTTCGATCGCGAGCTTTTCCTTGATGGTGTCGATCACAAAAATGATATCGGGCAGGCCGCCCATTTCCCTGATGCCACCCAAAGCGCGGTCAAGCTTTTCCTTGTCGCGCGACAGCATCAGCACTTCTTTCTTGGTCAGGCCCGCCGTGTCGCCCGACAAGCGTTCATCCAACTGGCGCAGGCGCTTGATGGAACCGGTGATGGTCTTCCAATTGGTGAGCATGCCGCCAAGCCAGCGATGGTTCACATAATACTGACCGCAGCGCACTGCGGATTCCGCGACATATTCAGCAGCGGCCTTCTTGGTGCCAACGAACAGCACGCGGCCACCACCGGCGACGGTATCACGCACGGCGCGCAAGGCGCGGTCCATCATCGGTACGGTTTGTTGCAGATCCAGGATATGCACCTGGTTGCGCACGCCGAAGATGTAGGGCGCCATGCGGGGATTCCAGCGGCGCGTATGGTGGCCAAAATGCACCCCAGCTTCGAGCAGGGAGCGCAGAGAAACGACGGGCATCGCCATGAGCGATTTCCTTCCATGTTGGTCCGGTTGAGCCTCCGCGGCGCCTTCCCCGGTGAAGGGGACCGGACCCTGCCTGATCAGGAAGGGTGCGCCGCGTGCGGATTACCCCCGGGGAGAACCCCCAGAAGCGGCGCCTCTTTGGCGGAAATGGCGCCCGAGGGCAAGGGGGTGAACGTTATTCGGGCCTGATCCCGGCCCCTGAGGGGGGCGGCCCACTCCCTATCAGCTCCCGACCTTCAGCGTGGAAGTTAGGCCGCGCAGACACGCCAGGATGGAAAGCGGCGTGATCTTGCCGGTGCGGGGGTTTTCCTCGGACGGCACGTTTTCAATGGTCATGGTCAGTCGCACGGTGGCGGCTTCAACGCGGATGGTGTGGGTGTTCCGGGTCACGCCAGGGTCGGCCCAGATTTCGACCATGGTGCGGTCCGGCCCGATGCCGGCCAAGGCCAGCGCTGCCGCGACATTCACATTGGCCGGGAAGCCCTGGGCGGCATCAAAGGCATTGCCCTTAAAAACACGTGTCGCGTTGGTGATGGCGGCGACATCAATCTTATTCTTCTCAAGATAAGGCGCACCGGCCAAACCACGGGGCGGCTTGCGGGTTTCGATGGTGACAGATTCCACCTCGCCTTCCGCCGCAGCACGCACGGCATCAAGGCCAAGCAAAGCGCCGGTCGGCACAATGATGCGCGCGCCAGTGGCCCGCGCCTTTTCCACCAGATGCATGCGCGGCAGCAGCGCACCCACGGAAGAAGGGACAAAAATCCGTCCGGCTTCGATGGCGGCGGTGGCAATTTCCTCAAACACCGAAGCCGGGGCAGCTTCCACCACAATATCGCAGGCGGCGAGCTCGGCGTTTGAGACGATGCGCGGCGGATTTTTGAACCCCGCCACATTCGCTTCTGCCTTGGCGCGGTCCCGGGCGGAGGCAGCGGCGAGCTTCAGGCCCGGCACGCCGCGATCCAGCGCGCGGGCCAGATGCAGCCCAATCGCGCCCAAGCCTGCAATGCCAACCGTCAAATCCTGCGCCATGGGAGCCTCCATCCGTTCGGCGGAGGTCTAGGACAAAATGGCGCTTCGGCAAACCGGGGCCGGCGCTTGGCAGGCGCCTTGTGCACATTCCGCATCGGAGGAGGAGGTTGCATCCGACCTCGGCACTTCTGCGGCAAGCGTCCCGAGCAGCACGCCCAAGGCCAAGTCATCAACCTGCCCGAAGGCGTGTTCAACGATGCGACCTGCTCCGTTGATAATGATGGTCGTCGGCGTGCCGCGCATATTGAAGCGCCGCATCGTCACCGGGATCGCCTCATGCTCGTCTGGCTGATCAACGCCTATGGGAAAGGTCAGCCGATATTCATGGATGAAGGCCTCAAGTGCAACCGGCGTCATTGCGGCGTGATGCTCGAAAACCGTGTGGAGCCCGATCACAACGACATCGGGGCGATCCTTGAACAAACGATGCAAACGTTCGGTCTGCGGCAAGCCATGCGCGACACAGCCCGGACAAAGCATCTGAAACGCATGAAGGACAATGATTTTGCCGCCTAGGCCAGCCAAGGATAGCGGGCGCGCGGTATTGAACCAGCGAGCGACGGCGAGTTCGGGTGCGAGGGCAGTCATGTCGGTCTCCGAATGAAGGCTTCTCGAGGGGCGGTCGTGGCTTAACCCACGACCGCCCGCCGGATCAGGCGCTGCGGCTGAGCTTCACTGCGGGGAAATCCACCGGAACGTCGAAGGCGACGTTCACGTAATTCGTGAACAGGTTGAGAGCGACATGGGCCAGGATTTCGACAATGGCCCCATCATCGAACCCGGCTGCGCGCAGCGCCTGCACATTGGCTGCAGTCACCGCTGCGCGGTTCTCAACAACATTGATTGCGAAGGCCAGCGCTGCTCTTGTTTTGGGATCGCTGGAAAGGCCGGTCTGCGCCTCAGTCATTTCGGCAGCGCTGGCGCCGGCCTTCTGGCCAAGCACGGTATGGGCCGCGAGGCAGTAATTGCAGTCATTTCGATCAGCTACCGCAACGGCGATCTGCTCGCCGAGCTTCGCGCCAATCGTCCCGGCGCCGAGCGCGCCGAAGAAGCCCCACATGCTTTGCAGCGCGGCGGGCGAATTCGCAACCGCCTTGAACATGTTCGGCATCATGCCAAAGGCGCCCTGGATCTGTTCCAGCGCTGCCTTTGAGCCGACTGGGGCCGAGGCTTTGTCAACAAGGTTCACACGTGCCATAAGGAATCTCCTTCTCTGTTGCTTGGAGGGGAATAATTGGGCGGTCCGGCGATGGCAGTCGCCGGGCTGCCTTTTTGTTGCGACGCGCGCTCAGCGCGCCGGAACCACGCGGCCGGGCAGGCTCAGATTGCCCGAGGCGACCTTGAAGACGTTTTCAACGCATAGCAGCGGCGTATGCAGATTGGCATTGACCTTGAGGCCCGCCGTCACGCCGTCGAAGCGCGCCGTCGCCAAGGCACCGATCTGGGCGAGAGGCACCTGCACTTCGACCGCATCGCCCATGAAATCAGTCTTGAAATCTGGGCTGTCGATCAGAATTGGGGCACCCGGCCAATCCGGTGGGAGCCTTGGAGTGGTTCCTGCCGGAATGTCCTTGACCTTCAAGCCGCCGGGGCAGGCTTTGTCCTCATTCAGAATGACCCAATGCGCATGCCAGCGGTCGCGATTGATAGCGCTTTGAGCCCGCTTGGATGCATCGTCGAAATCGGGATGGAAAGTTGCGGCAAGTGCGACGATGCCTTGATCTCTCTCGAACCCGACATCGGCCGAGTTGAGCGAGGTTGGCCAGACATAGGCGAAGACTTGCGACCCTTCGAACTTGCCTGTGGAGGTCGGCCGAGCGCTTCCGGCTTCGCCGCGCACACGCGTGCGGAAGGTCGCCATACCATTCGCCGTGGTGATCCTGGTTTCAATGATGTCGAAGGAAGCGTTCACCGCCTGGTTCGGGTCGGGCCTGATTTCATGCGCGCATGCGGCTGTGCCAAGGCAAAGCAAGGCCGTTGCCGCGAGGCCAAGGCCTCGCAGGTTCTTGGTGCTCATGTTGAAGGGTTCCTCTCTAGGTGTCTGGGGTTGCTTGGAAGGGCGGCCTTGCCGTGTCGAAAGCCATCCAGTTGGCAGACTGGATGGACGGGTCGGCCGCTTCATGCTCGCCGCAGTCGAGCCGGAGATCCCGGTCGCCGATTGCGGCGTTCACGAAGGCGCAATGATGGGGTTGGGCCGCGCCTGGATAGGCGTTCGGCCGAAAATGGCGGCAGCTGACGCATATGCGTTGTTCGGGAATGGCGCCTGCCAGTTGAAGGGAGCGGATGATCCGTATTTGTGACAGCAGCAGATCAGCCTGTTGGTCGGGGGAAAGCATGGCCAGCGCCGTGGTCACCTGTGATTTAGACTGCGCAAGCGCGCGCCCAACTTTTTGGCCCTCATCCGTCAACATCACGCGCATGGCGCGTGCGTCGGCGGGGTCCGGCGCGCGGGCGACAAGGCCCTTGCGTTCCAGCGCAGCGAGCGTATCGGCGATTGTTGGCGGCGATACGGCCAGATGGGCGGCGATTTCCTTGGCGCGTAGGCCGCCCGCCCGTTCCGCCAGCAAGGCCAAGGCCTGCGCCTGGGTCGGGTTCAGACCCGCCTTGCCTGAGGCCATCCAGAGGTCAGACCGCAGGACAAGCGCGATTCTCTCAAACCCCTCGCGCAGGCGCGTCGTGACGGAATCAGATGCTTCGGCTTTGCTCATGACATATAAATAGGAGTCCTATTTAATATTGTCAAGCAAATTCTTGGCTCCGCTAAGCGCCTCAGCGAAGCTGGCGTGTGATGCCCTGAGTGCTCTCAGACCACCGGGCTTTTCCCGCCATCCACATTGATCGCGGTGCCGCTGATGAAGCCGCCCTGTTCGCTCGCCAGCAGCAAAGCCAAGGAGGCAAATTCCTCGGCCTTGCCGATGCGCCCAAGCGGTACGGCCTTGCCCTGTTCGGCCTTCCACTCATCCCACGTAATATTGCGCTGTTCGGCGGCATGGCGGCGCACCCATTGGTCGCTTTCGATGATGCCGACCAGCATGGCATTCACCAGCACATTATGGGGGGCGAATTCGCTCGCCATTGCCTTGGTCAAAGCCATGCCGGCGGCACGCGAAACGGATGTCGGCGTGGACCCCGCCAAAGGGGCCTTGGCGCCGATATTCAGCACATTGATCACGCGGCCCCATTTGCGGTCCCGCATGGCGGGCAGCGCGAGCCGGCACAGCCGGATGGCGGCGAAAAGCTTAAGGTCCAGATCATCCTGCCAAAGCGCGTCCGATACCTCCAGGAAGCCGCCGCGCTGTGATGTGCCGGCATTATTGATCAGAATATCCACCTGGCCGAGGCCCTTCACCGCCGCGGCATAGGCGGCTTCACAGCCCTCCACAGTGCGGATATCGGTGGCGATAGCGACCACCTTGGCGCCCGGCGCGGCGGCGCGGATTTCGGCCTCAGCCTTCGCCAGGCTTTCTGCCCCGCGTGCGACAATGGCGACATGCCCGCCGGATTCAGCGAACATCTTCGCAATAGCCAGCCCAAGCCCCTTGGACCCGCCAGTGATCAGCGCCGCGCGCCCGTTCAAGGTGATATTCATGGATCTCTCTCCCCCAATGAAGGTGCTCATCCTGCCGCAAGACGGCCAGGACGCAAACCGGAAGGGAAGGGGGGAAGCTGGGGCGACCAACGGGACTCGAACCCGCGACATCCAAGACCACAACCTGGCGCTCTACCAACTGAGCTATGGCCGCCATCAGCGGCGCTGAAATAGGCCCGCCCGCCTGGCTCAGTCAACCGCGAAGCCCTGGGTTGCGCGGGGACAGTGCAAAATGACACTATGGGTCAATGTCTTCCGCTGTTCCTGGCCGTTCCCTGGCCCTTCCCATTGCGCTGGTGATTACCTGCGCCGTTTGCGGCGCCATGCTCGCCATGGGCTTGCGCCAATCCTTCGGCCTGTTCTTGGCGCCAATGACAGCGGAACATGGCTGGGCCGCGCGGGATTTCGCCTTTGCCATTGGTCTGCAAGTGCTGGTGAATGGCATCAGCCAGCCCTTCATGGGCCAGCTTGCCGATCGCTTCGGTGGGCGGCGCGTGGTGATGGGCGGTGCGCTGCTTTATTGCATCGGCATTCTGGGCATGGCGCTTTCAGAATCCGTGGTGCCCTTCACCTTCTTTGCCGGCTTCATCATGGGCATGGCGGTCTCGGCGGCCGGCATGCCGACGATCATCGCAAGCCTGACGCGTATGTTGCCGCCGGAAATGCGTGGCCGCGCGACAGGGCTTGGCACGGCGGGGTCCTCTGCCGGGCAATTCCTGGTGGTGCCGCTGGCGGGCTTCGCCATTCAGGGCTTTGGCTGGCAGGGTGCGCTATTCGCCATGGCAATGGCGACCTTGTTCATGATCCCGCTCGCCCTGCCTTTGGCGGATAAGCAACCGGCGCCCACGCCGGGTGTGGCAGAGGATAATGAAACCGCGCGTTCAGCCATGGGCCGTGCGCTGCGCGATCCGAGTTTTTGGTATCTTTCCTCCGGGAATTTCGTCTGCGGCCTGCATGTTTCCTTCCTGACCGTGCATTTGCCGGGCTTTGTGCATAGCTGCGGCCTGCCGCTTTATGTGGGCGCCGGCGCCATTTCGATGATTGGGCTGTTCAACATCATCGGTTCATTGGCGGCGGGTGAATTGTCGCAGCGCTGGAAGCGGCGCGAATTGCTGGTGGGGATTTTCGCCGCGCGTGCCGTGCTGATGACGGTGTTTCTGCTGTCGGAAAAAACCACCATGACCGTGCTGATCTTCTCCGCGCTCATGGGCCTGCTCTGGCTTTCAACCGTACCGCCGAGCCTTGCCTTGTGTGCGCGCAATTGGGGCCTCAGGTGGCTTGCCACCATTTTCGGCATGGTCTTTGTCAGCCATCAGATTGGCGGCTTCACGGGCGCCTTTCTGGGCGGCATTATTTTCGACCGCACCGGGTCTTACGATCTGATGTGGGTGATTGGCATTCTGGCCTCGGTTTTTGCTGCTGTGATCCATATGCCGATGCGTGATGGGCCGCGCGTTCAGCCCGCCACCGCCTGATTTCATTCGAAAGGTTTTGTCATGCGCCTTGCCCTGATCCATGCGCTGCGCCATTCGCCGCCGCCAATTGAAGCCGCTTTCGCGCAGCTATGGCCCGGTCAGACGCTGATGAATTTGCTGGATGACAGTCTTTCCGCCGACCTGGCGCGCGAAGGCAAGCTCACGCCGCGCATGACGGAACGGTTTTTGACTTTGGCGCGCTATGCCGCCGGCACGGGCGCGGATGGCATATTGTTCACTTGCTCCGCCTTCGGACCTTGCATTGAAGCCTGCGCCCAGGATTTGGCACCCATGCCCGTGCTGAAACCGAATGAGGCGATGATCGAAGAAGCGATTACCAAGGGCAAGCGCATCGGGCTTTTGGTGACATTCGCCGGCACCATCCCTTCCATGATCCCGGAATTCCCGCCAGGTATCACCGTGGTGCCGAAGCTCGCTGAAGGCGCGCTGGCCGCTTTGGACGCGGGTGATTTCGCGACGCATGACCGGCTGGCGGCCGAAGCCGCGCGTGATTTGGCCGATTGTGATGCGATTGCGCTTGGCCAATTCAGCCTGGCGCGCGCCAAGCCTTTGGTGGAACAGGCAACGGGCAAGCCGGTGCTGACTACGCCGGATAGTGCGGTGATGAAATTGAAGCGTTTGCTGGGCGGGTAAGGCGTAAAGCGGTTGCCGTGCACATTTGTTCACGGCAACCGCTCTAAATCCTTGTTTGGTCGCATTTTCCGAGTTGCCAAGTGTTCCCACTTGGCTTGAAAATGCTCAAACCGGCAGGCTTGCAACCGCAATCAAGCCGCCTTCTGGCCGGTTCTTCAGCACCACATCGCCGCCATGCCCGCGCAGGATATTGCGCGCGATAGTCAGCCCAAGGCCGGTGCCGCCGGTTTCCCGATTGCGGCTGGCCTCCAGCCGGCGGAAGGGGGTGAAAACCGCCTCCAGCTCCGCTTCGGGAATGCCAGGGCCTTCATCAGCGATAGTCAGGCGCACCAGGCCAGCGCCATCTTGCGCCAACACAAGACGCGCAGCACCCCCATAATTCAACGCATTCGCGACTAGGTTGGAGATGGCGCGTTTAAGCGCCAAGGGCCTCGCGCGAATGACCAGCTTTTCCGGCCCATCATAGCTGATCTTTTCCGCCTGATCGGGGTGCGCATCACTCGCCTCATCAGCCACCGTGCAGCACAGCGCCGCGATATCCATCTGTGTCGCGGGTTCCGTCGCAGCATCATCGCGCGCGAAGGCGAGTGTCGCGCCGATCATCGCTTCCATCTCATCCAAATCGGCGAGCATTTTGCGGCGCTGTTCATCATCTTCCATGAATTCGGCGCGCAGTTTCAGCCGCGTGATTGGCGTCCGGAGATCGTGCCCAATGGCGGCCAGCATTTGCGTGCGGTCCGCCACAAAAAGCCTGATTCGCGCGGCCATTTCATTGAAGGCGCGCGCGGCGGTGGCAACCTCGGTCGGGCCAAATTCCGGCAAGGGTGGGGCATTCACATCGCGCCCGAGCCTATTCGCCGCCTCCGCCAAAAGCCGCACCGGGCGCATAAGTCGTGCCACCGCCCAAAGGATCAGCAGCACGGCCGCTAAAGTCATGCCGAAAAACGCGGCGAGGAAAGTATCCGAATGCCAAGGCCGCGGCGGCGGCAACGAGGCCCGGAGATTGAGCCAAGGCCCATCAGGTAGGCGGAGAGAAGCAGCAAAACCGGCTGACCCCAATTCCGCAATGCGGATTTCGCGCGGGCGCAACCTTGGCGGGCCGGAAGCCAGCAAATCCAAGCGAAACAGCCTAAGGATATGCGGCGAGACCGGCGGCGCGCCCACACGCACAATCGGCGCCAAATCCAAATCCACCGTGAGCCCTTCGGGCAGATCAAGATCGGCGATGATTTGCGCGCGGCGATCAGGCGCTGTCAGCACCGCCGCGCGCCAGGCGCCTAGGCTGCGCCCAGCAATCTCTCGTGCTTGCACAAAACGCTGCAAATCCACGCGATCCAGCGCGTGGATGGTAAGCCCCGCCGCCTGCACCAGCATGAGTGCTACAATCAGCGCAACGGCGGTGCGCCCACCCAGGCTGCCTGGCCACCAGCGTCGCCGCAGGGGTGCGGCGACAGGCGCGGCTTCAGCCACGACCCACCGTGGTGGCCAGCACATAGCCGCCGCCGCGCACGGTTTTGATCAGGGCAGGGTTGCGGCCATCATCTTCCAAGCGCCGCCGCAGGCGCGACACCGCGACATCAATCGCGCGATCATAAGGGCCTGCTTGCCGCCCGCGCAGCAAATCCATCAGCATGTCGCGCGTCAGCACGCGATTGGGCCGATCGAGCAGCACCAGCAGCAATTCATATTCTCCGCCAGTCAAAGGTACTTCTACCCCATCCGGGTTCAGCAGGCGGCGTCGGGAAGGTTCAAGCGTCCAGCCGGAAAAGCTGATCGCCTTGGCGGGCGGTTCCTTGGCGGCGGTGCCATCACCAGAGGCACGGCGCAAAACGGCGCGGATGCGCGCCAGCAATTCGCGCGGGTTGAAGGGCTTTGCCAAATAATCATCAGCGCCGAGTTCAAGCCCCACGATGCGGTCCGTTTCTTCCCCCATCGCTGTCAGGATCACAATGGGCACATCGGATTGGGTGCGGAGCCACCTGGCGAAATCAAGCCCGGGTTCGCCCGGCATCATGAGGTCCAGCACCACAAGATGATAGCGGCCGAGCGGCCAAAGCCGGCGCGCTTCGCGCGCATCGCGTGCGGCACTCACGCGCAGACCCTGTTTTTCCAGGAAGCGCGAGAGCAGGTCGCGAATTTCGCGATCATCATCAACGATTAGGATATGAGGTGCGTTTTCCATGTCCTGTTACATTAGAGGTTTTGTGGCGCCATTCATCGGCCCATGTTGCGAAATGTATCTGGCGCGGTGCCGGTTGCTATTCGTTGCACTTTGGCATGCCCAATGGCTTTTGCCAGCAATATTTCCGCCCCATCATAAGGCGTATCGGATCAGGGCCTGACCTGCCCCCAAACTCACCCGGCCCTGTCTCCGCTGATGCGCCCTGGCCTTATGTGCCGGGGCGCATCGCCTTTTTGGGGCCACCATGTCAGACCGGCTGCAAGGGGCGTTGCGGCCCGGCAGGGGGCAGGATGATGATGGGATCACCCGCGCGCAGCACGCCGCCTTGCAGCACAATCGCCATGACGCCAGACTTCCGCACCAGCCCGCCCGCTTCATCGCGCCCGAGCATCGCGGCCATCAGCCCCGGTTGGAAATGATCAAGCTGGGCGCAGGGATTGCGCAGCCCCGTGATTTCAATGATCGCCTCGGTCCCCAGGCAAAGCCGCGTGCCGGTGCCAAGGCCCAGCAGGTCAATGCCGCGCGTGGTCACATTTTCCCCGATATCGCCGGGCTTGAGCGTGAAGCCCTGGGGCGCGAGTTCTTCGAAGATTTCCGCATGCAGCAAATGAAGCTGGCGCAGATTGGGCTGCGACGGATCACGCGCCACGCGGGAGCGATGCTTCACCGTGACCCCGGCATGGGCATCACCTTCCACGCCAAGACCTGCGATCAAGGTCAGGCTTTCAACCGGCTGCTTGCTGAAGCGATGCGTTCCATCACTGGCAAGCGCCTGGATATAGGCCGTGGTCACGCGTGGCCTTCCGGCCAAAGCGCTGCGATCCGGCTGATCAGCCCGGCGGTAGAACCATCATGCGCGCCCTGCCTTGGCTTCCCAGCATTCAGCTCCGCCGAGATGGGACCAGCCAATTGCTTGCCAAGCTCCACCCCCCATTGATCAAAGGGATTGATCCCCCACAGCGCGCCGAGTACCGCGACCTTGTGTTCATACAAGGCCACCAATTGGCCAAGGGTATAGGCATCAAGCCGCGGCAGCAGCATGGTCACACTTGGCCGATCACCGGGGAAGACGCGGTGCGGCAGCAGGCGCGCAATCTCAGCCTCTGCCACGCCGGCGGCGCGCATCTCAGCGGTGACCGCGGCGGCATCCTTACCGTTGAGCAGCGCTTCCGCCTGCGCCAGACCATTGGCGAGAAGCTGCCGATGGTTATCCGCATACGCATGATCTGGCCGCGCGATAAGGATGAAATCCACAGGTACGGGCGTGGTGCCCTGATGCAGCAATTGAATGAAGGAATGCTGCGCATTGGTGCCCGGTTCGCCAAACACCACAGGGCCGGAAGCGCGGTGCAACGGCGCGCCGGAAAAGCCGACGCGCTTACCCAGGCTTTCCATTTCCACTTGCTGTAAATGCGCGGGCAAGCGCGCGAGGCGCTCATCATAAGACAGCACAGCGCGGCTTGGATAACCAAGGCCATTCACATGCCAGGCTTCCACCAACGCCAGCAGCACCGGCAGGTTTTCGGCCAGTGGCGCAGCGCGAAAATGCTGATCCATCACGCGCGCGCCAGCGAGCAGGCGCGCGAAAGCATCCCAGCCAAGCGTCAGCGCCAGTGATAGCCCAATCGCACTCCAAAGCGAAAACCGCCCGCCAACCCAATCGCGAAAGCCAAAGACTCGCTCAGGCGCGATGCCAAAGGCGCTGGTCGCGGCAAGATTGGTGGAAAGGGCCGCCATATGTTGCGCGGCGCCGGCTTCACCCACAGCTGCGCGCAACCAATCGCGCGCCAGCCCTGCATTCGCCATGGTTTCCTGCGTGGTGAAGGTTTTGGACGCCACCAGCACCAGCGTGCGCGCCGGATCAAGCTTGGCCTGCATCTCTGCCCAGGCATGGCCATCCACATTGGCCAGATAATGCCCGCGCAGCGGTGCCTTATCTGTCCATAAGGCGCGCGCGACCATGGCCGGGCCAAGATCTGACCCGCCAATGCCGATATTGAGCACATCGGTAAAGCGCTGACCCGTGGCTGTAAGGATGCGCCCTTCATGCACCGCCCGGGTGAATTCTTTCATGCGCGCGCGCACTGAAAGCACTTCGGGCATGATATCCTCAGCGCCCGCGCTGAATTTGTCACCCGGTTCAGCGCGCAGTGCCATATGCAGCGCCGCGCGCCCTTCCGTGGCATTTACCGCAGCACCTGCAAAAAGCCGCGCGCGGAAGCCGGCGACATCAGATGCTTCGGCAAGTGCTAGTAGCGCCTTCAGCACCGCATCCGAAATCGCGGTTTTGGAGAAATCGAGCAGCACATCGCCAGCCTGGCGCGAAAACCGTGCGAAACGATCAGAATCAGCAGCGAAAAGCGGGCGAATAGCCGCTGCACCCGGCCTTTCGGCCAAAGCCATCAGCGCCGCCCAGGCGGCTTCGCGCGCATCATCTGCCATGGGGATGTTCTGCCATGCCTCCGGGGCGAGACTATGGCAGAAGGGCGGGTGACTTAGCCATGGCGGACCACGCGCAAGGGCGCCAGGATGGCCGCGCCAAGCGCGAGGAAGGCAATGACCGTGGCAAGGCCCCAGGCCTGGCTGCCGCTCATTGCCGTTACCAAGGCCACCGCCGCTGGGCCGAGAAACCCAGTCGCCCGTCCGGAAAGCGCGAAAAGACCGAAATGCGCCGCCACTTCATCGGGGGGCGCCATATGGGCCATCAGCGTCCGCGATGCCGCCTGGGCAGGCCCCATGAAAAGCCCAAGCGCCATGGCCAGGATCCAGAACAGCGTCTTGTCATTGCTGAGCAGCAGAAAACTGCCCAGCACAATCATGGCGCCGAGTGCGATCATCACCGTTGGCTTGGCACCCAAGCGATCCTCAATCAGCCCAAAGCCGGCCGCGCCCAGACCTGCCGTGACATTCATGGCAATGCCAAAATACAGAATTTCCTGAATGGTCATGCCATGCACGCCGGCAGCATAAATCGCGCCGAAAGCAAAAAGCGTATTCAGCCCATCCGTGTAAAACAGCCGCGCAATCAGAAACCGCGCCATGGCAGGGCGGCGCGGCAGGCCGCGCAGCAGATTGCCCATTTCATGCAAGCCGGCCGCGAGTGCATCGCCGAGCTTGGGCCGCACGCCCTTTGGGTCAGGCAAAGCGATCAGTACTGGCCAGCCGAATATCAATATCCAGACCGCAACCAAGACCGCCGAGGCGCGCACATGTTCCGCCGCGCCACGATCAAGCCCAAAGGGCGAAGGATCGGGCTGGATGAACAACACCAGCGCCAGCAGCAGGCAGGCGAGCCCGCCCGCATAACCAAGCCCCCAAGCCAGGCCCGAAAGCCGGCCCATCCGTTCTTCCGGCACCAGGCCCGGCAGCATGGCGTTGTAGAACACGGTGCCCAATTCGAAGGCGACGGTCGCGATGCCAATGCAGATCAGCGCGTAAAGCGCATCGGTGGGGTCGGGCCGCGCGAACCAGATCAACGCCGTGAAAATCGAGGTGGCCAGCGTACAAAGCGTCAGCATCGCGCGCCGGCGCCGCCCCTGATCGGCAATGGCCCCAAGGAGGGGCGAGAGCAGCGCAATGGCGAAGGCCGCCAGCGTTTGCATCCAACCCCATTGCGACTGACCCGACACGGGGTCATGCGCGATGCCCTGCGTGAAATAAGCGGCGATGACGAAGGTGGAAACCACCGTCGGAAAGCCGCTATTCGCCCAATCATAAAGGGCCCAAGCGACGGCCTTGCCCTTACTGTAGGTCTTGGGCAGGGCCTGAGACATTTGCCTAATCCATGATGCCCCTGGGCCCACGCGCAATGGCAACGGCGCCGGTGCGCGAGACTTCCACAAGCCCGATTGGGCGCATCAAGGCTAGGAAGGCATCAATCTTGTCACCATTGCCGGTCATCTCCAGCACGAAGCTTTCCGTGGTGGCATCCACCACGCGTGCGCGGAAGGCATCCGCAAGCCGCAGCACTTCCATGCGGTTGTCACCGCGCCCCGCCACCTTGATCAGCGCCAATTCGCGCGTCAGATGCGGACCTTCAATCGTCAGGTCGGACACCTTATGGACCGGCACCAGCCGATCAAGCTGCGCCTTGATCTGTTCAATCACCATATCCGTGCCGCTGGTGACAACCGTGATGCGCGAAATCCGCCCGGTTTCATCCACCGGTGCCACGGTCAGACTATCAATGTTATAGCCGCGGCCCGAAAACAGGCCAATCACGCGCGCCAGCACGCCCGCTTCGTTTTCGACCAACACGGCAATAGTCGCGGCGCGTTGGCCGATTTTCAGATCAGACATCGCTCGCTTCCTCAGACCAGGACCATGCCTTCATCGGTAACGCCAGCGACGCCACCTTCCTGGCCCGGGCCAAGGATCATTTCATTATGCGCGGCACCTGATGGGATCATGGGGAAGCAGTTTTCATCCTTCGCCACACAGATATCGGCGATCACTGGCTTATCTATCGCGATCATTTCACGGATCACGCGATCAAGATCATCAATGCCTTCTGCACGCATACCAACCCCGTGGAAGCTTTCGGCAAGCTTCACAAAATCCGGCAGGGCGGCGGAATAGCTTTCAGAATAGCGCCCGCCATGCAGCAATTCCTGCCACTGGCGCACCATGCCCATATATTCATTGTTCAGAATGAAAACCTTCACCGGCAGGCGATATTGCGCGAGCGTGGCCATTTCCTGAATATTCATCAGGATCGAAGCCTCACCGGCGATATCAATCACCAGCGCATCCGGATGCGCGATCTGCACGCCCATCGCTGCCGGCAGCCCATAGCCCATGGTGCCGAGCCCGCCCGAGGTCATCCAGCGATTGGGCTTGTCAAAGCCAAAATACTGCGCGGCCCACATCTGGTGTTGACCGACTTCGGTGGTGATGAAGGTCTCGCGCCCCAATTCGCGGGTGATGTCATAAAGCCGCTTCACCGCATGCTGCGGCTTGATGATCTTGCCTTCCTGCCGATACTGCAAGCAATCCGTGCCGCGCCAGCCATCAATCTGGCGCCACCAGGCGGCAATGGCGCCCTTATCCTGCGGCGCTTCATCCGCCTTCCAGGCTTCAATCATGGCGGCCAGCACCGCGCCCGCATCACCCACAATCGGCACATCCACCGCGACATTCTTGTTGATAGAGGATGGATCAATATCGGCGTGGATTTTCTTCGACTTCGGTGAAAAGGCATTGAGCCGCCCCGTCACACGGTCATCAAACCGCGCGCCGATATTGAACATGACATCGCAGCCATGCATCGCAAGATTAGCTTCATAAGTGCCGTGCATGCCAAGCATGCCCAGGAATTGCGGGTCTTCCGCCGGATAGGCGCCAAGCCCCATCAGCGTATTGGTGCACGGCATGCCCGTCATGCGCACGAATTCGCGCAGCAAGTGTGATGCTTCCGGCCCGGCATTGATCACGCCGCCGCCGGCATAGACAATCGGGCGATGCGCGCCCTTCAAGAGCCGCACCGCATCGCGGATGGCCTTGGCATCGGGTTCCGTACGCGGGCGATAGGAACGATGGCTTTGCGTGGTCGCTTCCTGATAGGGCGCCTTGTTGATCAAAATGTCTTTCGGCAGATCAATCACCACCGGGCCGGGGCGGCCGGATTTCGCGACATAGAAGGCTTCATGCATCACGCGCGCCAGGTCTTCGGATTTCTTGACCAAATAGTTATGCTTGGTCGCCGGGCGGGTAATGCCGGTGGTATCGGCTTCCTGGAAGGCATCATTGCCGATCAGATGCGTCGGCACCTGGCCGGTCAGGCAAATGACCGGCACTGAATCCATCAGCGCATCCAAAAGCCCCGTCACCGCATTGGTAGCGCCGGGGCCGGAGGTGACCAGCACCACGCCCACCTTTCCGGTGGAACGCGCATAGCCTTCTGCCGCGTGGACCGCTGCCTGTTCGTGGCGCACCAGGATGTGGCGAATCGCGTTCTGCTGGAAAATCGCGTCATAGATCGGCAGCACCGCGCCGCCGGGGTAGCCGAAAATCACCTCAACGCCGTTATCCTTAAGCGCGCGCAATACGACCTCAGCACCCGACATGGTCAGGGCATCAGAGGCGGGCGGGGCTTGGGTTGCGGCGGACATGGGTGACTTCCTTCATGAAAAGACACCGGCCCCGAAGGTTCAGGGCCGGCGAGGTGGGGCTGTTAGACCCTCGGGTAAGGGGCGTCAACGGATAAAATCAAGAAATGCGAAAAAATTGGCTGATTCACTTTCTGAAAATTGCGCTAAACCGGCAAATCGCGCATTTATGATATAGGATCGGTCTGGGGGTGCCACTTCATGGTGGCGGAACCAGGTCGCTTGCCGCTTGGTATATTGCCCACTCGCCAGGATGGCGCGGGCCGAGGCTTCGTCTTCCGAGAGCCGCCCGGAAAGCATGGCCGCGATGTCCGGCACGCCAAGGGCGCGCATGGCGGGCAAGGCGGGGTCAAGGCCCTGGGCCAGCAAGGCGCGCACTTCCTCAACCGCGCCGGCTTCCAGCATCGCCGACCAACGCTGGGCGATGGCGGCGCGCAGTTCAGCCCGCGGCGGATCGAGCAAAACCGCCGCAAAGCGCCAGGGCGCGGGGGCGGCGCTGGCTTCCGCTTGCCAGGCCGCGATGCCTCGGCCCGTGCCGCGCCAGACCTCATAGGCGCGGGCGATGCGCTGGCTGTCACTGGGGCGGAGCCGCGCGGCGGAGGCAGGGTCCTCAGCCGCCAGACGCGCATGCAGGGCTGCGGGGCCTTCCTCGGCCAAAAGGCGCCGGGCTTCTTCGCGGGCTGGCGCTGGGATGGGCGGGATGGCGGCCAGGCCCTGGGTGAGCGCCGCGCAATACATGCCTGTGCCGCCGCAAATGATGGGGAGCCGCCCCGCCGCGCGGACTTCCTCCATGGCCTTGAGGGCGGCATCGCGCCACCAGGCGACCGAGGCGGCCTCAGCCGCCGGGCGCACACCGTAAAGCAAATGCGGCGCGCGGGATTCATCCGCCGCGCTGGGGCGCGCGGTGATGATGTGAAGCTCTCGGTAAAGCTGCATGCTATCGGC
Organism: Roseomonas sp.; assembly: GCA_020249285.1. Classification (GTDB taxonomy): domain Bacteria; phylum Pseudomonadota; class Alphaproteobacteria; order Acetobacterales; family Acetobacteraceae; genus Neoroseomonas. Next base: position 22,186 of record JADCFX010000030.1, on the reverse strand, counting down.
GTTGATGATGGCGCCGCCGAGACGCTCCGCAATTTCCAACGCGAGCGCGGATTTGCCTGAGGCCGTCGGTCCGACAACGAATAGAGCGGGAGGTTGATCAGGGCTCATGGCGCGGGCATAGCCCGCTGATGGACAAGATTCTGACCCTGATCGCCCCGCGCGGCGCGCTTTCCCCGGATCATTTGGCCAAGGCTGCTGCGGCGTTGCGCGCGGCGGGTGGGGAGGCTGGCGCGGCGCAGCCTCTTTCTGAAGCCGAAGCCGCTGATCTGCCCTTTGGCGGCCTGCCGCTGGATATCGCGGATGGGGCGGTGCGGGATGCCTTGGCGGGCCAGCCGGTGGATGCCATCGCGCAGGAAGTGGCGGGGCGGCGCAAGCGCCTGCTGATCGCCGATATGGATAGCACCATGGTCACCAGTGAGACCTTGGATGAATTGGCCGGGGAGGCGGGGCTTAAGGAAGAAATCTCCGCCATCACGCGCCGCGCGATGAATGGCGAATTGGATTTCGAAGGGGCACTGCGCGAACGCGTCGGCATGCTGAAAGGCCTGGCGCTGGAAGCGCTGGAACGCACCTGGGCGACGACGGAATTGATGCCGGGTGCGGCGGAATTGGTCGCGACCATGCGCGCCCATGGGGCCCGCTGCGCCCTGGTATCCGGCGGCTTCACCTTCTTTACCGGGCGCGTGGCGGAAAAGCTCGGCTTTCATGAACATCATTCCAATACCCTGCTGCATGAAGCAGGTAGGCTCACCGGCCAGGTGGGAGACCCCATCCTGGGCCGCAATGCCAAGCTGGTTACGCTGAAGCGCCTGGCAGCGGAAGAAGGGATTGATTTGGCCGAGACGCTCGCCGTGGGTGATGGCGCGAATGACCTTGATATGCTGGGCGCCGCGGGGCTTGGCGTTGCCTTCAAGGCCAAGCCCGTGGTGGCGGCAGCGGCGCGGGCGCGGGTGGATCATGCGGATTTGCGCGCGCTGCTATTTGCGCAGGGGTATCGGGTGGAGGCGTTTCGGCGGGTAGTTTGAGGGTTTGGCGCTTCGGGCTGGGGCCGAAAAGGCTTTGACAGCGGTGCTACCTGGTATTACCATGACTGCCCATGACAGTGAAATCCTCCTTTTCGCTCGCGAATGATCAGCATGCCTTTGCCAAAACGCTGGTTGAAGCCGGGCGTTTCCCGAGCATGAGTGCCGTGATGCAGCAAGGGGTCGAACTTCTACGCCAGCAGTTGGAAGCTGAGTCGATGGAACGCGCGGCGCTTGCGGAAGTGCTGAAGCAGCGACGTGCGGGCAAATTCATCTCCGCCAGCACGATGGATGAGCGCATCGCGGCGATGCTGGCCCGCAAGCGCCAGGCGCATGCCGTACAGGATTGAATTTGCCGAAGCTGCTGAGCATGATCTTGAGCTGATTTTTGATCATCTGTTCGAAAGCTATCTGAGTTTCGGCGAAAGTACCGACCAGGCCTTGGATCACGCGGGTCAGCGCATCATGGGTATTCGTGCTGCTGCGGAACGCTTGGCGCTATTTCCTGAGCGTGGCGCATCACGCGATGATATCTTGCCCGGCCTTCGCTTCATGGTGATGGACCGCGCAATCTATTGGTATGATGTTGATGAAAGGGCGCAGGCGGTCCGGGTGCTCGGGATATTTTTCGGCGGGCAGGATCATATTCGCCGCATGCTGATCAGGCTTTTGGGGACAGACTCTCCGGCCTCACGTAAAGATTGACCAAAACATCCGCGCACTCGTGATCGCCAGAAACACCGCAAAAGCGCGCTTCAGCAGCAAGGGCGGGATGCTATGCGCCAGCTTTACGCCCCAAGGGGTCGCGATGATGGAAGTGGGTGCGATCAGCGCAAAGCCGATCAGGCTGACATAGCCGAGTGAGAAGGGCGGCACGCGCGGATCGCTCCACCCGCCCCAGATCAGGCCAATCGTCGCCGGAATGGCGATGATCACGCCAAAGGCCGAAGCGGTCGCGACCGCGGCGCGGATGGGGTAGCCCAGCAAGGACAGCAAAGGCACACCCAATGTCCCCCCGCCAATGCCCATCATGGCGCTGACCGAACCAATGCCGAGGCCGAGTGCCGCGCGCGGCGCGCCTTCCGGCACGCGATCCGTCAATTTGAAGTCCAAACTGGTGAAGCCCATGTTGAAAGCCACCAGCAGCGCGACCAGCGCAAAAATCGCGATCTGCCCTTCGCCGCGCACATAAACCGCGAGCAAGGTGCCAACCACCACGCCCGCCAACATGCTCGGCCAGATGGAACGCACCAGCGCCATATCCAGCGCCCCCGTTGCGCGATGCTTGCGCGCCGATTGGATCGAGGTTGGGATAATGGTGGCGAGTGAGGTCGCAACGGCCACCTTCATCTGCACCGCTTCCGAAATGCCGAACAGCGGAAAAACATTGAAGAGCAGCGGCACAATCACAATGCCGCCGCCCACACCAAGCAAGCCTGCGAGCGTACCAGAAACCAGGCCAGTCGCCGCCATGGCCAAGGCGAGTGCCACCAGCCAAGCCATATCGATCATCATCTTTGTTAAAGTTCCGCTGCTATGCCTTCTTCTGGGCGCGTGGCATAAAGTGCCCACGCGCCTGCGTCACCCCCGGGCAGCGCGAAAAAGGGTGATGGCTGATGAGTGATGCGCGCATTCTGGGCGTTTTGGGCGGCATGGGGCCGCTGGCGAGTGCATGTTTCATGCAGCGCCTCACACTACTGACGCCGGCGGAGCGTGATCAGGACCATATCCCGACTATCCTTTGGTCCGACCCCCGCGTGCCGGATCGCACCGCGGCGCGTGTTGCCGGCGGAGAAGACCCTTTGCCTGCGCTGCTGCGCGGCATTCGCGGGCTTGAAGCCGCCGGCTGCGGCGCCATCGCCATTCCCTGCAATACCGCCCATGGTTGGTATGACGGCATGCGCGCCGCGACCAGCCTGCCAATTCTGCATATTGTGGATGCGGCAGGCGTGGAATTGCGTCGGCTAGGTGTTGTCGGCGGGCGCATTGGCGTTATGGGCACCGCGGGCACGCTGGCCATGCGGCTTTACCAGCAAAGGTTGGATGGGCTTGGCTATGAATGCCTGACGCCGAGTGATGAGGAAATGCAAAGCCGTGTCACGCCGGCGATCACAGCGGTAAAGGCGAGCAAGCTTGTTGAATCCCATGAGCCCTTGGCCGAGGTCGCGCGCAGCCTGATGGCGCGCGGTGCCAAGGCCGTGGTGCTGGGCTGCACGGAAATTCCTCTGGGTATCGCTGCCGGTCCGACGCTGCCGTTTCCGGTGGCGAATACGATTGATGCGCTTGCGCGGGCTTCGATTGCTTGGGCGAAAGTTCCATAAACGCTATTTCGCGAGCCACCCGCCATCCACTGGCAGGGCGATGCCTGTCGTAAAGCTGGCGCTAGCGCTCGCCAAATACAGCACGCCATCCGCCACTTCTTCCGGCCTGCCAAAGCGCCCCATGGCGTGACGCGCGCGGGATGCTGCGCGTGCCGCTTCCGGGTCCGCGCGGCGGCCCATGCTGCGCGCAAGTAATGGCGTATCAATCGCACCCGGCACAATCGCATTCACACGAATGCCATCGGCCACGAAATCAAGCGCCATCACGCGCGTCAGGCTCAATATCGCGCCTTTCGCGGCGATATAGGCGCTATTGCCGGCGCCACCGGCGATCGCAAGCTGCGATCCGGTGGTGATGATCGCCCCGCCGCCTTGGCGCTTCATCGCCGGAATGACAGCGCGCGCCCAAAGCCAGGTGCCGCCGACATGCACGCGAAACACCGCATCCCAATCCTCTGGCTTGGTGTCCAGTACTGTGCCGCCAACCGAAAATCCCGCCGCCGCAAACAGGATATCAATGCGCCCATAATGTTGCAGGATGGCCGCCGCATCTTCATCTGCTGAACCGGGCGCACCAACATCGGAAACCCGGGTCAGCGCGCCACCGATAAGCTTCGCAGTTTCTTCAACCGCCGCCGCATCGCGATCCACCAGGGCAAGCTTCGCACCTTCGTGTGCGAATAACACGGCGGTCGCGCGGCCGATGCCGGAACCGGCACCGGTGATGACCGCAATCTTGTCCTTCAATCGCATGGAATTCTCCTGAGTGGGATTCTTACTTCGGTAAGCGCTTGGCATCGCGCCTTTGTTCGAAAGCCTTGGCGTGCAGGAAGGCCGCTTCATGCAGGCCACTTGGCAGCCCATGGCGCCGCGCCGCTTCCAACAGAAAGCCAAGGATGTGATCGGCTTCGATCCGCCCGCCCGCTTCCAGATCACGCAGCATGGAAGCCGTATAGGCGCTGGCGCTATCGCCGAAGACGCCGCGATATTGCTGCATGAAGGCAGCGCTCACGGGCAAGCCTTCGGCTGCGGCGATGGCGGCATTGGCTTCCAATACCCCATGCATGAAGGCAATACCGCCTGGCGCGCGGGCGATTTCGCCGACATTGGCGCGCATCAGCACGGTGCAGACGGCGCTGGTGCCAAGATGCACCAGCTTTTCCCACATCTGCGCCATGATGTCGGGCACGGCGGTCGCCACCATGCCGGGCGCCGCACTGAAGGCCGCCGCTATACGCTCAACCCGCGCACTCATGCCGCCTGCGACTTCGCCAAAGGTCAGCCAACGCCAATCATTCAAATGCCGGATCGTGCCATCGGGCGCGAGGCTCGCCTGGATTTTCGCGATTCCACCAAAAACACGCTCAGCGCCGAAGGCACGTTGCAGCGCCTCAATATGGCTGATGCCGTTCAGTACCGGCAGAATGGCCGTGCGCGCATCCACGGCGGGGCGGATCGTTTCCATCGCATCAGCCAGATCATAGGCTTTGCAGGTTAAGATCAGCAGGTCCCAGCCGGGATGCAGCGCCTCCGGCGTGATGGTGGTCACCTTCGCCTGATAATCGCCAAGACTGCTGGTGATCTTCAGGCCATCACGGGCAAGCATCGCGGCGCGGCCAGGGCGCACCAAAAAGCAGGGATCAAGCCCCGCCTGATGCAGGCGCCCGCCAAAATAACCGCCCAAGGCGCCCGCGCCCAGAATCAGAATACGCATCAAATCCTCATGCCAACAGCGTGACAAAGCCTAGCCCAAAGCATGCGCACTGCGAATGGCAGGCTGAGGGTTACAGAGCGATAAGTTTCGGGGCATGCGCGTTGCAAATTCCCTGCTATGCTGCACTTATGCGGAAATGGCTGATTGCCCTTGTTTTGTTGCTTGGTACTGGCGCTGCCTGGTGGGGCGCCGGGATGCCGCGCCCTGGCTTTCTGGAATCGGATGGCCAGGCTGGAGCGCCTCGGCTTCGCACCGCCACGCTTGATCGCGGATCCATCACTGCCGTGGTGGCGGCGACAGGCACGGTGAACCCGGTGACGCTGGTTCAGGTGGGTAGTCAGCTTTCCGGCCAAATTCGCACCTTGCTGGCGGATTTCAATTCGCAGGTGAAAGCCGATCAACCCATTGCACAATTGGATACCGCGACGCTTGAAGCCCGCCGCGCGGCGGCCGAGGCGGATGTCCATGCCGCTGCCGCGCAAATCACCGTCTCCCGCGCGCAGGCCGAGCGCGCGGTGGCGGATCACGCGCAAGCAGGGGCGCAGATTGAAGCGGTGCGCGCCGCGCTTTTGGGCGCCGAGGCGAGCCTGCGCGATGCCGAGGTAGAAGCCGCCCGCACCGCGGAACTGCGTGCCCGCGGTGTGGGTACGGAACGCGAAGCCTTGCGCGCCGGCTTTACGGCGGACAGGCTCCGCGCCGCGGTTGCACAGGCCCAGGCCGATATCTCGCGCGCTGATGCTGGGCTTTTGGCGGCTGGCGCCGCCGCCCGCACCGCTGAAGCTCAGGTTGAAGCTGCCATTGCTGCACGTGAACAGAAGGTCGCGCAGCTTCGCCAGGTGGAGGTGGATCTGCGCAACGCCACGATCAAATCGCCAATTGATGGCGTGGTGGTATCGCGCAACATTGATGTCGGCCAAACCGTCGCGGCTTCCTTCCAATCGCCCATCCTGTTTCAGATAGCTGCCAGCCTGGATGAGATGGAAGTGCACGCGACCGTGGATGAAGCCGATATCGGGCGCGTGCGCGCGGGCCAGGAAGTGACCTTCACCGTGGCCGCCTATCCCAATGAAACACTGCGCGGGCGCGTCAAGGAAATCCGCCTGGCTGCGACCACGGTCCAAAATGTGGTGACCTATACGGTGGTGGTGAATACGCCCAATGCTTCTGGCCGGCTGCTACCGGGCATGACGGCGACTTTGCGCGTCATCACCGATACCCGCCATGATGCGCTGCGCGTGCCCAATGCTGCGCTGCGTTGGCGCCCGGCGGGCAGTACCGGCACTTCAGGCGGCGCCACGCAAGCACAAGCCGGCGGGCAACAAATGGATCAGGCGCTGGCGCAGCTCACGGATTTGACCGAAGCGCAGCGCGCCGAAATCGAAGCCGCACGCGCGGAAATGCGCGCGCGCATGGCAGCACTCCCGCAGGACCCCGATGCGCGGCGCCAACAGGCGCAAGCGGGGCGCCAGCGCCTGATTGCGCGTTTGAATGCGGTGCTGACACCTGACCAACGCGCGCGCCTGGCAGCACTTCGCGGCAATGCCGCAGCCGGCCAAGCCGGTACGGTCTGGGTGCAGGAAGGCGATGCGCCACCACGCGCCGTGCAACTGCGTATTGGCCTTTCTGATGGCAGCGTCACGGAAATCATCAGCGGCGATATCGCCGAAGGTGCAGCCGTGATCATCGGCCAGGAACGCGCCGGCACCTCTGCTGCTTCCGGCACGCGGCGGCTTTTCTGATGCCATGACGGCTTTGATTGAAACCACCGGCCTTACCAAGCATTACCCAGCCGGTGAGGGCGTGGTGGCCGCGCTGCAGGATGTATCGCTTACCATCGCACCTGGGCGTTTTGTCGCCGCAATGGGGCCATCGGGTTCCGGCAAATCAACCTTCCTCAATCTGATCGGCTGCCTGGATAGGCCCACACGCGGCAGTTATCGGCTGATGGGTGAGGAAGTAGGGGCGCTGTCCCATGATCGGCTTGCCGATCTGCGCAGCCGACGTCTGGGTTTTGTCTTTCAATCCTTCAATCTGCTGCCGCGTGCTGATGCGCTCGCCAATGTGGAATTGCCGTTGATTTATCGCGGCATGCCAAGGCGGCTCAGGCGCGAACGCGCGGCGGCGGCGCTGGCGGCGGTGGGTTTGGCGGATCGCATGCACCATCGCCCCACGCAGCTTTCCGGCGGGCAACAGCAGCGTGTCGCGATTGCGCGCGCCATTGTCGGCAGCCCGGATCTGATCCTGGCAGATGAGCCCACCGGCGCCCTGGATACGCGCACCGGGCTTTCCATCATGGCGCTGTTCCAGGCGCTCAATCGCGAAGGTGTCGGCATTCTAATGGTAACGCATGATCCGGATGTGGCGCGCTTTGCTGAACGCGTGCTGCGTTTTCGTGATGGGCGATTGATTGCGGATGAAGCGCAAGGCGCCGCCAATGCCGAAGCGGCCCTTGCCGCGCTGCCTGAGGTGGATGCAGCGGCATGAATGCGCTTCTGCCGCCCATCACTTCTGCCGCCAGGCGTGGGATTGATGTGCTGGAAGCGCTACGCGGCGCGTTATCGGCGCTTTCGGCTAATCTGCTGCGTTCCATCCTGACGGCGCTTGGCATTTTCATTGGTGTGGCGGCGGTCATTGCGACGGTGGCGGTGGGGGAGGGGGCGCGGCGGCAGGTGCTGGCGCAAATCCAATCTTTGGGAGCCAATTTGCTGATCGTCTGGGGCGGCAGCGCCACCATGGGGGGCGTGCGGCTTGGCGCGGGTGGGCGTTCCAACCTCGCTTGGGATGATGCGGTGGCGATTGCGCGTGAGATTCCGGAAGTGCAGGTGGCAGCCGGTTCCATTCGCCAGACCTTTCAAGTTGTGGCCGGCAATCAGAACTGGTCCACCACCGTGCTGGCGACCGAGCCGGATTACTTCATTGCCCATGAATGGGTGGCCGATAGCGGGCGCTTATTCTCGCCCGAAGAAGCCGCCGGCGGGCGCAAGGTGGTGATCCTGGGCGCCACCGTGGCCGAGATGCTGTTCGCCGAAGAAGACCCTGTGGGGCGCGAGATTCGCATTCGCCAGACACCTTTTGAGGTGATTGGCGTCATGGCACGCAAGGGCCAGAACCCCATGGGCCAGGATCAGGATGATACAGTTTTCGTGCCTTATTGGACCGCGCGACGCAGCGTGATGGGCGCATCGCGCGCCAATGCGCGCCAGGTGGGTGTGATTTCCGTGAAAGTCCACGAAGGTGAGAATATGGCCGCGGCGGAAGAAGCCATCCGCACCCTGATGCGCCAACGTCATCGCGTGGCCGCCAATGAACCGGATAGCGTTTCCATCCGTAATCTTTCCGATATTCAGGCAACGCGCGATGCATCGGCGCGTACGCTTTCCACCTTGCTTGCCTCTGTCGCCGCAGTATCGCTGCTGGTGGGGGGCATTGGCGTGATGAACATCATGCTGGTGAGTGTGACTGAACGCACGCGCGAAATTGGCCTGAGGCTCGCGATTGGTGCGCGACGGCGTGATGTGCTGGCGCAATTCCTATTGGAAGCGGTGATGCTGGCGCTGCTGGGGGGCGCGGCCGGCGTGCTGGCGGGGATCGCGCTATCGCATATCCTGGCCGATGTGGCGGGCTGGCCGGTGCTCGTCAGGGCCGATGCGGTGCTGATTGCGGTTGGGGTTTCGGCGCTGACGGGCTTGTTCTTCGGCTTTTGGCCGGCACGCCGCGCCGCGCATTTGGACCCGATAACGGCGCTCAGGCACGAATAACCCCCTTCCGTTCCGGCCCGGCGCGCGGCAGGATCAGGCAGAAGCCAAACAAGGGGAAAGCCATGACCAAGGTCATCATTACCTGCGCCGTGACGGGTGCCATCCACACGCCTTCCATGTCGGATTACCTGCCGATCACGCCGAAGGAGATTGCGGAACAATCCATCGCTGCGGCGGAAGCGGGGGCTTCCATCATCCATCTGCATGCGCGTGATCCGCAGAACGGCCAACCCACGCCGGACCCCAAGGTCTTCATGCAATTCCTGCCCGTGATCAAGCAATCCACCGATGCGGTGATCAATATCACCACTGGCGGCGGGCTTGGCATGACTTTGGATGAAAGGCTTGCTGCGCCGCTTTTGGCGAGGCCTGAAATGTGCAGCCTGAATATGGGTTCGATGAATTTCAACATCGCGCCATCAGCGGCGCGGGTGAAGAAGTTCAAATATGATTGGGAAAAGCCGTATCTTGAAGGCACCACCAACTACATCTTCCGCAATACATTCCAGGACATCGAACAGGTCGTGGAACGGCTCGGCAAGGCACATGGCACCCGCTTTGAATTTGAATGTTACGATGTCGGCCATTTGTACAATCTGGCCCATATGCTGGACCGCAAGATTGTCGAAGCACCGCTGTTCACCCAGACCATTTTCGGCATTCTGGGCGGTATCGGCGCCGAACCACGCAATCTGATGTTCATGAAGGAAACGGCGGATCGGCTATTCGGCAAGGATTACGTTTGGTCCGTGCTGGCGGCGGGGCGCAACCAAATGCCCTTCACCACCATGGCCGGCATGATGGGCGGCAATGTGCGCGTTGGGCTGGAAGATAGCCTTTGGCTCTGCAAGGGTGTGGCAGCGAAATCCAATGCCGAGCAGGTCGCCAAAATCCGTCGCATCCTGGAAGAGCTCAGCCTGGAAATCGCAACCCCGGCGGAAGCGCGTGAGATGCTGAAGCTCAAGGGCGGTGATCTCGTCGGTTTCTGAAGCACTCTACAAGAACAGGGAGGCCGCGCCATGGCCGAGAAATACACCGTCGCCGATCTGGTGGCGGAATTCCTGCCGCAAGTGGGGGTTTCCACCGTTTTCGGCATTGTGTCCGTGCATAATATTCCGATGCTGGATGCAATCGGTCAACGCAATCGGCTCCGCTATGTGAAGGCGCGTGGAGAGATGGGTGGCGCGCATATGGCCGATGCCTATGCGCGCGTTACCGGCCATTTGGGCGTGATTTTCACCAGCACGGGGCCAGGCATGGCAAATGCCATTCCTGGCCTGGTGGAAGCGCGTTTTGCGGGAAGCCCGGTGCTGCACATCACGGGGCAGACTGCCACGCGCTTCATTGATCGAGATGTCGGCACGGTGCATGACGTGCCGGGGCAAACGCAAGCACTCGCCGCTGTCTGCAAGGCCGCCTATCGCGTACGCAGCGCGGGGGAAGCCTTTGGCGTGCTGGTACGTGCGGCGGCTGAAGCACTTTCCGCCCCGCGTGGCCCTGTTTCCGTGGAAATCCCGATTGATTTGCAGCGCACGCCCATCCCGCGCCCGGCGGGGCTGGATGCGCTGGTGCTGCCCATTACAGCACCCTTGCCGCCTAATCCTGCGGAATTGGATGAAGCCGTCGCCATTCTGTCCAAAGCCAAGCGCCCGATGATTTGGCTTGGCAATGGCGCGAAGCAGGCGGGCGCTGAAGCAGCGCGCTTGATGGCTTTGGGCTTTGGCGTGGTCAATTCTTGGAATGGCCGCGGCATTATCCCGGAAGATCACCCCATGTCGCTCGGCGCTTTGCATGGCAATGGTTCGCCGCGCGTGCAGGAATTTTATGGCAGCGTGGATGCCATGCTGGTCGTGGGGTCGCGCCTGCGCGGGCATGAAACCATGGACTTCAACATGAAGCTGCCTGAGACGCTGATTCGCGTGGATGGTGATCCTTCAGCCAATGGGCGCGGTTATGCTTCTTCGCTGTTTCTGCATGGAGACGCGGCGCTGACCATGTCGGCACTCGCGGATCGGCTGGTGGGAAAGATGTCGGTTGACCCTGCCTTCGCCGCTGATTTCGCCGCGCTGAAATCCCGTGCCGGGCAGGAATATCGCGAAACCCTTGGGCCTTATCAGGGCTTCCCTGATGCAGTGCGCGCCGCGCTGCCGCGTGATGGGGTTTGGGTGCGTGACATCACCATCTCAAACTCCACCTGGGGCAATCGCATTTTCCCGATTTATGATCCGCGCAATGCCGTGCATCCGGTGGGCGCGGCGATTGGTCCCGGACTTGCGCTTGGCATTGGTGCCGCACTTGGCGCGGGCGGGCGGAAGACCATCACCATGGTGGGTGATGGCGGCTTCGCGCTTGGCATGAATGAGCTTTGGGCGGCGACGCAGGAAAAAGCCGAATTGGTCACGATGGTGATGAATGATCGCGGCTATGGCGTGATCCGCCATATTCAGGATGCCGTGGCAGATGGGCGTTTGTTTGGCGATGATATCCTGAACCCGAATCTTGAAGGCCTCGCTGCCCTTGCTGGCATGCCCTATTTCCGCATCAGCAAGGCGGAGGAGGTGACCGAAGTGCTGCAAAAAGCGCTCGCGGTTTCTGGCCCGGCCTTGGTGGAGGTTGATATGATCGCGATTGGGCCATTCCCGCCCTATGCGCCGTTCAACACCATGGGCAAGCATGCGGAACGTGCGGCGCGCTGATGATGAAACGACCGCAGATCATTTCCCATCGCGGCGGTGCCTATCTTTGGCCGGAGAATAGCCTGCTCGCCTTTCGCCAAAGCCTAGCCTTACCGGTTGAGGTTCTGGAATGTGATGTGCATCCCTCATCCGATGGTGTGCCGATGGTGCATCATGACGCCACGCTGGAACGCATGACAGATCTCGCTGGGCCTTTGGTCGTACGCAGCGCCGCTGAATTGGGCGCGGCACGGTTTCGCGGCGCGCCCGGTGAAACCATTCCAACACTTGCCGCGCTTGCGCGCCTTGTTGCGCCAAGTGACAAGCTGCTGCGCGTGGAAGTGAAGGGCGACCGCGATTACAGGCCCTATCAGGATTTTCTGCCGCGCGTGCTTGGTGTGCTGGAAGCGGAGGGCATGCTGGCGCGAAGCGTCATCATCGCCTTTCATGGCGGCACCGCCGCGGCGGCGGCGCAGGAAAAGCGCCTGGCTGGTGCGGTATGGCTGGTGAATAGCCCGATCCTGGCAAGCCTTGGGCCAGATGCTTGCATGGCAGCGGCGCGGGCGCTTGGCGTGACGGGCTGCGAATGTTCCACGGGCGATGTGACACCGGCTTTCATCGCCGCGGCGCGCAAGGCGGGCCTCACCAGCGGTGTCTGGGCGGCCAATCATCGCGCAGAAATTGAAAAAGCGCTTGATCTTGGCATGGATGCCTTCGCGACCGATGATCCACCGCTTGCGATTGAACTCCGCAAGGCGCGCGGTTGATGCGCATTGCCGCGCTTGATTTTCTTGGCGTGAATCTCACGCCCAAGACCAATTGGTGTTTTGTACTGCTACGCCTGGAAGATGGCCGGTCTGGCATTGGCGAAATCACGCTTTCAGATCATGAGGCTTTGCTGGCCGCAGAAGTGGCGCGCGTATCGGCAGCGCTGAAGGGCCAGGATGCCAGCGCACGCAATCGCCTCGCGCGATTGCTGCCGCATGCGCCGGCGGGCTTGGTCGCGCATGCGGTCATTTCCGGTCTGGAGCAGGCGCTTTGGGATGTGGCAGCGCAAGAAGCAGGCCGGCCTATCCACGCCATGCTGGGCGGCGCCATGCGCGATGCTGTGCCGCTTTATGCCAATATCAATCGCGGGGCGGCACCGCGCACGCCTGCGGGTTTCGCCGATGCCGCGAAGCGCGCGGTGGCGGCCGGCTTTCGCGCCGTGAAACTCGCCCCTTTTGAGCCCATGGTCTGGGAAGATGCGGCCAACCCTACGCAACGCGCCGCCTATGCTGACGGTCTCGCGCGTATTGCCGCTGTGCGCGATGCGGTGGGCAGTGCGATTGATGTCATGGTGGATGCGCATTGGCGCTTTTCACCAGGCGGCGCGGCAGGGCTGATCCGCGATGTTGCGCCCTTCAACCTGTTCTGGCTGGAATGCCCGGTGGCCGAGGCCAATCACGCGGCCATCGCGCGGTTGCGCAGCATGGCGAATGATCGCGGCATGCGGCTTGCGGGTGCGGAAACGCTGGCCGGCCTTGGCGCCTATCGCCGTATCATTGAAGCGGGCTGTTATGATGTGCTGATGCCAGACATCAAATATGCCGGCGGGCATGAGGAAATTCGGCGCATCGCCGCACTCGCGCAAACTGCGGGTATTGAGATCGCGCCGCATAACCCAACCGGCCCAATCTGCCACGCCCATTCCGTGCATCTTTGCGCGACGCTTCCCAATCTTTTGCCGCTGGAAGTACAATTCGGCGAAACGGAGCGTTTCTTCACCATGATCCATGGCCACGATCTGCGCTTTCAGCACGGTAGCGCCAGCCTGCCGCAAGCGCCCGGGCTAGGCGTTCAATTGGATGAAGCCAGCGCGCGGCTTTCCCGCTGGCAGCCCATGGCGCAGCCCTGGCTGGACCCGAGGCTCGGCTGATGCCGCTTTGGGTCGCCGCCACCGTCACCGCCGCGCTGTTTCAAACCTGGCGCACGGCGCTTCAGCAAAGGCTGCGCGGGCAGCTTTCCGTGAATGCGGCTGCCGTGGTGCGCTATCTTTACGGCGTGCCCGTCGGGCTGCTGCTGGTCGGGCTGTATTTGCTGATCTTTGGCGGCGCGCTATCCACGCCAACGCCGATGTTCTTCCTCTACGCTGCACTGGGCGGCCTTGGGCAGATCATCGGCACCAATCTGCTGATCATGTCCTTCGCGCATCGCGGCTTCGCGGTTGGCACGGCTTACGCCAAGACCGAAGCGGTGCAAGCGGCCTTTCTGGCCCTGTTGCTGCTGGGCGAGAATTTCGCGCCACTCGCCTGGGCGGGCATTGCAGTCTCAGTCGGCGGCACGCTTTATCTTTCGCTCGCTGGCCGCGTTGGCTCACTTGGTGAAATGCTGAGTGCGACCGTACAGCCCGCAGCACTTTGCGGCCTGGGGGCAGGCTTTGCCTTCGCGCTCTGCGCGCTGGCCATTCGCGCGGCGACGCAGGAATTGCAGGGGCCGGATGTGGTGCTGCGGGCACTCGAAACCCTGGTGGTCATCAATGTCATGCAGACCATCATGCAGGGCGGTTGGCTGGTATTGCGCGAACCCGCCAGTGTGCGCGCGGTTTTCTCCACCTGGCGATCTTCCGCGCAGGTGGGCGCGCTTTCGGCTTGCGGTTCGGCCTGCTGGTTCACTGGTTTTGCGCTGGCACCTGTCGCTTTGGTGCGCGCAGTGGGTCAGGTGGAGATCCTGTTTACGCTGCTGTTCAGCAAGTTTTTCCTGAAGGAAAAAATGAAGCGCACCGATGTGATCGGCGCGCTTGCGGTAGTTGCTGGCGTGGTATTGGTGCTGATAGGGCGGTAGCTAACCGCCAAACATCGCCTGAATGGCGGCGCTATCCACCGCTTCAATGCTTGCGGGCTGCCATCGCGGCTTTTGGTCCTTATCCACCAGCACCGCGCGCACGCCTTCACGGAAATCCGGATGGTCATTCACCACCACGCGCGTCAGTGCCAATTCCATGGCAAGGCAGCCGGCCAGATCACGCTTGGCGCCACGTTGCAGCAATTCATGTGTCGTGAACAGCGATGTTGGTGAGGCGTGATGCAACACCCCAAGCTGTTCGCGCGCCCAATCCGTACCCTCCGCTTCCAGTGCGGCCAGAATGGCGGGGATGGACCCTGCGCCAAAGCAGCGATCAATCGCGGCGCGATGCGGCGCGAAGCCTGCTTCCGGCGGCGCTTCACAATACCTCGCCACGGCGCCGATATTGCCCGCAATCAACGCAGCGCGGAGCGCTGGCATCGCTTCGCGCGAGGTGTAATGCGTCGCCAACCCCGCATGCACCGCATCCGCACCATTCAACCGCGCACCGGTGAGGGCCAACCAAATACCAAGCGCACCAGGCAGGCGCGGCAGCGCGAAGGAAGTGCCGACATCCGGGAAAAGCGCAATCGCAGTTTCAGGCATGGCGAACATGGCGTGATTGGTGACGATGCGATGCGACCCATGCACGGAAACGCCAATGCCGCCCCCCATGCAAACACCATCAATCAGGCTGATCCAGGGCTTGCCGAAAGCGGCAATGCCGGCATTCACGGCGTATTCTTCCGAGAAAAACGCCTCCACCGCCGCGCGATCACCTGCAACGGCGGAAGCGCGCACGGCACGTACATCACCGCCCGCACAAAAAGCCCGCCCGCCCGCGCCTTCCAGCAGCACGAACTTGACCGCAGCATCGTCACGCCAATCCGCAATGGCGGCAGCGAAGCCCCTGATCATGTCTTGATTGAGCGCATTCAGCGCCTTTGGGCGGTTCATCAGGATTGCACCAGCCGCGCCTTCACGCGCGGCAATCAGGCTGGCTTCAGGGGCTTCGGTCATCGGTATTCTCACTCCGGCTTCAACTGCACACTCGCCACCAGATCGCGGATTTTCGCAGCCTGGGCGCGCACCATGGCGCCGAAGCTTTCGGAATCGGAACCGACGGCTTCCGCGCCCACCTCATCGCAGCGGCGGATGAAATCGGGCTGCGCCGCGGCAGCGGCGATCTCACGTTGCAGCCGCGCCATGATGGGCGCCGGCGTGCGCGCGGGCGCGAAAAACCCGTTCCAGCCTTCCAATTCAAGGGAAGCGAAGCCTTGTTCACGCACTGTCGGCACATCGGGCAATATCTTGGCGCGCTTCGATGCGGTGGTGGCAAGGCCCTTCAGCGCGCCGGCCCGTACATGGCCGAAGCAGGTGGAGATTTGATCGCCGCCGAATTGCACCCGCCCCGCGATTAATTCCTGGATCATCGGCGCGGCACCGCGGAAGGGCACGTGCTCCATGGCAATGCCGGCGTCGCGCTTCAGCACCTCGCCCACCATATTCATGAAGGAACCAGGCCCCGTCGAGCCATAAAAGGGCGGAGAGCTTTGCGCCTTTGCCCAGGCAGTAAAGCCCCGCAAATCCGCCACGGGCACGGAAGGATTGGCCAGGATCACCAGCGGCACATTGGCACCAAGCGACAACGGCGCGAAATCCCGTTCAATGTCATGCGGTGGCCGCCCCGCTAGCGTCATCGCCGCCGTGGTCGTTGGGAAGGTGATATTGTGCATCAACAGCGTATAGCCATCGGGCGCCGCCTTCGCGACAACATCAGCACCGATCGAACCACCGCCGCCGCCGCGATTTTCCACCACAACAGATTGACCCATTGTTTCGGTCATGCGCTGCGCGAAAAGCCGCGCGAGCAAATCCGTGGTGCCGCCGGCGGGAAAGGGCACAATGATGCGAATGGGCCGCGTTGGGAAATCCTGCGCGCGGACAGTGGCCGGCGCCGCCAGCACGGCGCCCGCAATCAACACATGACGACGATTTAGTTTCATCCCCGGTTCCTTCCCTTGTTCAAGTTGAAGGAACCGTAACCCGAAGTGGCGCCCGGCCTCAATGCCCCGCATTGGCGCCGGAAAAATCCGGCACCGCCAGGCCACTCGCGGTGATCTGATGCGCCAGATCGGCCTTCAGCCGTTCCAACCCTGCCTCGCTGGAGGCTTCCACCCGCGCGACCAGCACGGCCTGAGTATTGGAAGCGCGCAGCAGCCACCAGCCATCATCGGTCAGCACGCGCACGCCATCCACATCCTGCACCTTGGCGCCGGCAGCGGCCAGGCGTTCCTTCACTTCGCGCACCACTTCAAACTTGCGCGCTTCCGTGCAATCAAACCGCAGTTCCGGCGTATTGATCACTTGCGGCAGCGCGGCGCGCAATTCGGAAAGCGGGCCGGAAAGTCGGGCCACAATGCCCAGCAGCCGCACGGCGGAATAAGGCGCATCATCAAAGCCGTACCATTTATCAGCAAAGAAGATATGGCCCGACATTTCACCCGCCAGCGGGCTGCCGGTTTCCGCCATCTTCGCCTTGATCAGCGAATGCCCGGTCTTCCACATCAAGGGCTTCCCGCCCGCCTTGGCGATTTCATCGAACAAAACTTGAGAAGCCTTCACATCCGCGATGATGGTCGCCCCGGGTTTCGCTTTCAGCACATCGCGCGCCAGCACGATCATTAATTGATCGCCAAACAGCACATGGCCTTCATTGTCCACGATGCCGATGCGATCCCCATCGCCGTCAAAGGCAATGCCAAGATCAGCACCTTCGCGCGCCACGGCCGCGATCAATTGTTCCAGATTCTTCGGCACTGTCGGGTCCGGATGATGGTTCGGGAAGCGCCCATCCACATCGGCATTGATCAACATGTGGTGCCCCGGCAGCCGCGCGGCCAGCGCCTTCGTGATCGGCCCTGCCGAGCCATTCCCTGGGTCCCACACCACTTTCAGCGCGCGATCCCCGCCATCCCAATCCTGCAATACCCGGTCGGCATAGCGCGTTGCGATATCCACGGCGCGGTCGCTGCCCGCGGCTTCCGGCACCACATCGCCCGCCGCCGCCATGCGGCCAATTTCCTGAATCTGCGCGCCATAAAACGGCTTCTTGCCGATCATCATCTTGAAGCCATTGTAATCGGGTGGGTTATGGCTGCCGGTCACCATCGCCGCGCCATCGGCTTCCAAAGCATAGGCCGCGAAATACAGCATCGGCGTCGCACACAACCCAATGCGCAACACTTCCAAGCCGCAGGCGCGCAGGCCCGCGACAAGTTGTGCTTCCATCTCGGGCGAATGCAGCCGGCCATCATAGCCAACCGCCACGCGCGTGCCGCCACCGCGGCTGACCACGCTGCCGAAGCACCGACCAATGGCATAGGCATCTTCCGGGTTCAGGGTTTTGCCGACAATGCCGCGAATATCATATTCGCGCAGCACGGTGGGGTCGAAGCGATGATTGAATCCGGTCATGGTGTGGGTTCTCAGGGTCGGCCAATGGATGAATAAATGAAGCCGGCAGCACGCATCGCCGCAGGCTCCCAGATATTGCGAAGATCCAGCACAATACTGCCCTTCATGGCGGATTTCAGGCGATCCGGCGCGAGCGCCCGGAATTCATTCCATTCCGTCAGCACCACCAGCGCATCGGCCCCCGCCGCCGCATCCAGCGGGCTTTCGGCATAATGCACCGCCTGGGGCAGCACCTGGCGCGCATGGCCAGATTGCGGGTCAAAGGCGCGGAGCACCACCCCCGCAGCCGCCAGCTTGGGCAGGATGGCAAGGGATGGCGCATCGCGCATGTCATCGGTTTCGGGCTTGAAGGTCAGCCCTAGTACGGCCACCACCTTGCCAGCTGGGTTCGGGCCAAGCGCGGCCAGGATGCGGTCTGCCATTTGCGGCTTGCGCGCCTCATTCACCGCAATGGTTGCCTCCACAAGCCGCAAGGGCGCGCCGGCATCCTGCGCGGTATGGGCCAGGGCCAATGTGTCCTTGGGGAAGCAGGAACCGCCATAGCCCGGGCCGGGATGGAGGAATTTGCGCCCAATCCGCCCATCAAGGCCCATGCCGCGCGCCACATCATGCACATCGGCGCCGACTTTTTCACAAAGATCGGCGATTTCATTGATGAAGGTGATCTTGGTCGCCAGGAAGGCATTGGCGGCATATTTGATCAGCTCCGCCGTCTCTAAGCTGGTGGCCAGCACGGGCGTTTCAATCAGATAGAGCGGGCGATAGAGCCGCTTCAGCACGGCGAGCCCCTGATCATCCTCAACCCCAATGACCACGCGGTCCGGGCGCATGAAATCGCCAATCGCGCTGCCTTCGCGCAGAAATTCGGGGTTGGAGGCAACGCTGATGGCAAGGTCGGGCCGCACGCGCTGCACAATGGCGCGCACTTCCCGCCCGGTGCCGACCGGCACGGTAGATTTTGTCACCAAAACAAGCGGGCCGGTGGCGGCGCGCGCCACTTCCTCAGCCGCGGCATAAACATAGGAAAGGTCAGCATGCCCATCGCCGCGCCGGGTTGGTGTGCCGACCGCGAGGAAAACGGCATCCGCCCCGGCGATGGCGACGTTCAAATCCGTGGTGAAGCCAAGGCGCCCCGCAGCGACATTTTCCGCAACCAGCTTATCCAACCCCGGTTCATAGATCGGCATGCGCCCTTCATGCAGCGCGGCGATCTTGGCGGGATCAACATCCATCACCGTCACATCCACGCCGAATTCGGCGAAGCAGGCGCCGGATACCAGGCCGACATAGCCGGCCCCGATCATGGCGATGCGCATGGTGTTCTCCTTCGCTTCGAAGCGCGCCTGCAATGGCGCGGCAAGCCATGGCTGGCAAGGGGTCTAGTGTACCTCGCCACTCGCGCCGCCATGGGGTAGCAGGGGGCGCAGGCTTTCCAGATCACGCTCGGCCCGGCAGACCAGATAGCGCGGCGCGGCGCCATCCGGGTCCAAAGGCAGCGCTGTCAGGCCGATATCGCTGTAAATACGCAATAATTCAGGCCCAACACGCCAGAAGGCCGCGTCGACCCGCGCGGCTTCGCAAAGGTCTCGGAAGCGCCAAATGGCGGAAACCCTGTCCCGCGCCTCACCCGCCGGATCGCCCAAAGCCAGCCAAACCCCATCCCGCTTCAGAAAGGCGAAGCCCGCGCGGCCCGCCTCGCCAAACACTGCCCCATCAGCGGCGGAAAGCGCGGGCGCCATGGCGCCCAGCGCCAAAAGCTTCTCCTGCACCGGCTCAGTATAGGCCAGCACCGGCGGGCGCGCGGGCAGCAACAGCCGAAACGCCGCCACCAGCAGCAACAACGCCGCCATTGCCACCGTGAAACGGAGCGAATCCGGCGCATCAGCCGCCAGCACCACACCCCACCAGGATCGGTCGGCCAGGTTGCTTTGATAGGCAACAGTCGCAAGCGTCAGCCCGCAAATCGCCCCGGCGGCGAGCGCGCCGACCCCATCAGCCGAAACAGCCTCCCCGATCAGCCGTGCATGGCGATAAAAGGCGCCACGCGCCGTGGCCAGCAACAGCGGCACCAGCAGAAAAGCCGCGATCAGCCAAAGCGGTTCCCCACGCAGCACCAGGATCAGCGCGCCATTCAGCAGCAGAAAAAGTGAGCCCCACCAGGCCAGCACCAGCCGCCGCACCAACCCGTAAGCGGCGGCCAATAAAAGGGAACCCACCACGGAGGCGGCAAAATGGCTCCCGGCGTCCTCCAGGAAGTCCGGCACGGGACCAAGCAGGCTTGGCTTGGGCGGCAGGGCGCCGATGAAAATCAGCACCAAAGCGGCAAGGCCCGTGAGGCCCGCCAGCGCCGGCACTTCAAAGGAAACCGCAATGCCGCGATCAGGCGCCAAGCGCGCGACCAGCTTGCGGCGCTGGCTGACTTCAAACCCCGCGAATAGCGCGCCGGCCAGGAAAAGCGGGACGATGTAGTAAAACAGGCGAAACAGCAGCAATGCGCCGACAATCGCGGGGGTGGGCAGGAAGCCGGCCAATGCAAACAGAATGGCGCCATCAAAAACGCCAATGCCGCCCGGCACATTGGCCGCAAGCCCAGCCATATAGGCGGCGATGTAAATGCCCAGAAAATGCAGAAAGCCGAGCCCTTCCGCCGGTGGCAGCAGGGCGTAGAAAATCATGGCGGTGACTGCGACATCGGCTGTGGCCAGCGTCACTTGGGCAAGCGCGATGCGAAAGCCGGGCAGGTCAATCTGATGCCCGAAAAGCCGGATATGCGGCACGAAGCGCGCCAGCACCACATAGGTGATCACAATCGCCCAGCAGAAAAATCCAAGCAGCGGCAGGACCCAGCGCGGCGCGCCCGGCCCCAGAAACGTCAGAAGGTCGGGTTCCAGCACCAGCACCAGTCCTGCAATGGCAAAGCCCCCCAGCCCGAAAGTGAGGGAGGTAATGGCAATCACCTTCGCAATGGCAACCGGCGCCAAGCCCCAGCTGGCGTAAAAGCGATAGCGCACCGCAGCCCCGGACACTGTCGCAAAGCCGATATTATTGGCCAGCGAATAGGCGCAGAAGGAAGCCAAAAAGGATCGCCGCCAGGAAACCGGATGGCCGGCATAGATGGACCCCAACCGGTCATAGGCGGATAGCAGCAAATAGGCGCCAATGGTGCAGCCTGCCGCCAACCAAAGCGCAGCAGGCGGCGTGGCATGCAGCGCGGTTTGGATATCCTGCCAGGAAAGCCCACGAAACTCGCGCTGCACCACGTAAAGCGCGCCCACCAGCAGCAACAGCCCGAAGCAGGTCGGGCCGAAACGCTTGAGCAGGGAAAGCGCGCCTTGTCGCTTCACGCCGGGGCGTTCTCCGCCCGTGCTAGTGCGGTTTCAATAAGGCTGATGGTGCCAGCCACGCCATAAAGCGCGATGAAGCCACCAAAGCGCGGGCCTTCTTCCTGACCCAGCAGCACCTGATACAGCGCATTGAACCAGGCGCGAGACACGCCCATGCGCCCATCCTTGCCCGCTTCCAGGAAGGGCTCTCGGCGCCCGGCATCAAAGACCAAATCCTGCGCGGCCTTGGCGCGTTCTTCCGCCGGCATGGCTTCCAGATCCGCCGCGCGGTCGCGCAAGGCGACCATCAGCGCTGATAGCGCTTCACGCTCCGCCGCGTTCGCGTTGCGGAAGCGCTTCGTGGGGGCGACGAAATCGCGGTAATAGGCCACTGCATAGGAAACGAGTTTGCCAAGCAAAGGCTGCGTTGCTGGTGTGGCGCCCGGCGCGTAGCGGGCAAGGAAACCCCAGAGCAAATCAGGATCATCCGCATTCACCACACTCGCCAAATTCAGCAGCATGGTGAAGGAAACCGGCGGCTCCGGGTCATTCGGCGCTGCGCTGCGATGGATATGCCAGGCCGGGTTGGCGGCATCCGGCGTGGTGCGGAGCCTGGTGCGGTGTTGCAGATATTCATCCACGGCGCGCGGGATTTGGTCGAAATAAAGCCGCTTGGCCCGCTGCGGCTGGTTAAACATGAAAAGTGAAAGGCTTTCCGGCGGCGCATAGCGCAGCCATTCTTCAATCGTCAGGCCATTGCCCTTGGATTTGGAAATCTTCTGCCCCTGCTCATCCAGGAAATGCTCATAGGTGAAGCCCTCAGGCGGCGGGCCACCCAGCACGCGGCAAATCGCCGATGACAGCCGGACGCTATCAATCAAATCCTTGCCCGACATTTCGTAATCCACGCCAAGCGCATACCAGCGCAAGGCCCAATCCGCCTTCCATTGCGCCTTGCAATGGCCACCGGTGATGCGCGTGCCGAAACGCTCACCACTATCGGGATCGCGCCAGACCAGCATGTCCTGATCTGGGCGCACTTCTTCCATCGGCACCTGCATCACCACGCCGGT
>JADCFX010000003.1 GCA_020249285.1 Roseomonas sp. | reverse complement strand
GGGGTTGCGGGGGTCATCCTCGGGGATGCCGGCTTCCACCTTGCCCACCATGTCGCCGCCAACATCCGCACCCTTGGTGAAGATGCCGCCGCCCAAGCGCGCAAAAATCGAAATCAGCGAAGCGCCAAAGCCAAGTGCCACCAGCGCATCAATCACCGTGCGGCTATTGGGCGCATGACCGCCAAATAATGTCAGGATCAGGAAGTAAACAGCAACGCCCAGCAGCGCCAGGCCCGCCACCAGCATCCCGGTAATGGCGCCCGATTTGAAGGCGACATCCAGCCCGGCGGCGAGCGATTGCATCGCGGCCTGTGCGGTGCGGAGATTGGCGCGCACCGACACATTCATGCCGATAAAGCCCGCAGCACCCGAAAGCACCGCGCCAAGCGCGAAGCCAATGGCCACCACCAGGCCAAGGCGCCAGGCGACCAGGGCGAAAAGCACCACGCCCACAATGGCAATGGTGCCGTATTGCCGCTTCAGATAGGCGGATGCGCCTTCTTGAATGGCGAGAGCAATTTCCTGCATCCGCGGCGAACCGGGATCACGCGAAAGCACATCCTTGGCAGTGATCACACCATAGGCGATGGACAACGCCCCAAGCGCGATCACCAGGATCAGCGATAAGGTCAACAAAGCTTTAGACTCCCCCTTCGTGGCGCGGAATGGGCCGCCGCGCGCCGGCATGGGGGCCGGGGCGGAGTCTCCCCTGCACCGGCCCAGATCGCCAAACTCCTTAAAAGGGGAGTGGCATGGGCGCAACGGGGGGCAGGGCTTTCCAGCGGAAAACCCTGCTTTTTAAGGGTAAATCAGGCGGTTTTGGCCCGTTCAATGGCTTCCCGGATCAGGCGGCGGGCTTCATCGGCGTCGCCCCAGCCGATGAATTTCACCCATTTGCCGGGCTCCAGGTCTTTGTAATGCTCAAAGAAATGCTGGATCTGCTCAATGGTGATCTTGGGCAGGTCGGTGTGGTTGCGCACGTGAAGATAGCGCTGGGTGAGCTTATCGGATGGGACGGCGATGATCTTCTCATCCCCACCGCCATCATCTTCCATCTTCATCACGCCAACGGGGCGCACATTCAAAACGGCGCCAGGCACGATGGGGCGCGTATTGGCCACCAGCACGTCAATCGGGTCGCCATCTTCGGAAAGCGTATGCGGCACGAAGCCATAATTCCCCGGATAGCGCATGGGCGTGTGCAGGAAGCGGTCCACGAATAGCGTGCCGGCGGCCTTGTCCATCTCATATTTGATGGGCTCGCCACCGATCTGGACTTCAATGATCACATTCACATCATTCGGCGGGTCCTTGCCGATGGGAATGGCATCTATGCGCATGGGGTCTCTCCAGGGGCGGGGGGCGGCCACTGCGGCAGCCCGAAAGCCCTTCCGGGGCCGATATGCCCGTATGCGCCAGGATTACAAGCCGCTTCCCGCTTGCAAGCGCCCGCGCAGCCCCGCAGGGTAGAGATATGGATGCCTCCGCCCGCGCCGCTTTCGCCGCCGCCGCCGCCCACGAAGCCGCCGACATGCTGGGCGGCTTGCTGCGCCAGCCCGTCGCCGTGAATATGCGCGTCGGCGGTTCCGATGCGCGCTGGTTCCGCATGGCGGGGCTTCCCACCGTGGTCTATGGCCCGACGCCGCATGCTTTGGGCGGCGCGGATGAATGGGTTTCGGTCGCTGTATTGGAAGCCATCGCGCAGGTGCATGCCCTGGCCGGCTTTGATTTCCTGAATGGGGAGAACGGCGCGCCATGATCATTCTAGCCGAAATCCTGGCCTTCAGCCTGATTGCCTTCTGGCTGCTATTGTTTGCGGTGCAATGGGTGGCCCAGGCCCTTGGCGCCTGGCTTGGCCGCCGCCATGCCTCGCGTGGCGCAGCCCCGGCAGAGGGTGTTGGCGTGGTGGTGGGCGGCATGCTTGGCCTGCTCGCCTTTGTGCTGGCACTGACCCTTTCCTTCGCCACCACGCGCTTTGAGGAACGCCGCCAAGGCACGCTGATGGAAGCCAATGCACTTGGCACCGCCTGGCTTCGCGCCAAGGCAATCGGTCATCCGCGCGGCGAGGAATTGGCCAAACTGTTCGAGGAATACACGAAGCTCCGCGCCGATTTCATCACGGCGCCGCCGGAACGCGAGATTGTGCGCGCCATCAATGACCAGACAGCGGCGCTGCAAACCCGCATTTGGGAACATCTTACTGTCATTGTGCGCGAAAAGCCGGACCCCATTTCAGCTTCCCTGATGGCAGCGACCAATGAAGTGTTTGACCGTTCAACGGCTGAGCGCTTGGCCTTTGGCCAAAGCATGCCGCCACAAATGGTCTGGCTGCTGATGGGCATTGCGGTGCTGAGCATTGGCGCGCTTGGCTATCAATTGGGCCTGCGCGGGCTGTCGCTGCCGATCCTTTCCTTGCTGCTGATCGGCATGTGGACATCGGTGATCGTCGTCATCCTGGATTTGAGCGCGCCGCGCATCGGCAGCCTACGTTCCAGCGCGGCGGTCTATTACTGGACGCTGGAGGGCTTTGGTCCCGGCGTGGTGCCCCCGCGAAGATAGGGCGCGGCGCCTCGCCCCAGGCCTGTACCCGTGATACGGGGGCTTCAGGATGTCCAGCGCCACCACAGAAACCCCTGCCGCCATGCCCACACGGCGCCGCAGCCCCGCCTGGGCCTGGGGGTCCTTGCTGGTGGCTTTGGCCATGGCGACGCCGATTCTGGCCGTGCTGGCAACCGCCGCCGCCCCGGGGGGCGAGGTCTGGCGGCATATCGTGGCCACCACCTTGCCCGAAATGCTGGCCAATTCCGCGCTGCTGGCCCTGCTGGTGGCGCTGATGGCGGGCAGCGCGGGGGCTATCGCGGCCTGGCTGGTGGTGGCCTGCGAATTCCGTGGGCGCCGCTTTCTGGAAGTGGCGCTGCTGCTGCCTATCGCCATGCCCGCTTACCTCTGCGGCTATGTCTATACTTGGCTGCTGGATGTATCCGGGCCGGTGCAGACCACGCTTCGCAGCGCAACCGGGCTTTCCTTCGGGCAATACTGGTTCCCGGAAATCCGCAGCCTGCCCGGCGCGGCGCTGGTACTTTCAATGGTGCTTTACCCCTACGTCTATATGCTCTGCCGCGCCGCCTTCCTTCAGCAAAGCGTTTGCCTGATCGAGGCATCCCGCACGCTTGGCCATGGGCTGGCGCGGAGTTTTCTGCATGTTGCTTTGCCGCTTGCGCGCCCTGCCTTGGCGGCCGGCATTGCGCTGGCGCTGATGGAAACGCTGGCGGATTTCGGCACGGTGCAGCATTTTGCGGTCCGTACCTTCACCACCGGCATTTATGAGGCTTGGTTCGGCATGGATAACCGCCCGGCAGCGGCGCAGCTTGCGCTGGCTTTGCTTGGCTGTGTCGGGCTGCTGCTGGCTTTGGAGCATTTCTCGCGCGGCGGGCGGCGCTTTCACCCGACCACAACACGCCACCCGGCCTTGCGCCCCGTGCGGCTTTCCGGCTGGCGGGAAGGGGTAGTGCTGTTCGCTTGCGCGATACCGCTGCTGATCGGCTTTATCATTCCGGCGGGCGCGTTGTTGTGGCTGTTGGTGCAAGCGGGCGACCCGTTCAGCCCGGCGCGCTATCTGCCCTATGCGCGCAATTCCCTGGTGTTGTCTGGCGTGACTGCCGTGCTGGCGGTGCTATTGGCCGCCGGCATGGCCTGGGCGGCACGGCTATATCCTTCTCCCGCGCGCAGCATCGCCAATCGGGTTGCGTCGCTCGGCTATGCACTACCGGGTTCGGTGATTGCGGTGGGTGTGCTGGTGCCTTTTGGGCTGTTCGACAATGCGCTCGATTCCTGGCTGCGGGCGCGGTTTGGGGTTTCATCTGGGCTGCTGCTGTCTGGTACCATGGCGGCGTTGGTGTTTGCCTATTTGGTGCGCTTTCTGGCGGTGGCGCTTTCCACGGTGGAATCGGGGCTGGCGCGGCTGAAGCCATCCTATACGGATGCGGCGCGCGTTTTGGGTCGGCGGCCCGGCCAGGCAGTGCGCGAAGTGGAGGTGCCGCTGGCGCGCGGCGCGCTGCTGACAGCAGGGCTTTTGGTATTTGTGGACACCATGAAGGAATTGCCGGCGACGCTTATCGTGCGGCCCTTTGACCTCGATACGCTCGCGGTGCGTGTTTATAATCTGGCGTCGGACGAAAGACTGGCCGAGGCATCAACCGCCGCCGTGCTGATTGTGCTGGTGGGGCTTTTGCCTGTCGCCGCACTTACGCGGATGATGCGGCGGGAATAATCAGTATAGCTTGAGCGCGGCGGCCGCATCAGGCGCTTCGTGCAGCGCTTCTATAGCTTGCATCAGTGCCTCGGCCCTGCCTTCCGGCAGAATACCCGCGCAACATGCGCGAACCTTGGCGATTTGCGCCGCGCGCGGCAGTGGGTTTTCTGGGCTGCCCAAGGCGGCATCCACGCGCTGATCCAGCCGCGTGCCATCGCGTAATTCAATTTCCACGCGCTGCGGCACCACCGCGTTTTCATCCCCGTTGCCATCGCCGAGCAAAGCAACCCGCGCGGCCAAAGCATGCGTCGCGGGATCGCGCAGCAAAGCATCAGAAAAATCACCAAGCCCGACGCTGCCCGTCAACAGCGTGCGCGCCACCACATAGGGCAGGCACAGCCGCGCGTAATTGCCGGTCAGGTCCGGCTTGATGGGGCGGCCCACTAGCCGCATCGCGAGCGGCGGCAGGTACAGCCGCACGGCGCTGACATTTTCGGCGCGGACTCCATGCGCCGCCATCAGGCGCTGCACACCATCAATGGCGGGATGCGTCAGCCGGCCGGAGGGGAAGGGCTTATGCGACAGCCGAGTCACCTGCCAAAGGCTGCCCAGCGCCGCGAGGCCGGGTGTCAGATCATGTTCCGGCTCCGTCAGTTTCAAGAAACCAAATGGCCCCGTCAGCCATTGCGCCGGCCCCGCAGCGCCCGCCACCGCCAAATCCGCGGCGCGCAAACCCGCCATGGCGGCGAAGCCCATTTGTACGGGTAGCGCCATGGAACCTTCGCTATGCGCCTGCATGGTGCCGGGAAGCTGACCAAGCAACAGCCCCGCGCCCGCCGATGCTGTGGCCAGATCAAACCCACGCAGCCGTGCGACCGCACCATAAGCGCCGAACATCCCCGCCGTCGCCGGGCGAAAGAACCGCATCGGCCCCCGCGCCGCAGCGCCTATGGTGCAGGCCAGATCAAGGCCCAAAATCACCGCTGCCATGAAGCGTGCGCCGGACACCAGGCGGCCTTGGCGACTTAGTCTTTCCGCCTCGGCCATTGCGGCGGAGACCGTCGGCGTCATGGCATGCACCACGGCGGCTTCGTGGATGGCGTCGAATTCCAGCGCATGGGCCTGGAAGGCATTCATGAAGGCAGCCTGGGAAGCGGGCAGCGCTGCGCCATCACCCCAAAGCCTGGCTTCTTCGCCCACACCCCAGCCGCGCGCCGCGGCAAGCAAACCCGCTCGCGCCGAGTGCTTCATGCCGGCCACACCAACCGCCAGCCCATCGAGTAGAAACACCCGCGCAGCCGCCCGCGCTGTTTCGGGAATAGCGGCCTCAGGCGTTTCCAGTACGTGGCGGAGCAGGATGGTTTCAGCGGTGTCTGTCATGGCGCCCATGCTGCCTGTGCGCCGCTTGGCGTCAAGCACCATGGCGCGTTTCATCGCTTCGTGCTGCCATGACCCTTAACGGAGGAACCAGCATGGCCAATATCAAAGGCATCGTCGTTTGCCCACAACCACGCGCTGCGGATGTGGGGGCGGAAATTCTGCGCCGTGGCGGAAATGCCTTTGACGCCGCGGTGGCCACCGCTTTCTGCCAAATGGTGCAGGACCCTTTCATGTGCGGCATTGGCGGCATGGGAACTTTGCAATTCCGCGATGCCAAAACCGGCCGCCAGGGCATGATTGATTTCCACGCCCGCGCTGGCGCCAAGGTGAGCGATGATATGTGGGCCGCCGATAGCAAGGGCAAGTCCGAAATCTCCGGCTATGCGCTGTTTGAGGATCACCGGGCGGAGCTTGGCTATACCGCCATCATGACGCCCGGCACGGTGGCGGGCTTTGCGCATTTTCACGCGCAATTCTGCACCATGGATTGGGCGGATTTGCTCGCCCCCGCCATCGCCATGGCGCGGGATGGCATATTGGTGACCCCCTTCTTCCGCGATTTTCTGGAACGTAAACCGCAGCCCGGCCTGCCGAGCGGCATGCAGCGTGTGACGAAAACCAAAGCCTGCGCCGCGCTTTATTTGAACCAAGCCGGGCAATTGCATGACGTCGGCGAAAAGCTGGTGCATGCTGAGATGGCCCGCACGCTGGAACGCATCGCCGCCAAGGGCGCGCAGGATTTTTATGCGGGCGAGATTGCCGGACAGATCGTCAGCGATTTCGCGCAACACGGCGCCTTCATCACCGCCGATGATTTGCGCGATTATCGCGTGCGTGAAAGCGCCCCCGTGACTGGCACCTATCGCGGCTACAAGATTTCATCCAACCCGCCGCCGGGGTCGGGCGCGGTGCTGATCGCCATGTTGAATATTCTGGAACAATTCGACCTCGGCGCGCTGCCCGCCGGCAGTGCTGGGCATTACGATCTGGTCGCACGCGCCATGGCGGCAGCGCATCACGACCGGGATGAAGCGCTGGGCGATCCGGATTTTGTTAGCGTACCAACCGAATCCCTGATGTCGAAATCCCGTGCTGCGGAATGGGCCAAGCGCATCAGGGATGGCTGGCTGCCAGGCGGGCGGATCGGAGAACCACCTTCCTGCACCACGCATCTTTCCGTTTGGGATGCGGCGGGCAATTGCGTTTCCGTCACCCATACGCTTGGCACCGGTGCCGGCGTGGTGACACCCGGGCTTGGCTTCAATTGGAACAATGCCATGAAGCTGTTTGATATGCGCCCGGGCCGCGCCAATAGCATCGCACCCGGCAAGGCGCGCATCACCGGGATGGTGCCAACCATTGTCACCAAGGATGATGAGCCCTGGCTGATTGTTGGCGCGCCTGGCGGCAGCGTGATCATCTCTGCCGTGCTCACCACCATCATCAATGCGATTGATTTTGGCATGTCGGCGGTGGAAGCGGTTTCCTTCCCGCGCATCCATTGTGAAGGCGGGCCGGTTTTCTGCGAAGCACGCGTGCAAGGCGACGTGGTGGCGGCGCTCAAATCCCTGGGGCATGAGGTGCGCCATTCACCGATTTCCTATGACCCGACCATGAGCCGCGCCCATGCCATTCTGCTGCGCGATGGCAAGCCCACCGGCGGCGCTGATCCGCGCGGCGGTGGCGGCGTCGCGGTCGCCTGGTAGGCGCCTTGCCCGATCACGCAACCCCCCTTTAGAATCAGGCAAAACTGCGCATGAAAGAAACGGAAATGACCACGCAACGCAAAACCGCTTTGATCACCGGCGCCGGCCGCAATATTGGCCGCGCCATCGCGCTTGAACTGGCGCGCATGGGTTTCAATGTTGTCATCAATGGCTCCCGCAATCGCGACGCTTGTGAGGCAGTCGCCACCGAAGCCCGCGCCTTGGGCGTGGAGGCTTTGGTTGCCATGGCCGATGTTGGCGTGGCGGAAGAATGCGCGCGCATCGCACGGGATGCCATTGCCAGCTTCGGCGCAGTGGATGTGCTGGTGAATAACGCCGCCCTTCGCCCTGATGGTCGTTTCCTGGAAATGAGCGATGCGGATTGGCGCCGCGTGATTTCGGTTGATCTCGATTCCAGCGTGTGGCTGGCGCGTGCCTGCCTGCCGGGGATGCTTGATCGCGGCTGGGGGCGGATTGTGAACCTGCTCGGGATGAATGCCATCCATGGCTATAATGGCCGCGCGGCGGTTTCGGTTTCCAAGCACGGGCTTTGGGGGCTGACCAAGGCTTTGGCGAAGGAATTTGGCGCGAAGGGCATTACCACCAATGCTGTCTCCCCCGGCCCCATCGCCGGCGAACGCGATGATGAAGCCGCGCACCACCACATCGCCAGCATGGTGTCGCGCGTGCCGGTCGGCCGGCTCGGTCAGCCGCATGAAATCGCCGCCGTGGTCGGTATGCTCGTCTCCGATGGCGGTGCCTTCGTGAATGGCCAAATGATCCAGGTGAATGGCGGCGCGGAGACGTGATTATGGCGCCGTAAGGCCCGGCGGCGGCAGCGCCGTGCCGCGCGGGCCGAAGGCGCTTTGGTTTTCGCTTTTCTCGCAAGCGGCCAAGGCCAGCGCCAGTATCAGGATCACACGGGCCATTGGGCGCGCCTTTCATTGTTCCGCCGCAGATTAGCATCAAAGTCGCGTCTGCGCTAAACGGCCGCACCCTGCCCCTGATGGAATGCCTGCCATGACCACTCCTGAGCCCAATATCCAACCCATGATCGGCCTGATCGGTGGATCCGGGCTTTATGACATGGAAGGGCTGGAAGACCGCCGCTGGGTCAAGGTTCGCACCCCATGGGGTGATCCTTCGGATGAAATCCTGACTGGGCGGCTTTACGGTGTGCCCTGCGCCTTTCTGCCCCGCCATGGGCGCGGCCATCCCATCCCGCCATCGGCACTCAATTACCGCGCCAATATTGATGCGCTGAAGCGGATTGGCTGCACCGAAATCATCTCGCTTTCCGCCGTGGGATCGCTGCGGGAGGATTTGCCGCCCGGCCATTTCGTGATCGTGGACCAATTCATTGACCGCAGCTTCGCGCGCGAAAAATCCTTCTTTGGCACGGGCTGTGTCGCGCATGTTTCAGTCGCGCATCCGGTCTGCCCCAGGCTTGGCGATGCGCTGGAAGCCGCCGCGCGCAAGCTGGCGTTGCCCGTGACACGCGGCGGCACTTACCTGGTCATGGAGGGCCCGCAATTCAGCACCAAGGCGGAGAGTGAGCTTTATCGCGCCTGGGGCTGTAGCGTGATTGGCATGACCAATATGCCCGAAGCGAAACTCGCCCGCGAAGCGGAGCTTTGCTACGCAACGGTTGCCATGGTGACGGATTTTGATTGCTGGCACCCTGACCATGATGCGGTGACAGTGGATCAGGTGGTGAAGGTGCTGTTTTCCAATGCCGATAAGGCGCGGGCTTTAGTGCAGCATGTAGTGCCCAGCCTTGGCGCGCCGCGTGGCCCTTGCCCCGCCGGCTGCGACCGCGCCCTGGAATACGCGTTGATCACTTCCCCCGAAAAGCGCGACCCTGATCTGCTCGCGAAACTGGATGTGGTGGCGAAGCGCGTCTTGGGGTGAAGTGCGGTTCAGCCGACCTCCATTGGCAGGCTTGCATCCTTCGCCCATTCATTCATGGAAGCGTCATAGACCGCGATATTCTCATGCCCCAATTGATGCAGAAGAAACGCATCCAGCGTCGCGGCAATGCCGCCGCCGCAATAGATAAGCTTCCGCTTGGCCTTATCCGCGCCAATCGCGGCGAAGGCTGCGGCCACCTGATCGGGCGATTTCAGCTTGAAGCTGCCCGCTTCAAACAATGATGCCGCCGGCAGATTGACGCTGCCCGGAATGCGCCCCGGTCTGCCATAGCGAGGGTTCTCGCCGCTATGCAGGTCAGGCGCCAGCGCATTGATGGAACAGGTGCCACCATCACCAATCGCCGCCAGCATTTCATCCCGCCCCACAAAAAGCCCAGGGCGCGGGCGGGCTTTCAGCGTGGCGGGCGGGTGGCTTGCCTCATCCGTCGAAAGCGGGCGGCCTTCCGCCACCCAGGCATCAATCCCACCATTCAATATCGCGGCATTGTCAAAGCCAATGGCACGCATCATCCACCAAACGCGGGTCGCCCATTGCGGTGTCTTGCGGGAATAGAGCACCACGCGCGTGCCATCCCCAATGCCGCGTGCTGCCAAGCGCGCCGCCAAATCATCCGGCGCTGGCATGGTGAAGTTGAAGCGGCCCGCGTGGTCCGAAAGTTCCCCCTGCACATCCAGAAACGCCGCGCCCGGAATATGCCCGGCATCATGATCTTCCCGCCCGCTTTTGATGCTGTAAGGCCGGCCCGTGCCGGTTTCATATAAAAGATAGGTGCTGCAATCGAAGATGCGGAGCTTTGGATCGCCCAGATTGGCCGCGAGCCATTCGGTGCTGACAATCGCTTCGGGATGGGCATAGGCGGCCATGGGTTCCTCCTGTTTTTTCAACCACAGCCTGCACCAGCGCCAACCGGCGCCGCAAGACGGTGAATGGTGACCTCTCGGCTGTCGCGATCTTCCAATTCGCGGGTCGTCGGCACGCTATAGCGCGCAATCGGCGCCAGCCCCGCCTTCGGCAAATAGGCGCGGCCCGGATCGGCGATCAGCACCTCTGCCCCCGCCGCGACAAGGGCACGCAACCAGGGCAGAATATGCGCGGTCATGGGCGCCTCGTAACAGACATCACCGGCGAAAATCACATCCCAGCGGCAGGGCGCGCCCACCACATCACCGGGCGGGGTGGCTACCGAAACGCCATTCAGCGCGGCGTTCAAGCGCACGGCGGCCAGTGCGAGGGGGTCAATTTCGGCGGCTTCCACCATCACCGCGCCGGCTTGCGCGGCGGCAATGGCGGCAATGCCGCAGCCGGCGGCGAAATCCAGCACGCGCTTGCCGGCCACCAGCTTGGGATCATCCAGCACAGCCCGCGCCAAGGCTTGCCCGCCCGGCCAGGCAAAGGCCCAGAAGGGCGGTTCGATGTTTTGTTCGGCCAACCAGGCTTCGGTCGCTTGCCAGATAGGCGTGATCTCAGTCGCCAAATGGAGCGCGATTTCCGGCACCAAGGGCGCGCGTGCAATCACCGTTTGGGAGGCGACGAATTCCTCCGGCGTCACAGCCGGCCCAGCAGGAAGGCCGCGGCAATGGCAAGCCCGACATCCCGATTGGCCTTGAACAGACGAAGGCAGAGCGCCGGGTCGGCGATATCAAGCTGGATCACCTGCCGCGCCAACATCGCGCCCGGAAGCGCGAGCCCTAGCACATACCAAGGCGCCAGCCCGGCCAGCCACCCGGCCAGCGCCAGCAAGCCCATCGTCAGCCCGTAGCAAAGGATCAGGAAGGGCCGCGTTTTATCGCCCAAGCGCAGCGCAGAAGACCTTATGCCAACCAGCGCATCATCTTCCCGGTCCTGATGCGCGTAGATGGTGTCATAGCCCAGAATCCAGAAAAACCCGGCGGCCCAAAGCGCCAAAGCCGCGCCATCAAGCCCGCCCATCACCGCCACATAGCCCATGGGCGCGGCCCAAGAAAAAATCACCCCAAGCACCGCCTGCGGCCAATCCGTCACGCGCTTGGCCAAAGGGTAAAGCACCACCGGCACCAAGGACGCCACGCCAAGCAACTGCGTCGCACCGTTCAATTGCAGCAGGATCAGCAAAGCCGCCGCCAGCACCAGCGCCAGAAACACCAAGGCATGGCGGGCGCGCAAGGCACCGGACGCCAAGGGGCGCCCCGCCGTGCGTTCCACCTGCCGGTCCAAATCCCGGTCCCACAGATCATTCACCACGCAGCCCGCGCCGCGCATCAGCACCGCGCCCAGGCCGAATAGCGCGGTTAGCCAAAGCCCCTGCCGCCAATCCGGCGCCACCAGCGCAAAGGCCCAAAGCCCCGGCAGGAAAAGCAGCCAGGACCCGATGGGCCGATCCAGGCGCATCAGCAGCGCATAGGGACGCCAAGCCTGCGGCAGGCGCGCCACCCAGCCGCCACTACGGATATCGGTATGGCCACTCATGCGGCTATAAGGGGCATGGAAACCCGCCATGTCCACCCCGCGCCTTCATCTTGAAACCAACCTCGCCGCCGGCCTTGAGATCGAGGCTGAGCCCGGTCAGGCGCATCATCTGGGCGCCGTGCTGCGCCGAGGCCCTGGCGATACCGTTGCGGTCTTCAATGCGCGGGATGGCGAATGGGCGGGGCGCATCGCCTCACTGAAAAAGGATCGCTGCCGCATCGCTTTGGAAGCGCAAAGCCGCGCACCAGCGCCTGAGCCCGATCTACGCCTAATGGTGGCCGCGCTCAAGCGCGATGCCATGGAATGGTTGGTAGAAAAAGCGACCGAACTTGGTGTCGCCGCCATTCATCCCGTCCTCACGCGCCGTTCTGTCGCGGATCGGGTGAACCAGGCGCGGCTTGCCGCCATTGTGCGCGGCGCCACCGAGCAATGCGAAAGGCTCAGCCTGCCCGTGATCCACGCAGCCATGCCCCTGCATGCCGCGCTGGCCGCCTGGGATGGCGTGCCGCTGTTCATGGCCGCTGAGCGCGCCGGCGCGCCCGCCTTGCCGCAAGCCCTTGCTGGCCAGCGCCTGCCGCTTGGCCTATTGATCGGCCCAGAAGGTGGCTTTGACCGCGCCGAACTTGACGCCGCCGCTCTGTATCCCTTTGTTACACCCATCGGCCTTGGCCCCCGCATCCTGCGGGCGGAGACGGCGGCGGTTGCGGGGCTTTCGGTCCTCGCCGCCCTGGCGGGTGACTGGTCCTGATTATGTTACGCGTCGTCCCGGCGGCGCCCCTGGAAGGTTTTGATGTCCAATCCCGGCGAGTCCGATCCAACGCCCATCACCTCCGCCCGCCAAATGGCGGAATGGTTCGCCGCCGGCTGCAAGCCCAAATCCGCCTGGCGCATCGGCACCGAGCATGAAAAATTCGGCTTCCGCCTGACGGATTACGCACCGCCGCCCTACGAACCCCAAGGCATCCGCGCCATGCTGGAAGGGCTGATGGCGAAGGGGTGGGAGCCCATTCTGGATCGCGGCAACCCGATTGGCCTGAAGCGCGGCGCCGCTTCTGTCAGCCTGGAACCAGGCGGGCAGTTTGAGCTTTCCGGCGCGCCCTTGGCCAATCTGCATGAAGTGGCCGCCGAGCTTTTCGAACATTTGGACGATGTGCGCGAAGTGGCCGCGCCTTTGGGCCTTGGCTTTGCGCCAATTGGCTTTCATCCGCTGGCGAAGCGCGAAGACATGCCCTGGATGCCGAAGGGCCGCTACGCGATCATGCGCCAATATATGCCGCGCGTCGGCGCCATGGGCCTTGATATGATGCTGCGCACCTGCACGGTGCAGGTGAACCTCGATTTCGGCGATGAAGCGGATATGGTGGAAAAGCTGCGCGTCTGCCTAGCGCTGCAACCGCTGGCGACCGCGCTATTTGCCAATTCACCGATTTCTGAGGGCAAAAAGAACGGCTATCGGAGCCTCCGCGCCCGGGTCTGGACAGATACGGACCCGGACCGCACCGGCATCCCCGCCGTGGTGTTTGAAGATGGCTTCGGCTTTGAACGCTTCGCCGATTGGGTGCTGGATGTGCCCATGTATTTCATCATGCGCGATGGCCAATGGCTGGATGCGGCGGGGCAGAGCTTCCGCGCCTTCTTGAATGGCAAGGCAGAAAAACTGGCCGGGCAATCTGCCACCATGGGCGATTGGGCGGATCATGTGACGACGGTATTCACCGATGTGCGGCTAAAGCGCTTTCTGGAAATGCGCGGCGCGGATGCAGGCGCACCTTCCATGCTGAATGCGCTACCGGCCTTTTGGGTGGGCTTGATCTATGATGACGCCGCGCAAAAGGCAGCGCGCGCGCTGACACGGGGTTGGAGTGTCGCGGAAATCCGCGCGCTTCGTGAAGCCGTGCCACGTGAGGGTCTTACCGCCACCATCCAGGGCCGGTCGCTCCGCGATGTAGGCCGCGATGTGTTGGAGATTGCGCGTGATGGCTTGAATGCACGCGGGCTGGATGAAGCGCTGTTTCTTGACCCGCTTGATGCAATTTTAGCCACGGGTGAAACCCAGGCAGATCGTTGGCTTCAACGATTTGACAAGATTTGGCATGGCGATGCACGCATGATGCTGCGGGAAGCGGCGATTTAGCGGCAAATAGCGCCTCATTCACGGTATCGGCGTCCCGCCTTTCCTAGTGGGTAGCCATGCCAGCCTCGATCACGCGCCTCCCGTAAATCCGCCCAGCACCAGCAATTTCCGCATGACACTCGGCAGAGCATGCGCCGCTTCTGCCGGTATCAGCCATTCGCCCTCAGGCCGCTTGGCCCGCGCTGACAACCGCGCGCGGTAAAGCTGCATCGTCAGTGCGAAATGGGTGAAGACATGCCGCGCCTCACCGGCCACTGGCTGCCAGGCAAGCGCGATCGGTGCCTCAGCCAGCGCCTCGGCTGCGGTCAAGGTAGTCTCCCGCCAGGAAGTGCCAGGGATTTCCAACATGCCGCCCAAAAGCCCACGAGGCGGGCGGCGCCTTAGCCAAACCTGGCCTTCCGCATCCATCAGCAGGAAATGCACGCCATGGCGCGTGGGGCGCTCGGGCTTCGGCGCCTTGCGGGGCAGGGCTTCCGTCAGGCCAAGCTTTTGCGCCTTGCACGCCTTCTGCCAGGGGCAAAGCGCACAGGCCGGCTTGCGCGGCGTGCAAATCCCCGCCCCCAGATCAAACAAAGCCTGAGTGAAATCGCCCGGTCGGGCATGGGCGGCCTTATCGGCCAGAAAACCCTGCGCCAGCGCATCAAGCCTGGGTTTGGCGCCCGGCAGCGCTTCCTCCACCGCGAAAATCCGCGTGGTGACGCGTTCCACATTGCCATCCAGCGGCACCACGGGCGCATTGAAGGCAATGGCGGCGATGGCAGCGGCGGTATAGGGGCCAATGCCGGGCAGGGCAGCCAAGCCCTCTCGCGTTTCCGGAAAGCCGCCCAAGGCCAGGATTTGCCGCGCCGCCGCGTGCAGGTTGCGCGCCCGCGCGTAATAGCCAAGCCCGGCCCATTCCGCCGCCACATCCTCCCACGGCGCTTCAGCCAAGGCGGGCAGATCCGGGAAGCGCGCCAAAAAACGTGCAAAGCGAGGCCCCACCGTTGCCACGGTTGTCTGTTGCAGCATGATTTCCGAAAGCCAGACGTGATAGGGTTCTGCTCGCTCCCCAGGCGGGGCGCGCCATGGCAGGATGCGGCGGTGCCTGTCATACCAGTGCAGTAGATCGGTGGCGGAAGGGGGTTTCACGGCATGTCCCGGAATGAGAATGAAAGGCGGTTCTTTGGGGGGCCTAGACCCCTCGGCGCCCTGATTCCAGCCCTGACGCGCCCCGCCTTCAAACGCAAGAGCCCTGCGGCGGCGCAGATCATGGCGGATTGGCCGGCCCTGGTCGGCCCGGCCCTGGCCGCCGTGACCCAACCGCTGCGGCTGACCGCCGGCAGCCTGACCATCGCCTGTTCCGGCCCGATTGCGCTGGAACTCAGCCATTTGGCGCCGGAACTCATGGCCCGGATCAATGGTGGGCTGGGGCGTGTGGCGGTGGAGCGGCTGCGCTTCGTGCAGACCAATCAGCCGGCCCGGGCCGGGGCCAAACCCGCCCTGCCGCCCCGCCCCGTGGCGCTGCCAAAGCGCGTTACCAGCGCCCTGGAAGGGTTACCCACAGGGGATTTGCGCGAAGCGCTGGAAAGATTGGCGCGCGGCGTCTATCGAAAACAAGGCTAAGGGGCCGAGTCGCCCCCCCAAGGCCAAATCGGCCCGCGCGCTTCCCCCCGAAAAGGCGCGCCGGTTCCGGAGGAGATAGAGTAATGCCTGATCGTCGTTTGCTATTGGCTGGATCGGCTGCTGTGGTTTTGGCTGGTGGTTTTGCCGCCTGGCGCTGGATGGCTGCGCCAACCGCACCAGTCGCGACCGCGCCAACAACGCCCCCGCCCCCAGCCCCGCCGCAGCCGCCCGCGCAACCCCGCCCGGTCACTGCCGGCGGCTTGGATGAACGCAGCCTTGGCCGGGCCGATGCCCCCGTGACAGCCATTGAGTATTTCTCGCTCACTTGCAGCCATTGTGGCGCCTTTCACCGCGATACCTGGCCGCGCGTGAAACGCGAATTGGTGGAAACCGGGCGCGTGCGCATGGTGTTTCGTGACTTCCCGCTGGATGAAATCGCGTTGCGTGCCCACGCTGTCGCGCGCAGCTTCCCAGCCGATCGCTATGAACCTTTCATCTCCGCGCTATTCGCCACGCAGGATCGCTGGGCCTATGCGCGCGGCGTGGATCACAAGGCGGAAATCGGCAAGATCGCCGCACTCGCCGGCATGAGCACCGAGGCCTTCAACGCTGCCTGGGCGGATGACGCACTGGCGCGCGCCATTCTGGAAGCGCGCCAGAAGGGGGAGGCCGAGCATCAGGTCAGCGCGACCCCCACCTTCATCATCGGCACGCAAAAACTGCCCGGCGCGATTTCCTTTGAGCGCTTTGAGGCCGCAGTGCGGGAAGCGACCCCCCGGTAATGGAAGAAGCGATCCCCCCCGCCCCGGCAGACACCGAAGCAGAAATCAGCACGCCCGAAGCGGAAGCAGCGCGCAGCGAAGACCAGGCCCGCGCCTCACATAACGCGAAACTTTCCCGCATCCGCATCGCCGGCTTCAAATCCTTCGCGGAAGCGACAACGGTTGAGGTTCTACCAGGGCTGACGGGCATTGTCGGCCCCAATGGCTGCGGCAAATCCAATGTTGTTGAAGCGCTGCGCTGGGCCATGGGGGAAACCTCGCCCAAGGCCATGCGCGGCGGCGAAATGGATGATGTGATTTTCGCCGGCACCGCAACCCGCGCCGGGCGCAATGTCGCGGAAGTGATGCTGTTTTTGGAAGATGCGGCAGGGTTGGCGCCGGCACCCAATAACGACATCGCTGAATTGGAAGTGACGCGCCGGATTTCGCGGGGCGAGGGCAGCAATTTCCGCGTGAATGGCAAGGAATTGCGCGCGCGCGATGTGCAGACAATGTTCGCCGATATCGGTTCCGGCGCGCGGTCCTCTGCGCTTGTCAGCCAGGGCCGTGTTGCCGCACTGATCCAGGCCAAGCCCGATGACCGGCGCGGCGTTTTGGAAGAAGCCGCCGGCATTGCCGGGCTGCGCACGCGCCGCCATGAAGCGGAATTGAAGCTGCGTCAGGCGGAAACCAATCTGTCGCGCGCGGAAGATTTGCTCGGCCAATTGGATGCGCAGCGCCAGGGGCTGCAACGCCAGGCGCGCCAGGCCAATCGCTATCGCAATATCTCGGGCCTTGTGCGGCAAGCGGAAGGCGAATGGCTGGCACTTTTGGCCGCCCGCGCCGATACCGCGCTTTCCACCGCCGCAAGCGCGCTGGCAGCTGCGCGCAGCGCGACAAGCGCGGCAGAACAGGAAGCGGAAGCCGCGGCCATTGCGCTGCATGAAGCCGAACAAGGGCTTGCCACACCGCGCACCGATGAAGCCGCTGCGCGCACCGCTTTGGAACGCCGCCGCGTTGAAGCGGAAGGCATGGAAGCCGAGGAAAGCCGCGCCCGTGCCGCACTTGAAGCCGCCGAAGCGCGCTTGGCCGAACTCCGCCAGGATCTGTCGCATGCTGAGGCTCTGGCGCAGGATGCCGATGCCGCACGCGCGCGCATCACGGAGGAAGACGCGGGGCTGGTTGAACGCGAAGCCGCCCTGCCCGCGCGGCGTGACGCAGCCGCCACCGCGCTTGCGGAGGCAAGTGAAGCGGTGCGGGATGCTGAACGCGCTGCCAATCAGGCAACAGAAGCCGCTGCCGCAGGTGCAGCGCAATTGCAGGCCGCGGAAGGCGAATTGGCCGCGGCTGAAATACGGCTGCGGCGCGCGCGCGAAGCCCATGCGGCGCTGAGTGCGGATCGCGACGCCGCAGAGGCACGCGCGGTTACGGACGCGGAAAAACAAGCCGCCGCGCTGCATGTTGACGAAGCTGAAGCGGGCTTCACTGCGGCGCGTGAAGCTTTGGAACAGGCGGAAGCCACGCGTACCGAAGCCGTCGCCAAACACGCCGAAGCGCGCCGTGCTGCGGAGGAAGCCAGCGCCGAAGCCGCGCGCCGCGAAGCCGCGCTGCAGGCCGCTGATGACCGCCATCGGCGCATTGTCGCGCAATATGCTGCCCTTTCCTCTGAACGCGATGCCGCGCTTGCTGAACGCATTCCTGAGGTCGCGCGCGATGCCGCGCATTCCTCCGCACGCTTGGCAGAAGCGACCCTGATCAGCAGCGCGGCGCGGTTGACTGAAGCGGAAGCGGCACGCGCCACAGCATCTGAAGCCTTGGTGCAAGCGCGCCGCAATGCCGCCGAAGCGGGTGCGGCGCGCGCGCGCATCGCGGCTGAAGTGGCGGCGCTGACAGAAGTGTTGGAAGCACGCGGCACGGCCTCCGCCCAACCCATTCTGGATCAGGTGCGTGTGCCACCCGGCTTGGAAGCCGCCCTTGGCGCTGCTTTGGGTGAGGCTTTGGAAAGCCCCGCCGATGCCGCTGCGGCGCGGCATTGGCGCAACCTGCCGCCGCTTGCTGTCGCACAAGCTTTGCCCGATGGCGCGGTGCCTTTGTCTCGACTGGTGGAAGCACCGGCGGCCTTGGCGCGTGCGCTTTCGCAAGTGGGTTTGCTCGCGCGCGGCATGGATGGTGCGGCGCTGCAAGCGGGGCTGCGCCCTGGTCAGGCTTTGGTGACAGAAGAAGGCGCCGTCTGGCGCTGGGATGGTCATACGCATCACGCCGGCACACCCACGCCGGGTGCTGTGCGGCTTGCGCAACGCAATGCGCTGCGTGCGGCTGAAGCGCGTTTGGATCAGGCCGAAGTGACGGCGGCGGAAGCGGAAGCCGCGCGCATCGCCGCCGAAGCCGCGGAAGCGGAAGCCGCCAGCGCCGAAGCCGCCGCGCGCAATGCGCGTAGCGCCGCTGAAGTCGCAGCATCTGCTGCGCGCCGGGCTGAGGGTGAATTGGCCGCACGCGATGCCCGCGCCGAAAGCCGCATCGCAGCGCTTGAACCGCAATTGGCGCGCCTTGCCGAAGACCGCGCGGAAGCCGATGCCGCACGAGCCGAAGCTGAGGCGCTTTACACCACGCGCCCCGATATCGTGCTGCTGCGCCAGGCAGAACAAGTGGCCGCCCGTGCGGAAGCCGAGGCGCGCAATGCTGAGGCCACAGCGCGGGAAGCGCGGCGTCGCGCTGAGATGGCGCTGGCGGAAGCGCGCCAGCGTCAGGCAGCACTGCTGAATCGCGCGTCTGAGGTGGAAAACCGCCTCGCTGCCCTGGCCCCGCAATTGGAACGCATCGGCGCGGAATTGGCCGAAGCTGAAGCCGCGCGGACGAACGCTGCGCAAGCGCGCGAAGCCGCGCCTGATCTGGCGCATCTTCGTGAAACGGTTGAAGCGGCGCGCGCCAATCTGGCGGAACAGCGCGCGGCAGAGGCTGCTTCGCGAGACGCGCAAGGCGCCTTGGCGGCTGAGGTGGGTTCCATCGCTGCACGCCGCGCAAGCCTTGCCAATGAAGCAAGCCTTTGGGCTGCACGCGCGGAAGATGCTTCGGCCCGCGTCGCTGATCTGCGCCGGCGCGACGCGGAGGCGGAGGCCGAGCGTGATGCGCTGGCCGCCGCACCGGAAGCGGCAGCACTCCGCCGCGCCGAAGCCGCGCGGCTGCTGGAACAAGCCAGCGAAGCACATGCCACCGCTACCACCGCACTTGCCGCCGCTGAACGGCGTGTGAGTGAAGGTAGCCAGGCGCGCCGCAGCGCTGACACGGGCTTTGCTTTGGCGCGTGAAGAACAAGTACGCGCCCAAGCCGCGACGGAAGCCGCCGAAACCGCTTCAGCCGCTGTTGCTGCGCGCATCGCGGAAAGGCTTGGTGAGGGTGCAGAATTGCCGCCGGCCCCTGAAGAGCTTTCCGATGTTGCGGAAGCCAAGGCGCGGCGCAAAGTGGAACGCCTGGTGCGTGAGCGCGACGAAATGGGCCCGGTTAATCTGCGCGCGGATATCGAAATTGCGGAGATTGAAGAACGCATCGGCCAGATCACGCATGACCGTGATGAGGTGATGAATGCCATCGCCAAGCTGCGCGGTTCCATCGGCCATTTGAACCGCGAAGGCCGAGAGCGTCTGCGTGAGGTTTTTGACCGTGTGGATATCGAATTCCGCAGCCTGTTCACGCGGCTGTTTGGCGGCGGGCGCGCGCATCTGGCGCTCGTTGGTTCCGATGACCCGCTGGAAGCGGGGCTTGAGATTTACGCCGAACCGCCGGGCAAAAAACTATCCACCCTGTCGCTGCTATCCGGTGGCGAACAGGCATTGACAGCGCTGTCGCTGATTTTCGCGGTCTTCCGCTGCAACCCCGCGCCGGTTTGCGTGTTGGACGAAGTGGATGCGCCCTTGGATGATGCGAATGTGGAACGGCTTTGTGATTTGCTCGACGCCATGGCAGCGGAAAGCGGCACGCGCTTCCTGATCGTGACGCACCACCCGCTGACGATGGGGCGGATGCACCGGCTGTATGGCGTGACCATGCAGGAACGCGGCGTGTCGCGGCTGTTGAGTGTTGACCTTGGCCGCGCGATTGAATTGGCGGAGACGTCGTTGTTGTAGCGGCGGGCGCGATCCGCTGGTGCCTTCTGCGCTCTCGGACAAAAATTCGGGTAAGCCGCCGATAAGGCTTGCCCCGCAGCGCGGCTCCTCATAGGTTGCGCGCGTTCGGGGCGTGGCGCAGCCTGGCTAGCGCGCCTGTTTTGGGTACAGGAGGTCGGAGGTTCGAATCCTCTCGCCCCGACCATGTTTTCGAAAATTGATGCAGCTCGGCAGGTTGGGTGCCTCGGCACGGGGGATTTTTGCCCGGAGCGGCGCAAGGTGATCATCAAGGTTTTCACAAAATCCCGTAACGCGCGCGGCAGTGCCGCGCGAGGGTTCAACTTCGCGGCCTAGCGTCTGATCTGCGGAGGCGTGCGCCGAAGCAGTGTATCAGCCGCTCAAACCAATCTCGCGGCCCTCCGGGGGATTTTTGCCCGTTTACGGGCAAAAATGGGCCCGGCAGGACTCGAACCTGCAACCAAACCGTTATGAGCGGTCCGCTCTGACCATTGAGCTACAGGCCCATCAACACCCTGATAGCGCCGAGACCCACTGAAAATCAAACGCGCTTATTGTCCCCCGCCAGCCGCGCCAGCACGCGCAGCAAATCTCGCGCCCGCTTCACCCGCTCCGCCAGGTCCATATCGCGAATCAGCGCCAGCTTGGCATCGGGGCGGAGCTTCACAGCCCCCTTCTGCCCCTGGATCCAGGTAATCAGCCCGCCGGGATTGGCGAAATTCTGCCCCCGGAAGCTCAGCACCAGCCCCTTCGGCCCAGCATCCAGCTTTTCCACCCCCGAATCCCGACAGAGCCGTTTGATCGCGACCACTTGCAGCAGGTTTTCAACCTCCGCCGGCAAGGGGCCGAATCGATCGGCCAATTCCGCCGCCATGGCGTCATTCTCGCCATCGGTCGCCAAACCGCCGATACGCCGATAAAGCCCAAGGCGCACGGGTAGGTCGGTCACGTAGTTTTCCGGGATCAGCACCGGCAGGCCAAGGTTGATCTGCGGCGTCCAATCCCGCTCACTCTCCTGCCCCTCGGCGCCGGCTTTGATATCCGCCACGGCTTCTTCCAGCATTTGCTGGTAAAGCTCGATACCCACTTCGCGGATCTGGCCGGATTGTTCTTCACCCAACAGATTGCCCGCGCCGCGAATATCCAAATCATGCGACGCCAAGGTGAAGCCGGCACCCAGATTATCCAGCGTCTGCATCACCTCCAGCCGCTTTTCCGCCGCCGCCGAAAGCCGATGCGCTTCCGGCCAGGTAAGATACGCATAACCGCGCAGCTTGCCGCGCCCAACGCGCCCGCGCAGCTGATAAAGCTGAGCGAGCCCAAACATATCCGCGCGGTGGATGATCAGCGTATTCACCGCCGGCATATCCAAGCCGCTTTCAACGATATTGGTGGACAGCAAAATATCATGCTTGCCATCGCCGAATTCCGTCATGACGCGTTCAAGTTCGGTCGGCGTCAAGCGGCCATGGGCCTGCACCATGCGTGCTTCCGGCACAATTTCCGCCAAGCGTTCGGCAAGCTTCGCCATATCTTCAATGCGCGGCACCACGCAGAAAATCTGCCCGCCCCGAAAGCGTTCGCGCTGGATGGCTTCGCGCAACACCACCGCATCCCAAGGCATGATGAAGGTGCGCACCGCAAGCCTATCTACCGGGGGCGTTGCGATCACGCTCATCTCACGCACGCCCGTCAGCGCCAGTTGCAACGTGCGCGGAATGGGCGTGGCCGTCAGCGTCAGCACATGCACATCGGATTTCAGCGCCTTCAGCGCTTCCTTGTGCCGCACACCAAAATGCTGTTCCTCATCCACCACCAGCAGGCCGAGATCGGCAAATTCAATCCCCTTCGCCAAAAGCGCATGGGTGCCGATGACGATATTGATATCGCCGCGCTTCATGGCTTCCCGCGTTTCCGCCGCATCCTTGGCCGTCACCAGGCGGGAG
Organism: Roseomonas sp.; assembly: GCA_020249285.1. Taxonomy (GTDB): domain Bacteria; phylum Pseudomonadota; class Alphaproteobacteria; order Acetobacterales; family Acetobacteraceae; genus Neoroseomonas. The sequence goes on along the minus strand of JADCFX010000003.1, from coordinate 46,508 downwards.
AGTTGCGCGATTCGCAAGGGGAAACCTTCAAAGCGCTTCTGGAAAACGCGATGATGCTGGCGCGCGAGCAGCGTGGTCGGCACCACCACCGCGACTTGCGCGCCGGACATCGCCACCACAAAGGCAGCGCGCAGCGCGATTTCCGTCTTGCCGAAGCCAACATCGCCGCAAATCAGCCGATCCATGGGCCTTCCGGCAGAAAGGTCTTCCAGCACATCGGCAATGGCGCGGGATTGATCTTCCGTCTCGGCAAAGGGGAAGCGGGCACAAAACTCATCCCACATCCCCTCAGGCGGCGTGGCCAAAGTGCCATCTTTCATGCGCCGCATGGCCGCGGTGCGGATCAACTCGGCGGCCATGTCGCGAATGCGTGACTTGGCCTTGGCCTTACGATTCTGCCAGGAAACACCGCCAAGCTTATCGAGAGCGACCCCCATGCCTTCAGAACCGAAGCGGGAGAGGATTTCGATATTCTCGACAGGCACAAAAAGCCTGTCCCCGCCATCATAAATCAGCTTCAGGCAATCATGCGGCGCGCCCGATACTTCGATGGTGACAAGGCCTTCATAGCGGCCAATGCCGTGATCCTGATGCACCACCAAATCACCCTCGGCGATCTCCGTCGCATCCGCGATGAATTGATCAGCCCTGCGGCGGCGGCGCGGTGGGCGGGCGATACGTTCACCGAGCAAATCCTGCTCAGCCGTGACAGCGATGCCTTCAGCAATAAAGCCGCGCTCAATCCCCATCACCACCAGGGCAACAACATCTGGCGGCAGCGCGCGCGCGGCTTTCCAATCCTCCGCCGCTTCGGCACGCACGCCATTTTCGCGCAAAAGATTGCCAAGCCTTTCACGAGACCCGCGCGACCAGGCCGCCAGCACAGGCCGGCGCTTGGCCTTGGCTTCGCCCTGCACCATGGCGGCATAGGCGGCGAAAACATTCTCCCCCGCGCTGCGGGCTTCGGCGAAAAGCGGGCCGGGGCGCCCGCCTGCGGCAATGCCATCCGGTACCGCGAAGGGCGAAAAGCGCAGCACGCGGCAATCGGCCAGCATCGCTGCCCAGCCGGCTTCATCCAGATAAAGCGTCGAAGGCGGTGCGGGGCGATAGGGCACATCGCCTTCCCCAATGCGGGAAGGCACGCGACGTGCTTCGTAATGATCGGTGATCATCTCAAGCCGCGCCTTCAGCACTTCCTCAGCCTGGTGATCGAAGCTGAGTTCGGCACCCGGCAGATAGTCCAATAGCGGCACCATGTTGTCATGGAACAGGCCAGCCCAATGTTCCATGCCGGGATAGCGCCGCCCGGCACTGATCGCGCCATAAAGCGGATCATCCGCCGCAGCCGCGCCGAATAAGTCGCGGTAGCCGCTGCGGAAGCGCGTGCGCGATGCCTCATCCAAAAACACTTCACCAACGGGACGCAAGGAAAGCGCGGGTACTACCTTGCCGCTGCGTTGGTTGGCCGTATCAAAGCGGCGCATATCCTCGATCTCATCACCGAAGAAATCGAGCCGCAAAGGCTCTGCCTCACCCGCCGGAAACAGATCAATAATGCCGCCGCGCACAGCATATTCGCCATGTTCCATCACCGTGCCGGTGCGGTGATAGCCATTGGCTTCCAGAAATTCGGTCAGCTTTTCCGGCTGGATGCGGCCGGATTTCTCCAGCGAAAGTGTGGCGCCTTCAAACACCGAAGGCGGCGCCACTTTCTGCACCAGCGCATTCACGGTGGTGAGCAATACGCGCGGGCGCTTCGGTGCTTCCAACAACCGCGTCAGCGTCGCAACACGTTCGGCGATGATTTCAGGATTGGGCGAAACGCGATCATAGGGCAGGCAATCCCATGCCGGGAGGCGCAGCACCTCAATCTCCGGCGCGAAGAAGCCCAAAGCCTCCGCCATGCGGGCCATGCGCGCATCATCGCGGCAGACATGGGCGATGGGTGCCTCAATCTCCGCCCGACGACGCGCGACCAGCAGCGCATCGAAACCCTCAGGCGCGCCATGGATGGTAACCGGCTTCATGGCCCGCTGCTGGCTTCGGCCATGATCCGGCGAAGCAGCGGGTGGTCATGTTCGGGGGGAATCGGGCGCCGGCCGGAAAGCCAATCGGCCAAATCCACATCCCAGAGTTCCAGGATTTCTTCCAAGGCCGTCACATCGGCATCCGAAAGGCTGCCGATATGGCGCGCGACAAAGCCGCCGATCAGGATATCGGTTTCCTTGGTGCCGCGATGCTGGGCGCGAAAAACAAGGCGGCGGCGGCGGGCATCGAGTTCTGTTGGGTCTGGCATATCGCTCTAGTCTCAAGGCGCTGGCATATAGAGGCTGATGGGAATCCTGTCAGCCCGCCCCGAACCGACCAACACCGCCGAGGACCCCCTCGCGCAGCTATTGGCGCCAATCGAAAGCCTGCCTGGGCTGCGCAAGCCGGAATTGCTGACGCGCGCGGCGGGCGGTGGCCGGGTGCTGGATTTGCTGCTGCATCTGCCGGAACGGGTGCAGCATCGCCCGGTTTTGCGCGGGTTGGCGAGCGCGATTGAGGGCCAGGAAGTCACGCTGGAACTCCGCATCACCGGCGCACCGGCGCGCGGCGGGCGCGGCCCCTGGACGGTGCCGGCGGTCTGTGGCGCTGATCCGGTGGCGCTGATTTCCTTCTCCCGCGCTACTTGGGCCGGCACGGCGCTGGCGCGCGCCTTCCCGCAGGGCGCTGAGCGGCGTGTGGCGGGGCGGCTCAAACCCTATCAGCGCGCCCGGCAATTGGAATTGGATGCGGACCCGCTGGTGGAACCGCCGCTCAGCATCCCGCTTTGGCAGCCCATGTGGCCACTGACGGCCGGGCTTTCCTGGCGGAATATGGCCGATGCGCTGGATGGGGCGCTGAAAGCGCTGCCGGATCTGCCGGAATGGGTGGATGGCCCGTTGCTGAAGCGCGAAGCCTGGCCGGGCTTTGCCGAGGCTTTGCGCGCCCTGCACGCGCCCCAGGCACAAAGCGCCGAGGCGCCGCGCCGCCGGCTTGGCTATGATGAATTGCTGGCGGGGCAGATCGCCCTTGGCCTGGTGCGGCGCCGGTCTCGCGAAAGGCCGGGCCGGGCACTGATGGGCAATGAGCGTCTGCGCGGCCCTGCTTTGGCCGCCTTTGGCCATGCGCCAACGCCTTCCCAGCTTCAGGCCATGGCGGAGATTGATGCTGATCTGGCCGCGCCAAGGCGGATGCTGCGCCTGCTGCAAGGCGATGTCGGCGCCGGCAAAACCCTGGTCGCGCTGATGGCCATGCTGCGGGCCGTGGAAGCGGGTGCCCAGGCCGCCTTGATGGCGCCGACGGAATTGCTCGCGCGGCAGCATTTGCGAAGTTTTGAGCGGCTTTGCGGCGCCGCAGGGGTGCCAGTGGCGTTGTTGGCCGGCAGTGTGAAGGGCAAGGAAAGGCGCCGCGTGCTGCAAGGCTTGGCGGATGGAACGCTGCCCATCGTGGTTGGCACCCATGCGCTGTTTCAGGATGGGGTGGCCTTCAAGGATCTGGGCCTGGCCGTGGTGGATGAACAGCACCGCTTCGGCGTGGCGCAGCGCCTATTGCTGGCGGAAAAGGGCCAGGCGGCGGATATGCTGGTCATGACCGCAACGCCCATCCCCCGCACGCTGTTGCTGACCCAATGGGGCGAAATGGCCGTCAGCCGCATGGCTGGCAAACCCGCCGGGCGCCAGCCCATCGCGACCCGCATCTTGAACCAGGAACGCCTGCCGGAAATTGTCGCCCGGCTGCATGAGGCCGTGGCGCGCGGCGCGCGGGCCTATTGGGTGGTGCGCGCCATCACCGGCAGCGAAAAGGATGACAGTGTCGCCGCCGAGGACCGCTTTGCCGAGCTTTCCGCCCATTTCCCGGGCCGGGTTGGTCTGGCCCATGGCATGCAGGATGTTTCGGTGCGCGAAGCCGCCTTGGGCGATTTCGCCGCTGGGCGGACCAATATCCTGGTCGCCACCACCGTCATTGAGGTCGGCGTGGATGTGCCGGAAGCGACCATCATGCTGATTGAACAGGCGGAACGCTTTGGGCTTGCGGCGCTGCATCAGCTCCGCGGGCGCGTCGGGCGGGGCAAGGAAGCGTCTTCCTGCCTGCTGGTCCATTCCCCCGGCCTGAGTGATGGCGAAAGGCGGCGCCTTTTGGTGCTGCGCGACACCGAAGATGGTTTCGTGATCGCCGAGGAGGATTTGAAAACGCGCGGCGGTGGCGATGCTTTGGGCGCGCGGCAAGCCGGCCTGCCCGGCGCCCGGCTGTTTGATGCGCGGGAAGACCCGGATGAGTTTTCGCGGCTGGTGCAGATTGCCCATCGGGATGCGGAAGCCCTGCTGACCCGCGATGGCGCGCTCTCCTCCCCGCGCGGGCAGGCAGCGCGGCTTTTGCTCAGGCTTTTCGGCCATGATCTTTCCATGGCGCCCTTGGATGCCGGGTGACCTGCTGCCCCCTGGGGCTTGCAAGCCAGCGCCGGAAGGGTCAAATCGCGGCGCGCCACGTTGCAAAGAATTGAGTTGAGGCAGGATAAGGGGAGATAGGCTTTGGCCGCGCTGATCGAAATTGAGCGCCTGACCAAGCGCTTTGGCGCCTTCACCGCCGTTGATGATGTTTCCTTCACGGTGAACCGCGGGGAGGTTGTGGGCTTCCTGGGCCCCAATGGTGCCGGCAAATCCACCACCATGAAAATGCTGGCGGGCTTCGTGACCCCTACTGCCGGCACGGCGCGCATTTGCGGCCAGGATGTGATTGAAGCGCCCGTCGCGGCCAAACGCGCGCTTGGCTATCTGCCCGAAGGCGCGCCCACCTATCCGGAAATGACCGTCACGGGGTTTTTGCATTTCATCGCGCGCATTCGCGGTTTCAGCGGCGCCGAGGCCAATGAACGCATGGCCCGCGCCATGGCCATGACGCAGTTGGAAGGCGTGCGCCTGCAACCGATCGAGACACTCTCCAAAGGTTTCAAACGCCGTGTTGGCCTGGCGCAAGCGCTGCTGCATGATCCGCCCGTTCTGGTGTTGGATGAACCAACCGATGGCCTGGACCCGAACCAGAAGCATGAGGTGCGGGAATTGATCCGCCGCATGGCGCCTGAAAAGGCCATCGTGATTTCAACGCATATCCTGGAAGAAGTGGATGCGGTCTGCACCCGCGCCATCATCATCGCGCGCGGCAAGGTTTTGGCCGACGCCACGCCGAAACAGCTTGAAGCCCCCGGCAAAACCCTGGAACAGGTCTTCCGCGATTTGACCCTAAAGCAGGAGGCCGCCTGATGCGCGCTGCCCTGCTGGTCGCTGGCCGCGAATTGGCCGGCTATTTCGCGACCCCCGTCGCTTACGTCTTCATCGTGATTTTCCTGATGATGGCGGGTGCCATGACCTTCAGCCTGGGCGGTTTCTTCAATCGCGGTCAGGCTGATCTTGGCCCCTTCTTCGGTTTCGTGCCTTGGTTGTTCCTGTTCCTGGTGCCCGCGCTGACGATGCGGCTTTGGGCGGAAGAACGCCGGCTTGGCACGATTGAATTGCTGCTGACCCTGCCCATGGCGCAATGGCAGGCGGTGCTTGGCAAATTCCTCGCGGCTTGGGCCTTTTGCGCCATTGCGCTGGCGCTGACCTTCCCGCTGGTATTGACCGTGAATTATCTGGGCCGCCCCGATAATGGCGTGATCGCCGCTGGCTATGGCGCCTGCCTGTTGATGGCGGGCGCTTACCTTGCAATTGGTTCCGCCATGTCGGCCATGACCAAGAACCAGGTGATCGCCTTTGTGCTGGCCGTGGCAGTTTGCTTCCTTTTCGCCGTGGCCGGCAGCGCTTTGGTGACGGATTTCCTGAGCCAGCGCATGCCCGTATTGGCGGAGGTCGCGCGCGCGCTATCGCTCACGGAACGCTTCAATGGCCTCACGCGCGGCGTGATTGCTTTGCGTGATGTGGTGTTTTTCGCGTCCTTCATCGGGTTCTGGCTTTTCGTGAATGCGGTGGTGCTTGACCATCGGAAGGCTGACTAGATCATGGCTGATCAAAACAGGGCAAAGCCCGGCACGCGCCGCATCTGGTCCTCGGCGCTTGGCGTTGTGGCGGCGCTGGCACTTGCCATCGGCGTCAATATGCTGGTGGAGCGTTTTGCGCCCCGCGCGCGGCTCGATCTCACCGCACAAAAACTTTACACGCTGTCGGATGGCACGCGCAGCGTGCTGTCCGGTCTGCAAGACCAGGTGACGCTGCGACTTTTTTATTCACGCAAGCTCGGCACCGCCGTCCCGGCCTTTGGCGCCTATGCGGAGCGCGTGCGCGCGATGCTCGATGAATATGTCGCGGTATCTGGCGGCAAGCTTAGGCTTGAAGTGCTGGACCCGGAGCCCTTCAGCGAAACCGAAGACCGCGCGCTCGCTTTTGGCCTGCAAGGCGTGCCGGTGGATCAATCCGGTGAGCAGGTCTATTTCGGTCTGGTTGGCGCCAATCTACTGGATGATGAACGCAACATTCCCTTCTTCCAGCCGGACCGTGAACGCTTTCTGGAATTTGATCTGACGCGCTTGGTCTATGAGCTTTCCAACCCGCGCCGGCCGGTGATTGGCGTGATGTCGCCCTTGCCTTTGAATGGCGACCCGCGCGCGATGATGATGCGCCAGGCCGCCATGGGACAGCCCTTCGCGGTGATGAATAGTCTCCGGCAATTCTTCACTTTGCGCGATGTGCCCATGGATGCGCAGGTGATTGAAAACGACATCCAGGTGATGATCCTGGCGCATCCGCAAGGATTGTCGGAGGCAGCGCAATATGCCGTTGATCAATTCGTGCTGCGTGGTGGCAAGCTGATTTTGTTGATTGACCCGCATTCCGAAGGCCAGGCGTCACGCCCCGGCCCCGGGGGTCGCCCGCCCGCCAATACCGCATCCAGCCTGGAACGCCTGACCAATGCCTGGGGCATTGAAGCGCCCACCGATAGAGTGGTGCTGGATTTGCGCGGCGCCTGGCGCGTGCGTGCCAATCCGCAGGATAGGGTGCAGGCGGTGGATTACGTCGCCTGGTTCAATGCGCAGGGCGATTCCATCGCGCAGGGGGAAGTCGCGACCGCGCAGCTTAATCAGGTGACCTTTGCCTCGGCGGGTTTGCTGCGGCGGAAGGATGGCGCGCGGGTGGAATTCACGCCGCTCATCACCTCAAGCCCGCGGAGCATGGAAGCGGATGCGGCGAAGGTGCGCGACAATCCGAACCCCACGCAATTGCTGGCGGATTTCCGGCCTGATGGGCAAACCCGCGTGCTGGCAGCGCGGCTGCGCGGCGAAGTCGGCACGGCCTTCCCGGATGGCCCTCCGCCACCACCGCAAGGCGCAGAACGCCCCGCCGATTTCCCGGCGCATCGTGCGAAAAGCGAGGGTGCGGCCAATATCATCGTGATCCATGATGCGGATGTGCTGGAAGATCGCTTCTGGGTGCGCGTGCAGGATTTCTTTGGGCAGCAAGTGGCGACGCCCTTCAGCGATAATGGTGCGCTGATCGCGAATCTGGTGGATACCATGGCCGGCGGCGATGCGCTGATTTCGCTGCGCTCACGCGGTGAATCGCTCCGCCCGTTCGAAGTGGTGGATGATATCCGCCGCGATGCGGAAGCGCGTTTTCGCCAGACGGAACGTGAATTGACTCAGCGCCTGGAAGCGACCGAAAAACGCCTGCGCGAATTGCGCCAAGGCCCGCAGGGTGGGGCTGAGCGCGGCCAGACCAATGCCGTAATCAGCGCCGAACAGCGCGCGGAAATTGATAGTGCGCGGGAGGAAATCCTGCGTACCCGTCAGCAATTGCGCGCGGTGCAGCTTGACCTCAGGCGCGATATTGAAGGGTTGGAAACACGGCTCCGTATCCTCAATATCGCCGCCGTGCCGGTGCTGCTGACGATTCTCGCGCTGGTCATGGGTGTTCTGCGGGCGCGCCGCCGTGCCGCGGCTCGGCACTGAAAAAGGGGAGCAGACATGCAAAGACGTTCCCTAATTTTGCTGGGCAGCGCCGCCGTTATCGCCATGGCGGGCGCGCTTTTGATCAAGCCTCCGCAGCCACCAGCGCCGCCAGTGGGTACGGGCGCACTTGCCTTTCCGGGCCTGGCGCAACGGCTGCCCAATGCTGCGCGGATTGAGGTGCGCCGGCATGATGGTGCGCTGGACATCATCCGTCGCGGTGATGTTTGGGTGCTGCCGACCAAGGGGGATTATCCGATCCGGCAAGAAAAACTCCGCGAGTTACTGACGGGGCTGACGGAACTCCGCCTGATGGAACCGCGCACGGGCAATCCTGAGATGTTTGATCGGCTTGGCCTGGAAGACCCGATGCGCGCGGGCGCCACTTCCACCCTGCTGCGGGTTCTGGATGCGCAAGGCGCGGCGCTGGTGGAATTGGTGATCGGGCGGCGGCGCGTGCGCACGCAAGGCAATGTGCCGGAAAGCGCTTATGTGCGGCGGCCCAATGAAAACCAGGCTTGGCTCGCCGAAGGGCGCATTCCGGTGGATGCCGACCCGCAGCTTTGGCTTGACCGCGACATCGCGAACCTGCCGCGCGAACGCGTCCAGCGCGTGGTGATTGCGCGCGCGGGCGAGGAAGCGCTGGTGCTGACGCATAGCGGCCAGCCCGATGGCAAGCTTGCCATCACAACGCCCGCCGATGCGCCGCCCGCTGATGATATCAGCCTGGATGAGGTGACGCGCAGCTTTGAATTCCTCACTTTCCTCGATGTACGGCGCGAAGCCGATGCGCCCGGTGAAGCCCTGGGTGAGACGCGCTTTGAATTGACCGATAGGCTGGCGATCATCGCCCGCCCGCGCAAGCAGGGCGAGGAAATCTGGGTAACGCTGGCCGCTGAGGGTGATGAGGAAGCGGCGCGCTTGAATGCGCGTTGGCGCGGCTGGGTCTATCAAATCGGGCAATGGAAGGAAAAAGCCATGATCCCCCGGCTTGAGGATTTGCGCCGCCAGGAAGAAGCGCCTGCGCCCGCGACTGAACCGCCGATTGCACCAAGGTGAGCAACCCGCCGCGCGAATATCCTGACCGCCCCTGGGTCGGCATTGGCTGCATTGTCTTTCGCGAAGAAGCCGTGCTGCTTGTGCGTCGCGGCAAGCCACCTCGCATCGGCCAATGGTCTTTGCCCGGTGGTGCGCAGCATGTGGGCGAGAGGGCCGAGGAAGCAGCGCGGCGCGAATTGCGCGAAGAAACCAGCATTGAAGTGGGCCAGCTGGCGCTTGCCTATGTTTTCGATGCCATCAATGAAGATGAGGATGGCCGCGCGCGCTACCATTACACCATCATTGATTTCGCCGCCCATTGGCTGGAAGGCGAAGCTTGCGCCGGCGATGATGTGAGTGAGGTCGCCTGGGCGCTACCGCATGAATTGGTAGCTTATGATCTGACCGAAGCTGCACATGAGGCGATTGCCGCCGCGCGCACGGCGCTCGGCTTGCGCTGATACCTCAACGCCGCCGCCAGCTTTCCTGCTTGCGATAAAGCGTGGATGGGCTGATGCCCAAAAACGCTGCTGCCTTGGCGATATTGCCGCCGCAGAGCTTCACGGCTTCTTCAATTGCTTCACGTTCCGCATCAGCCAAGGGGCGGATGCGTTTGGTGGATTCAACGACGCGCGGCGCTGGTGCGACCGGTGGCGGGGCCGCTTGCACTTTCGGGGGTTCCGGCGGCGGCGGTAGAGGCGCGGGGGCAGGGGCGGGCTTCGCCCCACCCTCCCGCACCGTGGCCGGCAGCATCGCGGCGGTCACCACTTCGCCATCATGCAGCACAACAGCCGTGCGAATGGCGTTTTCCAATTCGCGCACATTACCGGGCCAGGTGTGGCGCATCAGCACCGCGCGCGCTTCGGCATCAAACCGCTGAAAGCGCTTGCCTTCCTCGGCGGCGCTTTTCGCCAGAAAGGCTTCGGCCAAAGCCAGCACATCATCACCGCGATCACGCAGCGGCGGCAATGGCACGGGGATGACATGCAGGCGGTAATACAAATCTTCGCGGAAGCGCCCGGCGCGTACTTCTTCCAAGGGGTCGCGATTGGTGGCGCAGACAAAGCGCACATCGGTCTGCATCAGCTTGCCGCTGCCCACGGGCTGAAACGTGCCGGTCTGGATGAAGCGCAGCAGCTTGCCTTGCAGCGCCAAATCCATTTCGCAAATTTCATCCAGGAATAGCGTCCCGCCATCCGCCGCCCGCGCCGCGCCGATGCGGTCCGCTACCGCGCCGGTAAAGGCGCCGCGCACATGGCCAAAGACTTCGCTTTCGATCAAATCCTTGGGGATGGCCGCGCAATTGATGGCGATGAAAGGGCCAGTCTTGCGGGGCGAAATGCCATGCACAGCCTCGGCAGCCAATTCCTTGCCGGTGCCGCTTTCACCCGTGACGAAGACGGTCGCACGAGACGCGGCGGCATTTTCAAGAATGCGATAGACTGCCTGCATGGTGGGTGCGGCACCGATGAAGCCGGCAAAACCCTGGCGCGGCGCGCCCGCCGCCAGCACCGCCACCTGCCGGCGAAGCGCGGCGCGTTCCATCACATTCGCAACCGTCACCGTCAGCCGTTCCGGCGCGAAGGGCTTTACGAGAAAATCCGAGGCCCCGGCCTGCATCGCTTCCACCGCCAGCGTCACCGAACCATGCGCGGTCATGACCACCACAGGCAGATCAGGATCGCGCCCGCGCAATTCGCGCAGCACCGAAAGCCCATCGCCATCGGGTAGACGCAGATCAAGCAGCACGCCATCGGGCATCAATTGATCGGCGAATTTCAGCGCATCGGCGATGCAATGCGCATGGCGAATATCGTAAGGCCCCGCGCGCAGATATTCCTGATAGACGGTGGCTAATGAGGGTGAATCCTCCACCAGCAAAAGCTGATGCCGCGCCTCTCCGTCAGCCACGCGCGCGCATCCAACCAAATAGGGTCATGGCACCGCCCATGATCGCCGGCACCACCCAGGAGGGGGCTTCCAGAACGGGCAGCAACACATCATCCCACAACACGGGCAGAAGATAGCGCTGCACCACGGCCTGCGCCAAATTCAGTATTCCAGGGTCGAGCCTGAACAGCACCGCCCCCAACGGATCGCCACCGAAAATCGCAAAAAGCCCTGCCGCCAGCAGCAACAGGCCAAGGCCAATCAGGCGCATCACGCCCTCAAGCCCAAAGCCTTTCGCGTTGCAGATTGGTGTAGAGATCTGCGACGAATTCGCCATAGCCATTGAAAAGCAGCGTCGGCACTGTTTCCCCGGTGCCGAGCATGCGTTCCTGCGCCTGGCTCCAGCGCGGATGCGGCACGGCGGGATTCACATTGGCCCAGAAGCCATATTCCTGTGACTGGATTTTCTCCCAGAAGGACACTGGACGCTGATCGGTCAGGCGGATTGTCACAATGCTCTTGCCGGCTTTGAAGCCGTATTTCCAGGGCTGATGGAAACGGATCGGCCCGCCATTTTGCGGCGGCAGTAGCTTGCCATAGGCACCCACCACCATGAAGGAAAGCTCATTAGCGGCTTCGGCAAGGGTGCAGCCTTCCGTATAGGGCCAGGGATACCAGCTTTGCCGCAGGCCTGGCATGACACTCGGCAGGGTCGCGGTCTGGAACACGACATAGCGCGCGGAAGAAAGCGGCTTTACCTCGGCGAGCAGGGCGGAAAGCGGAAAGCCGGTCCAGGGCACCACCATGGCCCAGGCTTCCACGCAGCGCAGGCGATAGACGCGTTCTTCCAAAGGCATGCGCGCGAGCAGATCCTCAATGCCATAATCGCGCGGGTTCTCCACCATACCTTCCACCTTCACCGTCCAGGGGCGCATGGGCATGCGCTGCGCGGCGGCGCTGATGGTCTTGTGGCTGCCGAATTCATAGAAGTTGTTGTAGGTGGTGACTTCGCGTTCAGCGGTGATGGCGCGGCCCGGGACGTAGCGCGTATTGCGCATGGCTGGCGGCAATCCGGCTTGCTGCGCCATGGCGGGGCCAGCGGCCAGCATCCCGGCGCCGAGCGCCATGGCTTGGCGGCGGCCAAAGACCAGCGCTTCGGGTGTGACCTGGGACTCGGGCAGGGAAAAGCGGCGGAATTTCAGGATATGCATGGCGGGAAGCCTTTCGTTATTCTTCGATAAAGGCGCGCCACCCGCCAAGGTCAAGCGTGATCAGCGTCTGGGTTGCGGCAAAACCGCACTTGGCGGCTGGCCCAGCGCGGTTGTAACGCGAAACAGCCGATAGGCTTCGGCCTGCTGGCTGCCTCGCGCACGGATCAATCGGCCGGCATCGCCTTCAATCGGCACAGCGCTGGGCCAAAGCGGCGGTCCCTCACCCCGTCTTTCGCTTCGGATCAGCAAGCTGGCAGTGTTCTCGGGCGGCTGCGGCAGGGTGAAGAAGCGCCAGCGCGGGTCCATCGCCACCACGCGAAGCTCAGGCGGCAAGCGGAAGGCCATGCCGGAAGCGAGGCCATATTCCTCGGCAGCGATGAAGGCCACGCCTTCGCGCGCGGCGGCCCGCGCCAAATCCGCCGCCAGCCCATCCCAGCCGCCAAGCCGCGCGAGCGTCGGGTCCTGGCGTCGCGGCAGGGGCAAGGGCGCGGCGGTGGCTTGCAGATAGGCCGCGCCGGCCATGGCAAAGCCCAGCGCCAGCGCAGGCATGCGAAGTCGCAGCCAGCCAGCAGGCAGCAACGCGGCGGCGGCGATGGCGGCACTCGGGTATAGGATTGCCGGCCAATTCCCCTGCACGCGGCTGCCCAAAGCCTGCCAGAGAAAGATCGCCGCCCCGGGCAGGATCAGCGCCAGCAGCAGCGCCGCACCCGTATCGCGCTGGCGCCAGACCACCCGCGCCGCCATCGCGATGCCAACCACGCACAACAGGAAGACGAGCGGCGTCACCAAAGCCACCTGCCCACCCAGCAATTCACCAAGCCAGCGCAGACTTTGCCCCGCGCCGCCGGCCGCCGTGCGCCCGCCCTGCTTGGCGAAGGATGCCCATTCATGCGTCGCATTCCAGAAAATGACCGGAGAGAAAAGCGCCACCGCCAGCGCGCCCCCCACCCAAAGCTGCCAGCGCATCAGCCAGCGTCGAGCTTCGGGCAACATCAGCAGCCAAAGCACCAACCCGAAGCCGAGCAAAGCCGCCGTGTATTTGGACAGCAGCGCACCACCCGCAAAAACCCCAGCAGCAAGCCACCAGCGCGCATTGCCACTCCGATGCGCCCGCGCCACGGCCCATAGCGTCGCCACCCAGAAGAACAGCAAGGGTGTGTCGGGCGTCATGGTCACGGCGCCAAGCGCTGCAAAAAGCGTCGCATTCATCAGCGCCGCCGCCCATGGACCCGCGTGGCTCCCAGGGAAAAGGTCTTCCGCCGTGCGTGCCAGCATCAGCGAACCAATGAATAACGAAACCGGCCCCAATATCCGCACGCCGAGCGCGTTATCGCCCAGCAGCGCCGTGCCCAGCCAAATGAAGATCGCGACCATCGGCGGATGGTCCAAATAGCCGCCCTGCAAATGGCGCGACCAGACCCAGTAATAAGCCTCATCCGGGGAAAGCGGCAGGATCGCCGCCAGCACCAGGCGCAACCCCGTCAGCGCAACAAGCGCACCCAGCCAAGGGTTCACTTGGCGCGCCAAACCAGCGTGGCGGAGACCGCGTAATTCCACACCACGGTCAGCGCCGCCCCTGCCGCGCCGGCCAACCCCCAGGCCAGCACGCCATCACGCAGCAGCAGATTGGCAATGCCGATATTTGCCACCGCCCCCAGCCCGCAAACCAAGTAAAACACCACAAGCCCGCGCAGCAGCGCAGGGCCACGCAGGCGCCGATCGCGATAGGTGATGCGATTATTCAGCAGGAAATTCGCCGTCATGGCGACCAATGTGGCCGCCCATTGCGCGGCATTGAAGCCAATGCCGCCCAGCCCATGCAGCAGCCCAAGCACGGCCAGATGCACCAGCACGCCAATCGCGCCCACCGCCGCGAAAGACAAAAAGCGCAGCGGCACAACGCCGCCAAGCGCCTTATCCGCAAGCAAGCCCGCGAATTCCAGCAGCACCGCCGCATCCAGCTTGCTTTCACCCGCCACACGCGCGCGGAAAGAATAAGGGATTTCCAGGCTCCGCAACGGCCGCTTCGCTGACAGCAGAATATCCAGCAAAATCTTGAAACCCGTGCCGGTCAGGCGTGGCGCCACTTCCTCAAACAATGTGCGCGGCAGGGCGAAAAAACCGCTCATCGGGTCACTAACGCGTATCGGCAATGCAGCATTGGCCAAAGCGGCGCCGGTATCGGAAATCATTTGCCGTGCGGCGGTAAGCCCGCCTTGCTTATCGCCGCCTTCGATATTGCGGCTGCCAATCACGATATCCGAGGCACCGCTTTCAAGCGCTTCCAACATGCGCGGCAGGATCGTTTCATCATGCTGCAAATCGCCATCAATCACCGCAAGATAAGGGGCGGATGTGGCGAGCATTCCTTCGATGCAGGCGGAAGCAAGACCGCGCCGCCCAATCCGCCGGATGCACCGGATACGCTGATCTTCTGCAGCAATGGCACGCACGGCGGTGGCGGTGCCATCCGGGCTGTCATCATCAACGAAAATCGCTTCCCAGGCGATTCCGGCCAAGGTCGCATCCAGCCGCGCCACCATGGGCGCGACATTCGCAGCCTCATTGAAACAGGGGATCACCACGCAAAGGCGCGGCGGCGCCGTGGCGGTCACTTTTCTTCTTGCCAGGTTTGGCCCGCCTTGCGCACGGCCAATTCCATCTTCGGTTTGCCAAAAAGATAGCCCTGGCCATAGCGCACGCCGAGTTCCAGCATCAGCGCTGCTTCTTCCTCGGTTTCAATGCGTTCAGCCACCACCTGGGCGCCAACTGTGCGGGCAAGGTCCACCATGGCGGCGATAAAGCCCCGATCTCGTTCGCTCTGCAAGGCATTGGCGACGTAAATGCCATCCACCTTCACATAATCCACCTTGAAGGCGCGCAAATATCGAAAGGCCGCTGCACCAGCGCCAAAATCATCCAGGCAGACGGGGATCTTATGCTCCCGCAGCAATTCGATCATGCGAACCGCCTCATGCTCCTGCTCGATTTCGGCGGTTTCGGTGATTTCAACCACCAGGCGTTCCGCCATGCCGGGGGTGTTTTCCAGGAGCGTTTTCATATCCTCGCGGAATTTGGGGCTTTGTAGCGAAAGCCCGGACAGATTGCAGGCCACGCGGGTGCCGCCCGCCGCGCCCGCCGCTTCACACACCGCGCTGACCACGGCCCAATCAAGTTCCTCGGTCAGGCCCACAGCCTCAGCTAGCGCTACGAATTCGCCGGGATGTGACATGGCAGAATCATCGGCCTGAAGCGGGCGGATCAGCGCCTCAAAATGATGCGGTTCGCGATCAGCGATCGACACGATGGGCTGGAAGGCCATGCGGAAGCGCCGTTCCGCGATACTACGCCGAAGTACCGATGCCCGTTCTGAGGCGCTGTCCAAAAACCCCGCCAACCCCCCAGCAAAACCTGCCTTTTCCAGCGCATCATTGCCACCGCGTGCAAAGGCCGCGAGGGCAAAGCGCAGCGCCCGTGTCGCCTGGACTGGGCTTAGCCCCTCTGCCTCAAGCCCCACCGCCATGGCGCCGACCGAGACATCATTGACGCCGCGATCCTTGAGGATTTCAGCAACGGCCGAAGTCAGGGTCGGCAGATCAAGCGGCGTCTGCCCAGGCAAAAGGCCGTATCGCCCGGCGGCAAGTTCAGTGGCTACCGCGCCTTCGCCAGCCTGCCTGTTCAATTCTTCCTGGATTTCCCGATTGACTTCACCGCCCGGCACAAAGCGGCCCGAAGGGCCGGTCAATTCTAGAAAGCCCACCGGTCCGCCAGGCGCGCCAGAGCGCAGGATTTCCTCGGCCATGCTTGCCAGGCCAGGGCCACCGGGCAGCGGGCCGCCGGGCAATTCCCGCGGCAAGGGGGCGAAAGTCAGCGCCAGCTTGGCCGCAGAATCACCGAGCTTGAGGCCAGCCACACTGAAGGCGGACGCTTCTTCATCTGCAAGTTTGATGACCGCCGGCTTCAGTCGCCCATGTTCCGACAAAAGCGCCAAAGCCGTAGCGAAGGCCGGCCGATCTGACGGCGCGACCAGCGAGATCACGGGCTGCCCGATGAAATCTTCTGCTACCCGACCAAAACGTGCCCGAAAGGCGCCTTCGGCGAAGGAGATCACGCCACGGAGATCAGTTTCCACCAATAATTCAGCAGCCGCAAAGGCAAAGACCACAAAGCGGTCTTTGCTTCGGCGCGATGAAGCACGCTGCTGCAATGGCAAGGGGCCTTCCATCATTCTTTCCGGTGGCGAAAGCCCCATTCGCCAGACTAAAGATTAACAGACGCTTAAGCTAACGCATTCTGATAATTTTTTTTGTTATTTCTTGCGTTTGACCGCGCCAGGGCCTGCTGCCCTGGCGCGAGCCGCCATTCACTTCACCGGCGAAAACGCCGTCGGCTTCATTTCCATCACTGTCTGCTGCTTCAGCGCGCCCATCGGCGCAATAACCTTGCCGAATTCTGCCCAGCCCGGGTCGCTCATCATCGCGGTGCGGCGGCGGTCGCGGTCACCCAGGCCCTCATAGGCCCACATGAAGACCACCTGGTTGATCGGCCCAATCTCGGTCACCGCGAAAAGCAGCAGCTGGCCGAGCATGCGCTTTTGCACCGGCAGGCCGTATTTTTCATAAGCTTCCAGCCAGCCGGCCATCTTGCCGGGGTGGAAATCATAGGTGCGGTGATCCACGAACATGCCCGTGCCACCGATTTCCCGCTTGAATTGGAAGCCCTTGGCCTGGGTGATGGGTGAAAAGGGCACGGTTTTCAGGAGCTTGACTTCCTGCTGGGCGAGCGCGCCCACCTCGGCCGAGCGCTTGCGAAAGGCCTGCCAATCCGGATCGGCTTCGCGCGCTGCCAGGCAGGCTTCGCGGGTATCAATATCATCCCAGCCGCGGAAGAAGACGACGCGGTTGAAGGTGCCGATTTCCACCTGAAAGAAGCCGAGCATTGGCCCCATGTGCCGGGCCGAAGCCGGGCCACCGAGGCTTTGATAGGCATCCATCCAAAGCGGCATCTTGCCCGGATGGAAGGTATATTGGCGCTGTTCGACATACATGATGCGTTCTCCCCACATATCGATGAGCAAGCTTCCGACGAGACCAGCCCCAGCGCAAGCCAGCCCCCGCACTAAAGCGTTTCCCTTTCACGTTCGTTCACTGGATACGCGCTAAACCTTTGTTTGGTCGCATTTTCCGAGCCACCAAGTGATTCCACTTGGCTTGAAAATACTCCAGTAAAATTTTTTGGTCGCATTTTCCGAGCCGCCAAGTGACTCCACTTGGCTTGAAAATGCTCCAGTAAAATTTTTTGGTCGCATTTTCCGAGCCGCCAAGTGATTCCACTTGGCTTGAAAATGCTCCAGTAAAATTTGCTGCACTGCAAAAAGATACTTGAACCGAGCTTATTACAGGCGCAGGAAGATACCCGAAACAGGAGCCAGTGCCATGACATCTCAGCGCGCCATTCCGCCCGGCCGGGAATTGCTGAAAAAAGGCAATGCGACCGCCCAGCGCGTGTTGGATCAATCCCGCGTCATGTCCGATGTGGTAGGCCGCCACGCCAAAGCGCTGCCGGCATCGCTGAACCCCTCGGCTCCGCTGGAAAGCCTGGCCAAGGCTGGGCAGGGGCTGATGCGCGCCCCGCAAAACTTGGCGATGGATGCCGCTTCCTACATGCTGGATGCAGCGCAGCGCAGCTTCCTGTTCTGGGATACGATGCGCGAAGCGGGAAATAACTTCGTGGCGCATGAACAGGCCGGCTGCCCACCCGTGCTGTTTTTTGACTATGAAACCGTGGTGGATGGCCGCAAGCTGAAGCGCCCGGTGAATTACGCGCTGGTGCGCATCACGCCGCCCGATGACATGCCGCCCAGCAATGATGCGCTCCGCCCCTTCCTGATTATTGACCCGCGCGCGGGCCATGGTGCCGGTATTGGCGGCTTCAAATCAGATAGCCAGGTGGGTGTGGCGCTGCGCCGCGGGCACCCCGTTTATTTCGTGATCTTCTTCCGGGACCCGGAACCGGGCCAGACCATTCTGGACATTACCGCTGCCGAGGCGGTGTTCCTGAAGCATGTGACGGATGCGCACCCCAAGGCGCCGAAGCCCGTTGTGATCGGCAATTGCCAGGGCGGCTGGGCGGTGATGATGCTGGGCGCGGCTTTGCCCAATCAGCTTGGTGCGCTGGTGCTGAATGGCGCGCCGCTTTCCTATTGGGCGGGCGAAAAGGGCAAGAACCCGATGCGCTATCTGGGTGGGCTTGCCGGTGGTGGCTGGCCGGCGGCGCTGATGGCCGATATGGGCAATGGCCGCTTTGACGGCGCCAATCTGGTTTCGAATTTTGAGGCGCTTTCCCCCGCGAATACCTGGTTCCGCAAATATTTTGACCTCTACGCCAATGTGGATAAGGAATCCGAGCGTTTCCTGGAATTTGAACGCTGGTGGGGCGGCTATTTCCTGATGAACCGCGATGAGATTCGCTGGATCGTGGAAAACCTGTTCATCGGCAATCGCTTCGCCGCCGGGCAAATCTCGGCGGGCGATGGGCAGAGCTTCAATATGCGCGAAGTGAAGGCGCCTATCATCGTCTTTGCCTCTGCCGGGGATAACATCACGCCGCCAGGCCAGGCCTTGCGCTGGATGGCCGATATCTATCGCGATGAACGCGAAATCAAATCGCTTGGACAGACCATTGTGTATCTGTTGCATGAGGATATCGGCCATCTTGGCATTTTCGTCTCCGGCAAGGTGGCGAAGAAGGAACATAGCGAAATCGCCAATACGCTCGACATCATCGAATCCGTCGCCCCGGGACTGTATGAAATGGTCATCACCAGCCATGAGGGTGAAGGAGATGGCGTATGGCAGGTGGAACTGGTGGAACGCACCCTTGCCCATGTGAAGGAGATCTCGGGTGAGGCGGAAAACGAAGCCTTCCCCGCCGTCGCGCAAATTTCTGAGTTGAACCAGCATCTTTACGACGTGCTGGTTTCCCCGGTTATTCGCCAATTCAGCACGGAAATGGGTGCTGAAACCCGCCGCCGCATGAACCCGATGCGCTGGCGGCGCTATGCCTTGAGTGACATGAACCCGCTGATGGGGCCGGTTTCATCGCTCGCGGGTCTGGCACGAGAAAATCGCAAGCCAGTGGCTGCGGATAATCCCTTCCTGGCCTTTGAAAAAGCCTTTGCAGATTCGGTGGAATTTGGCCTGAACGCCTGGCGCGATACGCGCGATGCCATGGTGGAAATCGCCTTCCATGGTGTTTATGGCACGCTGAATGCGGCTGGCGTGACGGGTGAGGATTACGCGGCGGAGGCCGAAGCCGCGCGGGATTCCGTCACCTCCGATGCGCCGCAGCGCGCCGAGGCTGAGGCGAAGCTCGCGGTTGGTGGCTATGCGGAGGCTGTGATCCGCATGATGATCCTGCTTGCTGATGCGCGCGGCGCAGTGCGGCGGTCTCGGCTCGCGCGGTCCAATCAATTGCTGACCACCGAAGCGCCCTTCGCGCAAATGAGCGCGGCGGAACGCATGGGCGTTATTCGTGATCAGACCATGATCGCGACGCTTTTCCCGGAAGAGGCGATTAATACGCTCACCACGCTGCTGCCCGATGCGGCTTCTCGCCGTAAGGCGCTGAAGGCGGTGGAAACCGTGGCAGGGCCGGATGAGGAGCTTGGCGATAATGCGCGCGCGCGCTTGCAGCGTTTGCGCGAAGTGCTGGCGGTGCGCCCGCAGCGCGCCGCGTGATCAGGGGCGGCGTTTGCGGCGGTGATCGCAGCCCGTGCTGCGATCAACTGTGATGCCATGCCAATGGACACTGGGAAGCGCAGGGCAGCTATCTGCGCTCAGGCTTCCTCATCCCGTAGGATGCGCGCGGCGGCGAGCAGCGCCTTTTCATAGCGCGCGCGTTCCTTGGCGGTTTTGTCGGCGGGCCAGGGGCGAAAGCCCTCTCCGGTTTTAGGGCCTAGCTTGCCTTCCGCCACTAACCGCGCAAGGCCAGGGCTTGGGTCAGGGCTATTGTTGAGCGAGGGGTAAATGGTGCGCCCCGCTTCCAATTGCGTCTCAAGCCCCGCCAATTCCTTTTGCAGGATCGGCCCCGCCGCGACATAGCGAAAGCCGAAGGCGTAGCGCACGGCGTTGTCCACATCCTCAGCCGTCGCGAGGCCCTGATCAATCACCGAAAAGGCCTCGCGCATCAGCGCATGCTGGATGCGATTGGCCAGAAAGCCCGGCACATCTTTCGCCACACGAATGACCTTGCGGCCAAGCCCCGCCATGATGTCAGCGAGTTTGTCGCAGACCACTGGGTCCGTATATTCGCCGCGCACAACCTCGACCCCCGGCACCAGATGCGCGGGCAGGAAGAAATGCAAATTAGCGCAGCGCGCGCGGCCTGGCAGATCGCCGGCGATATCCGTAATGCGATAACCGGATGCGTTGGAGGCGATTGGGATACCTGCGGGCACCAGCCCATCAAGCTCCGCAAAAACCTTGCGCTTCAGATCAAGCCGTTCCGGCACGGCTTCAATCACTGCCTCGGCCTGCGCGTAATCCGGTGCTTTCATGTCATCCAGCAGCGTCAGGCCGGAAGCCGCAGCAGGGTCGCCATCCAACTGGGTGATGGATTGCGCGACGCGGGCTTGGGCTGCGGGCCAACGATCCCGCGCCGGTTCCACCGCAGTCACACGCCAGCTGCCATTCAGGAAAATCGCCGCGATATCGCAGCCCATCAACCCCATGCCGAGGATAACAACGTGGCGCGGCGGCTTCATGCTGCGGCCCTTGGCGTAATGCCACCTTGCTGGACGATGAAATCGGCGATTTCAGAAACCCCTTGCAGTGCCTTCAAATTAGTGAAGATGAAAGGCCGCGCATTGCGCATCTTGCGCGCATCGCGATCCATCACGGAAAGATCAGCGCCGACCAGTGGCGCGAGATCAATCTTGTTGATCACGAGCAAATCGCTTCGCGTAATCCCCGGCCCGCCCTTGCGCGGGATCTTATCGCCGGCTGAAACGTCAATCACATAGATGGTCAGGTCCGCCAATTCCGGGCTGAAGGTCGCAGCCAGATTATCGCCGCCGCTTTCGATGAACAGGATTTCCAGCTTCGGGAATTTCACCGCCATATCATGCACCGCGGCAAGATTGATGGAGGCATCTTCACGGATCGCGGTATGCGGGCAGCCCCCGGTTTCCACCCCCGCAATGCGTTCCGGCACCAAGGCGCCAGAACGCGTCAGGAATTCCGCATCTTCGCGCGTATAGATATCATTGGTGATCACCGCGATATCGTAACGGTCGCGCATGTATTTACAAAGGCGATCAACTAAAGCGGTCTTGCCGGACCCAACCGGGCCACCAATGCCAACGCGAAACGGGCCATGCTGCGATGTGCTCATGATCTGAACAACCTTGTGTATTGCGTCTCATGACGCAGGGAGAAGATATCAAGCATCGGCGCCGCCGTGCCAAGCCGGGCCAAATCCGCGATCAATGCAGCATCAGTCGCAGCGGCAACGGCAGGTTGCAAAGCGGCGATCGAAAGCTGGCCATCCGTCTGCCCCAGCGGCACCAGCCGCACACCAGCTGAAACCAAATTCGCCGCAAAAGCTGCCAGAAAGGCGAAGGCCGCATCACGCGCCGCAATGCCCTGTTCCGCCGCCGCCGCACCAAAGGCCACCGCATGGGCAAGCTGGCGCGGATGGCGCGCGGCAAAGGCCGCAAAGCGTGGTGTGGGCCAGGCAGCCAATGTTACGCTGGTGAACGCCGTACCCTGCGCTTCCGCTTCCAAAGCGGTTTCCGCCGTGCCGCGCCAGGCAGCACCCAGTTCTGCGATGTCATCCAAACCCTTGTCATCGCGCTTCGCCATGGCGCGATGCGCGGCCACCAGCAAGGCGCCATCCACGCGCCCCGCGCCGCGCTGCAAGGCAGCGCTGACATAGGCGATCAAGCCATCGCGTTTGGTGACAGCACTATCTTCCACTGCCGCTTCCAGCCCATGGCTATAGGTATAGGCGCCCACCGGATAGGCCGGCGAAAGCCAGGTCAGCAGCCGATACAGCGCCTGCTGAGCCTCAGGCGCTTCGGGCTTTTTCCTAGTGGTGATTGTGGTGGTTTCCATCGCCATGGTGATGATCATGATCACCGTCGCCGTGATGATGGTGGTGGCCCATATGGCGATTATGTTCGCCATAAGCGCCGCCTTCCGGATCAAAGGCCGCTTCCACATGGGCAAGCTCAGCGCCCAAGCCCTTCAGCATGGCTTCAATCACATGATCCTTGCGGATCAGAATGCGGCTGCCTTCAATCTGCGTCGGCAAATGCCGATTGCCGAGATGCCAGGCCAAGCGCGCCAAGCGTTCCGGCGTTTCGGCGGTGACTTCAATCAAGGGCTCAGGCGCGGCCTGCACCAGAATGACACCGCCACCTTCCAGCAGCAGCCCATCCCCTTGGCGGAGCGCGGTGGCTTCTTCCAAATCCAGCAGAAAGGCAAAACCATCTTCCGCAACATAGCGCTTGCGGCGGCGGAAGCGGTCATCGAAATCCAGCGTTACGCGATGGCGCGCGGTGCGCTCCACCCAGCCGCCGGCGGGCAGCACTTGGATGGCGCGGGGGAGAGTTTCAGTCATGTCAGGAAGCCTCAAAACATGAAATAGCGCTGCGCCATGGGCAGCACTTTGGCGGGTTCGCAGACCAGCAATACGCCATCGGCGCGCACCTCATAGGTTTCTGGATCAACCTTAATCTTGGGGAGCGTCGCGTTATGCACCATGCTGCGCTTGCTGATGCCGCCGCGGCAATTGCGCACCGCGACCAATTCGCGTGAAAGCCCGAAGCGGCCTGAGATATCCGCTTGCAACGAAGCACCACTCACGAAGGTTACCGCAGATAACAGGCGGGAACGGGCATAGCTGCCGAACATGGGTCGATAATGCACCGGCTGCGGCGTGGGGATGGACGCATTCGGGTCGCCCATCAGCGCCATGGCAATGGTGCCGCCCTTCAGCACCATATCCGGCTTCACGCCAAAAAAGGCGGGCGTCCACATGACAAGATCAGCAATCTTGCCGACTTCGATACTGCCGACATGGTCATCCACACCCTGAGAAATTGCCGGGTTTATCGTGTATTTCGCGATATAGCGCTTGGCGCGCGCATTGTCGTTGTCGCCCTTTTCGTCCGGCAGGCGGCCACGCTGCACTTTCATTTTATGCGCGGTCTGCCAGGTGCGGATGATCACCTCACCCACGCGGCCCATGGCCTGGCTGTCAGAAGACATCATGCTGATGGCGCCGATATCATGCAGAATATCTTCCGCCGCAATGGTTTCCTTGCGGATGCGGCTTTCGGCAAAGGCCACATCTTCCGGAATGCGCGGATCAAGATGGTGGCAAACCATGAGCATATCCAAATGCTCATCCACCGTATTCACCGTGTAAGGCATGGTGGGGTTTGTGGAAGAAGGCAGCACACCCGCTTCACCCACCAGGCGCAGGATATCTGGCGCATGGCCGCCACCGGCGCCTTCGGTATGAAAGGCCTGGATGGTGCGGCCACGAATGGCCTTGATGGTTTCCTCAACAAAACCGCTTTCATTCAGCGTATCGGTGTGGATGGCGATCTGAATATCCATCTCATCCGCGACTGAAAGGCAGGTATCAATGGCTTTCGGTGTTGTGCCCCAATCCTCATGCAGCTTGAGGCCGCAGGCGCCTGCGCGGATTTGTTCTTCCAGGCCCGCCGGCAGCGCGGCATTGCCCTTGCCGAGGAAGCCAAGATTCATCGGGAAGCCTTCGGCAGCCTGCAACATACGCTCCATATGCCAAGGCCCGGGCGTGCAGGTGGTGGCCAGCGTGCCATGCGCCGGCCCGGTACCGCCACCGAACATGGAGGTTATGCCGGACGCCAGTGCTTCTTCAATCTGCTGCGGGCAGATGAAATGGATATGCGGATCAATCCCGCCCGCGGTCAGGATGCGCCCCTCACAGGCGATGATTTCCGTCCCCGGCCCGATGATGATGTCCACATTCGGTTGCGTGTCGGGATTACCCGCCTTGCCAATCACGGCAATGCGCCCGCCGCGCAGCCCGATATCGGCTTTCACCACGCCCCAATGGTCAAGGATCAGCGCATTGGTGATCACGGTGTCCATCGCACCTTGGGCGCGCGTGACCTGAGATTGACCCATGCCATCACGGATCACCTTGCCGCCGCCAAATTTCACTTCCTCACCATAGGTGGTCAGGTCTTTTTCGACCTCGATGAAAATTTCCGTATCGGCCAGGCGCACACGGTCGCCCACCGTTGGGCCATACATGCCGGCATAGGCGGCGCGGGAGATTTTCGTTGCCATGGGTCAGACCGCCCCTTCCGTTTCGCCGCGAAAACCATGGATGATGCGCGCACCCGCAATCGGGATCAGCCGCACCTTGCGCGTTTGCCCCGGTTCGAAGCGCACCGCCGTGCCGGCAGGAATATCCAACCGGCAGCCGCGCGCCTTGGCGCGATCAAAATCGAGCAGCGGATTGGATTCCGCAAAATGGTAATGGCTGCCCACTTGCACCGGGCGGTCGCCCTTATTCGCGACCGTGATTTCCACCGCATCGCGCCCGGCATTAAGCGCAATATCGCCAGGGCCAGTGATGATTTCACCGGGGATCATTTGCGGGCCCCCTTACGCGCTGGCTTCGCCTTGGCTTTGGGCTTGGCGGGTTTCTTCGCAGGCTTCGCAGCGGCTTTAACCTTGGCCTTCGGGGCAGGCTTCGCCTTGGCGCTGGGCTTCCTCGCCACCGGCGCTCGGATTGGCTGATGCACCGTCACCAGCTTGGTGCCATCCGGGAAGGTCGCTTCCACCTGAATTTCATGGAGCATCTCCGCGATGCCTTCCATCACCTGGTCACGCGTCAGCACGGTTGCGCCATCGCGCATTAGTTCTGCCACGCTGCGGCCATCACGCGCACCCTCCACCACGAAATCCGTGATCAGCGCCACGGCTTCAGGGAAGTTCATTTTCAGGCCGCGTTCCAGGCGCCGTCGCGCCACGATCGCCGCCATGGCAATCATCAGCTTGTCTTTTTCGCGCGGGGTCAGGTTCATGGCGTTGGGTTCCGCAATCGCTGTGCCATCATCATGGGATTTTCTGCTTCATGTCGTCCATAGGCGCGGCAGGCGCGCGGGCAGGCCCAGTGCGGGGCGCAGCCGGCAAATCGCGGCCCCCAGCCCTTCGCGCACCTGAAGGGCGCCACCGAGCCAGCGCGTGACCAAAAGCCCGGGCCGCACAAGGCTGGCAAGCGCGCCATCTTCGCGCAAAACATCACGCAAATCGGGCTGCGCCAGGGGCCCGGCCAGAACCAGGCTACCCAGCGCTTCGGCATTGGCGAGGCCAAAGGGGTCAGCGAAATCCGCCGGGATGTCTTCCCCAGGGCTGAGCCCATCCGCCCAAAGCAGCTTGCCGCCGCGCCGGATGCGCCAGGAATCCTGCAAAGCACCACGCCGCCAGGTCTCGCCCCGCGCGGCGCGGCCAAAGACCAGCGCTTCGGCCATCAGCAGCGTCGCGTCCTCGGCGATATCGGCACTCAAGCGGCGTTCAAGCCGCGCGCCTTCAAACAGGATGGTTTCCTGCGGAATCCATTCAAAAACGGCGCCAGGGCCGGCTTCAAGCGTCACGGAAATCTCTGTCGCCGGGCCAAGGCTGCGATAGATTTTCTCAGCTGCCGGCGTGGAAAAACTGGCCCGCGCCCCGGCACCAAGGCTGAGCGCGATTTCCACCCTATCACCGCCCGCCAAGCCGCCGGCGGTATTCACCAGCGCGCAGATGGGTGCCTCATCGGCCTCAGGATCGGGAAACAGGGCGCGCATGGGGGGCGATTGATAAAGCCCGCCCAGCACCGTGCGCCCTTCATGCAAATGATAATCCAATTCCAACCGCCCGCGAGAGCGCTGATGGCTAGGCTGGGGCTGGGCGGCGGCATTCATGGCGCGAGATTAACCACGCCCAGCGCCCGCCACCAAATGGCGCGGCGGGAAGCAAGTTCTGCGCAAAATACAGGCAGGGTTCTGGGCTGGACAGGCGCGCACGACGCGGCTTTGGTGGTGGGAATCAAACCGAAAGCCATCCCATGCGCCGCATAACTACCGAACCCCTCACCACAGAAGCCTTCGCGCCCTTTGGGGAGGTACTGGAAAGCCCAGCCACGCCGGGGCGCGCCTACATAGACAAATTGCTGGAAAACCGTCGCAGCGGGGCAGTGCCCAGCCTTTCCTTCACGCGCGCCTTGCCGAAATCAGCGCCTTTCGCGTCCACCACCATGGAACGGCATGAATTTTCCTCGCAATCCTTCATCCCCATGGAAGCGGGGCGCTGGTTGGTGCTGGTGGCCCCCCATGGGGCGGATGGCAAGCCGGATATGGCAAAGGCGCGCGGCTTTCTGGCGCGGCCTGATCAAGGGGTCACTTACGGCGCCAATGTCTGGCATCACCCTTCCACCGTGTTTGACCGCGAAGCGCGCTTTGCGGTTTTCATGTGGAAGGATGGCACCAGCGCCGATGATGAATTTGTTGAGGTGCAGCCTTTTGAACTGCACCTCGGGTAACCATCAGTGACTTTCTGGCTGCTGACCGCGGGTTCTCCAGAGCGAGACGAAAATCCCGCCCGCGATGATCGCCGCCGTCACACCCAGCGAAATGGCGGGGTCAAGCTTGCCAACCATCTGGTTCCAGAAGATCTTGCCGCCAATGAAAACCAGCACCAGCGCCAGCGCATATTTCAGGTAGTGGAAGCGATGCACCATGGCGGCAAGCGCGAAATACAGCGCGCGCAAGCCCAGGATCGCCATGATATTCGCGGTATAGACAATGAAGGTATCGGTCGTGATGGCGAAGATCGCCGGCACGCTATCCACCGCGAAAATCAAATCGGCGATATTGATCACCACCAGCGCCAGGAACAGCGGCGTGGCAAAGGCGAGCTTCTTGCCCGTGGCCGGATCCATCTGGCGGACGAAGAATTTCTGGCCATGGAGTTCATCGGTTACGCGCATGTGTTTCCGCATGAAGCGGACCACGGGGTTTTTGGAGATATCCTGCTCCCCTTCCGGCACCACCAGCATCTTGATGCCGGTCGCGATCAGGAAGGCGCCGAAGATATAGAGCACCCAGCTATATTGCTGTACCAGCGCCGCACCCGCCGCGATCATGATGCCGCGCAACACAATCACGCCAATGATGCCCCAGACCAGCGCCCGATACTGGTAGCGGCGCGGGATCGCAAAATAGCCAAAGATCAGGCTGATCACAAAAACATTGTCAATTGACAACGCCTTTTCGATGAAAAAGCCGGTAAAGAAGGCGATGCCGGCATGGGTGCCATCTGATGTGGTGATTTCGCCATTTTCATAGGCCCACCAGATGCCCGCACCATAAAGCGTGGCGAAGGCGATATAAAAGGCCGAAAGCCAAAGGCTTTGCGCCACGCCCATTTCCTTGTCTTTGCGATTCAGGACGCCGAGGTCAAAGGCGAGCAGCACCAGCACAATCAGCAGAAAGCCCTTCCACATCCAGAAAGGCTTGCCCATCCACTCAGATAACAGGAAATCCATCCCCAAACCTCATCTCATACGGCGCGGATCAGCCATGAGGGGCCGAGACCGCGCAAGGTTGCACGATCCGACATCACGGCAGCTGCCAATAGTTGGCAGCCCCGCCAGAGGGGCCCGGATTACGGTTAAGTGATGGAAGCCAGTTTGGTTTTCAACCCCCATTGCGGCGGCCCCTGTGAGAAACCATTTGGGGTTTGTGCGGTAACCCCTTGGCGAATAGGTCGCCGCCATGTCATAGGGTCCGAAGAACCGCTCCGGCGGGACTTCCAACTGGGAATTGAGGCGTCGCAATGGGTTCCTTCAGCATCTGGCATTGGCTTGTTGTTCTGCTGGTCGTCCTGCTGCTTTTCGGCAGCGGCAAGATCAGCGGCCTGATGGGCGATCTGGCCAAGGGCATCAAGTCCTTCAAGCAAAATATCAAAGAAGATCAGGCGGATGCCTCGATGGAAGCGCAGGCGCAGGGCCAGTCCCAGCCAGCCGGCAGCATCCAAGGCCCCGCCGCGGCGTCTTCCACCGCGCAGGCCGCTTCCGCGCAAAATACGCCCCCACGTCCGGGCGCCTGAATGCCCTGTCCGCCCTCGCGCCTTTCAGGCGAGGGCGGCTTTCTCCCCTTGTCTGGGCGCTAGCGCCTGGGTTTGGGGCCGATAAGACCATTCAGGGTGCCGGGCCAGGGTTAGTAAGTTTCTACCTCTTTTGCCTTGTGGAGGGCCCGTGCCATGCTCACAACCTGGACCGTTGAGGATGGCCGCTGCCGGCTCCGTGAAGGTGCCATTTCCCACATCACCGCCGTCTTGCCTGGACCCGCGCGGGAAGCCGCGGGGGAGGTCGCGGAAGCCGAAAACCTGCGCCGCGCCGTCTGGATTGACCTTCTGAACCCAACACCGTCGGAAGAAAACGCGGTGCAGCAGGCGCTCTCGCTCGAAATCCCGACGCGAGAGGAGATGCAGGAAATCGAGAGCTCATCCCGCCTGTATCGTGAGGGTGAGACGCTGTTTTTGACCGCCAGTTTTCTCTATGGCATGGATTCGGGCGAGTATGGTTCCACCCCCATCAGCTTTGTGCTGACCAATAGCGCGCTGGTCACGGTGCGCTACGCAACGCCGCGCGCCTTTACTGCCTTCGCTGCGCGCGTACAGCGTCATCCAACTCTACTGCAATCAGCTGATGCGGTCATGCTGCATTTGTTCGAACAGATCGTGGATCGCCTGGCCGATATTCTGGAGAAGGTCGGCGCGGATATGGATAAGGCAAGCCAATCCACCTTCCGTACCTCTCAGGCTGATATCAAAATGCATCGGCGCAATGACAAGCTGAAGGACGCGCTATTCACCCTGGGCCAGGTTGGGGAAGTGACTACGCGCGCTTCCGAAACCCTGCTTGGTCTTTCGCGCATTCTGACCTTTGTGGGCGCCGAAAAAGGAACCGCGATACGCAAGGAAAACCAGGCGCTGATCAAGACGCTGGTGCGCGATGTGCGATCCCTGGTGGAACATGCAAGCTTCCTGAATTCCAAGGCGCAATTCCTGCTGGATGCCGTGCTTGGCGTGTTGAATGTCGAGCAGACCAATATCATCAAGACCTTCACCGTGGCCTCGGTCGCGCTCATGCCACCCACGCTGATCGCCAGCATTTACGGCATGAATTTTGAATTTATGCCTGAATTGAAATTGGCTTTTGGCTATCCCTTGGCGCTTGTGCTGATGATCGTCTCAGCCATTATGCCCATTCTCTATTTCCGCCGCAAAGGCTGGCTCTAAACCGACAAGGAAATCTGATGTCGCAAGCAACGCGGATCCCCGCTTCTGTCGCTACCTGCCGTTGGGGCGGGTTTGACGCGTCCTTCCCGCCGGTGGCGAGCATTGCCTCGGGTGAGACGGTCATTCTGGAATGCGTCTCGGGCGGGCCGGAAGTGATGCCGGGGCCAGAAAAGGGTTTCCCCTTGCATCCGGCGATTTCCGAAATCCACACCAGGCTGCCCCGCCTTGGCGCGCATATCATCACCGGTCCGGTTGAAGTGCGCGGCGCCGAGCCAGGTGATGCTTTGCGGGTGGATATCGAGAAAATCGAACTCGGCGCGGATTGGGGCTTTTGCGGCTTCCGCCCGCTTTTCGGCACGCTGCCGGAAGATTTCCCCTATCGCCGCACGCTGCATATTCCGGTGAATAAGCAGGCCATGACCTGCCGCCTGCCCTTCGGCCCGCAGGAAAGCGGGCTTGATCTGCCGCTGGCACCCTTCTTCGGCGTGATGGGCGTGGCGCCGCCGCCGGAATGGGGCATGGTGAACACCAAGGAACCGCGCGCCATTGGTGGCAATCTGGACAATAAGGAATTGACCGAAGGCACCACGCTGTTCCTGCCCATTTTCAACAAGGGCGCGTTGTTTTCCGCCGGCGA
Source organism: Roseomonas sp. (assembly GCA_020249285.1). Taxonomy (GTDB): domain Bacteria; phylum Pseudomonadota; class Alphaproteobacteria; order Acetobacterales; family Acetobacteraceae; genus Neoroseomonas. The sequence goes on along the minus strand of JADCFX010000003.1, from coordinate 16,427 downwards.
CGGCCATGGCGTGCAGGGCGATGGGGAGGTCTGCATCAATGCGCTGGAAATCTGCCTGACCGGCCATTTCAAGCTTTCCGTGGTAAAGGGTGGCGGGGCGAAGGACCCGGTGCTGAAATTCCCCCGCGCCGAGACCAAGACCCATTTCATCACCATGGGGATGAATGAGGATCTGGATTTGGCGATGAAGCAGGCGCTGCGCGAAATGATCGCCTTCATCTGTTCACGGACCAATCTGTCAGATGCCGATGCCTATCAATTCTGCTCACTGGCGGTGGATTTCCGCGTGACGCAGACAGTGAATGGCGAAAAGGGCGTGCATGGCATGCTGAAGAAGGGGCTATTGTTCTGATGGCGGCGCTCGCCGCGGCCCTGATTGATGGCTAGCAGCTGCCCATGGCCGCGCACGCATCAGATCGCATTTCGCTTTTCTTCATCCTCGCCCCCCTAGCCGGCATTGCCGCATGGCTTGGCATTGGCAAGGTCGGGCTGGAGCTTTTGGCCATTCCCGTTCTGGCCGCGCTGCTCTGTAATGTGGTGGCGGCTGTGCATCACGCTGAAGTTGTGGCCTTGCGCGTGGGTGAGCCTTTTGGTGGTTTGATTCTCGCATTGGCGGTTACGGTGATTGAAGCCGGGCTGATCATTTCCCTGATGCTGAGTGCAGATGGCAATCCCACGTTGATGCGCGATACCTTGTTGGCGACTGTTATGCTGGTGCTGCATGGCATTGCGGGGTTTGCCATTCTGGTCGGCGGCATTGTGCATCGGGAAAATCAATTCCGCGTTGCGGGCGCCAATGCGCTGCTGGCCGTTCTGATGCCGATGGCGGTGCTGGTACTGATCGTGCCCAATCACGTGACTTCAGCGCCCGGCCCCTATTACAGCACCAGCCAATTGGCCTTTGTTTCGTTGGTTTGTCTGGGGCTTTATGCCGCCTTCCTTTTCATCCAGACCAATTGGCACCGAGACTACTTCTTGCCGGAAGAAAGCCCGGGGGGTGAAGGCCATGCGCAGCCAAGCAGCCGGATGGCGCTACTTTCCTTCCTGTTGCTGTGCGTGGCGCTGTTTTCAGTTGTGATGCTGGCGAAAAGCCTGGCACCGGCGCTGGAAGGAGGGGTGGCGGCGCTCGGCGCTCCGGCGGCGCTGGTGGGGGTGATTGTGGCCGCCATCGTGCTAATGCCCGAATCAGGCGCAGCGTTCCGTGCCGCCGCGCATAACCGCATGCAGCCGGCCATCAACCTGGCGCTTGGCAGCGGCGTGGCTTCGATCGGGCTTACCGTACCGACGGTGGCCCTTGTTGCTTGGTGGAAGGGCATGCCTCTGGCGCTTGGCATTTCAGCCGGCCATTCGGTGCTGCTGGCGCTGGGCTTTGCGGTTGCCATGCTCACCTATGGCACCGGCCGGACCAATATCCTTTCAGGCATCATTCATTTGGTGCTGGCCGCGACTTTCGTGTTCACGATTTTCGCGCCGTAATCCGCGCCGCCTATCTCAAGCGCCAGATTTCGACGGGGCCACGTTCTTCCGGGACCGTTGCGACCAATTCGTATTGCTCATCCAATGCCGTTTCAATCAATATCGCGGCGCGACGGCGCACGCTTGGCCACCAGCCCCGATCAATCACCAAAACGCGCGGATGGCTTTCCAGAATGCGCGTTATTTCGGCGTAGGAATCAATCCCCGTGACGCGATAAAACGGCCCAGCCAGATGCGCCGGAAAGGCGTAGCGGGTGGACACAGCGGCTTCAGCGAGCACATAGACCACCGGGTGATAATTCACGACCCAGATCGGGTCGCCCGGGTCTATTTCCGCACGCACGGCAGCAGCGGTGCGTCGCACCGGATCAGGCGCGCCAAGGCCAATGCCGCGATCAAGCCGGGGCAGGGCAGCAACGCGCCAGGCATCCAAAGCCACCGCGCCGATCAGCAATTGAAAGCCGATCACCACCATGCCGGGGCGCAGATACCGCGCCAATTGCCGCGCACCGAGTGCCGCCAGCAGTGACAATGGCAAAAGCCAGATCAGGAAATAATGCTGGTAGAATTGCCCGGGCAGCACCACAGCCAATGTCGCAGCCGCAAACCAGATCATGCCGAATTGCCTGAGCCGGGCAAGCGGTCCTTCGCGATTGCGTGGGCGGATCAAGGCGGGCAGCGTCAGCAGGAAAGACCAAAGCAACAGCAGTACTGCCACGAGCGCAAAGCGGAAGGAATCCGCTGAGCTCAGCCGCGACCCGGCATAGCGGAGCGGCGCCAGAAACGCGCCTTCCAGAAAAACGGCAAACTCTCCGCGCAGCGCATAAGCCAGCGCCCAGAGCAACGTGGGCGCGGCGCAGAGCAAAGCATAGGCAGCGGCCATGGCAGCAAGCCGAGGTAGCCCCATCAGCCCAAGGCGAAAGGCTGGCATCACCAAAATGACCCAGGCGAGCGCGCCTTCGAAGACTGTCACGGGTTTCAGGGTTAGTGCGACGCCAATCAGCACCCCCATCACCACCATATCGCGCCAGCGCGGAGCTTTGCGGCGTTCCAGCGCATCCACCGCGCCACGCAGGCCGAGCGCCATGGCCCAGCCGACCATTGGCGCAAAGAGAATTTCCGTATTGGTGGCAAGCCCGCCTAATAAGCCACTATGGGCGATGTAGAGCACGCCCGCAGCCAGCCCTAACGCCGGTGGCCCGCCCGCATAGCGCACCGCGCTGAACAGGGCGGAGGCCGTTGCCGCCACGCAAATCGCCCCAAGCACGCGCAGCACCCAAATATCATCGCCGAAAATCGCCATGAAAGCAGCAAAGATCGCCGGCGCGCCAACCGGGTGCATATCCCACACCGCGACAATGGGCCAGCCGCCTTCCAGCCATTCCCGCGCCTGGAGCATGTATAGCCCCTCATCCGTATCAATCACGGCGGCGACGAAGGAAAAGCTGCGCAACAAAAGCGCAAGCGCCAGAAAGAATAGCGGCACCAGCGCAGGGTGGCGCCAGCGCCGATCAAGTAGGTTGGTGAGGAACATACGCGAAGTTACAGCGCTGGGTGCAGATCCTTCCAGGGTGCCGTGCGTTCATAAGCCGCTGCAGCGCGGTAGATGGCCGCCTCCCCAAAGCTTGGGCCGACCAATTGCAGGGACAGCGGCAGCCCTTCCGCTTTGGAAATTCCGCACATCATTGTAAGCGCCGGGTGGCCCGTGACGTTGAAGGGCGTACGTGCCTGGCGCGGATAGGTAAGCTCCACCGCTTCTGCATCATCAATCTTGCAGGCAACATCCATGGAAGAAGCCGTCAGCAGCAGATCAGCCTCAGCGAAGGCGGCTTCAACGGCGGCCACCAATTCCCGCCGGCGGCGCTGCGCCTGCACGTAATCCTCGGCACGCATGAAAAGCCCGGGCAGCAGGCGGCGCAAGGTAAGGTTGGCGTAATCGCCCGGCCTGTCGCGCAGCCACTTGCCGTGGATGGAAGCCGCTTCCGCCATCAGAATGGCGCGATTGACGCCAGCGAATTCATTGAGCGAGGGCAAGGTAATGGTCTTGATCTTTGCGCCTTCCTTCGCCAGCAGCTTCGCCGCTGCTTCAAGTGCCGCGGCCATTTCGGCCGAGGCTGGCTGATCCGCCTCGTGGAAATGGCGTACATAGCCGATGGTGAGGCCGCGCAGCCCCTTCTTCATCTGCCGCGCATAGTTTTCGGGCTTATGCGCCGCACTGCCGGGATCAGCCGCATCATGCCCGGCCATCATGCCAAGCAGCAGCGCATTATCGGCAACCGTGCGCGTCATCGGCCCCACATGATCCAAGGTGAAGGCGAGCGGGAAAACGCCGCGGCGCGAAACCAGGCCATAAGTCGCCTTCATGCCGACAATGCCGCAATGGCTGGCCGGGTGTCGCACGGAACCGCCGGTATCAGTACCAAGCGCGGCGGGCAGGATATTGGCCCCCACCGCCGCACCAGAACCGGAAGACGATCCGCCCGGATGATGCGCTGTATTCCAAGGGTTACGCGCGGGCGGGAAGGGCAGATCAAAGGCCGGGCCGCCAATGGCGAATTCATGCGTGGCGAGCTTGGCAGGGAAAATCGCCCCGGCAGCCCGCAGCCGCGCCACCACCGCCGCATCGGCGCTTTTCTGATTATCCAGCAGAATGCGCGAATGGCAGGTGGTGGGGTGCCCCGCGAGGTCAATGATATCCTTGAGGCCCACAGGCAGGCCATCCAGCGCGGAACGCGGGCCGCTGCGGGCAATGCGTCGGCCGGCCTTCACCGCCTGTTCCCGTGCCTCACCCCAAAGCGGGCGGACAATGGCATTGACCTTGCCGCCCACATCCTCGGCCCGCGCATGCAGGGCATCGAGGTATTCAACGGGGGAGAAACGCCGCCGCGCAATGCCGGCAGAGGCTTCAGTGAGCGAGAGTTCATGCAGGGCCTTCATGCGCGTGACCCCTTGGCAGGGATTGGCGCGGCATAGGCTGGCATGGGTTCGGCGGTTTCATCCGTCGGGCGGGTGAAGGCACCCCCCATGCGCCGCGATGCGGCGATGGCTTCCGCCACTTCCTTGGGATGGGTCTTGAGCCCGGTGGTAATGCCCGCCGCGCGGGCCAGGATTTCTTCTTCGGTCATTGAAATGGTCGCCCCCATGCTGCGGCGCCTACCCTGCCGCAAAAGCCGCGATTCTGGAACCCTGCCGCCAGCTCTCTTTTGCTACAGCTTCCCCTGTTCCTTCAGCACATCCTCTGCCACGCGCAGCGCATCAATCGCGGCGGGAAAGCCGCAATAAGCCACCGAATGGGTGAAAATCTCCGAAATCTCCTCAGCCGTGCAGCCATTATTCAGCGCCGCCACCAGATGGATGCGAAGCTCATGCGGGCGATTGAGCGCGCAGATCATGGCGAGTGTAATCAGGCTGCGTTCGCGCCGATCAAGCCCCGGCCTTTGCCATAGCGTGGCATAGGCGAATTCTTCAGACAGGCGGCGCACCGCGGCGTTGAAGGGATTGGTGCCGGCGTCGCGCTTTTCCATATACGCGCGACCGAGCACTTCATGCATCACCGCGCGGCCTTCAGCCCGCAACGCGTCATGGGCTTCCTGTTGGTCCATCATCTTGTCCTTTCAGGTAGTGCTGTGTTCAGGGTGAAGGCTGTGCCAGCGAAAACATCGTCGTGTCCTGCAAATCCTTGCCGAACCAGGAACGTATGCCAGCGCTATGGCTGGAAAGCGCGCGCGGCACGCCATTTTCCACCATCACTGGCACATCATGTCCCGGGATCAGCACACATCCGGGATGGGTGCGGCAAATCTCCCACACCATTTCAATCGTGGCGCGGCTCACCGCCGCGTCATAGGTCATATCCGTTGTGCGCGTGGTGAGTTCCACGCGGTTCTTCACCGCATCCTGCAACAGCACCACCGCCTGGGGCGCACCCGTAATCAGGAAAAGCAAATGCCCAGGCGTGTGGCCAGGCGAAAGATGCGCGGTTATGCCCGGCAGCACTTCCTGCCCATCATCCATCAACTGCATCGTCGGCCAGCGGCTGAGCGCTTCCACTGCGTGTTCCGGCACGGCGGTCTCCCCCCAACCGACACCAAGCGCCCAAGCCAATTCCTTGCGCCCGACATGAAGCCGCGCATCGCGAAACATGGGCCAATTCACCACATGATCATGATGCAAATGGCTGACCAGCAGATCGGTCACATCGGAAAGCTTCACCCCGTGTTTGGCGAGTGCTTCGACCAGTGGCTTGCGCATGCCATAGCCGCCACCATCCAGCACCACGATGCGACCATGGCCGCGCAGCAGCGCCACCGTGCTCCAGCCCAAGCCACCATGCTGCGTGGATTTGCCAGGGTAACCCTGGATCAGAACATCAATCCGCCAATCGCCGCTGTTGAATTGCATGGCGCCTTCCCTTTCGAATGCTTCCGAACAGCATCGCCAAAGAAGCCAGCTTGGTCCAGCCCTAGCCCGGCACCCTAATCCGCGCGCGCAGCCCGCCTAGGGGGCTGTCTTCCAAAAAGACATCACCGCCATGCGCCCGCGCAATGTCGCGGGCAATGGCAAGGCCAAGCCCGGTGCCGCCGCCCGATAGGCTGGTGAAGGGCTTGAAGGCGTCTTCCCGCGCCGCTTCTGGAATCCCCGGCCCATCATCATCAATCGAGATATCAGCCCAAATGCCGTTCTGGCCGCGTGGCTGCTCCGTTAGCGTCACCGTCACCCGCGCGGCGTGCTTGCGGGCATTATGAAGCAGATTGCCGAAGGAGCGCCGCATCGCGCCGGCGCGGAGTTCCATCAGAAGCGTTTCTGGGCCTTCAAAAGGTATTGCCGCGCCACCGCGCGCCTGTTGCGCGACAACGCCCCGAAGCAAGGCGGCAAGGTCGGTTTCTTCGGGTTGTTCCACACCCTCACCGCGCGCAAAGGCAAGATAAACGCCGATCAGGCGATCCATTTCCTCCACATCTTCGGTCATGGCCGCGGCATCTTCGCGCGCCGTTTCTGGCAGCATGGCAAGCCCAAGTCGAAGCCGCGTCAGCGGCGTGCGCAAATCATGGCTGATGCCGGCCAGCATTTCCGTCCGACTATCCACGAAACGGCGGATGCGTTCTTCCATGCGGTTGAAGGCAGTCGCGGCTTGGCGCACCTCAGCGGCACCCTCAGGCTTCATGGGCCCCACCGTGCGGCCCATGCCGAAAGCCTCAGCCGCGGCCGAGATCTTGCGCAGCGCGCGGACTTGGTTGCGCATGAAAATCGCTGCCACCAGGAACAGCAGCAGCGAAGAGCCCACGACCCAAATGACAAAAAGATAAATCGTCCCGCTGAACAGGCGCTTGCGCGCAACCTCCACATGCAAGACGCCATCGGGCATCTGCACGCGAATGATCACGCTGCGCGGATCGCTTTGCCAATCGGCATCAAAGGGCAGGCGCACACGTTCCTGCATGGCCGCCGCCAAATCTTCCTCAAGCGGCAGCAGGGGCATGGCAGCGGGTCGCCCAACGGTTGTGGCAAGCTGCGCGCCAGCTTCATAGGCAAGAGACAGATCAAGCCGCCAGGCAGCTTCGCGGAAAATCCAGGCGCGGTTCTGCTCCTCGGCTTCGCGCTCCAGCAGGCCCACCACCATGGCAATGTCACCTGCCACGCCCGCCGCCAGGCGGCGGGAAATCACATCCAAATGGCTGCCATAGAAAACCTGCAAGGCAATCGCTTGCAACAGGATCAACGGCACCAGAATAATCAGCAGCGAACGGCCCAAAAGCCCGCGCGGCACCAGCCGGCGCAAGCCCCGGTTAAGAGGAGTCACGGCCCAGGCCTCAAGACATAACCGCGATGGCGAATGGTCTGGATGAAACGCGGCTCTCGTGGGTCAGGTTCCACCTTGCGACGTAGCCTGGTGACCTGCACATCAATCGCGCGCTCGCCGGCATCCGGTGTGCCAAGGGCTTCGCCAATATCCTCGCGGCTCAGGATTTCGCCAGCGCGGCGCGCAAGCGCTTGCATCAAGGCGGCCTCACCGCCCGTCAGGCGAATAATGCCATCCGGCCCGCGCAATTCGGCGCGTTCAATGTCAAACCAGCGATTACCAATCTGCATGGGCGCCAGGCTTTGCGGCGCCGCAGGGGCCGGCGCGGCGCGGCGCAGAATGGTGCGAATGCGCAAGGCCAATTCGCGCGGATCAAAGGGCTTCGCCAAATAATCATCCACGCCCTGTTCCAGCCCCGCGATGCGATCATCCGGCGCGCCATTGGCGGTCAGCATCAGGATGGGCACTTCCTGCCCCTCAGCACGAAGCGCGGCGGTCAGTTGCAGCCCTGTCTCGCCGGGCATCATCACATCCAGCACCAGAAGATCGAACGCCATATCCGCCAAGGCCGCCCGCGCCGTGGCGGCATTTTCGGCGATGCTGACGCGAAAACCCTGTTCGGTCAGAAAGCGCTGCAACAACGCACGCAGCCGCGCATCATCATCCACCACCAGAATATGCGCGGGGTCTTCCTGGCCGTTCATCGCCTGCTGCTCTCAGCCTCTGGCCCTTCCAGGCGGTTGAGGCTGGCTTGCGCATCTTCGCCCATCAGCCCGCGCATGACGCGGCGAAAGCCCTCTACCGCGGCAGGGCCGGCTTCACGATAGGCGCGCATCACTGTTTCGCGTTGGCGTTCAAACAGGCGCCGTTCCAGCGCGACACCTTCTTCCGTCAGCGTCAGGCGCCTTTGCCGCCGGTCGCTCTCACCTGGCGCCTGCACCACATAGCCATCGCTCATCAGCGGTTGCAGCACGCGCCCCAGGCTTTGCTTCGTGATGCTGAGAATGCCGAGCAATTCGCCAACCGTGATCCCAGGCCGCCGCCCCACAAAATGCAGCACGCGATGATGCGCGCGGCCCATGTCCAGCGTGGCCAGGATTTCATCCGCGCCGGCAGTGAAATCGCGATAGCCGAAAAACAGCAAATCCTGCGCAAGGCGGAGTTCTTCTTCCCGCAGGAACAGCAGATTGCGCCCGGCCGGCAGGGCGCGCGCCTCCACCATTTCCGCCGCCATCATGCTGCCCTTTGTCGGCATCGCCCCGATCCCCATTTGGTCAGCATTATTGACGCACCCATCGCCCCTGTCCAATGGCAAAGCGCAGCCGCGCTTGGCAAGCCGGCCCGGGACTTTCTATATGCGCGCCACGCACCTGCCGGAGAAACCCCCATGATGGCTCGTCGCCCCTTGCTGGCCGCCGCCTTGCTGGCCACCCCATCCATCGCCCGCGCCCAGGGGGAATGGCCGGTGCGCCCGGTGCGCATCATTGTGCCCTGGCCGCCGGGCGGGTCCACCGATGTGCTGGTGCGCATGTATGCCGAATTGATGCAGCCGATCCTGGGGCAGAATTTCATTATCGAAAACCGCCCCGGCGCGGGCGGGAATATCGGCATTGACGCTACCGCCAAGGCCGCGCCGGATGGCTATACCATGGGCATCGCTTCCGTCGGGCATTTGGTGATCAACAACTTTCTTTATGCCCGCCTGCCCTATGACCCGGCGCGGGATTTGGTGCCGGTCGGCATTGCCTGGGATTTGCCGAATGTCGTGGTGGTTTCTTCTCAACATAACCCTTCGCGGAGCCTTGCGGATTTCACCGCCTGGGTGCGCGCCAAGCGCGGCGGCTTTACCTATGGCTCCCCCGGTGTCGGCACCACAGGGCATTTGACCGGCGCGCTTTTCGCCGGGCGCGTGCAGGTGGAAGGCACCCATGTGCCCTTCCGCGGCGCGGCGCAGATCATCCCCGCCATGCTGTCAGGTGATCTTGATTCCGCGCTGGATAACCTTGCTTCCTATGTGCCGGTCATTCAGGAAGGGCGGATGCGGGCGCTGGCCGTGACCTCTGCGGCGCGCTGGCCGACCATGCCGGATGTACCGACAATGGCCGAGGCCGGGCTCGCGGATTTCGTCGTTTCCTCCTGGCAGGGCTTTGTTTTCCCGGCCGGCACGCCGCGCATCGCCATTGAACGTGTGAATGGCGCGCTGCGGCGCATTGTCGCCGATCCCGCCGTGAAGGAGCGCTTCCTGCGTGTGGGCGCCGAGGCTGTGTGGTCCACCCCGGAAGACATGATCGCCCGCGCGCAGCGTGAACGCCCCATGTGGCAGGAAGCGGTGCGGGTTTCCGGCGCCAGACTGGAATAGCGGCGCGTGACGCCTACCGCCACCTGGGGCAATGCGCTTTTCATAGACCACGCCATTTTGCGCCTTGGTTGGCGCAATTGGGGCGTTGTGGCGCCTGGGCGGCTTTACCGGTCCAACCACCCGCTGCCCTGGCAATTGCGCCGGGCGGCGCGGCGTCATGGCATTCGCACCATCATCAATCTGCGTGGTAACCGTGCCGATTGCGGGGCCGATGCACTTAGCCGGGCAGAGGCCGCGCGGCTTGGCCTGATTCATATAGATGCGCCATTTGAAAGCCGCGGCGCACCGCATAAGGACCGTATTCTGCGCCTGGCCGGCATTTTCCAGGAAATCGACGAACCAGCGCTGATCCATTGCAAATCGGGCGCGGATCGGACCGGGCTTGCGGCCGGGATCTGGCTTTTGCTGCAAGGCCACCCGGCGCAGGATGCACTTGCCCAGCTTTCGCTGCGCCACGGCCATGTCGCTGCAGCGCGCACAGGCATTCTGGACGCCTTTTTCAAAACCTTCGCCGCCTTTCAGCACGACAATCCGGGCATCCCCTTCCTGGATTGGGTGCGCGATACCTATTCGGAAGCCGCTTTGCGGGAGAGTTTTTCGAGCAATCCCTGGGCGGATCGGCTGGTGGATCAGGTATTGCGCCGGGAATGATCTGGGCAGGCCCGCCTTGATTTTGCCCCTTTTTGCTTCGCACCACTTCAATAAAATCAGATGCTTGCGGTGAAATACGCAGAAACAAGGCTTGTATCGCTTTTGTCAGATCGTCATGAGAAAGTAAAACTGGGCTGATGACGGATGCGCTTCCTGCGTGGCTTTCGGCCCAGAAATGAAGGATGCGATGGACGGTTTTATTCCCGCGGAACATGGCAGGCGCAAGACGCTCAAAACACCTATCGGGTGCGTGGGCGATGGGCTGCACACTGGCCGCAGGATGTCCCTTACGCTGCACCCGGCTGCGGCTGGCGCCGGCATCCAGTTCCGCCGCGTTGATCTTGGCGTTGATATCCCTGCCCGCTTCGAATTCGTGACCGATACGCGGCTTTGCACTGCCATCGCCCATCCGAAGGCGCCGGAAGTGCGCATCGGCACCATTGAACATGTCATGGCCGCTTTGGCTGGCGCTGGCATTGATGACGCCATCATTGAAGTGGATGGGCCGGAAATCCCCATTCTGGATGGTTCCGCAGCGCCCTTCCTGTTCCTGATTGACTGCGCCGGCATCGCCACCAGCGCAGCACCACGCCAGATCATTGAAGTGCTGCGGCCGGTCCGCGTGGAAGATGGCCGCGGTGCCTTTGCCGAATTGCACCCCAATACCGAAACCGCCTTCGATGCGGCTTTGGACATTGATTTCCCTAATACCGCCATTGGCCAGCAATCCCTAGCACTCCGCATCACGCCCGAAACCTTCCGGGGGGCATTGGCCGATTCACGCACCTTCACCCTGGCTGAGGAGGTGGAGCGGCTGCGTCAAGCAGGCCTAGCCCTGGGCGGTACCCTGGACAATGCCGTGGTGGTGGATGGCCCGGCCATTCTGAACCCCGGCGGGCTACGCCATGCCGATGAATTTGTCCGCCACAAGCTGCTGGATGTGGTGGGGGACCTGGCCCTGGCCGGCGCACCGCTTCGTGCCCGCTTCAGGGGCAATCGTTCGGGCCATGCGCTGAACAATCAGCTTCTCCGCGCCCTTTTCGCCGATAAAGACGCTTGGCGATGGGCTGGGGGTGCCGTTTCGCCCGCTCAGGCCGCCTCTGCGCGGGTCAAGCAAAAAGCCCCGGCCTTCGCCTGATATAGAGACTCTGCACCAAGGCGATTTCACCCGCGGCCAATCTGCCCTATATCAACCCCATCCTTCTGTTGATCCGGGAATCATGCGCCGCTTCCTACCGATAGCCCTACTCCTAGCCCTGGCGGCTTGTGGCAGTTCAACGCCGCAGCAAAGCACCGGTGCGGACCCCTCGCTCACGCGGCGCGTCACCGCCAATGCAGCCGATGAGGAACCGCAAATTCTTTATGCCCTTGGCATGCAGAATCTGCGCGCCCGCAACTACGCCCGCGCGGTGGAATACTTCGATGCCATTGAACGTGAGCATCCCTATTCCGCCTGGTCTACCAGCGCAAAGCTGATGGCGGCCTATACGGAATATCTGCGTAATCGCTACACGGAAGCCATCGGCGCGCTGGATCGCTTCATTCTGCTTCACCCGGCGCATCGCGACATCGCCTATGCCTATTACCTGCGCGCGCTGTCCCAATATGAACAGATCACCGATGCGCAGCGTGACCAGCGCCAGACCACCATCGCCATCGCGTCCCTGCAGGAAGTCATCAACCGCTTCCCCGATAGCGCCTATGCCCGCGATGCGCGGCTGAAGATTGACCTGGGCCGAGACCATTTGGCCGGCAAGGAAATGACCGTGGGGCGCTTCTATCAGCGCCAGGGCCTGCACCAGGCAGCCATCGGCCGCTATCGCCGCGTGGTGGAGGATTTCCAGACCACGAACCACGTGCCGGAAGCCTTGCATCGGCTGGTCGAAATCTACCTGAACCTTGGCCTGACCGAAGAAGCGCGCCGCAACGCCGCCGTGCTTGGCTACAACTACCCCGGCAGCGATTGGTATGCCGATAGCTACGCGCTGCTGGTCGCCGCTGGCGCCGAAGCCCGTGGTGAGCGTCCCGGCTTTGTCAGCCGGATGCTGAACCGTATTTTCTGAGCACGGGGCGGCGCGCCAATGCTCGCCTCTCTCGCCATTCGCGATGTGGTGCTGATCGAAAAGCTTGACCTGAGTTTCGATGCCGGGCTTGCGGTGCTGACGGGCGAAACCGGCGCGGGAAAATCCATTTTGCTGGATAGTCTTGGCTTGGCGCTTGGCCAGCGCGCGGAAGCGGGGCTGGTGCGGGCGGGGCAAGCGCAAGCCAGTGTCGCCGCCGCCTTTCTGCCAAGCCCCGATCACCCCTGCTTCGACATCCTGCGCGACCAGGGCATCAGCGCCGAAGATGAATTGGTACTGCGCCGCGTGCTGCAAGCCGATGGCAAATCCCGCGCCTTCATCAATGACCAACCGGTGAGTGTTGCCTTGCTCAAACGTCTGGGTGCGACATTGGTAGAAGTGCAAGGCCAGCATGAACAAGTGGGCCTTGCGGACCCCGCCACCCATGCCGGGCTGCTGGATGCTTTCGGCGCTTTGGACGGCGAACGCAGCGCCACCGCCAGCGCCTGGGCGGCCTGGCGGGATGCCACGCGCCGCCTGGCCTCCGCGCGCGAGGCAATCGCCAGCGCTCAGCGTGAAGAAGAATGGCTGCGCCACGCCGTTGGGGAATTGTCTGATCTTGCGCCGGAAGAAGGCGAAGAAGATGCACTCGCCGCCGAACGCCAAAAGCTGCAACAGGGCGAACGCCGGGCCGAGGCGATTGCTGCCGCGCTTGGGGAGCTCACGCCGCGTGATCGTCGCGCTGCCTCCCCAGCGCGTGCCTTGCGTGAAGCGGCGCGCGCCTTGGAACGCCTGCCGCCACCGAATGAGGAAGCGCAGCCCGCCATCCAAGCCCTTGCCGCCGCGCAGGATGCCTTGAGCGAAGCAGAGGGTTTGCTGACGCGGTTAATGAGCGAAACCGGCCCCGATCCGCGTCGGCTGGAACAAGTGGAAGAACGGCTTTTCGCGCTGCGCGCTGGCGGGCGCAAACACAGCGTGCCGGTTTCGGAACTGGCAAGCTTGCTGGTGAATTTGCGGAGCCGTTTGGAAGCTTTGGACGCCGGCGCGGGCGAAGTGGCGGCGCTGGAAGCCGCTGAAGGCAAGGCACGCCAAAGCTACCTTGCCGCCGCCGGCAAGCTTTCCGCCACGCGACGCAAATCCGCCGCCGAGCTTGAAAAGGCGCTGGCCGAAGAACTGCCACCGCTGAAACTGGACCGCGCGCGACTGGTGATAGACATCACCGCCCGTGACGAAACCGCCTGGGGCGCTGATGGGCAGGATCGCGTCAGCTTCCTGGTCGCGACCAACCCAGGGCAAACACCAGGCACACTCGCGAAAATCGCCTCGGGCGGGGAACTCTCGCGCCTTATGCTCGCACTCAAAGTCGTGCTGTCACGCGGCTCGCCCGTGCCAACCCTGATCTTTGACGAAGTAGACAGCGGCATCGGTGGCGCTACCGCCGCCGCAGTCGGCGAACGCCTGGCGCGCGTTGCAGACCGCGTCCAAGTGCTGGTGGTGACGCATAGCCCACAAGTCGCAGCGCGCGGCACACGGCATTTCCGCGTGGCAAAGCAAGTAAAAGGGCAGCGCGCGGAGACGCGGGTGGAAATCCTCGATCAGGCGGAAAGATATGAGGAACTGGCCCGCATGTTGGCGGGCGAAAAGGTAACCGAAGCGGCGCGGGCGGCGGCGCGGAGCCTTTTGGGGGATAGCGCGTGAGACACAAAGAAAGGGCGAGGGAGCGAACTCCCCCGCGCCCCCTCCTTTTTTTATCCTTCCGCCCTCGCATGAGGGGCGCGGCATGAAGGCGCCTGCCATACAAAGTCTTTCGGAATTGGACGCAGCGATTGAGCTGGCAGAGCTTGCGCGTGACATCGCGCGGCATGACAGGCTCTATCACGCGAAAGACCAACCGGAGATCACCGACGCCGAGTATGATGCGCTGGTCGCGCGCAATCGTGCGATTGAAGCGCGCTTCCCACACCTGATCCGCAGCGACAGCCCATCGCGCCGCGTGGGTGCCGCAGTGGCGGAAGGCTTCGCCAAATCCCGCCATGGGGAACCCATGCTGAGCCTGGATAATGTGTTCTCGCCAGAAGAATTCAGCGATTTCTGCAAGCGCATCCGGCGCTTTCTGGGGCTTGCTGAAGATGAAGCGCTGGGTTTCGTCGGTGAACCAAAGATCGACGGGCTTTCGATCAATCTGCTCTATGAAAACGGCGTCTTCATCAAAGGGGCTACGCGCGGCGATGGCGCGGAAGGGGAAGATGTCACCGTCAATCTGCTGACGATCCCTTCCCTGCCGCGGCATCTGCGGCCACCCTTCCCCGCCAGCATCGAAATCCGCGGCGAGGTCTTCATGGAAAAGGCGGATTTTCTCGCCTTCCGTACAACACAGGAAGAAGCCGCCGAAGCACGCGAAGCACGCCGCGCAGCAGGCGAGAAATTGGGTGAGGCGATTGTCATCCCCGCCAATCCGCGCAACGCCGCCGCTGGTTCGCTACGTCAGCTTGATGCGGGCGTCACGGCAACCAGGCCGCTGAAACTTCTCGCCTACGCCATGGGTGCGGCGAGCGAAGCACCAGCCGAAACGCATCATGAGTTTCTTGATGAACTACGCCGCTGGGGCTTTGCGGTGAATCCGCTCTCGCGCCGGTTGGAGAGCGAAGACGCCGCTGAAAGCTTTCAGGCGGAGATTGGGGCGGGCCGCGCCGCACTCGCCTATGATATTGATGGCGTGGTCTATAAGCTTGACCGGATTGATTGGCAGCGCCGCCTTGGCTTTGTGGGCCGCGCGCCGCGCTGGGCCGTGGCGTGGAAATTCCCTGCCGAACAGGCGGTGACGAAGCTGCTTGATATCGAAATCCAGGTAGGCCGCACTGGCGCGTTGACGCCGCGCGCGGTGATGGAACCCGTGAATGTCGGCGGCGTGGTGGTGCGCCACGCGACTTTGCATAATGAGGATGAGATCGCGCGCAAAGATGTTCGCATTGGCGATACCGTCATGCTGCAACGCGCCGGCGATGTCATTCCGCAAATCCTGGGCGTGGTGCTGGAAAACCGGCCCGCTGAATCGCAACCCTATGCCTTTCCGCTGATCTGCCCCGCCTGCGGCAGCCACGCAATCCGCGACGGAGAAGATGTCGTCCGCCGCTGCACCGGCGGCCTGACCTGCCCCGCGCAAACCACCGAACGCTTGCGGCACTTCGTCTCTCGCCGCGCCATGGATATTGAAGGCCTTGGTGAGGAAAACATCCAATTCCTATTCGATGCTGGGCTGATCAGAAGCCCCGCTGATATCTTTCGCCTGCACCAAAAGCGGGAGACTCTCGCAGGCTTTGAAGGCTGGGGCGAACGCAAGATCGGCAAATTGCTGGAAGCGATTGAAGCCCGCCGCAGTGTGGCGCTGGAGCGTTTCATCTTCGCCCTCGGCATCCGCCGCATCGGCGAACAGAATGCAAAGCTATTGGCGCGGCATTACCACAGCCTGGAAGCCTGGCGCGCAGGCATGATCGCGGCGCACATCATCGGTTCAGAAGCGCGAGAGGAACTGGGCTCCATCCAGGGCATTGGCCCTGCGATTGCGGAAGAGCTGATGGAGTTCTTCGCCGAACCGCGCAACCTTGCGGCTTTGGATGATCTTGCGGGGGAGGTCACGCCGGAACCCGTGACAGAGAGCGATGTCGGCGACAGCCCTTTCGCCGGCAAGACCATGGTTTTCACCGGCACGCTTGAGCAAATGACGCGTGATGAGGCGGAAGCCCTGGCTGAAAGGCTCGGCGCCAAGGTCACGAAATCGGTCTCCAAGAAAACCGATTTCGTCGTTGTCGGCGCAGATGCCGGTTCAAAAGCGGCCAAGGCGGCGGAGCTTGGCGTGAAGACGCTCACCGAGGCAGAATGGATTGAGATGGCCGGCGCCTGATCCGCGGAGGTCGAGTGACCGGAGCGGTATATCAGTCGCCCTAAACCAAGTCGCACCTAGAGCGGGATGACGTTTGATTGAATCGAATTGGGATTCACGTGGGCGTGATTTTCTGATTCAAGCTGCTGGCTTGGTTTGGAGGCCAGCGGCGATGACCAGACCCTATTCGATGGATTTGCG
>JADCFX010000029.1 GCA_020249285.1 Roseomonas sp. | reverse complement strand
ATCATCGCCCGGGAATTGGTAGCTGCTCAGCAGTTCACGCACTTCCATTTCAACAAGCTCAAGCAGATCAGGATCCGCCATATCAACCTTGTTGAGGAATACCACCAGCGCCGGCACGCCAACCTGGCGCGCGAGCAGGATGTGTTCACGCGTCTGCGGCATGGGGCCATCGGCAGCGGAGACCACCAGGATAGCGCCATCCATCTGCGCCGCACCCGTGATCATGTTCTTCACGTAGTCGGCGTGGCCGGGGCAATCCACATGCGCGTAGTGACGGTTTGCGGTTTCATATTCCACATGCGCTGTGGAAATCGTGATGCCGCGCGCGCGTTCTTCCGGCGCCTTGTCAATCTGATCATAGGCCGTGAAGGTCGCCCCACCCGCCTTCGCCAGGATCTTGGTGATCGCCGCTGTCAGCGACGTCTTGCCATGGTCCACATGCCCGATCGTCCCGATGTTGCAATGCGGCTTGTTCCGCTCAAATTTCGCCTTGGCCATGGCCTTTTCCCGCTACCCTCATTGAACCGTTCACGAAACAACCCCGCACGCCCGCTGGAGCGGGTGACGGGAATCGAACCCGCACAACCAGCTTGGAAGGCTGGGGCTCTACCATTGAGCTACACCCGCGCCGAAGCGCTGTTCCCAACCCCCCTGCCCGTGCCTTGGCGCGAACCAAGGCCGACAAGGGCTGATATGGAGGGGGTTGGATTCGAACCAACGTAGGCGCAAGCCAACGGATTTACAGTCCGTCCCCTTTAGCCACTCGGGCACCCCTCCACAGCCGCTCGCCCGAAACCGGGGCTGGCGGGAGCGGGCGGACTATCCGCATTGGCGCTTGCCTGTCAACGGATGAGGGGGAAAAACACCCCAGGTTTTCATTCTGGCGCGCTCGGCGCATCATGGGGGGGATGCAACGCCCCCCGAAGCGGCCCCCTGGCCGCGCCCGCCCGCAAGGCCCCGCCCCGCAAGCCCCGCGCCGTCCGCGCTTTGAAGAAGCTGCCGAAGCGCCGCGTGGCCGCCGTGGCCCGCCAAGCCGCTTTCAGGAAGCTGAGGCCCCGCCGCCCCGTGGCCGCCGCGCGGCTGGCCCAGCGCCGATGGAAGCCGAGGGCCCCGCCCCACCGCGCCCCGGCGCCGGCGCGGGTTCCGGCGCTTTTTGGCTATACGGTGAACACACGGTCGCTTCCGCCATTCGCAACCCGCGCCGCAAAACTCGCCGCCTGCTGGTTACGGAAGACGCCGAGAAAAGCCTGCGCGCCGCGCTGAACCGCCCCTGGCGCCTGCCGCCGGAACGCATTGAACGCCAGCGCTTCGGCACCTTCCTGACGGAAGATGCCGTGCATCAGGGTGTTGCGCTGCTGGTGGAACCTTTGGAACCGGTCGCTTTGGAAGATGCCATCGCCGCTTCCGATGGGCCGGTGCTGCTGCTGGACCAGGTGACGGACCCGCGCAATGTGGGCGCAATACTGCGTTCGGCTGCCGCTTTCGGCGCGGCTTGCGTGGTGCTGCAGGATAGGCATGCGCCGCCGGAGACTGGTGCGCTGGCCCGCGCAGCATCGGGCGCGCTTGATATCGTGCCGGTGGTGCGGGAAGTGAATCTCTCCCGCGCCATTGCCAGCCTACAAAAATCCGGTTTCTGGGTGATGGGGCTGACCGGAGATGCTTCCCGCAGCTTGGCCCAAGCGCGGCCACGCGATCGGCGTGTCGCTTTGGTGCTGGGCGCGGAAGATACCGGCCTGCGGCGCCTGCAACGCGAAACCTGCGATGAATTGGTGCGTCTGCCCATCACGCCCGCCATGGAAAGCCTGAATGTGGCGGCGGCGGCGGCGGTCGCGCTTTATGAAGTGATCCGCGACGCCTGAGAAAAACGGGGGAGTAACCTCACATCTAGTGCGCGCCCCCTTCACATTCGTTCACGGGACGCGCACTAAATCTTTATTTGGTCGCATTTTCCGAGCCGCCAAGTGATTCCACTTGGCTTGAAAATGCTCCGGCCCTTACTTTTCCTTGGCAGCGATAATCGCGCCGGAAAGGCTTTCCGGAATGCGCTGCGTCCAGCGCCCGCAATCCACCTGAGTCACAAAATCCAGCACGGCGCGGTTGAAGGCATCCGGGTCTTCCAGATTCATGGTGTGGCCGCATTTCGGCATCACCAAAAGTGCGCTGCTCATGATGCTGCGCTTCAGGAACAGGGAAGGTTCCAGCGTGGGGTCATCCTCATCGCCGGCGATCACCAGCGTTGGCACCTTCATCTGCTTGAAGCCGGCTTCAAGATCAAACAGCGATGGGCGTTCACGCTGCACACCCTGCATCGTGAGCGCAGAGCCCTCGGTTGAATGTTCCGCAAGCTGGGTCTGGAATTCCTTGAAGCCGCGCGGGTCCTTTTCTTCGAACACCAGGCGCGTCGGGCCGCGGGAATAGATATCGGCCATCTTGTCCATGCCTTCCGCACGGATGCGCGCGGCGGTGGCATCAACCTCGGCACGGAATTGATCGCGCTTGCCGGGCGCGGCGCCATAGCCAACGCCGGCGGCAACCAGGCTGCGCGCCAATTGCGGATGGCGAAGCCCCAGATGCAACGTGGCAAAGGCCCCCATGGAAAGGCCAACCACATGGGCCGGCGCCAGATTGAGCCCCTTGATCACGGCGGCAATGTCATCCGTCGCGCGGTCCTGGCTGTAGGAAGCTGCCGAATTCGGTACGGCGGAAGGCGGATAGCCGCGCGCATTGAACATCACGCAGCGATAGCGGCGAGAGAAAAACCGCATCTGCAATTCCCAGGAACGCGAATCGCCCGCGAATTCATGGACGAAAACCATGGGGGTGCCGCTGCCGGCTTCCTCATAGAACAAGTCAACACCGTCATCGGTTCGCAAAAAGGGCATGGGCTGATCCCGCAAAGGTTGGTTGGAAGCCGCAGAATGGGCGCGGCGTGGCGGCCCGTCCAGCGCTTGACATGGCGGGGGGCAAGGCGCATCTGGAATTAGGACCTTGATGGTCCGGATTGAAGGAGGGTTGCCCGCGTGCTGCGGCTTTCAAAGCTGACCGATTATGCGGTGGTGGTGCTGACGCGGCTGGATGACGCGGCGGAAGGCGGTGTGCTGACCGCCCCGGTCCTGGCCGGCGCCACGGGTCTGGCGGAGCCGACCGTGTCCAAGGTCTTGAAAATATTGGCTCATGCTGGGCTTGTCGAAGGCCGCCGCGGCGCGCTGGGTGGATATCGGCTGACCCGCCCACTGGCTGACATTCCACTGATTGAGGTGATCACCGCCATGGATGGTCCCATCGCGCTGACCGCCTGCGTGGATAATTCCTTCGGTGTTTGTGAATCCGAAAGCGCCTGCCCCGTGCGCGGGCGCTGGGACCCGGTGAATGAGGCGATACGTCGCGCGCTTACCGGCATTTCCATTGCCGATCTTGCCGGCCCGCCCGCCGTGGTGCCGCACCCTGAAACCGCTTCCCCCGTTCTTGTTGCTGGATAGAGCATAACCATGCCCGCTGTTACCGAGACCATCGAAACCGTCCAGGCCGTCACGGATTCCACCTATAAATGGGGGTTCGAGACGGATATCGAAATGGAATTCGCCCCCAAGGGGCTTTCCGAAGACATTGTGCGTTTCATCAGCGCCAAGAAGGAAGAACCAGCCTGGCTGCTGGAATGGCGCCTGCGGGCCTTTGCCGCCTGGCAGAAAATGGAAGAACCGCGCTGGCCGTCCGTGAAATATCCGCCGATTGATTACCAGGATGCCTATTTCTACGCCGCACCCAAGCAGAAGGTGGGGCCAAAGTCGTTGGATGAGGTGGATCCAGAACTGCTGCGCACCTATGAAAAGCTTGGCATTCCGCTGCGGGAACAGGCGATTCTGGCGGGTGTTGAAGGTGCTGGTGAGACACCCGCCGATTCACGCATGCCAATTGCGGTGGATGCGGTGTTTGATAGTGTTTCGGTAGCGACCACCTTTAAGGATCGGCTGGAAAAGGATGGCATCATCTTCTGCCCGATCAGTGAGGCGGTGAAGACGCATCCTGAATTGGTGCAGAAATATCTGGGCTCTGTCGTGCCGCAGGGGGATAATTTCTTCGCTGCTTTGAACAGCGCGGTGTTCACTGATGGCAGCTTTGTCTACATCCCGAAGGGCGTGCGCTGCCCGATGGAGCTTTCCACCTATTTCCGCATCAATGCGAAAAGCACGGGGCAGTTCGAACGCACGCTGATCATCGCTGATGCGGGGTCTCATGTTTCCTATTTGGAAGGCTGCACCGCGCCGATGCGCGATGAAAACCAGTTGCATGCGGCGGTGGTGGAGTTGGTGGCGATGGATGATGCCACTATCAAATACAGCACGGTGCAGAATTGGTATCCCGGCGATGCCGAGGGCAAGGGCGGCATCTACAACTTTGTGACCAAGCGCGGCGCCTGCCGTGGTGCGCGGTCAAAAATTTCCTGGACGCAGGTGGAAACCGGCTCGGCGATTACCTGGAAATATCCGTCTTGCATTCTGCAGGGCGAAGATAGTGTTGGCGAATTCTATTCAGTTGCCATCACCAATAATTATCAGCAGGCCGATACCGGGACCAAGATGTTCCACATTGGCCCGCGGACCAAATCCACCATTGTCTCCAAGGGGATCAGCGCGGGGCATGGGCAGAATACTTATCGCGGCCTGGTGCGGATTGGTGCCAAGGCCACTGGTGCCCGTAATTTCACGCAATGCGATAGCCTGCTGATTGGGGATCTCTGTGGCGCGCATACCGTGCCCTATATCGAAAATCGCTGTCTGAGTGCGAAGGTGGAACATGAAGCCACCACAAGCCGCATCGCGGAAGATCAGCTTTTCTATTGCCGCCAGCGCGGGCTTTCGCAGGAAGATGCGGTGGGGCTGATCGTGAATGGTTTCTGCCGCGAAGTGCTGAAGGAATTGCCGATGGAATTCGCGGTGGAGGCGCAGAAATTATTGCAAATCTCGCTCGAAGGGAGCGTTGGGTGATGTTGGAAATCAAAGGTCTGACCGCTGAGGTTGATGGCAAGCCCATTCTGAAGGGCATTGATCTTGTTGTGCCGCAGGGTGAAGTGCATGCCATTATGGGGCCGAATGGTTCCGGCAAATCCACGCTTTCCTATGTGCTGTCTGGCCGCGATGGCTATGAGGTGACGGGCGGCGCTGCGCTGTTGCATGGCCAGGATTTGTTGGCGATGGAACCGGAAGAACGTGCAGCCGCCGGCGTGTTTCTGGCGTTTCAATATCCGGTGGAATTGCCCGGCGTGGGCAATGCGACCTTCCTGCGTACCGCGCTGAACGCCATTCGCCGCGCCAAAGGTGAGGCTGAATTGGACGCCATGCAATTCCTGAAGCTGGCGCGCGAACGCATGAAGGCGCTTTCGATGAATGACGAAATGCTGAAGCGCGGCGTCAATGTCGGCTTTTCGGGCGGCGAGAAGAAGCGCAATGAAATCCTGCAAATGGCGCTGCTGCAACCAAAGCTTGCCATTCTGGATGAAACCGATAGCGGGCTTGATATTGATGCACTGAAGATCGTGGCCGATGGCGTGAATGCCATGCGCGGGCCGAATTTCTCTGCGATGGTGATCACGCATTATCAGCGCCTGTTGGATTACATTGTGCCGGATCGCGTGCATGTGCTGATGGGCGGGCGCATTGTGCGTTCAGGCGGGCCGGAATTGGCGAAGGAGCTGGAAGCGCAGGGCTATGGCGCCATCCAGGCCGCGGCGTGACAGCGGCACCACAACCAGGCGCGGCAGGCTTCCTCGCGCGCTATCAGGGCTTGAAGGATCATCTGCCGGGCGCGCGGCTGCCATGGCTCGCGGCGCTGCGGGCCGATGCGGCAGCACATGTGGCGGCGCGCGGTTTTCCGACGCGGCGTGTTGAGGCTTGGAAATATACGGACCTTTCGCCCGTGGCCCAGGCGGGTTTTGCTGAACCGCTGACAGCCGTTGCCGGCGCGTTGACGCTACCGAAGCCGCGCTGCGCGGCGCGGGCAGTATTTGTGGATGGGCGCTTTCGCGCTGATCTTTCGGCGCTGGATGGGCTTGCCTATTGCGCGGCTTCTGTCGCGAAGCATTTGAATGCGCTGGAAGGCATGCTTGGCGCGCTGGCACCCTTGTCCGAACATCCCATGACGGCACTGAATATGCTGATGTTCGAAGATGGTTTGTTCCTGGATGTGCCGGCGGGTGTGGATGCCGGGCATTTGGAATTGCTTTCCATCGCCGTTGATCCGGGCCGGCCCTTCGCTTTCCATCCCCGCCATGTGATCCGCCTTGGCGCGGGTTCGAAGCTGACGCTGCTGGAAAGCGCCATCGGTGGCAGCGCCCAATATCTGCATAATCCAGTGTTTGAGATTGATCTGGCCGAAGGTGCCGTGCTGACGCATGGGCGTGCGCAACAGGAAGGCGAAGGCGCCTTTCATCTTTCCATGATCCATGCGCGGATTGCGGCAGAGGCGCGCTATGACACCATGGCGGTTTCTGCCGGTGCGAGGCTTACGCGTATGGAAATTCATGCTGCGCTGATAGGCCCCAAGGCATCCTGCCACATGAATAGCGCGCAATTGGCGGCAGGCCGGGCGGTAGTGGACACCACCACGGCGCTCGATCATGCCGCGCCGGATTGTGCCAGCCGGCAAACCTGCAAGACGGTATTGGCGGGTCAATCGCGCGGCGTGTTCCAGGGCAAAATCCTGGTCCGCCGCGAAGCACAAAAGACCGATGGCTATCAGATGAACCAGGCTTTGCTGCTTTCCGAAGATGCCGAGATGGACAGCAAGCCTCAGCTTGAAATCTACGCCGATGACGTGAAGTGCAGCCATGGTGCCACCATCGGCGCCTTGGATGCCGATAGTCTTTTCTATCTGCGCTCCCGCGGTGTGCCGGCGGATCAGGCGCGGTCCATGCTGGTGCAGGCGTTCCTTCATGAAGCCTTTGAAGGGCTGGAAGATGATACGCTGCGTGAAGCCCTGACCGCCGCCGTAGATGGCTGGTGGGTCCGGCATGGGACGGCATCATGAGCTTTGATGTCCAGCGCATTCGGCAGGATTTCCCGATCCTGTCCCAGCCGCAGCATGGCAAGCCGCTCGTCTTTCTGGATTCAGGGGCGAGTGCGCAAAAGCCGCGTGCGGTGATTGAAGCGATGACGCGCTGCATGGAAACGGCTTATGCCAATGTTCATCGCGGCGCCTATCGGCTTTCCGAAGTGGCGACCGATGCTTACGAAGCCGCCCGCGGTGCGGTGGCGCGCTTCATCAATGCGCCGGATGTGCGGGAAGTGGTTTTCACCCGCAACAGCACAGAAGCAATCAATCTGGTCGCCCATAGCTGGGGCCGCGGCGTGATGCGTCCGGACCAGGCTGTGCTGATTTCCGAATTGGAACACCACGCCAATATCGTGCCCTGGCAAATGCTGCGCGATGACCGCGGCAACCTGTTGCGCGTCTGCCGCGTGACGGATTCCGGCGAATTGGACATGGAAGATCTGGCCGCCAAGCTTGCTGATGGCAAAGTGGGGCTTGTTGCTTTGGCGCATATGTCCAATGTGCTCGGTACCGTCACACCGGTTGAACGCGTGGTCGCTATGGCGCATGCGCATGGTGCGAAAGTGCTGCTGGATGGTTCTCAGGCGGTGGTGCATCGCCGCGTGGATGTTGCTGCCATCGGCTGCGATTTCTACTGCTTCACTGGCCATAAGCTTTATGGGCCAACCGGCATTGGTGTGCTGTGGAGCAAGCTTGAACATCTGGATCGCATGCCGCCCTTCCTGGGCGGTGGCGATATGATTGAAAGCGTGAGCTTCGAAAAATCCACCTGGGCCAAGCCGCCCGCGCGGTTTGAAGCCGGGACGCCTGCCATCATTGAAGCGGTTGGCCTGCATGCCGCGATTGACTATGTGACCGCGATTGGCATGCCCGCCATTGAAGCGCATGAACGCGCCTTGGTGGACCATGCCATGCGGAAACTTTCGGATGTGCCGGGCCTCACGCTGCTTGGTCGTGCGCAGGATCGTGGCGGTGTTTTTGCCTTCGCGCTCGATAACGCGCATCCGCATGATCTTTCCACACTGCTGGACCGCGCCGGGATTTGCATCCGCGCCGGTCGGCATTGCGCGGAACCGCTTCATGCGCGCTTTGGTCTTGAACAGGGCACGGCACGCGCTTCCTTCGGGCTTTATACCACGCCCGAGGAAGTGGACTACCTGGCCGGCGCGCTGGTGAAAGCGCGGGAGTTCTTTGCATGAGCGGCAATGATTTCTTCGGCGATTTGCGCGATTTATATCAGGAAGTGATCCTGGATCATGGCCGCAAGCCGCGCAATTTCCGCCGGCTTGAAGATGCGGACCGCTCATCGCGCGGCGATAATCCCATGTGCGGCGACCGCATGGAGCTTTTCCTGAAAATGACGCCGGATGGGCATATTGCCGATGCGGCTTTTCAGGGCCGCGGCTGCGCCGTTTCCATGGCTAGTGCGTCACTGATGACGGAAACCGTGAAGGGCAAAACGCCGGAAGAAGCGCAGGCGCTGGGTGCGGCCTTTCGTGATTTGGCCATGACAGGCCAATGCCCCACCTGCGCGGCTTCGCTGGAAGACGCCATGGAAAGGCTGACGCCGCTATCCGGCGTGCATGAATTTCCAAGCCGGGTGAAATGCGCAACGCTCGCCTGGCATACGCTGAACGCCGCCCTTGCCGGCGCGAAGGAGGCGAGCAGTGAGTGACGACACCACCAAGACCGAAACACCGGTGCATGCCGCCTGGACCCCCGAAGGTGAGGTGAAGCCGCCCGCGCAGGCGCTCTCCGAAGACGCCGTGATTGGTGCGATTTCCACCGTGTTCGACCCTGAGATTCCCGTTGATATCTATCAACTTGGCCTGATCTACGCGATTGAGATTGGCGATGATGGCAAGGTGAAGGTGGAAATGACGCTGACCACGCCATCATGCCCTTCCGCGCAGGAATTGCCGAACCAAGTGGATGAAGCGGTGCGTGCCTTGGATGGCGTTTCTGAAGTGCTTGTGGAAGTGGTGTGGGACCCGCCCTGGGATCATTCCCGCATGAGCGAAGATGCGCGTCTCGCGCTCAATATGTTTTGAGGTGATGGCATGAATGCAACCATTGAAGCCAAACCCGCGCGGCGCGCTTTGCCGCCGCTGATGTCACTGAGCGATGGCGCCGCCGAACGGTTGCGCGCGCTTTACGCCAAAGGTGATCAGGGCAAGTTCCTGCGCATTGCGGTGAAGACGAAGGGCTGTTCCGGCCTTTCCTATGATCTTTCCTGGGTGGATGCGCCAACAGCCGGCGATGAAAGCGTCACTGATAAGGGCGTGACAGTCCTGGTGGACCGCAAGGCGACACTTTTCCTGATTGGCACCGTGATGGATTATGAGGTGAAGACCATGTCAGCAGGCTTCACCTTTACCAACCCTAATGAAAAAGGCCGCTGCGGCTGCGGGGAAAGCTTTCACGTTTGATTTAACGCTACAAAGCACTCGACCAATCCGCCGCCACGAAGCGGTAGCCGCTGCCTTCCTTGGCCAGATAGCCATTGGCCGGGAAGGGGAAATGGTAAGCGGTGATGCGAATGCGGTCCGTCGCCACGCGGTCAAAAATGCGCCGACGTGAGGCTTCGGCCAATACCGGGTCGAAGTCGAAAATGAGGTGAAAATCCGGCCGGCGCGCGAATAGGTCAGGTCGGTTGCTGGTATCAGCCACGAACATCATCTGTTCTGCGCCATCGGCGATGTGATAGGCGGTATGGCCCGGCGTGTGGCCATAAGCCGCAACGGAGCGCACGCCTGGGATCACTTCAGCATCAGGCCCGACCCGGCGAATGCGTGCTGCGTAGGGCGCCAAGCGACGGGCACTATTGACGAAATTTGCGCGCTGGAATTCAGGGGTGCGCGTTTCATTCGTGGCATCACCCCACCAGGTAATTTCCGCGTCCGGCACAATCACTTCAGCATTGGGGAAGGCTGCCGCGCCTGTGGAGTCTTGCAGGCCATTCACATGATCGGGATGGAAGTGGCTCATCACCACACGCGTGATCTTGGTGGGATCAATACCAGCAGCCTGCATATTGGCGATCAAGTGCCCAAAAGGTCTGCCTGGGGCAGCGACGCCACTGCCACTGTCGAAGACCACCAAATCCCGCCCAGTATCAAGGAAGGTGATATTGATGGGAATGAACAGCCGATCCGTGGGAAGAAAGCCATCACGAAGTGCAGCCTGCACCTCGGCCAGCGGGGCATTAACAACGGTGCCTTCCACCGGGCGTATAAAGAATCCATCATGCACCGTTGTCACGGTAAAGGACCCGACCTTGAAGCGATAAAAGCCGGGCGCTTGGGCTTGCGGTGCCGGCGCGGTTTGGGCTGATGTAGCCCGCACAAAGGCGGGTGCGGCCAGCAGGGCGGTGGACGCGATCAACAAACGACGCGCAAAAGTAGTCATCACCGCACTCCTTCATGGGTTCTGGGCAAGGCTCCTGAGTTGTTTGAAAGCCTTTCTAGATCACGCTAAGGTACATTTACCCTCCTAGCAACGGATAGTTCACGCTCGTGCACCCGCCCTCTCCGCCTCGATCGATTGGTTTTTTTCGGAGACTGGTCAACAGGTTGACGGAGGCAAATTCGTCAGAGGGTGGGGCTTATGGCCTGTTCCATCTACGATCTGAAGTTGCACGGTTGCAAGCTTCCGTCACAAGACTAACTTCGGCATTTGAACAGCGCGATATCACTTCGGTGAAGACATTATTGGAAAGTGCCGATCGACGTGATTTTGAAGCGACGGTGAGGGATAGAATACATACCATCCCGTTGCCTGATGGGACCGTACTTTGCCGGGTGCTCGGGCGTTACAAGATGTACGTGGACGCAGCCGATACCTCTTTGGCGCCTCATCTGATGCTGGAAGGCTTTTGGCAATATTGGATCACCGCTTTTCTGTGCAGAAATCTTGACCGTGGTGAAACAGTTTACGATCTTGAGGCGGGCTATGGCTATTATGCCCTGCTGATGAGCGAATTGGTGGGTGCGGAAGGGCGCGTTGTTGCGCTTGAGTATAATCCGTGGCTTTTCCAATTGCTGCGGCGCAATCTGGCGCTGAATGGCCAAGACAGCATAGTCGTAGCGCACCGTATTGTTGCCTCAAGCAAGGCCGCAGCGGCTAAGGAATTGCCGGTGCGCTTGACTGGCCCTTCGACAGACACGAATCAAGCGGTGCAATTTCGTCGTGGTAGCGCCACCAGCTGTATCGCTCCCGCTATGACTTTGGATGGTCTTGAACCCGGTTCGGCTGATCTTGTACTTGTTTCTGTCTTTGCATTGGAACAAGGGGCGCTTCAGGGCATGCAGGGTTTGATCGATCGCAGCTCTTCACTGAGAATTATTTTGGAATTCGTGGCCGACCGCTGCCCCAATCCCCGAGATACGCTCGAGTCTCTTGCCGCCCGTTTTCCATTACGATTCATAGATGTTGACAGTCGCGCTAAGCCCATCACCATTGATCGGATACTTGAAATTGGCGACCTTAGCCTTTTTCTATCCAAGAACGAGCCACGTTGAATTCTGCTACTGATCGGCTCAGCTTATATTGGGTCGAAACTTATCACCGCCCATCGGCAAGTAGCTGTGTCAATGTCGCAATTGCCACCATCAGATCATCAGTTTCCATCGCCTCATGCGGGTTATGGCTGCCGTTTTGGTTGCGTACCAGCAGCATCCCGGTCTTCACGCCCACCGCGGCAAAATTATTCGCATCATGCGTGCCGGGACTATGCAGGCGCATGGTAGCAATACCGCAAGCAGCCGAGGCATCGGCAAGGCCCGACATCAGCGAAGGGTCCATCAGCCCAGGTGCGGCGCTGCTGCGTTCACCAAGCGTGATCGTCACGCGCCGACGCGCGGCGACCTCTGCCACAATGTCCTGCAATTTAGCCTCAAGCGCCACAAGATGCGCGGCGTCATAAGCGCGCAGGTCAAGGCTCATTTCAAAATCACCTGAAACGGCGGTCAGTGAATGCCGATCCACCGGCGTATGAAAGCGCCCGATCGTCACCGCCATGGGGCGGCCCGCGGCTTCTTCGGCAAGCCAAAGCTGTTCCAGGCAAAGCGACAAATCCGCGCCGGCCAAAGCGGCATCTCGGCGGAAACGATGTGGCAGGCCGGTATGCGCATCCTCACCCGTGATGCGAATGAAGGGATGGCGAAGATTACCCGGATTGGCGAGGCAAATGGCAATCGGCAAACCCGCTTCCACAAGCTGCGGCGCCTGTTCAATATGCACTTCCAGATAGGCGCCAATGCTGCCGGGGTCTCGCAAAGGCATTCCCTGACCTAAACGTGCCGGATCACCGCCTGCCGCCGAGATGCTTTCGGCCAGCGTCTTGCCGGTGCGCGCATGGCGCAATTCCAATGCGCCCTGCGGCAAGCGCGCCAGCATGCAGCGGCTACCAATCAGGCCAAGGCCGAACCAGACCGCTTCCTCGCACCGCAGCGCTAGCACTTCAATGTCTCGGTGCGGTGTGATGCCCGCCGCGCGCAGCGCCGCGACCGCACCAATGCCCGCAATCACGCCCGCCGCGCCATCGAAATTGCCGCCCTGCACGATACTATCCAAGTGGGACCCGATGATGATCGGCGGCGCTTCCCGCTTTTCGGCTGCCCAGAGCAGGGAAAGATTGGCGCCGGCGTCAATGCTGGCCTGCATGCCAAGCGCCTCGCCCGCCTTGCGGATCAGATCATGCGCTTCATTCTCGCCCCGCCCATAAGCGTCACGCGTGATGCCGGGCGGGTCGGCACCAATCGCCGCCACACCATCCAGCAGGCTTTGCACCAACGGCTTTTGTGCCGCAATGGCTTCATCCAGCTTCATGCCGCCAGCGCCTTTGCATCCCGCAGCACCATATCCGCGGCCTTTTCGCCAATCATGATGCTTGGCACATTGGTATTGCCGGAAGTCAGGCTTGGCATGATGGAAGCATCGGCCACGCGCAACCCGGCAATGCCATGCACACGAAGTTCCGCATCCACAACCGCCATCGGGTCGCTGCCCATCTTGCAGGTGCCAACCGGGTGATAGGTGGTCTCACCCACCTGCTTCACCCATTCGATGATCTCAGCATCACTTTGCCGCGCTGGCCCCGGCGCCACTTCCGTCAGGCGTAAGGCCGCCATCGCGGGCGCATACATGATGGAACGCGCAATCTGAATCGCGCGCACCGTGAGTGCCGCATCAACAGGCGCTGAGAGGAAATTGAAGTTGATCGCCGGCGGCGCCTTGGGATCGACCGAGGTAACATGGATCTGCCCCTTGCTTTCCGGGCGCATGACATGGGCGTAGCAGGTCATGCCCGATTGCGCCGCAATGCGCGGACCATTCGGCCCTGCTTCGGTGAAGGCCGGCACCCAGCCCAGCAAAAGATCAGGCGCTTCCAACCCCTCGCGCGAGAATACAAAAGCGCGAATGGGGGCCGCCACCGCGCCCAACATGCCCTTGCCGGTCAGGGCATAGCGAAGCGCCTGCTCCACCAGGCCAAGCCCGCGGCCACGGTCATTCAGCGTATAGCCCTTTGCACCCACTGCCCAGCGCGTGCGCGGCGCGTAGTGATCACGCAGATTCTCGCCAACGCCGGGCAGCGCATGCAGGGCTTCAATGCCAAGCCTCTGCAAGCGTTCCGGCTGGCCAATGCCGGATAATTCCAGCAATTGCGGCGAATTGATCGAACCACCGCTGATGATCACTTCTCGCCCGGCCTGCGCTTCAAGCTTTTGATCGCCCTTGCTGTAACGCACACCACTGCAGCGCTTGCCCTGGAACAGCAGCTTTTCCGCGAGTGCCCCGGTTTCGATATGCAGATTGGCGCGACCCCGAATGGGGTCCAAATAGCAGGCGGCAGTGCTCATGCGGCGACCGCCCGAAATGCTTGCCTGGCTCATGGCGATGCCATCCTGATGCGCACCATTGTAGTCCGGGTTGTGGCGAATGCCGACCTCGCCAGCTGCCTTGATCAGCGCTTGGAAAATTGCCTCTCGCGGTTCGGGATTTGTGACGCGGAGCGGGCCGTCCGAGCCACGATAGGTGGCATCACCCTCGCCCTGATAGGATTCGATGCGTTTGAAGAAGGGCAGTACATCGGCGTAGCTCCAACCGCGATTGCCCATTTGCGCCCAGGTATCGAAATCCTGCGCCTGGCCGCGCACGAAAGCGAGGCCGTTGATGGCGCTCGACCCACCTAGAATGCGCCCACGCGGCACGGGCAGACGCCGGCCATTGGTGGTAGCTTCCGGTTCGGAAGTGTAGAGCCAATTCACCTCAGGGTTATTGATCATGCGCGCATAGCCCACAGGAATGCGGGTCCAGCGATAGCTGGCAGGGCCTGCTTCCAGCAGCAGCACCTTATTGCGCGGATCGGCAGAAAGGCGATTGGCGACCACCGCGCCCGCCGAACCGGCGCCGATGATGATGTAGTCATATGCCGCCATGCGCTTCCCCCTTCGCTTTCGAGCATTTCCCGTTCACCTAAGTTCGCGGGAAACGCTCCAGGCCTTTGTTTGATCGCATTTTCCGAGCCGCCAAGTGATTCCACTTGGCTTGAAAATGCTCGCACCCGCATCAACCCATGCGGCGCGCTTCAGGGCAAGCCCCGCGCGACCCGATAGCCGGTCGCGCGGGGCCCCGAACATTCAACGCATCGGGCGCATATATTCCATGGACATTTCCGATGGGTTCAGAATGCCCATCATCGCCATGTTGCGATCGATTTCTTCAGACAGCAGGCCAATTGCGTGCTTCACGCCATCTTCGCCCGCCACCGCCGCGGCTGATAGCATCGGGCGACCCACGAACACGAAGGAAGCACCCAGCGCCAGCGCCTTCAGCACATCGCTGCCACGGCGGATGCCGCCATCATACATCACCGTCATGCCGCCGGCATCGCGGGCGATTTCGGCGAGGCTCCGCAGGCCGGAAATCGTACCATCCAATTGCCGCCCGCCATGGTTGGACACCATGATGCCATCCGCCCCCACGTCGCGGCACATGCGCGCATCTTCCGGGGAGATGATGCCCTTCACCACAAGCTTGCCCTTCCAGCGCTTGCGGATCAGTTGCAGATGCTCCCACGCCAGACCATCACGCGCACCGAAGGCGCGCATCAGCGTGCTGGAGACAATGGGCGG
Source organism: Roseomonas sp. (assembly GCA_020249285.1). Lineage (GTDB taxonomy): Bacteria > Pseudomonadota > Alphaproteobacteria > Acetobacterales > Acetobacteraceae > Neoroseomonas. Next base: position 94,895 of record JADCFX010000029.1, on the reverse strand, counting down.
CCCACGGCCCGCATCCATATTCTCAAAATGCGGCATGCCGTGCTTCAGCATGGTCTTGAAGAAGGTGTTCATCACCCAGCCCGGATGGGTAATGCCATCCCACAGCAATTGCGGCGTGGGCTTCAGCGGAATGGAATAACCATTGCGCACATTGTTTTCGCGGTTGGATGAAACCTGCACATCCACCGTCAGCACAAAGGTCTTGAAGCCGGCCGCAGCTACGCGGTCCACCAGCGGTTCAATACGCTCGGCCTCACCGGGCAGATAGGCCTGATACCAGGCATCTGGATTGGCCTTGGCCACATCTTCCAGCGGGATCAGCGAAGATGCGCTCATGATCATGGGCACATTGCGCGCGCGGGCCGCTTGCGTCAGCACCAGGTCACCGCGATAGGCTACCAGCGCGGAAGCGCCCATGGGCGGCAGGCCGAAGGGCGCATCATATTCCTGGTCGAATAGCGTGGTCTTCAGATTGCGCCCGCGCGTGTCGCGCAGCACGCGCGGCACAAAGCCCCATTCGGCGAAGGCATCGCGATTATCGCGCAATGACGCATCGTTCTCCACCGCGCCGGAGACAAAGCCACCAATGCTGCGGGGCAAGTAGCGCGCGGCAGCGGCTTCAAAATCCGGCAGGCTCAGGTAGCGGCGCACGGAAGCCGGCGGCGGCGGTGGGCGCTTCTGGCTCAGATTCTGGGGCGCGGTGGGCGCCTGGGCCCATTCGGGCGAATTCGCCGTCATAGAAATTTCCTTGGACTGACATGATTACCGTTCTTTATTGCCCGGAATCGGGTGGCAGAGAAGCCCAAAGCGGCGATTTCAGTGCCAAAGCGGGCGGATGACGTGCTCATAAAGCGTGAAGGCGACCTCAATCCCCACCAGCGCCACCACCGCCGCTTCCAACCCGAAGGCGCGCCTTGCCTGGATCAGGGAAAGTAGCGTCTGGACGGTGTCATCTATCAGGGCAAGCTTGCGTTCCAGCGTGCCGCCCCTTTCGCGGAGTTCGTATTCATCCTCCAACCGGGCATGGAGCCGTTCCAAAGCGGGGTGATCCCAAAGCACCTCGGGCTTATCAGCCGCTTCCACCCGAGCAAGGTTGCGGCTGCGTGCGGAAAGCGCATGGCCGATCTGCCGATGCAAAGCGCGGGAGGAAACGCGCAATCGCCCAGCGACACGCAGGCCGGCTACGGCAGGTTCCATGCGGTCCAGCGCTTCGGCAATGCGGGCTTCCTGCTGGGCAAGAGCCGCGCTTTTCGCCAAGGCATCCGCCACCACGGCCAGGCGTTCTGTCGCGGAATCGGATAGTTGGATGACACCTTCGGCATCCACGCCATCACGCGCCGCACCGACATAAATCAAGGCGGTTTCCTCGGCGGGGTTATGTGTGGGGTTGGTGACACGGGGGCCGAGACCTTCAAGCAGCGCGGCTTCATCGGCCGGATTAGCGCCGAAGATCACCACCGCGCCCCAGCGAAAAGCAAAGGCGCGGATGGGGGGTAGGGCAGATATGGGCACCGGGTCCGCCAGGGCGGAACCGCCGGGACCAAGGCCACGATGGTCCAGCCTTTCGCCCAGAATCACGGCGCGGGCGCGCAGCAGCGAACCCGATACGGAATTGGTTTGGTCCGAGCCGGGCGTTTCGGCGGCACGCGGCGCTTCTTGCATGGTACGTTCTTAGCGCAGATCTCCGCGCGATGGTATGAAAGCAGCACGGAGCGCCCTGCCTATCACGCCCTCGGCTATCAGGAAGCGCCACCTGACCGGCTAGTCATGCCGCATGGCAGGAGCCAGCCGATGCGCAGAAAACCCCTGCAGTGCCAAGGCGATGATGACCCGCCTTACTGAGTAACCGGCCAGCGCCTGCTTTGGCGTCGCGCCAAAAGCTACCGCCGCGCGGGCGGGGCAGGCGCCGCAGGCCGCAACACCGCCGTAAGATCAGCCATCGCCTGTTCCCGGCCTGGCGGATTGCCACTGCTGACGGCCACCATATGCCGCGCGGCGATGCGCGCGAGTTCCGGCAAATATTGCACATTCTGCGCCTGCAATTCCTGCTGAACCACATTGGCCGCATCCGCTATGCGCAGCCTGTCCACGCTGCGGCCTACCGAAAGCACGGTGCGCAGATAGCTCGCGGCCAATTCCTGGGCGCGCGCGGGTTGGCCTTCTGCCTGGCTGCGCAACGCTGCTTCAATGCGCGCCATGGTGGTGGTGATTTGCTGCGTGCGTTCCTGTTGGCGGCGGAGCGCCGCTTGCACTTCGGCCTGCGTCGCGGCGGCGATGCGGCCCTGATCTTCCGCCAAGGTGCGTTGCGCCTGCACGGTTTCCGCCTGCACCCGTGCAAAGGCGCTGAGCAATTCGCCAAACCCTTCCGCCAACAGGATTTGCCGACCGATCTGCGCGGCGGCGGCGATTTGGCTTTGGATCGCCTGCATTTCTTGATCATTGCGTTCCCGCTGGGCGGTGCGGAGCGCCGCGCCCACGCGATCAATCCCCTGGCGTAGGGCTGGGTCCGGCGTATCGTTTTTCAGAACTTCCAGAAGCCGTGCTGGGTCTTCACTGGCATTGCCGCGGGACTGCGCTTCCGCTTCAAACGCCGTGCGTAATTGTGCTGGGCGCTGGTCGCTGCTGGTCGCCACCAGGGCAAGCACCGGGCGAAAGCCAAGGCTGCGCAGTCTGAGCGCTTCACCATTGCGATCAAGCGGCGGCAGTTCAACGCGGAGGCTTGAGCGGATTTGATCTTCCGGCGTCAGGAAATCCCCACCGCGTGCCACCATGCCACCTGCCTGCCCGTGCGGGCGGCCCACGCGATTGAGCCGATAGGGTTCCAGAACCCATTCCGCGACATTGCCGAGAATATCAAAAAGCCCAAGCGGATTGGGTTCCAGCATGCCGATGGGGCGCACGCGACCGCCTGAGGATCGCGTGCCCTGAAACCAGACATAACGCTGCATTCCCTCAGACATTGGAAAAACGCGCGCTCCGAAATCCGCTTCTGCAACCGCCGAGCCACCGCGTGCGGCGAATTCCCATTCATCCTCTGTCGGCAGGCGCACAAAGGCGCGCGCATCATCGCGCATTGGCAAGGCGTCACGCGCATTGCGCGTAAGCCAGGCGGAATAGCGCATGGTGAAGGCAATCGCCTCATGCCAAGCGATATCGGCCTGGGGCAGGCGCCCGGCGGCGGCAGGGCTTGGGCAGGTTTCGCTGGTGACGGCAGCGTATTGATCACGCGTCGCTTCATACTTGCCGATATAGTAGCGCGGCGGTGCGGCAGCATCGGCGCCTCGGAAAGGGCCGGCGATGAAGCTTTGGCGCAGAAATTCGCTGTAATTTGTTTCCGCATCCGCCTGGCCGAGCATGGCGGGCCGATCCGCCAATAGTCCTTGACCCAAAGGTGTTGGCACTGGGCGAAACACCATGGCGCCACCGCAGGGCATGGGCAGGATCAGATCATCTGCAAGCGGTTTCGGATTCCAGAATTCCGCTGGCCATCTTTCTTGCGCGTTCACGGCTGGCGCGAACAGGATCATGGCAGCAAGAAACAGCTTACGCATCGCGAAGCCCCTTCGCAGGTTCAATCCGGGCGGCGCGATACCCGGCAAAAGCCGCGGATATTGCCGCGCCTAAAAGGCTCACCAAAAATGCCAGTAACAGATGCTGCGCTTCAATGACACAAATGGCCCGTGCGCCAGCGGCATTGGTACCCGCAAGTGGCAGGCGATTGACCAAACCCGCTACTGCCAAGGCGAGCAGGCTTGCGAGCGCCGCCCCCGCGCCCGCGATGATCAGCGCCTGGATCAGCGGAAACACCACCAGATCGCGCCGCGACAGCCCGATCAGGCGCAATAGCGACAGATCACGCTGCTTGCGTTCCACATTGGCATAGAGCCCAACCCCGAGTGAGACGAGATACCCAATCCCACCCAGCCCGGCGAGCAAGGCAAAAAGCAGCGTGAGGCTACGATCAAGGCTGAGCAAGCCTTCCACCTGTTCCGCCAGCGTTTCAACCTCCACCCCATCGCGCCGCAGGTCATGGTCAATGCGCGTCACATCTTCCAGGCGCCGCGCATGGGCGCGAAAACCGGCAAAGATGCGTGAGGGATCATCCGTGACATCGGCAGGCGTTGCTGTGGCTGGCAGCGCGCCGTCGGTGAAGAGATCCACCAGCAGCAGAGTCCTGACGTCAACGAAAACGCCGTCGCGGCCAAAGGCGCTCGGCGGTGCGATGGCAGCGATGGTGACGGGAAAACTCAGTACCTCTCGCGCGCCGGCATCACCGCGAAGGGCGCGCAGCGTCACATTCATGCCTGGCTGCAAATCCAACCGTGCGGCGAAGGAAGCGCTTGGGATGATTTGGTTCGGCGCAACGCTGGGCAGGCCATGCAGCAGGGGATCACCCGCGGCGGTGGCCAGCAATTCCGCGCGCAGCACGGTGCCGGGGCGCGCCGGGTTCTCAAACCGTGCTTCGGTATTCAGGCTGCGCGTGCGCGGAATGACAAAGGCGATATCGGGCCGCGCGGCCAGGCGCGTCAGAAAATCCGTATCGAAATTGCGGTTGGCGGCATTCACCACCATGCGGCTGCGCGGATTTTCAATCAGCTCTGCACGCAGCCCATCAATCACACCCTGCTTCAGACCAAACAGTACAATCAGTGGCGCCAGTACCGCCGCCAAACCAATCAGCGAACAAAGTGCCAGCGTGCGTTCATGCAAAAGATCACGCAATGAAAGACCTGCCAGCAGCCCGGTATGAGAGGATTTCTCACTCATGCCGCTGCTCGCGCCCGATTCAACCAGGAACGACCAGCGCCGGCATTCCCTGCTTCCGTGCGGATCGGCAGAATAGCGAAGCCATGGCGCGCGGCGCGGTCCGGGTCATGCGTCGCCAGGATCAGCGCCGTATCCTGTTCGCGCGCCTGTTCAATCAGTAGCGCCAATATTGTGTCCGCCAAGGCCGGGTGAACGCTGGCGGTGGGTTCATCCGCCAGCAGAATTTCTGGGCGATGTGCCAAGGCGCGAGCAATGGCTACACGTTGCCTTTGCCCAACGGAAAGGGTTGCCGGCATTCTCTCGAGCAACGACGCAATCTCAAGCCGCGCCGCCAAGGCTTCGATATGCGCGGGATCAGGCCGGCCAAGCACCGCCTGGCCAAGCGCGATATTGCGCCTGACAGACAGGAATGGCAGCAGCCCACCCGTTTGCAAAACATAGCCGAAATGCGTTGCGCGAATGGCTGTCAGGCTATTGTCATCCCCCGCGTGCCAAACCGCGCCAAGGTCTATCGCCTTGCCTGTACGTGGTGTCAGCAAAAATCGCCCTGTACTTGATGGCCGACGCGCCAAGGCCAGTAGATCAAGCAGCGTGGATTTGCCGGAGCCAGAAGGCCCGACCAGCGCCAAGGCCTCACCGCGCGTGATGCTGAATTCCTCAATGGCAAGCTCAAACCCCAGCGCACCGCCTGGCGCCTGATGGCGGATGAGGACGTCTTGCAGCAGCAGGGTCGGCGCGGAGTGGTTCATGCGCGCCCTCAGGGCAGCGCATCAATGGGCACGGGATACATCGCCTCACCGGGATTGCGCCCGCCATCGAAACTGACCCAGAGCGATGGCTGGCGATTGAATTCCTCATAAAGTCTGAGCTTCGCCTCCAGCGCATTGACGATTTCGGTGCGCCGCCCAGCCCCCATGCTGTTCCATTCTTCTTGGGTGAATTCCATGATCTGGCTTTGATACGGCAGGTCCTGTAGGAATTCGCCAAAGGCGCCGCCCAGGCGTTGGAATTCCGCCATGCGCCGAGGATCACGCGCCGCCGCCGCTGCCGCACCGCGCACACGTTCAAAGAAAGTCTCAGGCGAAAGCCGCGCTGCCGCCTGAGCCTGGATAATGCTGCGCAGCGTAGTCGCCAGATCGGAAAGCTGATTGCGCGTCAGCAGCACGCGCACATCCAAGGGCCGCCGTTCTGGCCTGGGTTCGGCCGGGTTGAGTTCCTGGTCCAGCACGAAGCTTCGTACCACATCAGGCGCCGTCTGCTGCGTTGCGCGCCCCAGATAGGAAAGCCGCATGGCGGTGCCGACAACTTCAGCTTGTTCGGCGATGCGTCGTTCAGCCGCACCTTGAGGCGCCCTGATGCCGGCGATGGGCCGCCCAACTGCTGCAGCGACTTGCGCGAGCAACGCATCCGTCAGCGCGTCCACTGTTTGTCCGAATTGGCCCAGATTGCCCTCATTGATCGGGTAATAAAGTTCCCCCGCCGCGCCAAAGCGCGTGAGTTCCCGGTATTGCCGTTCCGCCCGCGCGTGGTTGTTGCGCCCTTCCGGCGTTTTCAGATGAATGGCGTAGATCGCGACCTGCTTCGCCTCCGATTGCGCCAATTGGCGCATTTCTTCCGGGCCCATCTGGGTTTGGTTGCGCGGGTCCTTCGCATCCCGCGCGCCGGCATCCGTGATCAGAATAACGAAACGCCCGCCATATTGCTGCCAGGGCACTTCATCCAAAGCGAGCTTGATGCCGGCCAGTGAATCCTCATCAAAGCCTTCATTGCTTTCGCGCGCTTCGGTGAGTTGCGAAAGCCGCGGCAAAATCGCATCCGAAGCCTCAGCCAGATCAGGCAGGGACACCATGCGCGTGACATATTCAAGCCTGGGATTGCCGCCCAGATGGTCGCGGAAGGCCACCATGCCGAAGCGGAAATTGTCACGCACTGCGGTATCGCGAATGCGATCCACCACGCGTTTCAGCGCTTCACGCGTGCGGTCAATGTAGGGACCCATGCTGATGGTGGTATCCACAACAAACACCACCGAGCCGCGATAATTGCGCAGCGCATCCGGATCAGCAGGTGGGGGAGGGGCCTGCTGCGCGGGGGCAGAAACCACTTCCAGCAAACGCGCTTCATGCGCGCTTTCATTTTCCACGCGCTGCGCAGATAGAATGGGCAGCAGGTAGAATTGCCTTGTGATGTCAATGAAGTTCTCGGGTTCCAGCGCAATCACCGGCCCATCGGTATTGGCCCGTGCGGCTTCGCGCAACCGCATAGCCTCTGCCGCGCCGCCGCGCGTATTCAGCCAAAGGGCGCGCGGTGTTTCGGCGTCTCGGAAGAACATGGCGCGGTCGCGCCCGGCAGGGTTATTGAAAGCCAGCACCATGGTTTGCTTCCAATCCATGGTGCGTTCAGCGCGGACCCAGCCTTGCGTGCGGCCATCCTGTGCCGCGCCGATTTCAAGCCAGCCATCGGTGCCGCTGCCCTGGCGCGCATAGACATAGAAAACACCAAAACCGGGCGTTGGCTGGGAAGGCGCATTCGCATCGGGCCGTTCGGTCAGGCGTGCGCCGGGGCGCAGGATCACGCGTTGAAACAGCGTGGCGCGCCCTTCCATCAGCAGCGGTTGCCGCGCGGCTTGCTGTGCGCTGACTTCCGCCACGGGCCCGACGCAGAACAGGCCAAGCACCAGTGCCAAAAGCGCGCGACGCAACATCATGGCCAGAACTCCTTAAGCGCAGTTTCCGCTGTGCCGTTGCCTCCGCGCGCCTGTTCTTCCAGCCAAGTCCTGAGCGCAGCGCGCGGTGCCTCTGCTGCCGCATCACCCTTTTGCAAAGCATCGCGATAATATCGTGCCGCCGCACGCGGGTCGGGCGCGCGGAACGGGCGGCCGGCGACAAAACCAATCGGGTCGTAAAGCCGCGCCACGGCGGTGAGTGCTGGCGCATGGCCGCGTTCGCCTGCTTCCTCAAACAGCACAAGCGCATCATCATGCCGCCCGGCAGCCTGACGCCTGAGCGCGGCGGCATGGATCGAAGCGACATCCGGTGCGGATTGTACCAGATCGCGCAGCGCCATGCCATCGCTGCGTTCAAGCCAGGGGCGCTCCGCCGTCACTTGGGCGGGTGGTGGTGGGGGCGGTGCAGGCGTTGCGATGGGTGCTGGTTGTGGTGCGGGCGCTGGTGGTGCGGCGGTGAACCACCAGGCAGCGCCGCCAACCGCTGTCAGCAGCAATAACCCGATGCCGGCCAGTAGCGGTGTGCGGGATTTGCCTTCCTCGGCTGGCTTCGCCGCCACTTCTTCGCGCGGCGATGGCATGGGTTGAGAAGCTGGCGGTGGCGGCGCGGTGGTACTGGATGGTGGTGGTGGCGCCACGTGCGCCTCTCGCGGCATGATCGGCTCAGGCGGCAAATCACCGTCAAAAACATCAATATCGTCCGGCCAAAACAGGCTTGTTTCCAGACCGGCAGCAGGTAACAGAAACACCAGCGGGCCCGGTTCAAGATGCCGCGTTAGCCTTGGCCCAAGCACCAGAACAGTATCCGCGCCTTCCTGGCGGATTTCCACCGGAGTCAGCTTTTCTTCCTGAACCTGCCAGCCGCGCCGCCCAAGATTGGCCGCGGCATAGCCTTCGCGCATGATCCGAAAGCCGCCGTCAGCTGGCACTTGTAGGCCAGATATGGTGATGCTTGCATGGCCAAGGGAAAAGCGCCGTTCATTTTCAACACGCAGCATCATGGGGTGTGGCCTTTGCGTTTCATGTCTCAGGCGGCCGCCTTGCGGAGCCCACTCAGCAGGCTGCCAAGCCGCGCATTGGATTTTTCATCCACCATCGCGCCGCCCGCGCCACGCACATTATCTTCCACAAGCCGCACAAAGGCGACTGCCCAATCCACGTAAAAGGCAGCGTCATAGGCCATTGGCGTTTCGGAAAGCTTTGGCATGTCGTCCAATGGTGCGGCGGGGCGGATAAAAATACTGCGTCCATCGCGCCCGGCCTTGGGGCGCGTTTCAATCGGCATTCCGTCAAAACCCATCCAGGTGACAAAATCATTGATCGCGCGTTCGGCAATCATCACGGGTTTCAGCAACCTATTGGCCATGGATTCATTATAGGCGGCCTCGGTCCGCATCCGCGTGGCGATGTTTTCCCTCAGCTTCAGGCGCCTCGCCCCTGCAGCAAGCTGCGTAATCAGTGTCGCGATGGCTTCGCGGTCCATGCGGAACAATTCGGGGCTATCGGTGCGTGCGGCGAAGCGATGCATATTCTGCAACCATTCGGCCACTGCCGCTTCGGCAAAAAGATCCGCCTGATCGCGCGGGCCTTCTTCCGCTTCCTCAGTCGGGGCGGTGGGTGCGGGATCATCTTCAAACAGCGCTTCGAATTCGCTACGCAATTCGCGTGCCGTGGTCTTGCGCCCCACAGGCGCTGTCACGGCAGAAGGTGTTTCAGCCGCCGCCAATTGCTGGCGGCGGAACAGCTCGGCCAGCGTTTCGCCCTGTACCTGCAATTCGCGCAGCAACAACCCAAAGGCCTGGGCTTCCGCGCAGGCGAGCAATTGCCGACCGACCAGCCGAGCCTCAGCCCGGCGCTTGGCCAATTCCGCATCCAGATCGCCCGAGACATGATAGGCTTCCAACCGCCCCGCCATGCGCTTCGCCAGATCACCGAGCTGGCCTTGCACCTGTCGGCGCTTCAGCGCGGGGTTACAGACCGGGCGGAGCTTTTCGGAAAGATAGCCAATGCCGCCATCATTCAGCGCCATGCCCGCTTCCCAGGCGCGTGCGGGGTCGGCGAAATGTTTCTCCACATCTGAATTAGCAAGAAAATTCGTCTTCAGTCGCGCGACACGTTCCGCATCGCGAAAGCCGATTTCCTTGCCTTTATCGTCATAATCCAACAGCCCCTTATTCATCACCTCAGGGTTACGCAGCCAGAAGGTATTGTTGAAGGGCTGGGCCGGCACCCATTCCGATGGCCAATCATGGCCAAGGCCCAGAAATTCGAAAATCGTCGTCTTCAGTCTGGTGGACCAGCGTTCCACATTGTCTTCCGCGCCACCTTTGATCTCAAACTCCATGTCGAACATGGTAAGCACCAGGAACAAGGCGACATCCTGGCCCCTTCGCGCCTCAGGTGTGGCGCCGTGGGTGCCATCAATCCAGTTCCGCACCATGGCGGGCACGGTGCGCACTTCTTGATTGCTATGCTTCAGGCAGAGCAGCATGGAAGTCAGTTCCTGGTCCGCCAGATAGCGCTGATACAAATATGCAACCTTGCCGCGCCGGAGCAGCATGAAAAGATCACTCTGCGCCACTTCTTCTGCCTTCGCGGCATTGTATTTTTCGCGCCCACGCGCACCGGGGAAATCCAGCAGATCGGTATAGTCGAAGAAGTCGAAGGGCTTGTCTTCCAATTGCAACTGTAACTCCGCGACAACAGCGGTCAGCACCGCGCGCGGTAATTCCGCACGGCGCCCTGCGCGGGTGGCAACCGGCACGGGGTCACCATCACCCTTACCGAGGTGCGACATGGTTTCAACATCAATGATGCTCTGCGCCTTTGGTTCTACTGCCAGCATGGGGCAGCAGGCTTCTTCCGGAAAATCAAGCTGCGCCAGCGCCCCAATCAATTTCAGCGCGGTGGCTGTCATGGTCGGCGTATTGTTCCAAAGCAGTCCAAAAAGCTCTACGCGATCAGCGATTTGCAGGCGCGGCGCCAGGCTTTCAATTTCTTTCCAGACACCGGGCTTGAGTGCCAGATGCGTCGGGTGGTTCAGGAAGTAGCGTTCAAAATACTCGAACAGATCGTAGATATCATCTTCATTAAGCCGCCCCACTGCTGCGGGTGCCGCCTTGGCGCGCAGCTTGGCGATGCTTGCTTCGATCACGCCAGTATCGAGCGGGATCACCGTATCACGGTCAAAATCCTCCATGAAGGCATTGGCCATGATTTTCACGATGTCTGTTTCGGACAGCATGCGGCATACCACGGGCATGCCGGGCAGGCCGGTGACTGGCCGCGTGGTGAAGCGCGTGACAAGCCCAGTAGATTCCTTGCCGCCATCAGGGTTGATGTCGCGGTTGAAGCCGCGGAGCTCCTCCCCAAAGCGGATGGTCGTGGGCTTGCCTTCCTTCCGCGCCAAGGAGGCGATCAGATAGCTTTTCCCCTGCTGGCTTGGGCCAAAGACAGAAACGCACATCGGCCTGCGCGCCGCATTGGCAAGCTTGCGCGCACGCAGCCCTTCACGTCGAAAATCCCGCGCCAGCGCTGGGCCTTCTTCGCGCACCACATCTCCGGCGTGGGCGATCCATTCAATGGCGCCATGTGCGGCATCGGCCACTGCATCGCATTGCTTGGCGAGCGCTTCGTTTTCGGCATTCGGCGTTGTCATCGCTTATTCCTCAAGGTACCGAAAGCGCGCCGGTATCGCGCCAATAGCCCGCTTCACTGCGCTCGGTTTGCAGGCGCAGGCGCACAATGCCGCGATGCTGAGGATCGCCCTCCGCATCCAGGATTTCGTCTATGGTGAAATCCTCGCGCAACTCTTCGGCGTCCGCGCTTTCAGGGTCTATTTCCGCGCGCTGGATGGAAAGCTTCAGTGGCAAATTCAGCCGAGGCACATTATCGGGGTTGGCATATTCCAGAATGTAAAGTCGGCTTGCCGTCCAGCGTTCCAAATCCAATTGGCGGAAGCCAAGAAACACCGGGGCGCGAAACTCCATGCTGAATTTCACATCCTGCGCTGCGCCCGGTGCTTTGGACAGTGCCGCATCCGGGTCCTGAAGTAGCACATTCGGCTTCAATATCTGCCCCGAAATCTCCATCCGTCCCAGGTATTTCGCGGTGGAGCGCATGGCAAGCCTACTAGTGCGCATAAGGAAATTCTCCAAACGCCCCTCAGCCACGGCGCAAAGCATGGCACCCACTGCCGCCGTGGTTTTCGGGTCATCCACGCGCCCGGCAGAATCGCGGAACGGATACCAGCTTCCGGCGCGATAGCGATGCATGCCCACAATGCGATGCGGCGGCACCGGCATCTTGGCCAGCACCATATCGGAAATCGCCCGCAGCCTGGATGGCCTGCCGGACAGCAGCAGCCAATCGCAATCAAAAGCATAGACCACTTCGCAAAGATCAGCGATTACTTGGCCAAGCGCTGCCTGCACGATGGCATCCACACTACCCGCCGCCGCCGCCATTTCCGCTTCCAGCAAATGATACCCGGCAGCACCGGCGCGCGCCGCCTGTTGTTCGAAATAGCGCAGGGGCGCCGCCACATCGCGCCCATGCAGAATGGTGCTGAGCTTTTCACGCAGAAACTCGCCGGAAGCGCGTTCATCTATCTTTTCGTAGCCATGCAAAATCGCAAGCCCGGTTGGTTCCAGCACTTGCGTCACGAATTGCCGGCGCAAATGGCGTTCTAATTCGCTTTGCGCGCCGCGATCCCCGCCCAGCACTTCGCGGAGCAGCGCCTTGGGGTCGCGTACGCCGGCCTGGCGCAGGCTATCTTCAAGCTGCGGCAGGACGATGCTTTGAATAACTTCCTGCAACACTTCATCGCCCGCAATGCGAAAGCCTTCGCGGAAATTCTGATGAGGTTCAATTTCCTGCCCGGCTTCGGCGGAATAGGTGCAGATCATCAAATCCGTGGTGCCGCCGCCAATATCAATGCTCGCCACACGCAAAGAAGGCGCCTTGCCATAGCCTTCCCGCGCGCGTCCGGTCAGCGCGAAGAAGCTTGCGGGATCACCACGTAAGCGCTGGCTGGCTTCAGTGTAGAGGAACACCAGCTGCGTCGCCGTCGCCTCATCCAAATTGGCAATGACGCGCGGTTCCGGCGGCGGCGCGGCGGCGCCAGGCGTTGGATTGCCCCAGCCCATCATATCCCAGGCAAGGCGCACCGCAGCTTCGGCGCGATGACGGAAAATACGCTGTTCCGCCAACGCCATGGCGGGCGGCATGGTCAGCAAAATGCGCCGCAGCCGGCGCGGCACATCGGGGAAGCTCCGCGCATAGCGGGTTTCAACTGAATTGATTTGCGACAGCGCCTGCAACAGGATTTCCGCGAGCAGAAAACTCATCAGCGATGAACGGCTGAAGCGCGCACGCACGGCGGGCTGGCGCGGAGCACCACCGCGTCCGCGCGGCTTTGCGCGCAGCACTTCGCCTTCTTCCGTGACCCAGGCCATGAAACTGCCGCTTACCGGCGGGTCCGTGGTGACACCATCCGCGGCCATGCCATTGAAGCGCCAAACCTGTGTCGTCGCTCTTTCATCCCAAAGATAGCGCTTGGGTGATGAAAGCCCCGTGGCACCATCATTGCCGCGCGCCGCGGCAGAAAGTCGTACTGCTTCGGGGCCAATGCGCACCGGGCTCAGCCATTGAAAGGCATTGCCACGCCCGGAACGGCGGCTGAGGGCATCCTTGCCAAAACTAGCGCGCGCAAACTCGACGCGGCTTTCAAAGGGAAAGGCATAGCCTAGTTCGGGCGCGCTCAAATCCCGCAACTTCAGAGGGTAGCTGTTGTTCAGATTAAGCCGGCTGTCGCGTTCATCTTCCACCAAAATGCCGCAGGTGCGCGCATTGCCGATATCCAAGACCAGATCAACATTGATGGGCTCATAGGATTTGCTGTTGGAAACCACATCCACCAACTTCACGCGCGGCAGGATGCGCGCTTCCGTTAGTAATTCCAGAAGCGTGATGTAGCGCGCCCAGTGTTCGCAGGCGCGCTGTTCATCCTCAGGGCGCGCCCGCCGGCCACTTGCGGCGCGCATGTCCTGCAAGATTTCCTCAAGCCACTGGATCAGCCAGGGTTCATTCATGAACCAGCTTGTCTGTTCCCGATCAGACACAAAGGTGAATTCGCCGGCGCGTTCGCTATCGGCGGGCGAAATCGCGGTGTAGGGGCGGCCTTCTTCGCGCGCACGCAGGGCCGTATCAAAGGCAAGCACGGCGTGATGCGTATTGCCTTCCTCATCCGGGGCGGAAAGTGCGGAAATGCGCAGCCGCGCCCAATTGGTCGGGCCCTTGTCATAGACCTCCTGGCCCGAGGCCCCCACAGCGGCCACGCGGAAAAAAGGCAACGGTATCCAGCGCCCTAGGATGAATTCCAGAACCTGACCGCGACCGATCTGATAAATTTCCTCATCCGGGGGGCTGCGGCCACTGATTGGGTCCAGCAGCGCGCCTTCGCCGTTTTCCGTCAGCCTGCGCAGATTCACTAAACCGCCGCTTGCCGGGTCAGCGCCGGGTGGCAGCGGCTGTTCCCAGAAGGAACGCGGGGCGCGCGGCAACCGGTCCAAATTGAACCGAATGTCAATGAATTGCAGTCCGGTCTGCGGCACGAGGCTGATGATTTGCGGCAGGCCCTGCATTCTTCAAAACCTTGAGACAAAAAGGGGAGGTGCGTCCCTTTATGCCGGTCAGCCCCGCCCGACGCAACCAAAGCCTCGCTTTTGCAGGGCGGTCAGGCTGGCAGCACCACTGGCTGAGGGTTCAGCCATTGCAGGAACCAGGACAGGCTGAAATGCAAATGGGGCCCGGTCGCGCGCCCGGTCATGCCGATGGCGCCGATTCTTTGGCTTTTGGCGATGCTCTCGCCCTCCCGCACCGATATCTCCGAAAGGTGGGCGTAAAGCGAATTCACCCCATGGCCGTGATCCAGTACGATCAATTTGCCAAAGAAATGGAATTCATCGGCTAAAGTCACCCGCCCGCCAGCGCAAGCCAGCACCGGCGTGCCGGTTGGGGCGGCGAAATCCAGCCCGTAATGGGGCTGGCGCGGCTGGCCATTCAGGATCCTTTGGCTGCCGAAAACGCCCGAAATCCGGCCAGGGGCGGGGCGGACAAAACCCTCGGTAAAGCCGGTCAGGTTGGTTTCAATCGCCCGCACCCCCGACAGCTTCTCCCTTTCGCGGGCAATGCGGGTCAAGGTTTCGGCATCCGGCGTCACCTGCGCGGGCGGCAGGCCGGAAATGCTCTCGGTTGGCCATGCCCGCTTGGCGATATTCAGCACGCGGGTTTCCGCAGCACTTCCCGGGGCCGTGATGACCAAACGCGCCTGGGCGGCATGGTCGCGCCCAAAGCCAAAGGCGAAATCCCCGGCTGGCGAGACCCTGACCGCGCGGCCATCCAGCGCAAGGCGGCTGCCCGGCGCGGCCCGTCCCAACACAAACCCGCCCTGGGTCAGGGCAGCCTCATTCAAGGTCACCGCCCGCACTGGTGCGGCCAGCAGCAAGGCGGGCGCCGAAAGTAGCAGGCGGCGGGGCAGGGCGGGCATCACAAAAGGCGTCCTTGGCGCGAAGCATCAACATTCACGGCCACTTCGCCATCAGCAAAGGTCAGGCGCAAGCCTTGACCGGGGGAGACAGCGCCCGCTGCCACCACCGGCGCGCCCTTGGCATCGCGCACCAGGGCAAAGCCGCGCGCGAGAACCGAGGTATATGAAGCACTCTCCAACCGCGCGGAAAGCCCTTCCAGCACTGCCTGGCGTTGGCGCAGCATGGCCAGCACCGGGGCGGGCGAAAGCCGCGCCAACACAGCGGAGGCGCCGAAGCCATCGCGCCGGCGCGCCCAGGCACTGCCAAGCCTAAGGCTGAGCGCGTCAACCGCGGCGCGCCGCGCCAAAATGCCTTCTCGTGGATGGGGAATGCGGATCGCGCCTAGACGTTGCGCGCGCGCGGCCAGGCCAGCCGATACGGCGCGCGGCAGCCTCTCGCCCCAATCATCCAGGCGCTGGCGTGATTGCGCGAGGCGTGACGGCACATCCGGCAGGCCGCGTTCGGCGCGTAGCAGCCGAAGCCGCGCGCCATTCACCAGGCCAGAAGCCGCCTGACCCAGCCGAGCGCCGGTTTGCATCAGGGCAGCGGCAATCTCCGCCCGGGCTGGCACGGCAAGCTCGGCGGCGGCGGTGGGCGTCGGTGCACGACGGTCAGAGGCGAAATCAATCAGCGTGGTATCGGTTTCATGGCCGACGGCGGAAATCAGCGGAATCGTGCTTTCAGCCGCGGCGCGAATGACGATTTCCTCATTGAAGGCCATGAGGTCTTCAAGGCTGCCGCCGCCGCGCGCCACAATCAGCACATCGGGGCGCGGTACGGGGCCGCCTGCGGGCAGGGCGGAAAAACCCCTGATGGCGGCGGCAATCTGTTCCGCCGCGCCCTGGCCCTGCACCGCGACGGGCCACAGCAGGATATGGCGCGGAAAGCGGCGCGCGATGGTGGTGCGAATGTCCTGAATGACCGCGCCTTTTTCGCTGGTGATCACGCCAATCACGCGCGGCAACAGTGGCAAGGGGCGCTTGCGGCTTTCGTCAAACAGCCCTTCTTCCAGCAGGCGTTTGCGCAGCGCTTCAATGCGCGCAAGCAAGGCGCCTTCGCCGGCATATTCCAGCCTTTCAATCACCAGCTGGTATTTTGACCGATCCGCATAGGTGGAAATGCGCCCCGTGGCGATCATCTCCACGCCGTTTTCCGGCATGGTGCCGATATTGCGCACCGAGCCTTTCCAGATGACGGCTTCGATCTTGGCGTCCTGATCCTTGAGCGACAAATAGATATGCCCGGAAGGATAGCGCTTCATTTCGGTGATTTCGCCGCGCAGGCGCAGCCGCCCGAAAGCGCCTTCCAGCGTGCGGCGAATGGCGCCGGCCAGATCGGCGACGCCATATTCGGGAGTGTTATCTGGCCGGGATTCGTCCATGGGCCATAACTAGCCGGGATCGGGGGCTGATGGAATCAGCCCCCCAAGGGGCAAGGCCAGGCTATTCGCCGGCGACGCCGCTCCGCGCCACGGCTTGGGCTTGCGCGGCCAAAGCGCGCGCCATCTGGCTCAGCGCTTCCTGGTGCTTGTCATTGTCAATCAGTGCGAAATTGCGCGCCAATTCCAGGCACATGCGCTGCCGCTGAGACATGGAAGGGTCCACGCTTTCGGATTTCAGCCCTTCAAAAAACCAGGAAATCGGCACGCCCAGCACCTGGGCAATACCGTAAAGCCGGCCCGCCGAAATGCGGTTCAGACCGCGTTCATATTTATGCGCCTGCTGATAGGTAACGCCGATCATCTTCGCCAATTGTTGCTGGGATAGGCCAAGCATGGTGCGCCTTTCGCGAATGCGTGCGCCCACATGCTTATCGGCAGCATTGGCCCTTTGGGTGGAGACCACTTCGACGATACCGGCCTCGGCCTGGCGGAATGATTCTGCAATTTCGACGATGCTGTCCATCAACCCGATTCCTCAGCGGAGCATCATGCCCCTCACTGATTTCGGATTATGCGTGGCATTGGTGATCAACCGGTGAATATGAGGCTCAAAAAAGCAACGCGCTCAGCCTTTAGTGCGCGATTTTAGCGCGGCCAATTCGCCTTTCAATGTCTCAATTTCTTTCTTTAACGCCTCGGTTTCATCACTCGGGGCGTTTTCCTCGCGTCGCGCGAAAGGTGTGAACAGGCTCATCGCGCGTTCCATCATGGCGATATTCTGCTTGCCGACTTCCTGCAGGTCCGGCACGGCGCCTGGGAAGGGCATGAAGCCGCCCATGGTCTTGCTCAGCGTATCGCGCATTTGGTCCTGCTGCTGCGAGAATGACGCCATGGCCGCTTCCAGATAGCGTGGGACGAGCGATTGCAGATTATCGCCGTAAAGCCCGATCAATTGCCGCAGCACGGCGGTGGGCAGCATATTCTGCCCCTTGCCTTCCTGTTCCACGATGATCTGGGTCAAGACGCCTCGGGTAATGTCCTCACCCGTCTTGGCGTCATAGACCACGAAATCCCGCCCATCCCGGATCATGGCCGCCAGATCATCCAAAGTGACATAGGATGAGGTTTCAGTGTTGTAGAGCCGCCGATTCGCGTATTTCTTGACAACAATCGGGGGCAGCGCCTTCTGCTCACCGGCTTGGGGGGATTGACGACCCGACATGCTACCTTGCCTCAGCCTATTTCGTTCTGCGATCAGCCTAGCATGGTTCATGCCGCAATGCGAAAGCCTGTTGCGGTGCAAAAACGCGCCAAAGGGGTCGTATCCGGCGGGGGCTGATGCCGCTATAACCTTGCCCCATGACCGGCCCCGAGGATATCGAAAAGCTTGCGGAAGACTGGATCGCGCTTTGGCAGAGCGAGGTAGCCGGGCTCGCCGCCGATCCGGAATTGGCGGAAAAATGGGCGGCGTTTGCCTCGCTTGGGGCAGCCTGGTTCAGGGCTGCGGCGCAATTCGCCAAGCCTTTCACCCCCGGCGCGGCTACCCAGCATGACAGCGCCGTTCCGCCGTCGCGGCCCGCGCCCGCTGCCGCTCCATCTGGGGCTGGCGGGGATCCGGGCCATGGTGGCAGCGGGGGCGCTGCCCGGGATGCCATGGCCGAGCGGATCGCCACCCTGGAACGCCGCCTGGCCGATCTCGAAGGCGGGGCAGGCGGAGGCAGCGCGCATCAGCGCCGCCCTCGCCAGCGCCGGCCACGCGCCTGAGGCTTTTCGCGGCGCGGTTCTGAACCGGCTGCTGCGGGCGGATCGCGCGCTGGTGGCTGGGCTTGCGGCCTATCGGCGCCATCCGTTTGAACGTCAGGCCCCGCCGGTACCGGCGATTTGGGCCGAGGAAGACAGCAAATTACTGGATTATGGCGGGCAGGGGCCGACAGTGGTGTTTGTGCCTTCCCTGGTGAACCGGGCCTATGTGCTTGACTTGATGCCGGAAGCTTCCCTGCTGCGTTGGCTGCCGGGGCAGGGGTTTCGCACCCTGTTGCTCGATTGGGGCTGGCCGGGTGAGGCCGAACGGCACTTTACCCTGACCGATTACATCGCCGGCCGGCTGGAAAGGGCGCTGATGGCTGCCCCTGGCCCGGTGATTCTGGCCGGTTATTGCATGGGGGGCTTGCTCGGTCTGGCGTTGGCCTTGCGCCGGCCTGATTTGGTCCGCAGTCTGGCTTTGCTGGCGACCCCTTGGGATTTCCACGCTGGGCCGGAAGGTGAGGCGCGCGCCCGGGCCGCGGCTGCCGCTTTGCCGGGGCTGGAAGCGCTGATGGAACCAACCGGCGCGCTGCCGGTGGATGTGCTGCAAACCCTGTTTGCCAACCTTGATCCCTTTGGCATTGCTGAAAAATTTCGTGGTTTTGGCCGGCTTGAGCAGGCTTCCCCCGCCGCACGGCGCTTTGTGGCGCTGGAAGATTGGCTGAATGATGGCGTGCCTTTGGCCGCCCCGGTGGCGCGGCAATGCATTGGCGGCTGGTATGGGCGGAATGAACCGTCGGGGCTTACCTGGCGCGTGGCCGGGCAGGTGGTGGACCCGGCGCTTTGGCAAGGCCCGGCCTTTGCTGCCATTCCGCATCGGGACCGGATTGTGCCCCCGGCCTCTGCCCTGGCGCTGACCGGCCGCTTGCGTCAGGTCAAGCTGCATATGGCGCCGGCGGGGCATATCGGCATGGTCGCCGGCATTGCTGCCGAGGCCGCGCTATGGAAGCCCTTGCGCGACTGGTTGCGCGGTTTGTGATAAGATTTGATGAAGGGTAGTCTTGGCAGCGCAAAGCGGTGGAAGCTGTGCCCCAATTAAGGTAGTGATCCTGTCGGCTAGAGAAATGAAATTTTCGGCTTGCAACCCCCAATTGTTCAGGAAGGATATCAGCCCCCATGACCGAAATCGTGATCGCCTCCGCCGCCCGCACCCCGGTTGGCGCCTTCAACGGGGCTTTCGCCTCATTATCCGCGCATGCGCTGGGCACTGTTGCCATCAAGGCCGCCATGGAACGCGCCCGCATTGAAGGCGCGGAAGTGGATGAGGTGATCCTTGGCCAGATCCTGGCTGCCGGCGCGGGGCAAAACCCGGCGCGCCAGGCTTCGGTGAATGCTGGCATTCCGGTGGAACATACCGCTTTCGGCATCAATCAGCTTTGCGGTTCGGGCCTGCGCGCGGTTGCCTTGGCGGCGCAGCAGATTGCCGCCGGCGATGCGCGCATTGTCATCGCGGGCGGTCAAGAAAGCATGACCCAGGCGCCACATGCGCAGCAGCTGCGCGCTGGGCAGAAGATGGGCGATCTTTCCCTGATGGATACCATGCTGCGCGATGGGCTCATGGATGCCTTCCATGGTTATCACATGGGCAATACGGCGGAAAATGTCGCCCGCGCCTTCCAGATCACGCGCGATGAACAGGATCAATTCGCCTATAATTCGCAGCGCAAGGCAGGTGAGGCGATGGCGGCGGGCCGCTTCGCCGATGAAATCACACCGGTGACGGTAAAGGGCCGCAAGGGCGATGTTGTTGTTGCCAGCGATGAGTACCCGAAGCCGGACACAACGATGGAAATCCTGGGTAAGCTCCGCCCGGCCTTTGCCAAGGATGGGTCTGTCACCGCCGGCAATGCTTCCGGCATCAATGATGGTGCGGCGGCGGTGGTGGTGATGACGGCGACGGAAGCCGCCAAGCGCGGCATTACCCCACTTGCGCGCATTGTTTCCTGGGCGACTGCGGGCGTTGATCCTTCCATCATGGGCACCGGCCCCATCCCGGCTTCGCGCAAGGCCTTGGCCAAGGCGGGCTGGAAGATTGATGATCTGGACCTGATCGAAGCCAATGAGGCTTTCGCCGCGCAAGCCATCGCCGTGAACAAGGACCTTGGCTGGGATACCAGCAAGGTGAATGTGAATGGCGGTGCCATTGCGATTGGCCACCCAATTGGTGCGTCGGGTGCCCGCGTGCTGACGACCCTGTTGTTTGAGATGCAAAAGCGCAATGCGAAGAAGGCGCTGGCGACACTTTGCATCGGCGGCGGCATGGGTGTTGCCATGTGCCTGGAACGCTGATCCGCGTTCACCGCGTTTGACGCAAAAAGGGCTCGCCGGTGTGGTTCCGGCGAGCCCTTCTTTTTTGCGCGTTTGGCCGCTTCAGAATTTCGCTACGGCTTCGGCGATGGCGCGGCCCACATCCACCGTGCCGGCCTGTCCGCCCATATCGCGCGTGCGCGGGCCGCCTTCCGCCAGCAGCTTTTCAATCACCGCAAGAATCGCATCGGCGGCCTGTTTTTCGCCGAGGTGTTCCAGCATGATCGCACCCGACCAGATTTGCCCAATCGGGTTGCAGATGAATTTGCCCGCGATATCCGGCGCGCTGCCGTGGACGGGTTCGAACATGGAAGGAAAGTGCTTTTCGGGATTGATATTGGCGCTGGCCGCAATGCCGATGGACCCCGCAACCGCTGGCCCAAGGTCTGACAGGATATCGCCGAACAGGTTGGACCCCACCACGACATCAAACCAATCCGGATGCTGCACGAAATGAGCGCAGAGGATATCAATATGGAATTGGTCCGTCGTGATGCCCGGATAATTCTTGGCCATTTCGGCGAAGCGTTCATCCCAATAGGGCATGGTGAAGGTGATGCCATTGGATTTCGTGGCGCTGGTTACCTTCTTGCGCGGCCTGGTCTTGGCCAATTCAAAGGCGTATCGCAGCACGCGGTCCACCCCAACGCGGGTAAAAACGCTTTCCTGGGAGACGAATTCGCGGTCTGTCCCCACGAACATGCGCCCGCCGCTGGATGAATACTCGCCTTCCGTATTCTCACGCACCACAATGAAATCAATATCCTTGGGGCCACGATTCGCAAGCGGCGTGGTGGCACCCGGCAGCAGCCGGCAGGGGCGCAGGTTCACATATTGGTCAAAGCCGCGACGGATCGGGATGAGCAAACCCCAGAGCGAGACATGATCCGGCACGCCGGGCCAGCCCACGGCGCCCAGGAAGATGCTGTCGCTGTCCTTCAACCGATCCATGCCATCATCCGGCATCATCTTGCCGGTCTTGGCGTAGGTTTCGCAGGACCAATCGTAATGCGTCAGTTCCAGTTCAAAACCGAAGCGCCGCGCCGCGGCATCCAGCACGCGAAGCCCCTCGGGCGTGGTTTCCTTGCCAATGCCATCCCCGGGGATGACGGCGATACGATGCTTGCGTGTGGCCATGGGTATCTCCTGCCCTTTCTTAAGGCTAGTCATAACGCGGGACACGGGCTTTGCCAGCCCTGGGGGATCAGGGGTTCGTGGGCGCCTCGTCACCGCGCCAAGCCTTGAGCAGCCCATGCGCCACGGCCAGCAAGGCGGGACCAATGAATAGCCCCAGGAAGCCGAAAGCGATCAACCCGCCAAAGACACCGAGAATAATGAGCGAGAGCGGCATTTCACTGCTGCGCTTGATGAGCAAGGGGCGAATAATGTTATCGCTGCCCGAGACCATGATCAGCCCCCAAAGCCCCATGAAAATCGCCCAGGCGAGCTGACCTTCGCTATAGAGCCAAGCCGCCGCACCAAGCCAAGCCACCACCACAAGCGGCCCAAGCACCTGGCTGATGGAAAAAATCAGTGTCAGGAAGGAAATCACGCCAACCCCCGGCACGCCGGCAATGGCAAGGCCAATGCCCATCAGCATCGCCTGGATGATGCCTGTCCCGACAATGCCCCAGGCCACACCGCGCACCGCACCTTCAGCGGCCATCACCGCATTGCGGCCCGTTTCACCCGCCAAGCGCCCGGCAATGTCCGTCACCTGATCGCCGAGCTTGTCGCCGCTGACCCAGAAAGCGGTGGCGACAATCAGCGCGAGCAGGATTTGCACCACGCTTGCCGCCGCCGCCTGGCCGATATCCACCAAAAGGCTGGTGATGCGCCCGGTGTAGGGCGCCAGAAGGGCCCCGAAATCACCCTGCCAATGCAGCAATTGCGGCCACCAATTGCTGATCGCGCCACCAACGAGCGGCAGCCCCGCAAGCCAAGCCGGCGCGGCTTCTGGTAGGCCGGCCAGAAGTTCACGCCCCACCTTTGACGCTTGGGCAATCTGCCCGCCCAACTCAGGCGTCAGGGCAAGGGCAGGGATGGCAACAGAAAGCACAAGCAGCAGCAACATGAGCGTCGCAGCGATGCCGCGCGGGATGCCGCGGCTGACCATCGCCTGCCTTAGTGGCCAGGTGCCAATGACGATGAAGCCACCAAAAGCGATAGCGAGGCCAAAGGGTTCCAGGACGCGAATGACGCCGTAGAGCAATAGGGCCAGCAACAACAAAACCGCCGCCCTTTCGGCCAGCATGGCGGTTTGCGTATGGCGCGTGGGTGTTGGTCCGGGCGATTCGGCGTTTGGCATGGTAGGCTCCTGCAACCATACCAAAGCACAGAGCGACCCCGTGGGGAAAGCGGCCAGAGGCGCTCAGGCAGGAGCGCCGCCCATGGCGCTCCGTTTGATGGGAGCAGCGCCGCCGGCAAGGCTGTGGCGCGCCTTGACCCTTTCTTCCTGGGAGGAAATAGCCAATTCAATTTCGATCAGCGCCTGTTCGACACGTTCGATATCCGAATCTTCATCGCGCAGTTGCAAGACCAATTCGGCCGCGTAATGCAGCCCCAGGGTCAGGCAGCCCGTGTGCAAACCCTTCAGCCGCCCAACAACCCCCTGCACATCCTGAAGGTTCTTGGATCGCCGGAGGTCACGCGCAAAAACCGCGCATTGGCCCCTAAGTGAATAAAGATAGGCCATCAGTTGATCGGGCGCGATGTTCAGCCGGTTAAGCGTTGCGGGGGGTGGCTCGGCAATCCTCTCCCACGCCGTATTGAGGATTTTTTGCAAGGAACCGCGCGCTTCCCGCGCATGGAATGGCTTGATGATGTAGTGGCTGATTCCGAGTGTTACCGCCTGCTTTACGGTTTCAAGATCAGCTGCGGCAGTAACCAACACGAAGGGAATATCCTTGAAGCGCGGCGAAGAACGCACGCGCTTCAGCAAGCCAATACCGGAAAGCCGGGGCATTTGGACATCGCAGCAGCAGATCATGGGGGCCGGTCCCATTTCCATCTGTTCCCAGGCATCCTGCCCATCCACCGCTTCAACCACCTTCAGTTCGATGAAGCTGCGCATCAGGTCGGCGAGCGCCATGCGCGAAACCACATCATCATCAACGACAAGTGCTCTCATGAAATGGACCCTTCTGATATCTCGTTCAGTATGTCGAGGAACCCCGGCATTTCTCTTTCTACAGTATGCCAATCTTCGCGGTCAGCCGCTTGTTCAAGAATGGCACTCATGCCTTGCAGAGCCCCACCGGGCCAAATATAGCCAACGCTTCCCTTGAGGCTGTGAAAGAGATTGGCGAGTGTCTGCATATCCCGGCTGGTATAAGCCTCATCAAGCGCCTGGAGCCGAGCGCCGAGATCCGCACGCAGGGCCTCGCGCAGCCGTTCCCTGAGGCTACGGTTCTCCTCCTGAGGATTACCCTTAGGCGTGATCGGCATGATTTGCGTAACGCCAGCCCCTGCCGGCGCGGCCACACCGAACAATCTTTCCAATTCCTGCTCACCATGGCGCATGATTGGCAGCAGCGATGCCCCTTCCGCGAGGCGTGCCTCGATCACCCGCGCCAGGCTTTGATGCAATAAGGCCTCATCTATCGGCTTGACCAGAAAATCATCGGCTCCGCTAGCGAAATAGAATTGCCGACTTTCATCGCCTGCATTCGCCGTCAACATAATGATGCGGATTTTCGGGTCTGGGATATAATATTGCCCGTCACCTTCGGATCGGATCAGGCGAATGGCGGTTGCGCCATCCATTTCAGGCATCCGCCCATCCATCAGGATGACATCATAGCTGCGTAACGCCAGGGCTTCCAATGCCTTGCGGCCATTATCGGCAAACTCCACCCGGTGCCCCATCTCATCCAGCAAGCCCTGGATGATGATTTGGTTCGGGGGGAAATCCTCAGCGCATAGAATATTCAACTGGTGGGAATGCGGCACCAGGACGGCTGGCAGGATATTGGCGGGCACCGAGCCGATTTTGAATGGGATTACGAAGCTGAAGCAGCTTCCCTTGCCAAGCTCACTCTTCAGGCTGATGTCACCCTGCATCAACTCCACAAGCTGTTTGCAAATGGCAAGGCCAAGACCCGTACCGCCGAAGCGCCTTGTTGTCGAAGTATCGCCCTGTGCGAATTTCTGAAAGAGCTGCGCCTGTGCTTCGCGTGAAATACCGACACCAGTATCTTCGACCTCAAAGCGGATATTGTTTACATCCGCAACACTGCTTTCAAGCTGAACGCGTAGCGCCACACCCCCCTTATCCGTGAATTTGATGCCATTGCCGATCAGGTTGATCAGGATTTGCTTGACGCGCGCCGGGTCGCCAACCAGCGTATCCGGAACGGTAGCTTCAGTATCTATCTTCAGCGAGATATTCTTCGTTGCAGCCCGTTCCATCAGCAGGGCGCTACTTTCGGTGATCAGATGCCGAAGGGAAAAATCCACTGATTCAAGTAGCAGCTTGCCGGCCTCTATTTTAGAGAAATCCAAGATATCATTGAGCAGGTCCAGCAGAAATTCCGCATTGGTCTGGGCCATATCAAGATGTTGACGGGTTTTTTCCTTGAGCGCCGGGTCGCGCAAGGCCAGCTTCTGCATACCGATCACCGCGGAAAGCGGTGTGCGGATTTCATGACTGACCATGGCAAGAAATTCGCTTTTCATCCGACTTGCATTGTCAGTCGCTTCCTTGGCGGAGATGGTTTCCGCCAATCCGGTCCAGACATCCTGTTCAAGCTTCTTTCGCTCCGTGATATCTTCAATCACGCAAAGGCAGGAATTTTCGTGCCCTGGTGTACAAATGCGTGAGACGCTGACCCTAAGCCAGATCAGTGCGCCATCATCATTTTCAAATTCTGTTTCGACAAAATCTTGGCTGTCTTCAGTCGCCTCGCCCCAAACAGCCTCCATGTAGTAATCATAGCTTTGTTTGGATGCCAGGATGCGCGACACCGGCTCACCAATCAGGCTTCCGATGCGGGTTGAAAGAATTTCGGCGAGTCTTGGATTTACCTGGGTGATGAAGCCAGCATTGACCATCATGAGCCCGAGCGGGACCGAATCGAAATAGGCAGGGTCCTTTTGAATGAGGCTGACGAAGGTCTCAAACCGCTTCTGCGCGGGGATTTGTTGAAGCCCACCACTGCTGCTCGTCACGTCTTCAAGGCTTGCGACCACAATCCGGCCTTCACGCGATCTGTCCAATTCCCCACGAAATAGGAGGACCTGCGTGCCTGCGGATGTTTGGTGCAGCAATTCAACTGAAACCGGCCCTTCCTGGGTCAGTATATCTTCGAAGGCAATCGCCAACTTGTTCCGATTGGGTATGTCAAAAAATTCACCAAAAGCAATCTCGCTTTGTGGCGCATCCGAAGTGGTCAATTGTAGAAGGTGAAGCGCTGCGCTGGAAAGCGTGATCCTATCAGTATCTGCATTCCATTCAAGCCAAGCGCGCCGTTCCGAACCGTACAAGGGTGATGTTTCCGGGTGTGGGGACAAGGCTATTGTCATGGATAAACTCCTACACCAAAGCTACTAAACAATAATGACTAGCCACGCCGCGCGCGCGATAAGCAAATTCGTTGGATGACCAAGGCGCAGAGAACATTGAGGGAAACCAGCTCTGTGTTAGGAACGGGTTGCATACTAATCAGGCAAGGGTGAAATTCCCCTTAAAGTGGCGTGGTGATCCCAGGTTGCGCGGTCAATTTTTCTGGGTTTTGCTGCTTGACCGCGTCCGCATGAAGGGTGACGTTATCGCTTCATAAACCTTTGGGGGTGTGGCGATGGGCTTTTTCAGAACGCTGATGCTTGCAGCCGGCTTGCTGCTGCTGTGCGCAGCGCCCTCTCAGGCGCAGCGCAGCCTGACGATCGGTGCGCAATCCGCCCCTTCGGGCATGGATCCGCATTACCATTCCTCCAACCCCAATAACGCCATATTGCGGCAGATTTTCGAAACCCTGGTGGATTTCGACACCTCTGGCCGCCTGGTGCCACGCATTGCCGAATCCTGGCGCGCGATTGATGACCTCACCTGGGAATTCAAGCTGCGCGATGGTGTGAAATTTCACGATGGCACGCCCTTCACGGCTGAGGATATTGCCTTTTCCTATGCGCGCGTGCCGACCATCACGAATAGCCCCGGCCCCTTCACACCCTTTGTGCGCAGCATCGCGTCCATCGAAATCCCGGAACCGCGCCGCATCGTAATCCGGACCAGGGAGCCAAATCCCTTTCTGGATTGGGATCTTTCCAACATTATGATTGTCTCTCGCAGCCTGCATGCGAATGCGACACTCGGCGATTTCAACGCAGGCCGCGCGATGATTGGCACGGGCGCCTACCGCCATGGCAGCTATACGCTTGGCGAAAGGCACGAAATCATCCGCAACCCCAATTATTGGGGGGAAGCGCAGCCCTGGGAAAGGGTGGTAACGCGCTTCATCAGCAATCCCGGGGCGCGCGTGGCAACACTGCTGTCCGGCGATGTGGATCTGATTGATTTTGTACCCGTACAGGATGTGCAACGCCTGACAAATGATGCGCGGCTGGCGGTCTTTGGGGTGGCCAGCAATGGCACCGCCTATCTTTTCCCCGATGCGGCGCGTGATCCATCGCCCTTCGTGACCGACAAGCAGGGCCGCGTTCTGGAACGCAACCCGTTGCGTGATGCGCGGGTGCGCCGCGCCCTTTCGCTTGCCATCAATCGCCAGGCCATTGTGGATCGGCTGCTGATGGGTCAGGGCATGCCGGCGGAACAATTTGCCGCCCCGGCGGTGGCGGACCGCGCCCCCAATATGCCGTCGCCGCGCTATGATTTGGATCAGGCACGCGCCTTGCTCCGTCAAGCGGGCTATCCGGATGGCTTTCGTATCACGCTGCATAGCCCCAATGGCTGGTTCGCATCGGATACAGATGTGGCGCAGGCCATCGCGCAGGGTTGGACACGGCTTGGCATTGAAACCCGTGTCGAGGTCCTGCCGCCCGCCAATCTTTTCACCCGTGCGACGGCGCGCGAATTTTCGATGTTCATGACCACCTATACCTCCTCCATCGCGGCCAATACGCTGCGCCAGGTGTTGATGACACGAAACAGCGAAACCGGCGCAGGCCCCTTCAATCGCCAGCATTACTCAAACCCGGCGATGGATGCGCCCTTGGCGGAGGCCTTGCGCACCATGGACACCACGCGGCGTAATGGGCTGACCGCTGAGGCGATGCGGATCGGTATCGAAGATGCGGGTGTTATTCCGATTTTCTATCTCAAGGTTTCCTGGGCGGGGCTCAGGAATAAGGTGAAGTATGATGCCTCGCCTTCCTGGTACACCAATGCGCTGCTCGCGAGCCCGCCCTGAACGCAGCATAAGACCTTTGAACAGGAAAGAATGATCAGCATGGCCGATAAGGAAGCCATGGCGCGCATTGCCGCCGCCATAGACACGAATTTCGACAAGCAGGTGCAATTCCTGGCGGAATTGGTGCGCTTCCCAAGCCTGAGGGGACGCGAAGCGCCCTTGCAGGATTGGTTCGCCCGCCAAATGGCGGCGCGTGGCTATGCGGTGGACCGCTACACCTTGGCCGATGTGCCGCCGCATCCCAAAATGGCGCCGATGGTGGAATGTGATCCCGCCGGCAGCGTGCAGGTGGTGGCCACGCATCGCGCGAAAAACCCCACCGGGCGCAGCCTGATCCTGCAAGGCCATATTGATGTGGTGCCCGAAGGCCCCGCCGATATGTGGACCCACCCGCCCTATGCCGCCGTAATCCGTGATGGCTGGATGTATGGCCGCGGCGCGCATGACATGAAATCGGGCGTGGCGTGCATGGTCTATGCCATGGATGCCATTCGCGACGCCGGGTTTGCACCCGCCGCCGATGTCTATGTGGAAACCGTGACCGAGGAAGAAAGCACCGGCAATGGCGCACTTTCCACGCTGCTGCGCGGCTATCGCGCTGATGCCGCGCTGGTGCCGGAACCCACCGGCCATACCATCACGCGCAGCCAAACCGGCACCATCTGGTTTCGGCTGCGCGTGCGCGGCATTCCGGTGCATGTCGCCGTCGCGCAGGATGGCAGCAATGCCATCATGTCGGCCTATGTGCTGATCCAGGCGCTCTACGCACATACGCGCAAATTGAACGAAGCCGCGCGCGCCAGCGCCTGGTATGCTGACATCAAGGACCCCATCAAATTCAACCCCGGCATCATTCGCGGTGGGGATTGGGCATCTTCCACCCCCGCCTGGTGTGAGGTGGATTGCCGTATCGGCCTGGTGCCCGGCACCACGCCTGAAGAAGCCATGGCCGGCATCGAAGCCACCGTGCGCGCGGCGGCCAAGGGCGATGGCTTCCTCGCCAATAACCCGCCCGAAATCATCTGGACCGGCTTTCAGACCGATCCTTACGTGCTGGAACCGGGCAGTGAGGCCGAGGCCGTGCTCGCCGCCGCCCATGCCTCGGTCCATGGCGGCATCCTGCCGGAACGCCGCACCACGGCGGTGAATGACACGCGCTATTACGGGCTTTATTTCGATATCCCCGGGCTTTGCTACGGCCCGAAGGGAGAGGGGGCGCATGCCTTTGATGAACGCACCTCAATCGAGGATTTGCGTAAATGCACGCTCACGATGGCGACCTTCATCGCGAATTGGTGCGGTCTCGATCCGCGCGCCTGAACCCCTTTCGACCGGTGCCGGTGCGAATGGGGCTTGGGGCCGGGGAGGGGCATGTTATAGATGCCTAGCTGGTGCAATCCGGCTTTCGGAACCAATGGGAGACAGAAATCAATGATGAAACTCGGAAACGCCTTGAAGGGCGCGGCACTGGCGGGGCTTTTGGCCGCCACCACCGCGCCTGCCATGGCGCAGGCGCCGGCGGCTGATACCATGGCGGCCATTCGTGCCCGTGGGCAGTTGATCTGCTCTACCTCGCCCTCAACGGTGGGCTTCTCCCTGCCGGATAGTCAGGGCGTGTGGCGCGGGCTTGATGTGGATTATTGCCGCGCCGTTGCCACAGCGATCCTGGGCGACCCCAACCGGCTTCGCATTGTGCCTTCTTCGACGCAGCAGCGCTTCACCATGCTGCAATCGGGCGAGATTGATCTGCTGTCCCGCACCACGACCTGGACCCTGACGCGCGAAGCCTCGCTCGGCCTGGTTTTTGCGGGCATCAATGTCTATGACGGTCAGGGCTTCATGGTGCATCGGGACAGTGGTGTGACTTCGGCCAAGCAGCTTGATGGCGCGACGGTATGCGTGCAGCCTGGCACCACCACCGAACTGAACATGACTGATTTCTTCCGCACCAATCGGCTGCGTTTCACGCCGGTGGTGATCGAGAATATCGAGGAAATCCGCACTGCCTTCATCAATAAGCGCTGCGATGCCTATACAACCGATGCGTCGTCGCTGGCTTCCTTCGCGGCAGCCCAGGGCGCCAATGCCAACCGCTTCCTGCTGCTGCCGGAAATCATTTCCAAGGAACCGCTTGGCCCCGTGGTCCGCAAGGGTGACTGGCGCTATTTTGATGTGGTGCGTTGGGTGCATTTCGCCCTGATCACGGCGGAAGAACTTGGCATTACGCAAGCCAATGTCGGTACTTTCGCGAATAGCACGAACCCCGATATCCAGCGCTTCATGGGCCAGACGGGTGATCTTGGCCAAATGCTCGGCCTTGAGCGTGATTGGGCGCCGCGCATCATCCGCGCTGTTGGGAATTACGGGGAAATCTGGGAACGCAATATGACCCCGATCGGCTTCCCGCGTAGCATCAACAATCTCTGGACCAAGGGCGGTCTGCAATACGCGCCCCCGATGCGCTGAAACCCTCAGCCCAAAAAGAAAGGCGGTGGAATTTCCACCGCCTTTTTTATTGCGCAAGGCTTATTCAGCCAATCGTCAGGCGCTTTTCCATGATCTGCTGCTTCATGGATTTTTGTAGCTTTTCAAAGGCGCGCACCTCGATCTGCCGTACGCGTTCGCGGCTGATGTTGTAGTGCTGCGAAAGTTCTTCCAGCGTGGTCGGTTCTTCCTTCAGGCGGCGTTCGATCAGGATATGGCGTTCACGCTCATTCAGCGTCTTTAGCGCGCCGCTCAGCAATTCGCGGCGGTTTGACATGTCCTGATGTTCGGCGAGTTCCTGTTCCTGGTTCTCGCTTTCATCAACCAGCCAATCCTGCCATTCGCCTTCGCCATCGGCGCGCAGCGGGGCATTCAGGCTGTTATCGGCGCCCGCAAGGCGCCGGTTCATGGAAATCACGTCCTGTTCCGGCACTTGCAGCACATGGCTGATCTTGGCCACCTGTTCGGGCTGCAAATCGCCTTCTTCCAGGGCGGACATTTGCGCCTTCAGCCGGCGCAGGTTGAAGAACAGCTTCTTCTGCGCCGCGGTTGTGCCCATTTTCACGAGCGACCAGGAATGCAGGATGTATTCTTGAATGGCGGCGCGGATCCACCACATGGCATATGTGGCCAAGCGGAAGCCGCGATCGGGGTCGAAGCGCTTGACCGCCTGCATCATCCCGACATTGCCTTCGGAAATCAGCTCTCCTACCGGCAGGCCATAGCCGCGATAGCCCATGGCGATCTTGGCAACCAAGCGCAGATGGGATGTGACAAGCTTATGCGCAGCCGGCTCATCTGCGCTATCGCGCCAACGGCGCGCGAGGCTGAGTTCTTCCTCAGCCGAGAGCATCGGGAATTTGCGAATGTCTTGGAGATAACGAGAGAGGTTGCCCTCGGTCGCCATCGGAATGGCCATAGAAGATGCCATGGTCTTCATTTACCTCCTGAACCGGCTTACTCTGCCCCAAAGGCGGCATCCTTGGCCGATCATTACATTTTTGTCATCTCCCTCAAAGCCCTGACTGGTCGCCTGCCCTTTGCGAGGGCCTTGGCCGGCCGTGCCTTGAATGGCACTTCGAGGATTCCGACACCCGATTACTAGCCGGAATCGGGCAGGAGTGCAAGAAAAACCGACTGAAATACTCGGGTTACTCGGTGTTACCATCCAGTAATGTAAGCAGTATCGCCATATCCTCGGGCGGGGGGCGTTCGAAATGCAAAGCCTGGCCGCTGATGGGGTGGCGAAAGCCAAGGCTTGCAGCATGCAAAGCCTGGCGCGGGAAGGCGAGCAAGGCATCGCGCACGGGTGCGGCCAGCGTGCGGGCCGCGGCGGGGGTGCGGCGCAGATAGACCGGGTCCCCCACCAAGGGATGGCCGATATGAGCCATATGCACACGGATTTGATGGGTCCGCCCGGTCTGAAGCCGGCAGGAAATCAGGGCGCAGGACGTCCCCCAGGACCGCAGCACCTTATAGTGCGTGATGGCCGGCTTGCCGCGTTCCACCACCGCCATCCGCTTGCGGTCCGCCGGGTGGCGGCCAATTGGGGCGTTGATTTCGCCTTCCAGCGGCTCGGGCAGGCCCCAGCATAGAACTAGGTAATGCCGTTCCAGATCGCGTTCGGCGAAGCTTTCGGATAGCCGGCGCAAGGCCAATTCGGTCTTGGCCGCGACCATGACGCCTGAAGTGTCCTTGTCCAGCCGATGCACAATGCCGGGCCGCTTTTCACCGCCAATGCCGGACAACTCATCACCCGCATGGGCCAGCAACGCATTCACAAGCGTGCCATCCTGATTGCCAGGTGCCGGATGCACGACCAGACCCGCGGGTTTATCCAGCACGATCAAATCCCGGTCTTCATAAAGGATCGTCAGTGGAATATCCTGCGCCTCAGGCAGGGCAGGGATGGCGGGGGGGATTTCCAGCGCGTAAAGCGCGCCCGCGCGGATCGCCTCGGCCGGTTCTTTCAGCGGCGCGCCATCCCGGCTGGCATGGCCTTCGACAATCAGGGCCTTGACGCGGGAGCGAGAGAGAGAACCTATCGCATCTGCAAGGAAGCGGTCGGCGCGTTGGCCGGCGGCTTCCTGGGGCGCGCGGAATTCGTGGCGTTCAGCGTTCAAAAAGGGGGTCTTTCGTGCAGTTTCTCAAGGCTTTGGTCATTGGTATGGGGGTGCTTATCGTCGCCGGCACCGTGACATTGGTTGTGCTGCTGGTGCAGCGCGCCGGCGGGTCGCAGATGAGTTTCAACGCGGCAAGCCTGGGCCAGCCCGCCGGTACCCGGATTGCTGGCATAGCCGGGGCCGATAAGGCAATTGCCATTTGGGTGGTGCGCCCCGATGGCGAAAGGGTGCTGTTCTTTGACCCCGCGCGCGGGCGGGTGGTGGGCGAGGCGCGTACCGGCGAATAGCTGCTGTGCATCGCAAGCCCTTCCTGCCGCAAAAGCCTTGCGCCGCCTGCAACCGCCCCTTTGCCTGGCGCAAGAAATGGGCGCGGGTTTGGGATGAGGTGCGCTATTGCTCCGATGCCTGCCGAGAGGGGCGGCGGCCCAACCAAGCCGCCACGCCCAAGCGTAAGGGCTGATCACGCCTCAGCGCCGTGCCGGCCGCATCATGCCAAGCAGGGCCAGGAAGAAGGCACCAAAGGCCAATTGCAGCCCGATCAGCATGGCGGTGACAGAGGCAATCGCCATCCGCATCACCCCCGCGCCCTGGAGCGCGCCGAAATCCCGCGCCCCCCATTGCGCCAGCGACCAAACCCCGAGCCCGAGGCCGAGCAGAAAAATCCCTCCCGCCAGCAGCAAAGCCGCTTCCAGCCCGAAGTGGCTCAGCGCGCGGTTCAACCGCTCCGCTTCCGGCAGCAGCCCCGTCACCGCGCCGTAAAGCCTGGCAAAGACCCAGAACTGCATGGCCTGAAAGCCCATCACCACGGCGCCTGACGCATAGAGCAGGCTATGCACATCAAGCGTCACGGCGCCCACTGAAACCGGCCCCGGCAATAGGGCCGCCATGGCCAAGGCGCCCAGCGCAAACAGCAATGCGCCGGGATAGAAAAACAGCCAGCGCGGGCAGAAAATCAGCAAAAAGCGCAAATGCCGCCAGCCATCGCGCCAGGACCGCAAATGTGGCGGGCGGGACCTGCCATCCGGGGAAAGCGTGGTTGGCACTTCCGTGATGCGAAGCCCGCGCATGGTGGCCTTCACCACCATTTCCGAGGCGAATTCCATCCCCGGCGCGCGCAGATCGAGGACCACAATTGCCGCGCGCGAAAATCCGCGCAGCCCACAATGGAAATCGCGGATCGGCCCGCCGAAGAAAACCCGCCCAATGGTGGACAGTACCGGGTTGCCCAAATAGCGATGCAAGGGGGGCATGGCGCCAGGCGCAATCCCGCCTTTAAAGCGATTGCCCATCACCAGATCATAACCATCGCGCAGCTTCGCGATGAAGGGATCAAGCGCGCTGAAATCATAAGAATCATCACTATCGCCCATGATGACATAGCGGCCCTTTGCGCCCG
Organism: Roseomonas sp.; assembly: GCA_020249285.1. Classification (GTDB taxonomy): domain Bacteria; phylum Pseudomonadota; class Alphaproteobacteria; order Acetobacterales; family Acetobacteraceae; genus Neoroseomonas. The sequence continues at coordinate 60,953 of JADCFX010000029.1, read as the reverse complement.
CAATGCCCGTAATCAGCGCCGCGCCATAGCCTTTCTCGGGAACATCAATCACCCGCGCGCCAAGCCCGCGCGCAATGGCCTGGCTGCCATCGGTGCTGCCATTATCGGCAATCAGCACTTCGCCCGCCACACCGCTTCGCGCCAGAAAGCCCATCGCCTTTTGGATGCAGGTCGCGAGGGTTTCCGCCTCATTCAGGCAGGGCATAAGGATGGTGAGTTCAACCGCCGCTGCCGCTTGGCTGATGCTTGTCGCGATTTTTGTCTCGACCATGGTGTTGCCCGGATGCCTGCTGCTGCGCTTACCAATTCACCCTTGGGTGATACCCCACCCCGCCCGCCGGGGCGAGAGGAAATGGGGAAGGTGCCGCGCTTGCCAAAGCCTGGTTCTGCCGGAATGATCCCGCGCATGATGCAGCACGCCACACCTGAACCCCTGACCATGTTCGATAAGATATGGATGCGCCACCGCGTTCTGGAACGCGAAGATGGTCAGGTTTTGCTTTATGTTGATCGTCACTTCATCCATGACGGCACCGCGCCGGCCTTTGAAATGCTGCGCAAGCGCGGCGTCACGCCTCGTGCGCCAGAGCGGATTTTCGCAACGCCTGATCATTATGTCCCCACCGATACGCGCAAGGCCGAAGACATCGCCAATGCGGAATATCGCGGCATGGTCGAATCGCTGGAACGGAATACCGCGCAGCATGGGATCAGGCATTTCGGCCTTCAGGATGACCAGCAGGGCATTGTGCATGTCATCGGCCCGGAGGCTGGCCTGAGCCAGCCCGGCATGCTGTTGGTATGCGGCGATAGTCATACCTCCACCCATGGCGCGCTGGGGGCTCTGGCCTTTGGTATTGGCATGACGGAAGTGGCGCATGTGCTGGCCACGCAATGCCTGTGGCAAAGACGCCCGCGCACGATGCGCATTTCGGTTGAAGGGGCGCTTGGCTTTGGCGTCACCGCCAAGGATGTCATTCTGCATATCATCGCCACCATCGGCACGGCGGGGGCAACGGGATATGCGATTGAATATGCCGGTTCGGCGATACGCGGGCTTTCGATGGAAGGCAGGCTGACGCTCTGCAACATGTCCATCGAAGCCGGCGCGCGGGCCGGCATGGTGGCGCCCGATGAAAAGACCTTCGCCTATCTGGCCGACAAACCGTATGCGCCGAAGGGCGCCGAATGGGATGCGGCACTCGCGCGCTGGCGCGCCCTGCCAAGCGATCCCGGCGCGCAATTCGATCATGAGGTGGTGATTGATGCCGCATCCATCGCGCCCATGGTGACTTGGGGCAATAGCCCACAGGAAGCACTGCCCGCTGATGGTGTGATCCCCGATCCCATGGCTGAGGAAGACCCAGCGCGCCGCCAGGCGATGGAAGATTGCTTCGCCTATATGGGTCTTTCTGCCGGCATGCCGGTGGCGGCTTTGCGCATGGATCGTGTCTTCATTGGTTCCTGCACCAATGGCCGGATAGAGGATTTGCGCGCCGCCGCGGCCATTGCCCAAACCGGCAAGGTTGCCGCGGGTGTCACCGCCTGGGTGGTGCCAGGATCGGCGCCGGTGAAGCGCCAGGCGGAAGCCGAAGGGCTGGATGCGATTTTCAAAGCAGCGGGCTTTGAATGGCGCGAAGCCGGTTGTTCCATGTGCCTTGGTACAAATGGCGAAATCGGCACGCCGGGGCAGCGCATTGCCTCGACCTCCAATCGCAATTTCCGGGGCCGCCAGGGGGCAGGCGTGCGCACGCATCTCATGAGCCCTGAGATGGCCGCCGCCGCGGCGCTGGCCGGGCATATTGTTGATATCAGGCATGTGAAGGGGGCTGGGTAACTCATCATGGAGCCCTTCATTTCAATCAGGTCCAACGCCGTACCGTTGGTGCAGAGCAATATAGATACGGACCAGATCATCCCTGCGCGCTTCCTGGCGCGGCCCAGGGATGATGATCATGGCATCAATTTCTTTCGTGATTTGCGCTTTGATGCGGCGGGGAATGAGATTCCCGAATTTCCGCTGAACCGGGCCGGCTGGCGTGATGCGCGCATCATTCTGGGGGGGCGCAATTTCGCCTGTGGCTCATCTCGCGAAAATGCGGTTTGGGCGCTGCATGGCTGGGGCGCACGGGCGGTGATTGCGCCATCCTTTGGCGATATCTTCGCGATCAATGCGGTGAAGAACGGCGTTCTGCCCATCATTCTGCTGGCTGAGGCGGTCAGCGCGCTGATGGCTGCGAGCATCGCCGCACCGGAAGCCGAGATCGCGATTGACCTGCCGGAGCAAACCGTCACAGCGCCGGATGGCACGGTGCATCGCTTTGAAATTGACCCCTTCGCGAAGCGGAGCCTGCTGGAGGGCCTGGATGAATTGGCCTTTACCATGACGCATGAAGATGACATCGCTGCCTTTGAACGGCGCTTTGGTCGGGATAATTTCTGACCCTGGCTGGGACAAAACGCATCAAAAAACTCGGGGGAATACCATGATCAAACCAATCAATCGCCGCGCCATACTTGCAGCCACGCTGGCCGCACCTTGGGTAAGCAAGCTTGCCCAGGCGCAAGGTGATTGGCCCAATCGGCCCATACGTTGGCTGGTGGCCTTCGCCGCCGGTGGCGCTGCCGATACCGCTGCGCGCGCGCTCGCCGCCGATATGCAGGAAGCGCTGGGCCAGAATATCATCATTGAAAACCGTACCGGCGGCAACGCCATCATCGCCGCGAATGCGCTGCTGCAAGCGCCGCGCGATGGTTATACGTTTCTGGTGGATGCGGCCAATCAGCTTACCAATCCCGCGCTGATGCGCGACATTCCATTTGATTACGCCACGGCCTTCACGCCCACCACCTTGATTTCGGTCTTTCCGCAAGTGATTGCGGTGAAGCATGATTTTCCGGCGAAGGACATTCATGAATTCATGGCGGTAGCCAAGGCGCGGCCTGCCACCATCACTGTCGGTACGCCGCCCGCGGCCGGCATGGCGCATCTGGCGCTGGCTGCCTTTGAAAAGCGCGCTGGTATCAGGCTTGTGCATGCGCCCTATCGCGGAGGCGCGGATGCGGCGCGTGATCTGCTGGCGGGCAGCATTGATGCGGTGCTCATCACCTCATCTTCCGTGCGCCCGCCCGTGCAGGCGGGCCGAGCACGCATTCTGGCGGTGACGAGCCTTGAACGCATAGCCACCCTGCCGGATGTGCCAACCCTCGCGGAATCCGGCTTTCCTGGTTTTGATATGAATGATTGGAATGGGCTTTTCGCTGGCGCTGGTACGCCGCGCGCTGTGGTTGATCGCATGGCCGCGGTCGCCGCCGTTTCGGCCAAATCGGCGGCGGTGCGCGCGCGGATGGATCCCGCCGGTGCGATAATGATCGGCAATGCGCCGGATGTTTTTGCGCGCTGGCTGACCGAACAGCGACAGGGCGCGCTTGAGGTAATCCGCGATGCGAGCATTACGCTTGGGTAAATAGGACGATATCGTTGCGCGTTTTACTGAAGGAAAAACCCATGTCAGGCATCCGGCTTTTTCTTACCGCGCTGGTCTTCTGCTTTGGCCTTAATGCCTGTGCGGATCAGCCGGGCGTGCCGGCAGCGGGTATTGCAGCGCGTTCTGCTGGACCGATCACCGAAGAAAAAGGCCTCTGGCGAGAACAGGATCATTGGATCCCGGTTGAAGGCACGAACCAACTCATTCTCATGCGGCTTTGTCGCCCGATGGGGACCAATCCAGCACGCCTTGTCGTGGCCAATCACGGATCCCCACCCAGCCCGGCGCAGCGCCCAAACATGGCGCCCTGGGCCTGCGACCAGCGGGCGATTTCGTGGTTCCTCACGCGTGGCTATGCCGTCGCGCTGCCCTTGCGCCGGGGCTATGGCGCTTCGGGTGGCACCTGGGCGGAAACCTTTGGTTCCTGTCGCGATCCCAATTTCGTGGCGGGCGGCATGGAGACCGCGCGGGATATCCGCTCTGCCCTTGCCTATGCCACCGCCCAGCCGGGGATACGCCGGGATGGCGCCGTTGTGGTCGGCCAGTCTGCTGGTGGCTGGGGCTCCCTCGCTTTGGCCGCGCGCAACCCGCCTGAAGTGGCTGCGATCGTGAATATGGCGGGCGGGCGTGGGGGAAGGGTGGATAATCTGCCCAATAACAACTGCCGGGCCGATGTGCTGGCGACCAGTGCCGGGCAATTTGGCCAGACCGCGCGTATCCCAAGCCTTTGGATTTACACTGCCAATGACAGTTTCTTCAGCCCATCGCTTGCGGGGGCGATGCATCAAAACTATGTCCAGGCTGGTGGGGTCGCGGAATTCCGCGCCTTGCCCGCTTTTGGCCAGGATGGACATGGCCTTTTCACCGCCGCTGGCGGGCCGCAGACTTGGGGTCCTTTGGTGGAGGCATTCCTCGCCAATACCCTTCGGTAATAGGAGTAGTCGCCTTGGACCAGGAAGACGTGAAGCTGGAAGGGCAGATCCGCGAAAAGCTTGTGCGGACCAAGGAACGCTGGGCCGAAGAAGGCCGCCTGCTAACCGGCACCACTGCCGACCCGGCGCAGGAACGCCTGCCGCCCGGCCAGACGCTCTTGAAGGATTGGCCGGTGCTGGACCTTGGCGTGCAGCCTGATGTCAGCACCGCCAAGTTCCGGCTGCGCCTTGAAGGGTTGGTGGAAAATCGCCTGGCCTTTGACTGGGAAGGCTTCATGGCGCTGCCGCAAACCGAAATGGTTTGCGACATCCACTGTGTCACGCAATGGAGCCGTTATGACAATCGCTTCTCCGGCGTGCGCACCGCGACCCTATTGGAAATGGCCCGTCCGCGCCCGGAAGCGCGCTTCGTTTCCATGACATCCTATGATGGCTATACTACCAACCTGACCTTGGAAGCCTTCGCCGCTGCGGATGTGATGGTGGCGCATTCCTGGGAAGGGGCGCCGCTTTCGCGCCAGCATGGCGGCCCCGTGCGGCTTGTGCTGCCGCGGCTTTATTTCTGGAAAAGCCCGAAATGGCTGACGCGCATCGAATTGCTGGCGGAAGATCGCCCCGGCTTTTGGGAGGTGCGGGGCTATCACAATCAGGGCGATCCCTGGCTTGAGGAACGTTATGGTTAAGCTGACCCGCCGTGCCCTGCTGGCCCTGCCGCTGATGGCCGCTGCCCCCGCCCCCGCAACCGCCTGGGATTTTCGCTTCGCTGCCCTGGAAGGCGGCGAACACAACCTGACCGCTTGGCGTGGGCGGGTATTGCTCGTGGTGAATACCGCATCCTTTTGCGGCTTCACGGGACAATATGCCGCGCTGCAACGCCTGCATGACGCGCAGGAAGCTGCCGGGCTGGTCGTGCTTGGCGTGCCTTCCAATGATTTCAATCAGGAAAGCCAGGATGCCCGCAAGATTAAGGAGTTTTGCGACGCGCAATTCGGCATTACCTTCCCCATGGCGGCACTTTCCAAAGTGAGGGGGCCGGAAGCGCACCCCTTCTACCGCTGGGCGGCAGTACGGGCGGGTGGGGAGCCGCGCTGGAATTTCCATAAATACCTTGTTTCCCGGGATGGGCGGCAGGTGCAGGGTTTCCCGGCGCGAGTGGAGCCTGATTCTCCGGCCATGAAGCGTGCCTTGGACCTCGCCTTGGCGGCGGCCCCCTCGGCTAGTTGAAGCCGCGCCGCAAAGCGGGCGATCCAGGCCGCCCCTCGGAATGGTTTAAAGACGACGAAAAAACTCGCGTATTGGTAGCAAAAACCTGTAGGCTTCCCGCATGACGAGACCATTCCTCTCCCGCCCGTCCGGCCCTCCCCCTCTGCCTTCGCCCGGCAAGGCGTTGCGCCTCGGCCTATTGCTGGTGCTTGCCTTGCTGCTCTGCTCCGCCGTTTTGCGCCCCGTTCCGGTCCAGGCAGAAGAGCCCATTCGCATGCGCATCGTGGGCGGGCTTGCCGATGTGAGCCAGTATCTGCGCTACGAGGAGCCCTTCTGGCGTGAAGGCATTTCAAGAGCGACCAATGGGCGCATTGTAGCGGAGATTGCCCCCTTCGACCGCAGCGGCATCCGCGGCCAGGAAATGCTTTCCTTGATGCGCCTTGGCGTCGTTTCCTTTGGGACGGCGCTGCTTGCGGTGGTGAGCACTGAGGAGCCAGAGTTCAACGCCATAGACCTGCCCGCAGTCAATCCGGATATCGCCGCGCTGCGCCGTTCGGTCGCCGCTTTCCGGGAGCATCTGACCGAAACCCTGCGCGATCGTTATGATGTCGAACTGCTCGGGGTTTATGTCTATCCTGCGCAGGTCGTGTTTTGCCGCCGGCCGTTTTCTCGGCTTGCCGACCTTTCGGGACGGCGCATCAGGACAAGCTCGGTCGGCCAGTCGGAAATGTTCACCGCCCTTGGCGCAACGCCGGTCGTGATCCCGTTTGCCGAGATTGTTTCCGCCATCAGGTCCGGCGTGGTGGAATGCGCGGTTACGGGCACATTGTCCGGCAATGATATCGGCCTGCATGAAGTGACCACACACGTGCATAGCATGGCGATCACTTGGGGCCTTTCCATCTTTGGCGCTAATCTCGGCACTTGGAATGCGTTGCCGGAATGGGCGCGCGATACCATCCGTACGGAAGTCGCCAAGCTTGAAGCCGATATCTGGGACGCGGCGGATCGCGAAACGGGTGAAGGTCTTGCTTGCAATGCTGGCCAGCCAAGCTGTCAGAACGGCCGGCGAGGGAACATGTTAGTTGTACCGGTGACCGAGGCTGATGAACAGCGGCGGCGCCAATTACTGACTGATAGCGTACTTCCCGGCTGGGTGCGACGCTGCGGCGCTGAATGCGTGGAGGCGTGGAACAAAACGCTTGCCCCGGTGCTCGGCATAAGGGCTCGGCCGGAGTAACGCCGTGTTCTCCACGCGCTTCCTTCGTCATGCCGTCCTTTTTGCCGCGCTGGCGCTGCTCATTGCACAAATTGTGGCAACCGCATTACTGGTGAACCGCGCCAAGGATGCTCAGATTGCTGCGGCGCTTGATACCCTGAACAAGCTTGGGCGTTCCACCGAAGCGGCAATCAACCGTTCCTTCGTGCAGGTTGACGCCATGCTGGCAGGCTTGCCTGCGGTACTGGCGCCGTTTCAGCGTGAAGGTCGCTTGGAAGTCTCCCAGGTCAATCGTGTACTGCGCGAATTGAACAATCAAAACTTCACCTATCGGGACATATTGCTGATTGGTGAGGACGGGCTGCCGGTCGCTACTGCCTTGCCGGTATCACGTCGTCGGCGGTTGTCATTGCCAAGCGCGTCCTCCTTCGCGGAAATCGCCGCCCGTGGAGGTAGTGTGTTGATTGGCGGGCCGGTGCTGAATGCCAATACCGGCGAATGGACGCTTTTCTTTGCCCGCAATATCGTTTTGCCAACCCTGGGCCCGGTGATGGCAGTCGCCGAAGTGCCGGTGCCCGTTGTGCAAAGTATCCTTTCAGGTGCTGGTGAAAGCTTGGGGCTCAGGGTAACGCTTGAACGGGATGATGGGACCTTACTTGCATCTGTTCCGCATGATGAAACGCGGATTGGGCAGAAACTTGTCCCGTCAGCTGCTTCGCTTCGTGGAATAGCAATAGCGGAAGAGATCAGAAGTCGCTTCTCTTCGGAAATGGTCTTCGCCGCAGTGCGCCCGACACTCTATCCCGCGCTGACAGTTGCGGTAACGCTTGAGGTGGATACTGCCTTGAGTGGCTGGTACGCGGATCGCAGCCGGGCATTTCTGGTCTCGGGTGCGCTCGGCTTGATGATACTTCTTGTGGCAGGCGCCCTCATGGTGGGGCTAAGGCAAAGGGAACGCGTGGAAGATGAGCGCGCCACCGCGCGACGCACCCTTGAAAATGCGCTTGAATCCATGTCGGACGGCTTCGTCATGTTCGATCCTGATGACCGACTGATTGCCTGCAACAGCCGCTATAAGGACTTCTACAAGATCAGCGCACCCTTCATCGTACCGGGCGCACTATTCGATGACATCATGCGCGAAGGTGCGCTGCGTGGACAATATCCACAGGCGCAGGGGGATATCGAGAAATTCGTCTCCGACAGCAAGGCGTTTCACCGCGGCAATAATCCGCCGATGGAGCGGCTTTTGCCGGATGGGCGCTGGGTGCTGATCACGGAACGCCGCACCCCTGATGGTGGCGTGGTTGGCATCCGTACCGATATCACCCCGCTCAAGCGCGCCATGCAGGATTTGGCGACGGCCCGTGACACAGCACGCGCCGCCGGCGAAGCAAAAAGCCAATTCCTTGCCCGCATGTCACATGAATTGCGTACACCTTTGAATGGCATCCTGGGTTTTTCCGAATTGCTGCTGGATGATGAGCGCTTGGCTAGCGATCAGCGCGACAAAATCCGCAATCTGAGCAACGCGGGCAAGCATCTGCTGGAATTGGTAAATGGCTTACTTGATCTTTCCAAAATTGAATCAGGGCGTATGGAACTAGCCACGCGCGCCTTCCTTCTGCATGAGATAATCCAAAGCTGTGCCGCGTTGATGGCGCCCGATGTCACACGCAAGCGATTAGAATTTACACTGAATGTTGATCAGCGCTTGCCCAAGGCCGTGATTGGCGACCCCACACGGCTGCGCCAGGTCATACTCAATCTGCTGTCAAACGCGGTTAAATTCACGCCATCAGGGGGAAGTATCTACTTCCAGGCCACGCGGAAAAAGGAAGAAAAGCTGCGCATCGAAGTGCGGGATACAGGCCCCGGGATTTCGCCGGAAGACCAGCGCCTGATATTCGAGGATTTCGTGCAGATCGCGTCCATGACACAAAGTGAAGCGCTGGGTACGGGCCTTGGGCTTGCCATTACATCCCGTCTTGTCAAGCAGATGGGCGGAGAGATCGGCTGCGAGAGCAAATCCGGCGCGGGTTCCACCTTTTGGATCGAGATCCCGCTGGTGTTGGCCGAAGTGCCGGAGGTTGCGTCCGAGGAGAAGAAGGGTGGTGTCTCACGGTCAGTCAATCAAGACAAGCTCCGCATTTTGGTGGTTGACGACGTCAAGGTAAATCGCGACGTGGCCGGCGCCTTATTGGCCAGCTTGGGTCATGCGGCATGTTTCGCGGGCAGCGGCGGTGAAGCGCTGGAAAAACTGCCGACAGATAAGTTCGATCTGGTCCTGATGGATTTACAGATGCCGCATATGGATGGTTTTGCAACCGCCCGCGCCATGCGTTCCATGCCTGGCCCCCTTGGCCAGGTACCGATTTTTGCACTGACGGCTTCCGTCATGCCTGAACAGATAGCAGCGGCACATGAGGCCGGCATGAACGGACATATCGGCAAGCCCTTGAGTCGCGATACACTCGCCAATGCCCTTTCCGCCCTGCTGCAACTCCCTGCACTTAAGGAGCAAGATGCCGGTGCTGGTATTGACAACCCCGCCCTGGCCGCCGAGGCCCCGGTGGATACGCGTGCGCTTGAATTGCTCAAGACCGAATTGAAGGGCGCGGCGGCCGGGGTGGTCCGCGAGTTCATGGTTGAAATGCACAGCATACGCGACCAGTTCGCAGCAGAACTAGCCCAGGCTTTTCCGCAACCTCATGTAATTGCGCAGAATGCTCATCGCCTGCTCGGTGCGGCGCGCACCCTTGGTGCGGTCAGGCTTGCCGCGCAGTTGAACGCATTTCAGAAATCACAGCCGCGCGACAGTAGTGTTTTCCACGCGCAGAATACCCAAGCGCTTGAGCGTGTGATCGCGGAGACCGATGTAGCCTTGGAGCATCTGGAAGCTTTTTTCGAGGCGCGGCTGGTTGGTACAGAAGCGAGCGTCTGATCCAGGGCGGTTGATCTGTGCGATCGGCCGGCCATGACGCCCAGGTCAAGAGGCCTTAAGCTTTTTCACCTATTCCAATCATACGCTTGAAGCCTATCCATTGCTGGGTCAACCAACCGCCTGTCGCGATCAACTCGGGCGCTGCTGGATCTCCTGTTCGCGGATAGGTGTTGCGATTGAAATCGGCTGTCTTGAAAAGCCAATCCCAAACCGGGAAAAGGACAGCGTAATTCTTGCCGTGCTCGGCCACCGAAAGAACGCCGTGATGCAGGCGATGATAACGCGGGGATACCAGCAGGCGCTCACCGATACGACCAAAGGAGAGGCGGATATTGCCATGCGAAAAGGCCTCGACCAGGCGCATGAGCAGCAACAGCAACGGAAATTGCGCCGGCGATACGCCAATAAGCAAGGCGATGGTGCCGAACCAAAGGGCGGCGATTGTCTCATCCAGGATATGATTGCGGTCATCTGTCCAGAAGGTCATTTGCCGCTGCGCGTGGTGGATTGAATGCAAAGCCCACCACCAGCCGATGGTGTGTTGCAGGCGATGGCGCCAATACTCCCCGAAATCCAGGATAACCACATAGATGAAGAAGGTCAGCAGCGGCGCTTCCTGCAGAAAGGGCAGGAGGGATTCCAGCGTTGGTGTAACAAACCCCGTATCCGCCAGCATCCCTTCCAGCCGGCTTTGGATCGCGGATAAAAGGATGAAGGCCAGAAGGGGGAAAATGCCCAGTCTGGCGAGAAGGGTATAGATGATATCGGTTCTGATGGCGCGCCGATCCGTCACGGGTTCAACCGGGCGCCAGGCTTCCAGTGGGCGGCAGACAATATAGGTCACGATGATGCCGAAAATGCTGAACAGGGCGAAGTCTACCCATTCCAGCATCTCATCGGCGATATTCATCAGATCGGTCGCGTAAAGCGCGGGCTGCAGGAAGGTTTCGAAAATCCATCCCGTCAGTCGCGTATGCCAATCATCGAGTGTCTTGAACATGGATCAACGCCTGCCTTCAGCGTTCAATTGACCGAAACAAAAGCCCTTGGCCTGCAACCCCGCCAAGACGTCTTCAAGAATATTCGCGTAGGGGTCCTTCCGGCTGCGTACGCCCCAATGCATGACCAGTACCTCACCATCCCTGATACTCCTAAGGGCGCGGTCACGTAGGGCGGCATTTGGCTGGGTGTCGCTACTGACTTCATCACCAAGAAAACCGTTTGCTGTCCAACCCTGATGGCGAAAGCCACAGGCTTCTGCCATGCGCAGCGCATTAGGTGTGGTAATGCCACCCGGCGCGCGCCATAACGGAAGCACTACCGCATCCGGCACCGCAGCGCGCAGCCTTTCGATCGGGGTGTTCAATTCGCGGCACATGGCGGCCTGATCCAGGCGTTCCTCATTCTTTCTGTCGAATGATACGAAGCGGACCACGCCCGACGCGGGATCGCCGCGGAAATACCAATGGCGATCCGTATGGCTCGCGAAAACATGACCCTCAGCGGCGCGGGCGCGCCAGAATTCAGCCCAGCCCGGTTCAAGGCTTTTTTCGCCGTGATGGGTCGGTTCATTGGCTACGAAAAGGGTTGCACGGATGTCTCGCCGCTTCAGGATTTCGGCGATCCTTTCCGCTTCACGCCCCCAGCCTGTGTCAATTGTCAGATAGATTGTGCCCGCGCTGCACGGTGCGGGCGCGCGTGCGGCAAGTTTGCCGGGCGCCAGCATGCCCATGGCCAGGACCCCCGCCAGGACGCTGCTGACAGCCCTTTTCATGCCCGCTTCGCCATCATTGTGCCGCGCGGGGCTGCACGAAGATACCATGCGGGCTCCGCCCAACACGGATGGTGGAAACCTCGCCTGAGGCTGGGTCAAGTCTGGCGATACGCCCCGCCCAACGGAGCGTTGCCCAAACCGCGCCATCGGGGCCGAAGGCAAGACAATCAGGCCCGCCCGGCACTTCATGGAAGCGGCGCACTTGAAGCGTGTCAGGCTCTATTTCCGCAATGCGGCTTTGAACGCGGCTTGTCGCCCATAATGTCTTGCCATCTGGCGAGGGGAAAATGGTATGCGCCCCGCGACCAACGCGAATGGTGCTTTCCACCTGACGGGTTTCCGGGTTCAGTACAGCGAAATGGTCGCGCCCCATGATGCCCACAATCAGCCGCCCGCGATGCCAAAGGATACCAGCAGGTTCCGGGCCCACCGGGGCCTGCCAAAGGATGCGGCGTTCCTGCAGATCAATCGCCATCACTGTGCCGTCACCCTGAATGGTGACATAGGCAATGCGCGAATCCGGGCTGAAGGCGATGTGGGAAGGCTTATTGCCGGCCCGCAGCCTTTCCAGAAGCCGCAAGCCATTCGCGTCATAAATGTCCACCTGGCCGCGCCTGAGGCTCGCTACCACCAGCAGCCGGCCATCGGGCGTGAAATCCAGATGATAGGGGTTGGAGATACGCTCCCGGCGCAGAACGTTGCCGGTTGCGGGTTCGACAAACAGGATTTCATTGCCGACTGAATCGGCGATCAGCAATTCCTTGCCATCTGGCGACAGCACCAAGTGATGCACTTCGCGCAGGCCCTCGATCCGTCGGACTTCCTCGCCTGTGCGAGAATCAATCTTCACGATGCTTGGGTCGGTCGAATTGAGCACATAGACCAGATCGGCCTGCGCGCTGGCGCAGAACGTAACAAGGCCAAGCGCGATCGCCATCAACCATGAGGAGAGTGACGCGATGATCGGGCGCTTCATGCGGTGGCCTGAATTGGGTGGCAGGTCATGATGGGTAATCTCACAAAGGCTCATGGTGCAGCAGCGGTCTCAAAGGAAAGGGCTGCGCCATTCATGCAGTAACGCAGGCCGGTCGGCGCTGGTCCATCAGGAAACACATGCCCCAGATGCCCGCCGCAATTGGCGCAGTGGACCTCCGTACGCACCATGAATAGGGCGCGGTCAACCTGCGTGCCGATGGCGCCTTCAAGCGGGGCGTAGAAGGAAGGCCAGCCCGTACCGCTTTCATATTTTGTGGTTGCGTCGAACAAGGCCTGGCCACATCCGGCGCACAAGAACTGCCCCGGCCGCTTTTCGGCATTCAGGGGGGAAGAACCGGGCCGTTCGGTGCCATGTTGGCGCAGCACGCGGTAGGATTCGGCTGAAAGGGCCGCACGCCATTCGGCATCGGTCCTCTCGACTGGGAAGCTTTTGCTTTGCGCGGAGTTCTGCCTGAAAAATGCCATGAGATGTCAGTCCCCTCCTTGGGCTTTCAGTGTGCCGGCAAAGGCCTTCCTGAATTTGTTGAGTTTCGGTGCGATCACGGCTTGGCAATAGCCTGACCAGGGGTTTCGGGCAAAGTAGTTGTCATGCTCGGGCTCCGCTGGCCAGAACTCCGTCAGGGGTACGATTTCAGTTACAATTGGCCTCGGCCAAAGACCTGCTGTGGTGATCTCGGCGATGACTGTCTTTGTGGTGGCTTCCTGTTCGGCACCATGGGTCAGAATGATGCTGCGATATTGCGGGCCGATATCTGCCCCCTGCCTGTCCTTGGTGGTGGGGTCATGGATGGTGAAAAACACCCGGAGCAGATCGGCAAAGGTCAGTAGCGCAGGGTCGAAGGTGACTTGCACAACTTCGGCATGGCCGGTTCGCTTGCCGCAAACTTCCTCATAGCTTGGATTGGCCACATGGCCCCCGGCGTAGCCGGATTGGGCGGAGGTAACGCCCGCCATCTCCCGAAACACGGCTTCCAGGCACCAGAAGCACCCACCGCCAAGCGTCGCCTTTTCCATCTCAATCCCCGCCTCAGGGCCTTTGGAGGACGCTATTCTCCCGCCGCAGGCTGCAATTAATCTTCGGTTACGGTCTCTATATCGGTCAGGCTTTGGCTACCTGCAAGGATGTCGGCTAGGCTGTTACTTTCGGTGAATTTTCGGTCATCCTTGGGGTTCGGGAAATACCGCTGGCCGCGCCGATAGGCGGCGATTCACGATGGTTGGGAGCAGAAAACGGCTCTCTGGCGATTCGCGCCGCTCGTCTGAAAAGGCTTCCACACGCGTATCGCAGGGTACGGTGGCGAGATTGTTTTTCGCCCGCGATTGAACCACTCGACGATTGAACCACTGGTCCTTTTCCATCTTGATCGGACCAATTGGGAAGGGTTATACCCATTCAGGAATAACGGGGTCGCACCATGCATCGTCGATCATGGCTAATTTTGGCCTCCTTGGCCTTGGCGCCCGCAACTTCTGGCGCGGCGCCGCGACCATTGATCGCCGCCGCCGCCAGCTTGCAGCCGGCGCTGGAGGAAGCGGCAGCGTTGATCACGGCAGAAACCGGGATCGCGCCGCGCTTCGCTTATGGCGCCAGCGGCAATCTGGCGCGGCAGATCGCGCAGGGCGCACCTTTTGAGATGCTGCTGGCGGCGGATGAGATCAGCATCCAGAAACTCGCCGAAGCGGGGCAGTCGCGCGATGCGGGCCATGTCTTTGCGCTTGGCAGGTTGGCGCTGTTTGCGGTGCGCGGCTCGGTACTTAATCCCGCTGGCGGGTTGGAAGCGCTGCGCCTCTTATTGGCGGCGGGGCGCGTGCAACGCTTTGCCATCGCCAATCCGGAAATCGCCCCCTATGGCCGCGCTGCCCAAGAAGCCCTACGCCGATTGAACCTTTGGGAGGCGCTGCGCCCGCGCCTCGTCTTTGGCGAAAACATCGCCCAGGCAGCACAATTCGCCATGATGGAAGGGGCGACCGGCGGTTTGATCGCGCTCTCTCTAGCGCTTTCCCCAGCGCTCAAGGCGCGCGGTGATTTCAGCCTTGTGCCTGAGGCGTTGCATGAACCGCTCCGCCATCGCCTAGCCCTGACGAAGCGCGCCAGTGAAGCGGCGCTGCGCGTGCAGGCCTGGTTGCTCTCTTCCCAAGCGGCGGCGGTTTTCGCGCGCCATGGCCTGCAGAATCGCTGAACGATGGATTGGCCCGCGCTTCGTCTTTCGCTTTGGCTTGGCCTCAGCACGGTGGTGATCCTGCTGCCCTTTGCACTTTGGCTCGGGCGGCATTTGGCGCTGCGGCGTTTTGCCGGGCGGGGCATGATTGAAGCGGCAGTGGCGCTGCCGCTGGTGCTGCCGCCGACGGTGCTTGGCTTTTACCTGCTGACCGCCTTTGGCGCCGGCACCTGGCTGGGCGGTGCCTTCCAGGCGATATTCGGTCGGACCCTCGCCTTTTCCTTTGAAGGGCTGCTGCTGGCGAGTGCCATTGCGAATATCCCCTTCGCCGTTCAGCCAATCCAGAACGCCTTTGCCGCCATCCCGCCCAATCTGCGCGAAGCGGGGGCGACTTCCGGCATGACCCCCTGGGCGGTGTTTCGGCGTATTGAATTGCCTTTGGCCTGGCCCGGTATTGCCACCGCCATTGTGCTTACTTTCGCCCATACGCTTGGAGAATTTGGCGTGGTGCTGATGGTGGGCGGCGCCATCCCTGGCGAAACCCGTACCGCCGCCATCGCCATTTATGATCGCGTACAAGCTTTTGACGATGCCGCCGCGGCCAGCATGTCCGCGCTGTTGCTCGTTATCTGCCTGGTGGCGCTGCTACTGGTGCAGCGCCTGACCCGCGGCATTGGGTGCCGCCGCCATGGCTAATGCGGGTCTTAGCCTGCGCCTGAAGGCCACAGCGCCGATCGCGCTTGACCTTGCGCTAGACTGCGCGCCGGGGGAGTTGCTGGCCATCATCGGCCCGTCAGGCGCCGGCAAATCCACCACGCTGCGCGCCATTGCCGGGCTGCATCATCCCGAAAGCGGCCATGTGATCTGCGGCGGCGAGGCATGGCTCGACACCAGCCGAGCACTTGACTTGCCGGCGCATCGGCGCCGCGTGGGGCTGGTGTTTCAGGATTACGCGCTTTTTCCGCATATGACCGCGCTTGCCAATGTGATGGCCGCGATGGGCCATGTGCCGGCTGCTGAGCGCGCCCCCCGCGCCGCCGCCCTTTTGGCGCGCGTGCATCTGGCAGGGCTTGAGCAGCGCCGCCCGGCCGAGCTTTCCGGCGGGCAACAACAGCGCGTGGCGGTCGCGCGGGCTTTGGCGCGCGACCCTGCCGTGCTGCTGCTGGATGAACCCTTCAGCGCCGTGGACCGCGCCACGCGTCGGCGCTTGCAGGTGGAATTGGCCAATTTGCGCCAGGGGCTTTCCATCCCGATCATCCTGGTGACGCATGATTTGGATGAGGCTGCGTCACTCGCGGACCGCATGCTGTTGCTGCATCGGGGCAGGGGGCTGCAAACCGCGCCACCCGCAGAAATGCTGGCGCGCCCGGCCTCCGCCGAAGTCGCGCGACTGCTTGATCTGCGCAATCTTTTTACCGGCGTGATCCTGGCGCATGAGGATGACCTCACCAGGCTCCGCTGGGGTGATCAGGTGCTGGAAGCGGCCCCCATGCCAAGCCTGCCGCCTGGCACCGCCGTGGATTGGCTGATTGGCGCGGGCGGCGTGGTGCTGCATCGCCGTGGCCGCCCCTCGGCGGGCGAAAGGGAAAACCCGGTGTCCGGCACCATCATCGCGCTGCTGCCGATGGGCGAGGAAATGCGCGTGACCCTGGATGTTGGCGACCCCGAGGGCCGACAATTGACCTTCGCCCTGCCGCGCCATGCCGCGCAGCGCAATGGTCTGGCGCCAGGGGAGGCATGCAGCGTTTCCCTGCTGCGCGATGCCCTGCATGTGATGCCTCGACCATGACCGAAGCGGCACTTTGGCTGCGCATTGATTTTGCCGATGGACGCGTGGGCCCCGGCAAGATCACCCTGCTGGAGGCGATTGCCGAGGCCGGTTCGATCAGTGCCGCCGCACGGTCGCTTGGCATGTCCTACCGCCGGGCCTGGGAATTGGTCGCGGAACTGAACCAGACCTTTTCTTCCCCGGTGGTGGAGCGCATCACCGGCGGCGCTGGGGGCGGAGGCGCCAAGCTCACTCGCCTGGGGGAAGCGCTGGTGCTGGGTTTTCGTGACATTGAAGCCGCTGCCAGCCGCGCGGCCGCCCAGCATTTGCGCCGCCTGGCCAAAGGATGAAGCGGGGCACCTTGCGGTGGAGCGCTGGGCGGGCTGCAATGCAGGTATGAGTGACACACCAACCGCCCCCGCCCGCCCGGCTTCCACCGTTCTGCTGCTGCGTGATGGGCCGCGGGGCATGGAAGTTTTTATGGTGGTGCGGCACCGGCAGATTGATTTTGCCTCAGGCGCCTTGGTGTTTCCCGGTGGGCGCGTGGAAGCGGCTGACAAGACATTGGCCGGCGGCGATGCCCATGGCGCCTTTCGCGTGGCGGCCATTCGCGAAACCTGGGAAGAATGTGGCGTCTTACTCGCCGAGGAAGGCAGCACGCCGGAAGCCGAGGGTGAATTCGCCGCCATGCTGGCCGAACGCCGCCTGATGCCGGCGGTATCATCACTCGGGCATTTCGCGCATTGGATCACGCCGGTGGAAGTGCCCAAGCGTTTTGATACGCATTTCTTCCTGGCCGCCGCGCCGGAAGATCAGGCCGCTTTGCATGATGGGCATGAAGCGGTGGATAGTATCTGGATCAGGCCCGCTGATGCGCTGGCGGAAGGCATTGCCGGCACCAAGAAGCTGGTGTTCCCGACGCGGATGAACCTGACCAAGCTCGCCCGGCATGACAGTGTGGCGGAAGCCTTTGCCGCCGCGCGCGCCAAGCCTGTGGTAACCGTATTGCCCGAACTTGTGGGCATGACCCCTGAAGGGCGCATCCTGCGCCTGCCTCGCGCGGCCGATTATGGCGGCGAGGAATTCCTGGCGGGCGATCCGCCTTCCATGTGATGGAGAAGCCACCCATGCTGCCTCGCCGCCTTCGCTTCGGCATTTTCCTGGCCCCGTTTCATCGCGTGGGCGACAATCCAACGCTTGGGCTCACGCGCGATTTGGAATTGATCGAATGGCTGGACCATCTGGGCTTTGATGAGGCCTGGATTGGCGAACATCATTCCGCCGGCTGGGAAACCATCGCCAGCCCCGAAATCATGATTGCGGCGGCGGCAGAACGCACCAAGCACATCAAACTTGGATCAGGCGTGACCAGCCTGCCGTATCACCACCCGCTTTTGGTCGCGCAGCGCTTTGTGCAGTTGGACCATATGACGCGCGGGCGCGTGATGCTGGGCTGCGGACCTGGGGCGCTGGTATCTGACGCATACATGATGGGCATTGATGCCGCGCATCAACGCCGGCGCATGGATGAATCGCTGAACGCGATTACGCGGCTTTTGGCCTGCGAAGAACCTGTGACCATGGAGACCGATTGGTTCACCTTGCGTGAGGCGCGGCTGCATCTGGCGCCTTATTCGGAACCGCGTTTCCCGATCGCGGTTGCGTCTTCCACCACGCCTTCGGGCGCGCTAGCGGCGGCGAAATATGGGCTTGGGCTGATATCGCTGGGTGCCGGGCTGCCGGGCGGGCCGAAATCACTCGCTGGGCAATGGCAGATGGCGGAAGCGGAAGCCGCCAAGCATGGCCAGAAGATGGAAAGGCGCAATTGGCGCCTGGTGGTCAATCTGCATTGCGCTGAGGATGATGAACGCGCGTTGCGTGATGTGCGCCATGGTGAGGCTTTGGAAACGCTGACCTATTTCAGCGAAACCCTGGGCCGGCCACCGATGCGTTCAGAAGATCCTTTGCGCGATGGGTTGGCGATGGGGTCAACGCTGGTGGGATCACCGGAAACTGTGGCGGCGGGGATTGAACGGCTGCTGAGTTTCACCGATGGCGGGGCAGGGGGCGTGTTGTTCCGCGCCCATGAATGGGCGGACCGCGAAGCGACCATGCGTTCCTTTGAGCTTTTTGCGCGTTGGGTAATGCCGCGCTTCCAGGGCTCGCTCGTGATGCCGCAGCAATCGCGCGATTGGGTTAGCGAAAATCGCGAAAGCATCTTCGCGCCGAATATGGCGGCGCTGAAGCAGGCCTTCCGCGATGCGGGGCAGGATGCGCCGGAGATGTCGCGGCTGAAGCTGCATACCGGCAAGGTTGAAGTGCCGCAGGTTTGAAGCCCATGCTCACGCGGCGTGGCTTGGCCGCGGCGGCCTTGGCACCGGTTGCAGCGCCGCTGGCGGCACAGGGCGCGGCGATCAGCCGCATTGCCTTCGGAACCTGTGCTGATGAGAAGCTGCCGCAGCCGATTTGGCGCGCGGTGCGTGCCTGGCAGCCGGAATTCTTCATCTTCGCCGGCGATAATGTTTATGGCGGGGTGCGACGGCATGATTTGGCCGAATTGCAGGAAGCCTATGCCCGGGCGCAGCAACATCAGGAATTCATGGGCTTCATCGCAGGCCAACAGCATCACACTGCGATCTGGGATGATCATGATTTTGGCGTGAATGATGGCGGCGTTGAAAACCCCTTCAAGCAGGAAGCGAAGGACGCGTTTCTGGAATTCTGGCGCGTACCGGCTGATGATGTGCGGCGGCGCCGAGAAGGGCTTTATCACCATCTGACGCTGGGGCCGGCAGAACAGCGCGTGCAGATCATTTTATTGGATACGCGCTGGTTTCGTGCGCCGCTGCGCATCACCGATCAGCGCGGCGCGCCCGGACGGGAACGCTTTTTGCCCGATGATGATCCGGCAAAGACCATATTGGGCGAAGCGCAATGGGATTGGCTTGGCCAATGCCTGCAAGAACCTGCGGAGCTACGATTGATTGTTTCTTCCATCCAGGTCGTGGTGGAAGGCCATGGCTGGGAAAGATGGGGCAATTTCCCGCGCGAACGCCAGCGGCTTTATGATCTGATCGCAAGCACCAAGGCGCGGGGCGTGGTGTTTCTTTCCGGAGATCGGCACATCGGCGCGCTTTATCGTGAAAGCCAGGGCACGCCCTATCCGCTGACTGAAATCACCTCAAGCGGGATCAACCGGCAATTCGTCAATGCGCGGGAACAAGGCCCCAATCGGCTGGGTGAGCTTTACCCGCGCGTCAATTTCGGCACGGTGGAAATTGATTGGCCGCAAGGGCGCGTTGGGCTTGCGCTGCACGATGAGGATGGGACGATCCAGCGCAATGTTTCCCTTGCGCTGGATACTTTGCGGCCTGTTTAGCTTCAGTTGATGCGGAGGTTGAGGCGGCGGATGACGGCCCCTTCCTCTTCGATGATTTTCGCCACCGAAGCGCGGTAATCCTCACTGCTTTTATAGATCAGCGGCATATCGAAGCGTTCCAGCGCGGTGGTATGCACCGGATCATAAAGCGCCTGCTTGAAGCCATCATGCAGCGCTTTGACAATGCCGGGATCAACGCCCTTGGGCGCGGCAATGCCATAGGGTGAAGTTGAGACAATGTTGATGCCACTTTCAACCAGCGTCGGCGCATCCGGGTAGCGCTTGGCGCGTTGTTCGCCCCAGGTGCAAAGCAGGCGGAATTGCCCGCCATCCACCAAGGGCGCCCAGGAGGTTGAATCAACCATCGCCTGGGTCTGCCCACTGAGTAGCGATTGCGCGTTATCGGCGCCGCCCCGGAAGGGCACATGCAGGAATTCAATACCACGTTCCGCCGCGATGCGTTCCATCGTGATGTGCAGCGTGGTGCCAACACCAGGTGACCCATAGGCGACCTTGCCGGGATTGGCCTTGGCATAGGCCAGGAACTCTTCCCAATTCTTCCAAGGGCTATCGGCCTTCACCACCACGCCGAAAAGATAGCCCGTGAGGTGAATGATATAGGTGAAGTCCCTCATCGGGTCCCAGGTGGGGCGGCTGGTCATCATAGGGAAGCGGAAGGTGGTGATCGGCAATTGACCAACCAGATAGCCATCGCCGCGCTGTTCTTGCGCCATCATCTGCGCACCCAATGTGCCGCTGGCCCCGCCGCGATTTTCGATGATGACCTGCTGCCCAAGAAAGCGCGATGCCGGCTCGGCCAAGGCGCGCAATTGGCCATCGGTGGAACCGCCGGGCGGCCAAGGCACGATCAGGCGAATGGGGCGATTGGGAAAGCCGGATTGCGCGATGGCGGGTGCTGACAAGAGCCCAGCGGCGGCGGTGAGCACGACGCGGCGTGTAAGTTTCATTTCTTCCTCCCGGTTCTCGCGTTGCACCATTATGGCCGCGCGCTTTGCTGATGTGAATAACATAGCCCAGCGTAGCACGGCTATGGGCGCGCCTCCGCCACAAGCCCGCTTGCCGCGGCCCAGCATGTCGCACGCGCATTCGTAATGCGCTGGCCGATGGCGGAGATGCTTTGGCGATCCCGCGCCAGGGCTTCCCGACGGCGTGTGATCATCTGCGCCATGGCTTTTGGGGCCGGGCCACCGAGCAGGCTGCGCCCGACAAGGTTTTGCGCTGGGTCCAGCGCGGTGCGGAGCTTTTGTGCGGCAATATTCAAGGGCTTGCCGAATAGCACCTGCGCGGCTTCATCCAAGGCCGCGCTTGAAATGCTTTCCGCCGTGCGGCCTTCGGCCAAGGCGTCGCGCACGACAATGGCGACGATGTTATGCGCCATGCGGAAACTCAGCCCGGTTTCGCGCACAATCACATCGGCCAATTCGGTGGCCGAGCCAAAACCTTCGCGCGCCGCATTTTCCATGCGGGCCTTGTTCAGGCTGATGTCCTGCATCACTTCCTGAAACAGGGCTAGGATGCGCCGACTGCGAAGCGCAGCATCCAGCACGGGTTCATTCACCGCCGTCACCGCATCATTCACATCGGCGAAGGCGGTATTTTTGGTGCAAGCCATGGCGGCGTGATGCGCACCCTGGACCATGGCGGCCGCTGCCTTCAAATGTTCCAGTGCCGCAGGGTTTTTCTTCTGCGGCATGATGCTGGAAACTGCCGAATGACGATCCGCCAATTCGACAAAACCATACTCCCAACTGCCCCAATTTTGCAGATCCGTCGCAAGGCGCGACAGCAGCGTCATCATCACCGCCATGGCCGAAGCGGCTTCCAGCGCATCATCCCGCGATGATACCGCATCATAGGCAAGCTCCAGCGGGGCAGCGAAGCCGAGTGCATCAGCGACCCAGGCACGATCAAGCGGGAAGGCCGTGGTGGAAAGCGCGCCCGCGCCCAGGGGGCAAAGATCACAATGCACCAGTGCACCCATCAGCCTTTGATGATCGCGCGCCAAGGCATCCGCTGCCGAGGCCAACCAATAGCCGAAGGTGATCGGCTGCGCATGTTGGCCATGCGTATAGCCAGGCATGATGGTGGCGAGGTGTTCCTCAGCCAGCGCCAGCATCGTCTGCCGCAGATCAGCAAGCAGCCCCAGCACCGCGAGCAATTCCGTGCGCAAGGCCATGCGCCAGGTGGTTGCGTTCAGATCATTCCGGCTACGCCCAGTATGCAGCCGCCCGCCAATATCGGGACCAAGTTTTTGGATGATGAGTTTCTCGACATAGGAATACAAATCCTCCTGCCGATAATCCACCGGCACCGTATCCGGCCCGGCAGCGGCCATGGCGAGGATTTCCGGCAGGATTTGCGCCATGGCATCGCGGGCAATGATACCTTGGCGTTCCAGCATCAGCCCATGGGCCAGATGCCCCCACATCTCATGCGCAAAAACATAATGCTGCGCACGCGCGACTGACCCGCGATAATAGCTTTCCACCAGCAATACCGAAGGCGGTTCCTTGACCCTTTCGCGTAAATTCACCGCCTCCGTCATCTTCAACCTCTCTCAGGGACGTTGATTGCTGAGGACCACCGTGCCGGAGGCCGAGAACATGCCGCCCACGCCATGCGCCACGCTGATTTTCACATTGGGCACTTGCGCCGGTGCGGTGCCGCGCACTTGGCGCACGCTTTCTTGCAAGGCAAACATGCCATACATGCCGGTATGCGTGTAAGAAAGCCCGCCTCCATTGGTATTGATCGGAAGCCTCCCACCCGGCGCGGTATTGCGTTCCCAGATGAAATCCTTGGCTTCACCGCGCTTGACGAAGCCAAGATCTTCCAAGCCATACATGGGCAGATGCGCGAAGGCATCATAGATCATCAAATGATCCACATCGCTGTGCTTGATGCAAGCCATGCGGAAGGCTTCCGGCCCCGCTACGCGGAAAGCGCGAGATGAGGTGAAATCCTCCATCTGGCTGACCATGGTGGTTTCCACGCTTTCGCCGCTGCCCAGGATATAGCAAGGCTTGGTCGGGAAATCCTTGACGCGATCGGAGGAGGTGAGGATCAGCGCGCCGCCGCCATCCGTTACCAGGCAGCATTGCAGCAGCCGGAAGGGATAGGCGATCATTTTGCTGTTCAGCACATCATCAATCGTGATCGGGTCCTTGAAGGCAGCGCGTGGGTTCTTCGCCGCCCATTCGCGTTGCACGACCGCAACCTGCGCCATTTGTTCATGCGTGACGCCATAGGTCTTCATGTAGCGCAGCACCGGAATGGGGAAGAGTGTCGGCGGACCCATGGGACCGAAGGGCGCTTCGAATTGGCCATTCAGGCTTTGCGGTTCCGCCGGGCGCGGCGTGCCATTCACGCGAGATTTGCCGCTTTCCCCATGCGTGATCAGCACGGTCTTGCAATAGCCGGCATGGATGGCCGCGGCCGCATGGCGCACATGCAGCATGAAGGAACAGCCGCCCACACCTGTGCCATCCACCCATTTCGGCGTGATGCCAAGGTAATGCGCGATCTGCTGCGGCATCATCGGGCCAACACAGGCAACGCCATCAATATCGGCGGGCTTCAAGCCTGCATCCGCCATGGCATTCAGCGCCGCATCCGCATGCAGCATGATCTGCGCCATATCGGGCACGGCGCCAATGCGTGTGCTTTCAGCCGCGCCAACAATGGCAATTTCACCGGGACGTATCATGGCTCAGCCCTCCTTCGCGGGGCGGAAAAGGGGCAGGGTGATGTCGTCATCCATCTTAGTCGGCGCCAATTCCAGCTTCATATCCAGCACCAAGGCTTCCGGTGTTTGCGGGCATTCCACGATATTCGTCATCATGCGCGGGCCTTCTTCGAGTTCCACCACTGCAATCGCATAGGGCGGCTTGAAGCCCGGCACTGGGCGATGATGGATCACATAGGAATGCAGCGTGCCGCGGCCTGATGCTTCAAAAACCTCCACATTGCGCGTGCCGGTATAGGGGCTGAAGGGGCGCGGCGGGAAATAGGGCTTGCCCGTATCGCCGCAGCGCTGGAGCAACAGCTTTCCTTGGCGCAGCCCCTCCCAGAAGTGGCGGGTTTCGGGCGTCGGTTCCGGCCGGGCGCGGCCTGGTTCAAGGCTCATGGCTGAGCTTCCTCCTGATATTGATCAGGGGATGTTCCTATGGCTTGGCCAGAAGGGAAAGGGGGTAAATGCGCGGGGCGCGCGCCCTACAAATCCAGAATGCGTTCCGGCGTGACGCGCCCGCGCAGCACATCCCAAAGCCCAATCATATTGCCGCGAAACCGGCCCCAGCGATCCGCCCAGGGCTCAGGAAAGGCAGACCGCAGCAGGTTCTTTGCGCAATGCCGCGCAGCACTTGGGATGGCGTGGCTCCATGGGAAGGAGCCTTTGATCGCAAGGTAGATGGGGTTCACCACCTGCGAATAACCAAGCCTGAGGCCCGGCACGCGCCCTGCCTTCGCGCCAAGATGCACGCCGCGCGCACCGGCAAGGCGAAGGATTTTCCCGTGCGCACCAAGCCGGCGCGTCACATCAATATCCTCATACCAGGCGTAAAGCGGAAGCCGTTCATCAACGCGAATATCATGGGCGCGCACGGTAGCCATGCGAAAGGCCATGTTGCAGCCATAGCCGTTGAAAGCTTCGGTCACCGCAAAGGCATCCGCGACACCCGGATCGGCGGCGAGCAACGCGGCGCCTTCGGCCAAATCATAGCCCGGCGCATTTGCGCCATCGGCGATCACTGTGCCGGTCGCGACCACCATCTCAGGATGTTTTTCAAAACAGCTTTCCAGCACGGCAAGAAACTTTGCATTGCAAAGGAAATCATCATCCAGAAACAGCACAACATCGCTGTCACGCGCTTCATCCAGGATCCGGTTGCGCTGGCGCGGCAGGCCGGCTGCGGCGGTGATGAAGTCCACGCCGGGAATGGTGTCACACCCGGTGATGTCATCGGCCGAAACATGGCAGACCAGAATGCGATCCGCTGGGCGAGACTGCCGCGCTAGATCGCGCAAGACACCCCCCAGAATGGCCGGCCTGCCACGGGTGGCGATGCCGATGGTGATGTGCATCACGCGACCCCTTGTAGCGGCGCGGGCAGGGGGGCTTCACGTGCTTCCCGCGCCAGGCCACCGATCAGCCGGCCCCAAAAGCTCATGGCGTAATAGGCGGCGTTATGAAAGCGCAGCCGTAACAGGCTTATCAGCGCGCCGCCGAGCGGCCGCACCAGAAAGGCGAACCAGACGGAAAGCGGCACGCCATGCCGGCGCAGCACAAAACCAAGCCCGCGCCCGTAACTCGCCGCACGAGACACCGCCACTTCCGTCAGGCGCTTGTCAGGATGGATGATGCGTAAGCCCGCATCATATTGCGCAACGGCACCGCGTGCCATGGCGCGACAGACCAGATCATTGCCCTCGGCCGAGCCCCAGCGCGTGCCGGGGCCAAGCTTCTCGTCAAAACCACCCAGCGCCAGCATCAATTGGCGTGGCAGGAATAGGTTGAATTCAATCACGCTGGTCCAGACATTGGTCAGGTCAATCGCGCCCGAGGTGTCACGCCAACGCCCCGATCCAAGCCCGCCTTCCGGCGATGCCGCCGGGCCCGTCAGCACGCCAAGCGATGGCACAGCAAGAAAGGCGGCATCAACACGCGCCAGCACGCCCGCCGGATAAAGGCAGTCATCATCAGGGAAAGTCACGATCTTACCGCGCGCCACACGCAGCCCAAGATTGCGCGCGTGATTGGCATTGCGGATGCTGGAACGCAGATGCGTGATGCGCATGCGCGCTGCATAAGGCTGTAGCACCGGCGCCACCCGATAATCTGCATTCTGATCCACGATGATCACTTCAAGATCATCGCGGCCTTGCGCCAGCAGGCTTTCCAGCAATTCGCCGATTTCGCGGCTGCGGCCAAGGGTTGCGACAATCAGTGAAAACCTCATACCGCAACAATCCCAAGCGCTTCATCCACTACGCGGCGGAAGTGCTGGCGGAAATGCGCGTTGCTGAAGCGTTCCGCATTGGCTCGGCAATCTTCGGGCGTGATGGCGGGCGCCATGGCTTCAAACCGCTCCACCGCGGCGATCAGGCTTGCGGTGGTTTGTTCCTGGAAGAAAATTCCAGTGGGGCGGGTATCGGGTGGCGCAATGACGATATCGCGCGCGCCGCCGCGGCCATAGGCGATCACTGGCGTGCCACAGGCTTGCGCTTCCACGGTGGCGATGCCGAAATCTTCCTCGGCGGCGAAAACTGCGGCGCGCGCGCCTTGCGTCAGCGCAATCAGATCAGACCGCGCGACGCGGCCTTTGAAGGTGATATTGGGCGCATCGCCGGCGGCGGCGCGCGCCTGCGCCTCATTCGGGCCATCACCCACAATGATCAGCTTGCGGTTCGGAATGGCACTAAAAGCCGCAGCGATGAGATCAACGCGCTTATAGGGGACGATCCGAGACGCAATCAGGTAGTAATCACCCTTATTCGGCGCAGGTGTGAAGCTTTCAATATCCACCGGCGGATGCAAAACCCGCGCATTACGCCTCCAGGTTTTTTGAATACGTTCCGCGATATAGCTTGAATTGGCGAGCACGATATCGGGATTGAGCGCACTCGCGCGATCCCAAAGCCGCATGCGATGCAGAAGCCAGCGCGTATAGGCGCCCTTCACGCCGCGCGTGAGGCCCGCTTCGCGGAGATATTGATGCTGCAAATCCCAGGCATAGCGCATGGGGCTGTGCACATAGGAAACATGAATCTGCCCCGGCCCGGTCAGCACGCCTTTGGCGACGGCGTGAGACGATGAAATCACGACATCGTAAGCGGAAAGATCAAGCTGTTCGATCGCAAGCGGCATCAGCCCCAGGAATTTGCGGAAATGCTTCCGTGCAAAAGGCATGCGCTGGATGAAGCTGGTGGTGACAGGCTTGCCTTGCAGAAAACCACGTTCGGCTTCCGGCATGAAGTCGCAGACGGCGAAGACATCCGCTTCCGGCCATTCCAGCAGAAGCTGTTCCAGCACGCGTTCCGAACCCGCGTAGCTATCCAGCCATTCATGCACCAGCGCAATCTTCATGGCGCGTTCTTTCGGATCAGGGCCAACAAGGCAAGCGCGGCCTTTTCCCAAGTATAATGCGCCGCACGCTTCAGCCCCGCATCCCGCATGCCGGCGGCCAGGCCTTCTTCATCCAGCAGCCTTTCCAAGGCCTCGACCAGGGTCTGAGGCCGCAGCGGATCGAACCAAAGCGCGGCTTCGCCACAAACCTCAGGCACCGCGCCGGCATGGGCGGCGACAAGCGGGCAGCCACAGGTCATGGCTTCCAAAGGCGGCAGACCAAACCCTTCATAGCGCGATGGAAAAATAAGGCAGAGCGCATTTTCATATAACGCGCGCAATTCGGCATCACTCACGCGCCCCAGGATACGCCCGGCATCCGCAGCAGGCCCGCCCCCGGCCCGAAACACCGCCGGGTCAGCCGCGCCTGCAACGGCCAGCGTCAAGCCACGAGCGCCAAGCAGCGCCGCGGCACTGGTCAGCGCGGCCAGGTTCTTGTGCGCCGCTGGATTGCCCACCACCAGGGCATAACGGCCTGCTTCCAGGCCATGGCGCGCCAAAACGCTGATGTCGGCCGAGATGCGCAGCATGTGATCGCCACCTTCCGGCAGAACGCCGATGGCATCGGGCGCCACGCCCAGCGTCGCAGCAATGCGCCCGCGCGAAAACTCTGAAACCGTCAGTAATTGCGCGCCGGACCGCGCGAGCTTCTTGTGCAGAAAGCGATACCAGGCGCGGAAGGTAAATGAATAACTCTCTGGCGTGTCAAACACGCCGGCATCATGGATCACCACGGCCTGCGCGCGGCCCAGCATCAGCGGCGCGGTATTGCCGAGGTTGATCAGGAAGGAACCCTTGGCCGCTTTGGGCAATTCCCATTGTTCCCAAAGCTGGCCGGATTTCTGGCCAATGGCCTGCGCTTCGAAATAGGCGAAGGGGCTTTGCGCCACACTGTTTGGTATCAATAGCCACGCCTTTGGCCAGGCATCATGCCCCGCCAGCCGATCCGCTGCCGCGGTGATTTCGCGTGCAAAGCGCTGCACGCCAGTCATGCCCTGCGTCAGGAAGCGGCCATTGATGGCGATTGGCATCATGCGCTGCGGCGCCCCTTCCCACGGATCAGCGCCAAAGCGCTGGTCTTGTCTTGCGGCGCGGCAATGGACCAGCCGGCGGCGAAAACCAAGCCAAAAATCAGCGCTGCCAGCAGCAAGGGCCAAAGCCAGCCGCCCAAAAGCACCAACACTGCCAAACCAAGGGCGGCGGGCATGATTGGCCAAAGCAATTCGCGCATGGTGTCGCGCACGGCCGGGTAAAGCCTTGCTGCGAACCAACAGCGCCCTAGGCAATCAACCACGCAGCGCGCCGCCCAAGCGAGTGCCGCACCTTCAATACCAAGCCAGGGCAGAAGCGCTGCGCTGAGCGGCAGGAAAATCGCTGCCAGTACCAAGGAGAATTTGGCCGTCACATCCGGCCGCCCGATCGCTTCCAGCAAGACTCCAGGGATAAAGGCGAGGCATGAAAAGAAAATGCCAAAGCCCAGGATACGCAGTACCTGCCCGCCTCCCGCGGCGAATTCCGCGCCCAACCAAAGCCGCAAGAAAAGCTCCGCACCCGGAATCAGAATGAGGGAGGCAGGCAGGCTCAACAGCATCACAATCAGCGCCCCGCGCTTGATCAGCAAGGCGGTATGGTCTGGCAGTTCCCGGAAGGAAGAAGCAATGGCCGGCAACATTGTCTGCGCCACCGCCACAGGAATGATCCAAAGCCGCATGATGAGATCAAGCGGTGTTGCGTAAAACGCCACGGCTGTAAGCGTCAGCATGGCGCCGATGATGAAGCGATCAGCGTAAAGCAATAGCTGCGTCAGCGCGCCGGAAAGGCTCATCCAAAAACCCTGGCGCAGCAAAGGCCGCATCAGGCCAAAGTGTGCTTCGCGCAAGCCAAGCCCTGGCACATCGCGATGCGCAATGATGGCATAGGCAATGCCGCTGAACAGCCGCACCAAAATCACCGCCAGCATCACGCCAATCAGGCTGTTCCAAACGAAAAGCACCAGCAAAGGGCCGAGATAGTAGAACGTATTGAGCGGGATATTGACCAGATTGGCGATCCGAAAGCGCTGCCAGGCGGAAAGCACACCCCAAAGCGCGGCATTCAACACCACCAAAGGCGCACCGGCGGCCAGTAATTGAAAGGCTGTGATGGCTTCCTGCTGCAAGGCTTCCGGCACATTCAGGAAGCGCCCCACCAGCCAGGGCACAGTCAGGAAAAGCGCTACCGCGATGACGGACGATACGCCAAGCAGCGCAAGTAATGTCGCCCCAATCATGGCGCGCGCTTCTTCAACCGCGCCTGTGCCAAGTTTCTCCGAAACGCCGCGCGTCAGCGCCATGCCAAGGCCAAGATCGAAAACGCCAAAAATGCCGATCAGCGCCAGCGCAAGCGTAAAAAGCCCCCAGCGTTCCACGCCAAGGGCGCCAACCAGAAACGGAGTGATGACCAGGGCGAGCAATAAGGGCAGTCCTCGCCCAAGCCCGTTCCAGAGAATACCGGAAACCAGCCTGCGCCCGCCCGCGCGTTCCGCAGAAGTGGAGGTTTGCGCCTCAGCCATTGGCAGACCCTTCAGCCGGCTGTGCGCTGGAACTTACAGGAAGGGCGCGGCAGGATTGCCGCGCGCCGACACCTTCAATGCGCGCCGCGACGCGACAATACCGCAACTGGCGTGCGCAACAGAATGGAAAGGTCTGCCAGCAGCGAAGGGCGCGACACGTAAGCAACATCCAGCGCGACGCGGGATTCGTAAGAAGTTTCGTTCCGACCGCTCACCTGCCAAAGGCCGGTAATGCCCGGGCGCACTGCCATGTAGTGCGCGGCGGAGGCACCGTAGTAGCGATCAATCTCCGCTTCCTGCACGGGGCGGGGGCCGACCAGGCTCATCTCACCGCGCAGCACATTGATCAGCTGCGGCAATTCATCAAGGCTGGTCGAGCGCAGGAAGCGCCCAATCGGCGTGATGCGCGGGTCATTCTTCAGCTTGCGGGTCGCTTCCCATTCAGCGCGTGCGGTCGGATCATTCGCCATCAGGGCTTCCAGGCGCGCTTGCGAATCCACCACCATGGACCGGAACTTCAGGCAGCCGAAAAGCTTGCCGCCGCGCCCCACGCGCTGATGCGCGAAGAAGGCCGGGCCACCATCGGCGCGTACCATCAACGCCACGATGAGGAAGAAGGGGGCGAGCAACACCAGCCCAACGCCAGCGCCGATGATATCAAGCGCACGCTTCGCTATGGGGAACAGCGCCTTGCGGTCACGTTCCAGACCAATGGTCCGGGTCGAGGATTGCTGGATGGTCTGTACGGGTACGCTGGACATGGTGTCCTGAACCTTCGAACCTGAAAGAAAGAGGCTGTGAGACCTCTCACTGGGGGGCACCGGATTCCCGGTATCGATGAAGGGTTTACGTCCTCAACGGGGGCGGATTTGGGCCGCGGTTGCGGCCAGATTGTGGCAAGCGCGGCGTATTCTGCGGCGCTGCGGGGGCGGCTTCAGGGTAAGTGAGAAAAACGCCCGTTAAGCTATTGGCACAAAGCCATTTTACCTGCGGGCATACCATCCAGGTGCCAGCACCCAGAGCCCATTAAATCCACCAATCAGGTCGCGGCCCGGCTGATGGCTGGCGCCAGCCAGGGCAAGCGCGCCTTCATCGGCCAAAACATAAAGGGTTTGGGGCTCAAATTCCCCCTCGGCCAATTGCTGCGCCAACTTGGCATTCAGTGCCGCCACGCGCTTGGGGTCGAGCCGCGCCAGATAGACCGCATCGGTCTCCAGCCCCTTGGTGGCGGCGAAAACCGCAATCTCCTCCCACCAAGGCGCCTGATTGCCGGAGGGGATGATGCGGATGCGCGTGTAATGCCGCGCGGCCTCAGCCCAAAACGGGTCGGAAAGGCGCAGGGGCACGGTGGCGGCAGTTGGCGGGAAAAAGTGATGCAGCCGGGCAAAGCCAGGGCGCATGTCCAGCACCTGGATCAAAACAAGCCCCGCCAACACAAAGCCAGCAAGCCGCCCGCCGAGCCAGCGGATCAGCAGAAAGACGGACATGATCAGCGCGGCATAGCCAAGCGGCCAGATGAAGCGTTCCGAGGCGCGCAGCGCATCCGCATAGCGCTGAATCCATTGCGGCAGCTCGATTACCGTGAAGCTGGCACCGGCAATGGAGACATTCGGCGAAACAGCAAACAGCGCCATGGCGGCCAGCACCAGGATCAGCGGCCAGAAGCGTCTTTCCGGCTTGGTTGGGTTTTTCGCCCAGGCAATCAGCCCAAGCAGCACCAGCAAAAGCGCGCCAAGCCCGGCATAGGAATGCCCGACCTCAAGGTGATTTGGCCCCGGCAAATCTGGCAGAAAGGCACCCCAAGGCGATGGATCAAGCGGCGCCAGTAGGTCCATTTGCATCTGCCCATAGCCGCCCCAGCTTCCGCCAAAGCCGCCGCCCAGCATGAACATCCCGCCCGCCCAAAGGGCGGCGCCGACCAGGGCGAAGATGATGACCACTTCAGCAAAAAGTGCGCTGCGCTTTGCGCCATCCAGCCAGCGCGCCAGCACATCTGCGGTCCAAAGTGCCGCCACCATGGGCAATAAATAGGCGTGGATGAGCGCCGTCGCGACCAGCAGGCTGGCCCAGGCCACCCAACGCGTCTTTGCTGTGTGTGTCAGGCAAAGCCATAATCCCATCAGCAGCAGAAAATGCGCCGAAAGCGCGAAATGCCCGCCCATGCGCGCCAGCATGGTTGGTTGCAACACAAACAGCGCCGCGCCGGCCAGCCGCGCCAAGGGATCATCAGTGGCAAGGCCTATGATGCGCCACGCCATGAAAGCCTGCAGCGCTGCACAGCCGTAAATCCAAAGCCCCCAATATTGCGAAACCTCGACCACTGGGCTGATGGCCTTGAAGAAAAACGCAAGCAGCGGAATCGCATCCGCGTAGTAGATGGAGGAACTGACCTCCAGCCCCCAAAGTGGGTTGAGGCCGGGCGGCCAGGACCAGGGTGCGCGGCCAAAAAAATTCCAGCCCAGCCAATATTGCACTGGGTCGGGGCCAATCATGCCGCTTAACATCCAACCTGTATTCCAGGGCGGCAGGATATGGAGCCCGAAGGCATAGGCGATGACCGCCCAGCCAATCAGCACCGAAGCCGCGGCCCCGGCCCATGCTTTCAAAGCTTGTCGCGTCACGCCTTATCGCCAGGCAGGTAGCGTTCCACCAAATAAAGCGGCCGGCCCTTGGTTTCGTTGAAGATGCGCCCGAGATATTCGCCGATGATACCCAACATCATCATCTGCACGCCGCCAAGGAAAAGTGTGACAGCCAGAAGGCTCGGATAACCAGCGACAGGATTGCCGAAGAAAATGGTCCGGAAGATCAACTGCGCCAGATAGGCCAAGGCGCCAATCGCCGTAATCAGCCCGATATAGGTCGCGATTTTGAGCGGAGCGACGGTGAAGGAGGTGATACCCTCCAACGAGAAATTCCAGAGCTTCCAGTAATTCCATTTGGTGGTGCCGGCGGCGCGCGGCGCGCGATCATATCGCACGGCAATGGCGGGAAAGCCGATCCAGGCGAAAAGCCCCTTCATGAAGCGATGCTGCTCGCGCAGCTTCAGCAGCGCATCCAAGGCGCGACGGCTCATCAGCCGGAAATCGCCGGTATCAGGGGGTAGATGTACCTTGCCGCTGATGCGCTGCATCAGGCGATAAAACCCGGAGGCGGTCGCCTTTTTCAGCCATGTCTCGCCGGCGCGGGTATTGCGCTGCGCATAGGCAATATCGAAGCCCTGGCGCCAGGCGGCGATCAGGTCTGGAATTACCTCGGGCGGGTCTTGCAAATCGGCGTCAATCACCACCACCGCTTCGGTGCCGCGGGCGTGGTCGAGCCCAGCGGTCAGCGCAATCTCCTTGCCGAAATTGCGGCTGAGATTGAGCACGGAGGCACGCTGATCCTGCGCCTGAAGGCCGAGCATCACGGCCAGCGTGCCGTCCTTCGACCCATCATTCACATAAACCACTTCCCAAGCAAGGCCGATGCCCGCCAAGGCCGCTGCCAAGCGCGCATGGAATTGGGGCAGCACCTCCTCCTCATTATAGGCGGGGACGACAATGGAAAGCGCGGGCTGGTCCTGGGACAAAAGCGGGGCCTCGAGGGAGTTTTGAAAAGAGGTGATAACAACCGAGATGGGGCGAAAACATGGCCCTGCACGGCCTTCAAGTGGGGTTTGGCCGTGGTTTTGCATCCCGCACCGGAATCCTGGATGCTTGTCGCTGATCGAGAGGAGCCTTCCCCGCATGCCGGCCCCGCGCAATCTGACCAAGCTTGAGGCCGATATCAGCCGCGACCTGGAATTGGTGGCCCATCCGCGTGCCGCCTGGCTTGAGGCCAAAACCAGCGGCGGCACGCCAGTGCTGGATTGCCTGATCATCGGCGCGGGGCAATGCGGCCTGGCGGTGGCGCATGCGCTGAAGCGTGACAAAGTCAGCAATATCCTGCTGATTGATCGTGCGCCGGAGGGCAAGGAAGGCCCCTGGGTCACCTATGCCCGCATGCCGACTTTGCGATCCTGGAAGGATCAGAATGGGCCTGATCTGGGCATTCCTTCGCTGACCTATCAGGCCTGGCATGAGGCGCAGTTTGGCGCCGCGCATTTCGCCGCCATGCGCATGATCCCGCGCGAAGCCTGGCAGGATTATTTGAATTGGCTGCGCTGCGTGCTGGCCTTGCCGGTGCAAAATGACGTGGATGCCGGGCGGATTTCCCCCGCGCGCACGGATGATGGCCTGCCCTGCCTTCGGGTGGAAAGCTCGGCCGGGCCTTATCTGGCGCGCAAGGTGGTGTTGGCGACGGGGCAGGAAGGCGTTGGCGAATGGTGGATGCCTGATTTCCTGCGCGCTTTGCCCGAGCATTTGCGCGCCCATAGCGCGGATGCGATTGATTTCGCCGCACTCAAGGGCCGGGTGGTGGCGGTGCTGGGCGCGGGGGCCTCGGCCTTCGACAATGCCGCCATGGCGCTGGAGGCCGGCGCGGCAGAGGTGCATCTGTTCTGCCGCCGAGCGGACCCCATGATCATCCAGCCCTATCGCTGGCTGACCTTTGCTGGCTTCATGCGTCATATTTTCGAAATGCCGGATGAATGGCGCTGGCGCTTCATGTCCTACATTCTCGGCCTGCGCGAAGGCTTTCCTGCCGATACCTATGCGCGGGTCAATGCCTTCCCGAATTTCACCATGCATGTTGGGCGCCCTTGGACTGGGGCGTGTGTGGTGGATGAGCGCGTTGAATTGGCGACAGCGCGCGGCGCCTTCCTGGCCGATTACCTGATTTGCGGCACGGGTGTGCGCATGGACCCTGCGCTGATCCCTGCACTTGGCGAATGCGCGGATAACATCACGCTATGGGGGGATCGCTATACACCGCCACCCGAGGAAGCGAATGAACGCCTTGGCGAGTTTCCCTATCTGGCGCCGGATTATGCCTTTGTGGAAAGGCGGGCCGGTGAGACGCCTTGGATTCGCGATATCCATCTATTCGGCATCGGCACCACCATGTCCTTCGGCCCTGCCGGGTCTTCCATCAATGCCATGACAATGGCCGCGCCGCGTTTGGCCGCAGGGGTAACGCGCGGCTTGTTCGAAGCCGATCTGCCGCGGCTTTATGGCGAGTTGCGCAGCTACGATATTCCGCAAGTCGTGCTTGACCCAAGCCGTATCGCGGCGGAGTGAGCGGCGCAGGACATAAAAAACCCGCCCAGACCAAAGGCCGGGGCGGGTTCTTTTGGATGCTTCTGAAATTCAGGCGCTTCAGAATTTCCAGGTGAGGCCGGCCATCACGCGATTGTCGCAGATCTTCAGATCAAGGCATTCCTTCTGGCTGATGTCGGTGCCGTAATAACCGACAGAGACCGAAAAGCCCGCCGCAATATCGCGCTGCAGGAAGATGCCATAAGCCAAGTAATCCGGCGCGCCGAAGCGGCTATTGCGCTCAATCCACTGGTGGCCAAGACGGCCTGACAGCGTGACGTCAAATACCGGTGTCTTCCAATCAAAGCCACCTTCAAGCCAAACCCCGGTGCCAGAGCTGCCAAAGAAATCCGGCGAATAGGCCGCCGTGCCAAGCAGCGTCACCGGATCAATTTCATAGGAGAGCTTCATCACGCCTTCTGCAAAGGCGAGACCATACTGGCCGGGCTGCTCGGTATAGCCCGGATAGGAGTAATAGACGCCGCCGATATCAACCTTGAGGCCGCTCAGTTCAAAGCGAAAGCCCGCAAGCCCATCCACTTCCTGGCGCGCATCTGTGCCGGCGAAGGCAACATTGCTGACAAAGCCACCAACGTAAAAGCCGCTTTCATGGGAAAGCTCCAGATTGCCCTGCGCGGCGGGGCGATTGCGCGTCTGGCTGATGTTGCGGAAAAGATAATCGGTCTGCCCGACCGCAGAACCGGTCACCGAAAAACCACTACCCAATTCGACCTGAGCCAAAGCTGGGCTTGAGATCAAGCCAAGCGCAAAACCCAGCGCCATGAGTTTCTTCATCATCTAAAACTTTTCCTTCGCAAAGAGGTTGCACTGATGACTGAGAGAATTCGTCCACAGTGTGCTGCGAAGATCAGTTTAGGGGAGAATGTTTTGCGAGCATTTAACGCCGAGCTGACAGAATATGCTTTCAAAATGAGCAAATACTTCGATTCAGATAAAAACTTCCGCAATTCTTATGCTTGGCGGCCTATGTATTTCCAGTACATTACAGTCAGTTCATTGAAAATCGGGCCTACAAAAGATATCGCAGGCCCGATCCTGATAATCTCAAACCGCCGGCAGCGGCATGGTCCTTTTGCGCCAGGCGGAAGCCTGCATGGCGGATGATTTCACATGCACCAGCACCGGACGATCCGTGATGGCGAAGGCCTCGACCAGGGCGCCTTCAATCTGATCTTCCGTCTCAATGGAAACCGCCGCGGCGCCAAAGGCTTTGGCCCAGGCGATAAAATCCGGATTGGTCAGCCGGATTGCCTTGTCATAAGTGCGGCCCGGATAGCGGCCTTCATGATGCATGCCGATGGTGCCGTAGCAGGAGTTATCCGACAGGATGATCACTGGTGCGACACCTTCGCGCACGGCGGTCGCGATTTCATTGCCGGTCATCAAAATCCCGCCATCACCTACGAAAGCGACGGCGCGCTTGCCTTTGCGCCGCAGCGACGCCGCAACCGCCATGGGCACCGCCGCGCCCATGGCGCCGACCACGGAAGCGAGGAAGCACTGCGTCTGCTTGAACGGGAAATAGCGATGCAGGAAGGATGAGAAATTCCCGGCATCCGACGTAATGGCCGCATCACGTGGCACATGCCGCGCCGCCGCCGCGCAGACCGCGCCGAAATTCACGCCATCTTCCATCTTGTCCCATTCTGGCGCCAGCAATTCGCGGTGAATGGCATTGAGGCCGGAAACCCAGCGCTTGCGCGCCTCACTCGCTTCCGGGGCATTGCGCGCGAGCAAGCCACGAATGACCGCCAGCGGATCAGCCGCAATCGGTAAATCCACGCGCCAGACGCGGCCAATTTCATTCGCATCCGGCCAGACCTGTACCATGGTCAGCTGCGGTTCGGGTGCCGCGGGGAAGCTATAGGATTGGCTGATCGAATCCGACATGCGTTCGCCAAGGCAGATCATCAGATCGGCCTTTTTCATTTCCTCGATCAGCGGCTTTGGCACGCGAATGCCCATATAGCCGCCGTAATTCGGATGCTCCGCATCAAACAGATGCGGGCGGCGATGGGTTGGGCTGATCGGCAGACTCCAGGCCTCAGCCAGGCGGTTCAAATCAGCCGAGGCGTTTTCGCCATGGGTCGCCAGCGCACCACCTACCAGTACCAGCGGGCGTTCGGCATTGGCGAGTAATTCTGCAAGCTGGTCCAAATCCTCAGCGCGCGGGCCAGCCATGGGCATGGCGCGCGGCTTCACCACGGGGCCTTCCGCCGGCGCATCGAAAATATCTTCGGGCAGGATCACGGCGACAGGGCCGGGCGTGCCGGATTCCGCCAGATGGAAGGCGCGCGCAATGGTCTCGCTCGCCTGGATGGGTTCTAGGACTTCGAAGACACCCTTGGTGATGTCGGACAAAAGCCGCGAATAATTCTGTTCCTGCAGTGCCAGGCGGCCAATATCCTTGCGTTCCACATGGCCGATCAGCATCACCAGCGGCGTTGCATCATGATAGGCGGTGTGGAGTGCGATCATGGCGTTGGTGGCGCCCGGCCCGCGTGAGACCAGCGCCACGCCGGCACGGCCATTGCGCATGCGCCCATCGGCAGCCGCCATGAAGCCCGCGCCACCTTCATGCCGGCAGACCACCAGATTGATGCCTGGGAAATCGCTCAGCGCATCAGTGAGGCCAAGATAGCTTTCCCCTGGCACGCAATAAATGATGTCAATGTCATGCGCCGCGAGGCTTTCGGCCAGCATATAGCCGACGGTCTTGGTCATGGGTCTCTCTCCTATCCTGTCTTACTCTGCGCGAATGCCAAGCTGTCGAATGACAGCTTCGAGATTCGTGCGATACTCCGCCAAAACCTGTCGGAAAGCATCTGGGCCGGCGAAGAAGGCCTCGGTTCCGATATTGGTCAGACGCTCATGCGTGTCAGGCTGGGCGGCGATTTGTTCCACGGCGCCTGCAATTTGTGCAATGATGGCGGGTGGCGTGGCGGCCGGCGCCATCAGGCCAATCCAGCCGGTATAATCATAGCCCGGCATATCGGCGGCCTCCGCCAGAGGTGGGATATCAGGCGCCAAGCGGCTGCGCCGCCCGCTGGTGGAGCCATAGGCCTTGAGCTTGCCTTCGCGGATCAGTGCGCCGGAAGCGGCGAGCGTTTCGATGGCGAAATGCACCTGGCCACCAAGCAGCGCCGCCATGGCGGGGCTGCTACCCTGGTAGGGGATATGCAGCGCATCTACATTGGCGCGGGCGAGCAAAAGCGCGGTCAGCACATGCTGCGACCCCGCCGCGCCGGATGATGCATAGGTGTATTTGCCGGGATTGGCGCGCAGCAAAGCCAGCAGGGCGCGCGCATCGGGTGGCGGGAAATCTGCGCGCGCCACCAGGATATACGGGGAGCCTGAAAACCGCGCGACCGGCGCCAGATCGCGGTCAACATCATAAGGTGTGCGATGGATCAACGGCCCCAGGCTGATCGGCCCGATGGACGCGGCAAGCAGCGTATGACCATCCGGCACGGCTTTCGCGACGATATCCGTGCCGATGCTCCCCCCAGCGCCGGGGCGATTTTCCGGTACAATCGGCTGGCCCAATCTTTCCGAAAGCCGTTGCGCCATCAAGCGACCAACCTGATCTGTTGCTTGGCCCGGCGGCCAGGGTACCACCAGGCGAATGGGGCGCGATGGCCATGCCTGCGCCCTAGCCGGCCGGATCAGAAATGGCAGCCCTGCCAGGCCAAATGTGCGACGGTTGATCATGATGCGTTCCCTCAGCCCAACCATATCCTGACGCATTGGTGCGCGAGTGCAAGCGGGTGCGGCGCCGCACTTATTGCGGCTTGATCCCAGCAGCACGCGCCAGCGCGCCAAGCGTTGCCAATTCGCTTCTGATGAAGGCGGTATATTCGGCCGGTGTCCATGGTGGGGGTGCGCCGCCCAAATCCTCAAGCTTTGCGCGTGTTTCGGGTTCGGCCAGCATGGCCTGGGTTTCACGGGTGAGCCGCACGAGGATGGGTGCCGGCGTAGCAGCGGGGGCGGAAATGCCGAACCAGGCGGCGGAGACCACATCAAGCCCGGCTTCGCGCATGGTGGGCAAATCAGGGAAAAGGGGCGAACGAGCTTCGCCCAACAGCGCCAGGGCGCGCAGCGATCCGCTGCGGATATGCCCAACCGCGGAAGGCAGGCTATCAATAATGCCGGGCACAACACCCGCAATCACATCCGTGAGCGCCGGACCAACACCGCGATAGACAACAGAGCGCACCTCAACACCCAGCGCCTGACCAAGCCGCACGCCGGCCAAATGGGATGAGGTTCCAATGGCCGCCACTGCCAGCGTCAATTCACGTTCCCGCCGGCCCAATTCCAGATATTCCTGGATATTGCGCGCAGGATGGTTGCGCGTGACCAGCAGGGCAGGGGGCGTGCGTGACAGCAGCGCGATATGCGCGAAATCTGCCATCGGGTCATAGCCGATATTTGGATAGATCGCGGGTGAAACGCCATGCGAGGTGGAAGATGATACCAGCAGCGTATGCCCATCAGGCTCCGCCCGCGCCACCAGTTGCGCGCCAAGCGTGGCCCCCGCGCCGGGGCGGTTTTCTACCAGCATAGGCTGGCCAAGCCTGGGGCCGAGTTTCTCCGCCGCCAAGCGCCCAACAACATCCGTTGTGCCACCCGGCGCGAAAGGCACGATCAACCTGATGGGGCGGGACGGCCATGCGGGTGCCTGCGCCTGCGCTGCCCAAGGCAGCAAGGGCAGCGCCAAAGCGAGACGACGCGGTATCATATCCAGCTTCGGCTGCGCCCGCATCACCTCAGCCCTTCTTCTTGCGGGCTTCCCATTCATCCAGATCAATGCGGGGGATTTCGATACGGTCGGTGGTGCGCGCATACCAACCGCGCCCATGCATGCGCCCAACCAGGTCGAGCTTTGGCGTATCAATGTAGTATTTCGCCAGATCCATCACGCAATCATCCTGCACATACATGCCAACCACCTTGCCGAGCACAATGATATGCCGGCCGGCAGGCACGAATTGAAAAATCTCGCATTCCAAAGCAACCGGGCTTTCAGCAATGCGCGGCACGGCAACCTTGGTGGAAGGCGCGGTGGAAAGCCCCGCTTCGGTGATTTCGCTGACGCCCGGTGGGAAATCCACCGCCGTTATGTTCATTTTCTCGGCGAGATCAGCGGAGACCATATTCACCACGAATTGCCCCGTCGCTTCGATATTCGCGACCGTGTCCTTCAGCGCCCCCGGCGCACGCGGCCCGCAGCCAAAGCCCACCACCACGGGATTGTCTGAGAATGCGTTGAAGAAGGAATAGGGCGCGGCATTCACCACGCCATCTTTGTCCTTCGTCACCACCCAGGCGACCGGGCGCGGCACCACGGTGGACACCACCAGCTTATATGCCTGGTCAAAGGGGATTTTGGCGAAATCGAAATTCATCGGAAGCTTCCTTAGTGTGAGAGCGAAAAATCAAACCACGCGATGCGGGGGCGCAATGCCCTGGATCAGCACAGCGGCGAGGTTTTCAATACAGCGCATGCCCATGGCATGGCGCGTTTCAATGGTAGCGGAACCAAGATGCGGCAGCAGCGCCACATTCTCAAGCGCCATATAGCCCGGATGCACGCGGGGTTCGCCATCATAAACATCCAAGCCGGCAGCACGGATATGGCCGGATTTCAGCGCGGCGATCAGCGCTTCATCATCCACCGAAGGCCCGCGGCCGGAATTGATGACAATGGCGCCTTTTTTCATTTGCGCGAGCCGTTCAGCATTGAGCCATTTGCGCGTGCCATCACCGCCCGGGACATGCATGGAAAGCACGTCAATGCTGCCGAGGAAACCTGCATCGGTTTCGTGGAAAACAGCGCCCTGTTCCACCTCGGTTGGCAGCCGCTGCATGTCGCGGTAATGGATTTCCATCTGCACGCCGCGCGCCATCGCCGCCAATTCGCGGCCAATGCGGCCAAAGCCCAGTACGCCAAGGTTTTTGCCTTGTAGCGTGACACCCATAAGCTGCGTTGGCGCCCAGCCCTCCCATTGCCCGGCGCGGACCATGCGCTCGCCCTCGCCGGCGCGGCGGGCGGCCATCAGCATCAGCGTGAAGGCGCATTCGGCGGTGGCGAAGGACAGCACCTCGGGCGTATTGGTCACAGCAATGCCGCGCGCGCGGGCTGCATCTATCGCGACATGGTCAAAGCCCACACTGAAAGTGGCGATCACCTTCACGCTTTCCGGCAAGGCATTGATGGCAGCGGCGTTCATCGCATCGCCAGCGGCGCAAAGGATGCCATCGGCCCCGCAGGCCTTGGCGCGGGCTGCAATCTCAGCGCCGTCGCGGCCCCATAGCGCATCCGCTGTGTTCAGCCTGGCGTCAAAAACTTCGGTGAGCCGCGCCTCAATGGCCTCGGGCAATTTCCGGGTGACGAGAATGACTGGCTTGGCCATGGGGGTTTCTGCTCCGCTGGTCTGAAGAGGCCGCACCATGGCCCGGCTTGGCCCGTCTTGCCAGAGGGCGGGTGAGGGGGCAGGGTCGCGCCATCATTCTTTCGTGGAGAAATGGGTCATGGATTTGGGTTTGAAGGGCAAGCGGGCCTTGGTCATGGGCGGTTCCAAGGGGCTTGGGCGGTCCATCGCGGATGCCATCGCGGCCGAGGGCGCCATTGTCACGGTAAGCGGGCGCGAACAAGCAAGCCTTGATAAGGTTGCGGCGGAATTGAAGGCACTCGGCGCCCAGGCGGCCTATGGCGTTCAGGCGGATGTCTCCTCCGGAGCGGAGATGGATAAGTTGGCCGATGCGGCTGTCGCTGCGATGGGGGGCGTGGATATCCTGGTGCTGAACCATGGCGGGCCGCCGGTTTGCACTGCTTCCCAGATGAAGGAAGAAGATCTGGTCAAGTGGTTCCAGAATATCGTGCTTTCCCCCATTCGCATTACCAATCGGCTGATGCCGGCGATGCGCGCGCAGAAATGGGGCCGCGTGATTGTGGTGGGCAGCACGGGGATGCAGCACCCGATTCCGACTCTTGCGCTTTCCAATACGTTGCGTGCTTCGATCTGGGGTTGGTTGAAGACGCTGGCCGCTGAAGTGGCCGCTGATGGTGTCACCATGAATGTGCTGGCGCCGGGCAGCATCCTGACCGATCGTATCACCACCAATACGGCCATTCGCGCGAAACAAACGGGCGTTTCAGAAGATGAAATCCTGGCGCAGACTGCCAAGGAAATCCCCGCCGGCCGCATTGGCATGCCGGCCGAATATGGGCCGATGGGCGCGTTTTTGGCGGGTGAGACCGGCGCCTATATCACGGCCTCCATGATCCGCGTGGATGGCGGGCGCGTGCGGAGCATGTTGTAAGCCCGCGCCATGCTGCCAAACCTGAATCCTGACATGGCCCTCGCCGCGCGGTTGTTTGACGCGCTGCGAGAGGCGACGCGCGATGGCGAAGGTGTCACGCGCGAAGCCTATGGGCGCGGAGAGCGCATCGCGCATCAATTGGTGCGTGACGCCGCAGAGGAACTTGGCCTGGAATGCCGCAATGATGTTGCGGGCAATCTGTACATGACCCTGCCCGGGACGGATCGTGCGGCGAAGCGGATCATCATGGGCAGCCATTTGGATTCTGTGCGTGAGGGCGGCAATTTCGATGGTGCCGCTGGGGTTTTGGCGGGGTTGGCAGCGATGGCCGGCATGAAGCGCGCCGGGTTTCAGCCCGCGTGCGACATGACGGTAATGGCCATTCGTGCCGAGGAAGCGGGGCAATGGTTCCCGACTTCTTATCCTGGCAGCAAGGCCGCGCTTGGTTTGTTGACGCCTGAAATCTTGCAGGTGAAGCGCACGGATAGCGGCAGGACGTTGGCCGAGCATATGCGCGAAGAGGGTTTTGACCCGGATGCGGTGGCGCGGGGCGAGCATCCTCTAGGCCCGGAAAACACCGCTGCTTTTCTGGAAGTGCATATCGAACAAGGGCCAAGCCTTGATTCTGAAGCACTGCCGATTGGCATAGTGACCGGCATTCCCGGATCGCGGCGGCTGCGCGCCGCGCGCGTATTGGGTGAATATAATCATTCCGGTGCGACGGCGCGGCGTTATCGGCGCGATGCGGCGGTTGCCTTGGCGGAGTTGGTGCATCGGCTGGATGAGGAATGGTGCCGGCTGGAAGCGCTGGGCCACGCTATGGTGTGCACCTTCTGCACCATGGCCACCACGGAAGAAGCGGGCTTCACGAAAATCGCGGGCGAGGCTCGGTTTCAGCTTGATGTGCGGAGCGTTGATCCCGCATCGCGCGATCTGCTTTTCGCCGCCATGGGGCGCATCATTGCAGAAATCGAGGCGCGACGCGGTGTGCGGTTCGATCTTGGCCCGGAAACCGGCAGCCGGTCCGCGCCGATGGACCAAGGCGTGCGGGCAGGGCTTGAAAGCGCGGCGAAGGCGCTCGGCATTTCCTATCGCCACATGGCATCGGGCGCGGGGCATGATGCGGCGGCTTTTGCCGAAGCGGGCGTGCCGGCGGCGATGCTTTTCGTTCGCAATCAGAATGGCAGTCATAATCCGAAGGAAGACATGCGCATGGAAGATTTTGCGGCCGCTTGCGCCGTGGTGACCCGTTGGGCCGCGGAGATGGGGCAATGAGCACATCGGCACATAACAATGCGCGGCTTGCCGTTGATATTGGTGGCACCTTCACAGACCTTGCCATCGAAAAGGATGGTCAGCGCTGGACGGCTAAGGTCCTGACCACGCCCGCCGCGCCCGAGAAGGGCGTGCTTGAAGGTGTGCAGCAGGTGCTGGCCAAGGCCGCCATGAAGCCCGCCGATCTGGCGCTTGTGATCCATGGCACCACGCTGGCCACCAATGCGGTGATTGAACGCAAGGGGGCGAAAACCGCGCTGATCACCACGGAAGGTTTTCGTGATGTTTTGGCGCTGGCGAATGAAGCGCGTTACGACCAATATGATCTGAACATCGAATTGGCTAA
The DNA here is from genome assembly GCA_020249285.1 of Roseomonas sp. Classification (GTDB taxonomy): domain Bacteria; phylum Pseudomonadota; class Alphaproteobacteria; order Acetobacterales; family Acetobacteraceae; genus Neoroseomonas. The sequence continues at coordinate 17,251 of JADCFX010000029.1, read as the reverse complement.
GCCGCTTGTGCCGCGCCGCTGGCGCCTTCCGGTGCCGGAACGGCTGGACAATACCGGCAAGGTACTGTTGCCCTTGGATGAGGCCGCGGTGCGCGCACATATTCCCTTTATGCGCGCTGAGGGCATTGAAAGCCTGGCGATCGGTTTCATCCATGGCTTTGTGAACCCAACCCATGAACGCCGCACGGCCGAGATTGTGCGGGAAGCCTGGCCGGAATTGCCGGTTTCGCTTTCCTCAGAAGTCTCACCGGAAATGCGCGAGTGGGAGCGTTTTTCAACCACCGTTGCCAATGCTTACGTGCAGCCCTTGATGGCGCGCTACCTGAAGCAATTGGAATTGGGGCTGCGCGAGGCGGGGCTTGCTTGCCCGCTTTATTTGATGCTCTCGGGCGGCGGCTTGACCACCATTGATACAGCGGCGCGTTTCCCAATTCGTCTGGTGGAAAGCGGCCCGGCGGGGGGCGCGATATTCTCGGCCTTTGTCGCGCGGCAGCGAGGCTTCGATAAGGTGCTGTCCTTTGATATGGGCGGCACCACCGCCAAGGTCTGCCTGATTGATGATTTCCGCCCGCAGGCGTCCCGTACTTTTGAAGTGGCGCGCGTTGGGCGCTTCAAGAAAGGTTCCGGGCTACCGCTGCGTATTCCCGTGATTGAAATGGTGGAAATCGGCGCGGGTGGTGGTTCCATCGCGCAGGTGGATAGCATGGGGCGCATTCAGGTGGGTCCCGAAAGTGCGGGCGCTGATCCCGGCCCCGCCTGCTATGGGCGTGGCGGCACACACCCGGCAGTGACTGACGCCAATCTTGCCCTTGGCCGCTACGATCCGGAGCTTTTCGCGGGTGGTGCGCTGCGTTTGTATCCGGATCATTCTCGCAGGGCATTGGCCGAACATATCGGCGGTAAGCTTGCCCTTTCCGCCGATATGGCCGCGCTTGGCGTGGTGGAAATGGTGGACGAGAATATGGCGAATGCCGCGCGCGTGCACGCCATTGAAAGTGCTAAGAATTACGAAGGCCGCGTGGTGATTGCCTTCGGCGGCGGCGGCCCCGTGCATGGCTATCGCGTGGCGGAGAAAATCGGCGTGAAGCGCATTCTGGTGCCATCCGGCGCGGGTGTGGGCAGCGCGATTGGCTTCCTCCGCGCGCCGGTGGCTTATGAGGTGGTGAAATCGCTCTATCAGCGCTTCGGCAGCTTTGACATTGCCGCGGTGAATAGCCTGCTCGCCGCCATGTCGCAGGAGGCTGCCGGCGTGGTGGCCGAAGGCGCCTTCGGCGCGCCGATTGAAGAAACGCGCATCGCCTATATGCGCTATGTCGGGCAGGGACATGAAATTGCGGTGCCCATCCCGCCAAGGGCATTGACCGAGCAGGATGTGCGCGAGATTCGCGCGCTGTATGATGCGGAGTATAGCCGCTTCTATGATCGCCCAGTGCCGGGTTCCGATGTTGAAATCCTTTCCTTCTCCGTCACGGTGCGCACGGTTGAAGCGCATGTGGAACCGGCTGCGGCGGTGGCGAATGCGCCGGCACCAAGCCCTATCCGCGTGCAAATGGTGCGCGATACCGCCACCGGCGAAGTGGCCGAATGGCAGGTCTATGACCGGGAGGACATGCGCCCCGGTGCCACCGTATCCGGCCCCGCCATCATCGCGGAAGCTGAAACCAGCACCTTGATCGGCCCCGGCTGGGTGTGCCGCATGGATGGCTTGGGTTATCTCGATCTGACGCAGGAGGTTGCACGATGAGGGAAACCGGCGCGCTGGCGACAATCCAACGCCAGATCCAATGGAACCGCCTGATCGCGGTGGTCGAAGAACAGGCGCAGACCATGATCCGTACTGCCTTCAGCACCACGGTGCGCGAAGCGGGTGATCTTTCAGCCGGCGTCTTTGATCTGCAAGGGCGCATGCTGGCCCAGGCTGTGACCGGTACACCTGGCCATGTGAATTCCATGGCGGAATCGGTCGGCCACTTCCTGGCGAAATTCCCGGCGGCCAATATGAAGCCCGGGGATCATTACATCACCAACGACCCCTGGCTCGCGACCGGGCATTTGCATGACCTGACGGTGGTCTCGCCCGCGTTTCGCGGCGGAAAGATTGTCGGGCTTTTCGCCAATACTGCGCATATCATTGATATCGGCGGCCTTGGCATGGGCCCGGAAGGGCGCAGCGTTTTTGAAGAAGGGCTCTATATCCCGATCGTGAAATGCTTCGATGCCGGCGCGCCGAATGAGACGTTTTTCGATTTCATCCGCGCGGGGTCGCGCACGCCGGTCGAGTTGGAAGGCGATATCTATTCCCTTTGCGCCTGCAATGACGCCGGTTCCAAGCGACTAGTTGAAATGATGAATGAGTTCGCGATGGATAGCCTGGACGATCTGGCTGATTATATTTTCGAAGCCAGCCGCCGCGCCACCTTGATTGAAATCGCCAAGCTCCCGCGTGGCACTTTCCGTTCCGATATCAAATCGGATGGCTATGAGGCGCCGGTGACGCTGAAGGCGGCCATGACCATCCATGCGGATCGGATTGTGGTGGATTACGCGGGCACTTCCGGCCTTTCCAGCCGCGGCATCAATGTGCCGCCCGCCTATTGCCGCGCCTATTCCTGCTTTGGCATCAAATGCGTTGTCGCGCCCGAAGTCCCGAATAATTGGGCGAGCCTCGCGCCGTTTGAGATGGAAATCCCCGAAGGTTCCATCCTGAATGCGCCGCGGCCTTATCCTGTCAGTGTGCGTCATGTGATCGGGCAATTGATCCCGGATTTGATGATGGGCTGCCTTCACCAAGCCGTGCCGGGGCGCGTGAATGCGGAAGGGTCCTCGGCGCTATGGAATCCGCCGCTGCGTGGCGGTTCTCAGGTCTCGGGCCAGGAAGCTGAGGTGGATGATTTTGAAATCATCACCTTCAATTCCGGTGGCACCGGTGCGCGGCCAGCCAAGGATGGGTTGGATGGCACGGCTTTTCCTTCGGGCGTGCGCACCATGCCTGTGGAAGCCACTGAAAACGTCGCCCCTGTGATTTTCTGGAAGAAGGAACTCCGTCCTGATTCAGCGGGCGCTGGCAAGACGCGTGGCGGCTTTGGCCAGATCATGGAAATCGGCGCTAAGGGCGATGCGGAATTTGCGGTGAATGCGATTTTCGATCGCGTCGCCAATCCACCCAAGGGGCGCGATGGTGGCGCGGAAGGCGCTGGTGGTTGGGTTGGCCTGAATGACCCGAATGGCACGGTGTTGCGTACCAAGGGCTTTCAGGTGATTCCAAAAGGCCGGCGCCTGCTGCTGAAACTGCCCGGCGGCGGCGGCATGGGTGATCCTAAGGCGCGCGATCCGGAATTGGTGAAGCGCGATGTCGCGGATGGGCTGATCACCGCCCATGCTGCACGGGATGTCTATGGCGTTGAGGTGAAGTAGTCGGGCGAAGGTGGCGCCTGACGAAAGGCGCTTCCGTCCTTTGCTGTTCCGTAGCTATTCAAGGTGCGATCACCCGACAAAGCCCGCGCGGCTCGCTCCATCTCGGGGGCCTCTAGCGTATGCATGATCAACGGTGACGTTACCCCCTGTTTGGTAACCTTGCCAGAAACTCATTGATCAGCCGCGTCGTGGGCTCTGGGGCGTCCACCACCGAAATATGCGCGCTCGGTACCACCTCGAAACGCCCCTGCGGTAGTTGCGCCACAGCAGGCCGGAGCGTTTGCGGGGGATACATGTTATCCTCGGCCCCGACGATGAATAGGACCGGCGCCTTTATGCCCCCCATGCGCGGGGCCAGGGCCTCGCGCTCCAGCAGCACCGAGCCCACCGAAAGCGCCAGCGCCGGGCCATCCGCCTGACGCAAATGGTCGTGAAATGCCTGCATGACCGGCCCGCCTTGCGCGCGTGTCGTGGGCAGGAAAAAGGCGCGGGCAACGCCGTCACGATAAAGGCTGCTGGCATGAATCCAGCGCGCCCCCCAGACCACGAAGCGATCTGAAAAATTCAGGCCCTCGGCTGGTGCATTGATGGGGGTGTTCAGCATCACCAGGGCGCGGGTGCGGGCAGGATAGGCTAGGGCAAATTCTCCGCCGACCAGCCCCCCCCAGGAGGTTCCGACAATCACGACCGGCTGGGTGATGTTCAGCGCGTCAAGCGTTTCGGCCAAGGCCGTCGCGCAATCGGCCATGCTGAAGGGGCCCGGTGCCGCCTGGCTGCCCCCATGCCCTGGCCCGTCAATGACAATCAGACGATGGCGCCCGCGCCAAGCTTCGATCTGCGCCTGGTAAATGCGATGATCGGTGAGCACGGCATGCCATAGCACCAGCACATCACCGGTGGCGTCAGCCGGCCCGGAATCGCGGACAGCAAGGCGGCCAAGTTTCGTCGGGACCATTTGGGCCGCTGGCAAAACCTCCACTACGGCCTGGGTAATCTGTCCGGTTTGGCTGGCGCAGCCCGTCAACAAGACAAGCGCAATGGTTTGGCTGAGCGCGACCCTAGCGGCGAGAAAACTGGCCCGAAGCCCCCGCGACCCTAGGGATAGAGAAAACGCCATCAGAACCTCCCATCGGCAATGTTATCGGCGTTAATTTAGGCAAGACGACTGGATAATGTCAATGGCGTTAACATAAATGGCGGATGGGTGTATGACTAGCTTATGCAAAGCCATGATCCCGCCGCCCCACGCCAAGCAAAAGCCGCCCGCAACCCGCAATCCGAAGGGCGATTTCATCACGGCAATCTGCGCCAGGCGCTGATTGATGCCGCCTTGGCCGAACCCGATATCGAAGGGCTTTCACTGCGTCAGCTTGCCGCCGGGCTTGGTGTCAGCGCCGCCGCCGCCTATCGGCATTTTGAAAATCGCGATGACCTGCTGACCGAAGTGGCGCGCATCGGCTTTGATCGTTTGCAGCAGCGCTTTGCAGAAGCCTTCCCAATCACCGCAACCCCAATCAGCGACGCCGAGGCACGTACATGGCTCCGTCGCCTCGCCTTGGCTTATCTTGCCTTCGCTGATGAGGAAGCGGCGTTATGGCGGCTGATGTTCGGCGGGCAGGCCGCGGCCTATCGGGCGCATGCAACCCTGAACGCCAGCCAATCAAGTTCCCGATACTTACCTGCTGTGCTGCGCGGTCTTTTCGAGGTTGGGGCAGTTGCGCGGGCACCAACGGAGGCTGATGCACTTTTTGTCTGGAGCGCCATTCATGGCGTTGCCATGTTGCGTGCGGGCAAGGTCACCGCAGCGCTTTTACCGCTGCCTGAATTGGCGGCGGCATTCGCCGAATACATGGTCCAAGCCCTGGGCGGGCAACCGCAAACCGCCTGACCGGCCAAGCCGTCACCATGCCGCGCGATGCACCTTGGCGGGCCAAGTGGAACTGCTTGGCACACCGGATATGCGCGGTCGCTACATCCCCCGCCGCACCAGATTGACCCAGAACGCCACCCCATGGGGTAGGGCGGCATCATTGAAATCATACAGCGGCGTATGCAGCGCATGCGCCTTGCCATCCGGCGCAGTGCCATTTCCCATGAAGACGAAAGCGCCCGGTTTGGCGCGCAGCATGAAGGCGAAATCCTCGCCACCCGTCACGGGGGTCATCTGGTCATTCACCGCGCCATCACCCACCAAGTCGCGTGCGGTATCCGCCATGATGGTGGTTTCCCGCGTGTGATTGATTAGCGGTGCGGCACCCCACCACAGCGTCACCTCAGCACTCGCATCCTGCATGCGGGCCGTGAGTTCCGCCACTTCGCGCATCCGGTCTTCAAGCAGCTTCTGCATGGTTGGGTTGAAGGCGCGCATGGTGCCGCCAACCAGGATTTCTGAGGGCATCACATTCAGCGCATCAACGGAACCGCCCGAGATATGACCGACACTGATCACCACGCTTTCCAGCGCCGGCGCATTGCGGCTGACAATGCTTTGCAGCGCGGTGATGAAATTCGCCTGTGCGACAGTGATGTCACTCGCCAAATGGGGTGAATTGCCGCCATGTCCGCCGGTGCCGCGAAACTGCACTTTCCAGCGCCCGGAACCCGCCATCATGGGGCCGTCGCAAAGCGCGAAATGGCCAAGCGGCAGCCCCGGCATATTGTGCATGCCATAGACCGCATCGCAGGGAAAACGGTCGAACAGGCCATCATCCAGCATGGCTTGCGCGCCGCCGCGCCCTTCTTCGGCGGGCTGGAAAATGAAATGCACCGTGCCCGCGAAATCGCGATTCTGCGCCAGAACCTCCGCCGCACCCAGCAGCATGGTAGTATGCCCATCATGCCCGCAGGCATGCATCTTCCCGGCATGTTGTGACGCATAGGGCAGGTTGGTCATCTCGGTCAGTGCCAGCGCATCCATATCGGCGCGGAGCCCAATCGCGCCTTGCCCCGGGCGCTTACCGCGCAGCGTGCCCACCACGCCCGTGCGGCCAACGCCTTCCATGGTTTCAATGCCAAGGCTGCGCAGCCGTGCCGCCACCAGCGCCGCGGTCCGGGTTTCTTCCATACCCAATTCCGGATGGGCGTGGATGTCTTTTCTGATGGCGATCAACTCAGGCAGGATGAGCTCGATTTCCTGCATTAGGGGGCGGTCTGTCATGCGGTCATTCTCTCTCATTCAACAATTTCACGAACGCGGCAGGGCTTCACGTTCAACCGGCTGCGGCAGGGTTTCGCCTGGTGGCGCCACCAATTGCAACCAGGCCCGCAAATGCCGGCGCAGTTGATATTCGAATTCCACATTCAGGTCCTGCCCGGCCAATTTCACCGCACGTTCCGCCAATGCCGCCCTTCCCCCGGCATCGCGCACCGGTCCGGTAACAGCGCGCGCAGCCTCGGCAGAGGCCCTGGCAAGGATGGAATCTTCGGTGGAGATAATCTCCACCTGGCAGCGCATGACGCAGCGGAAGGTCTCGGATGCTGGGCTGAAAACACCGCCTGATGCGCTGCCTTCCCGGGTAAGACTCGCGGTCTGGATCAGGAAACGCGCCTTGCCGGGGCCACCGGCTACGCTCAGCCGGTCCCGCGCCATACGCAGCATGACATCAGCCGGCTGAAGCGGCGCCGATTGATCCACAAGGAAGGCTGTGCCGCTGCCGGCTTCCTGAATTTCAAGCGTACCTACCTTGAGCTGAAGCGGCATTAAATGCGCATAGCTGGGCGGCCCTGGTGGCACATAAGGCCCCACAGCCTCTTCCGTGGCGCAGGCAGCCAGCAGGGGGAAAGCCAGAAAGGCGCGGCGTTTCGTCAGCAAAGCCATGGTCAATTTCCTGCGTTACGCACCGGGAGCGTGGCGCGATCAAAACGAAAATCGAAATTGCAGAATTCGCAGGTCATGGTGATGGTTCCATCATCGGCCATGTGGTCCAGATCATCGGTACTGAAACCGCCGAGAACATTCAGCAAGCGGTCTCGAGAGCAGCGGCAGCCATAGGAAAGCGGCCTTGGGCGATCCAGCCGCAGCCCTTCAGTGTGGAAAAGCCGGTGCAGCACCTGTTCACTCGAAAGCGCATCATCCAGCAATTCCTGCGTGCTGATGGTACGCGCTAGGATGGTCGCGGTCTGCCAGGCTTCCTGCTGCTGTTCCTGATCCATTTGTGGATCGAGCCCGCCGGCACCTGCCACGCGTTCAAGCACCAGCGCGGAGGCGCGCCAACCGGCGGGCGTTTCTTCGCAAGCCAGCTTCAAATAGGTATCAAGCTGTTCCGAATTGCGGAAATACCCGCCGGTCATGTCGGTCAGCGTCTCCCCTTCAATGGCGACAATGCCCTGGTAGCGATCCATATCGGGCCCCTGGTCGCAAGTGAAAGCAAGATACCCCTTGCCGAGCAGCGCGGCGGCAGAAGGCGCTGCAAGCCCCGCGAATCTTTCCGCATTCAGCTTGGCATAGCCGCGCAGCGCCCCCGCATGGGTGCAATCCGCCAGCAGCATGGAAAGCGGCCCATCGCCCTTGGCCTGCAGGCTGAAGGAGCCTTCGAACTTCAACGCGGCAGCTAGGCCCGCGGCCAGCGCCATCGCCTCACCCGCGAGTTTCGCGACCTCAGGCCGATAGTTATGCCGGCGCAGCAAGGCATCCGCCAGCGGCCCCAAGCGCACGAGGCGGCCGCGCACCGGCCTTTCATCCAAATGAAAGGGCAGGATGGCCCTGGGCACCACGAAATCGGGAACGGGCGGGCGGCCGAAGGCATCAAACATGGGTCCATCGGCTTTTTCCGGTATTTGCGACACGACATATCCTCATCTAAGAAGGGAAAAAGCGCTGAAGACATGATCAGCCTCGTTCATAATTAGGTCGCCCCTTCCCCTTTTCACCAATTGGGACCAATTATAGCCAAATTCCGGGGGTGGTGTCTTGGCAGAAATCTGGGAGTCCTGGGGGCACTACGCCTATCTGGGGTCGTTTATCTGGGCGTTTTTTGAAGGTGAAACTTTTGTTCTGGCCGCGGCAGCCCTGGGCGCAGCAACTGGCGCGGTGAACCCTTGGTGGCTGCTTTTGGCGGTGTGGTTCGGGTCCTTTCTGGGTGATCAAACATGGTTCACCCTCGGGCGCCGTTTCGGGCCGCGTGTGGTGCGCCGGATCAAGGGCGCTGAGGAAAAAGTCGCCCGAGTTAATGATCTGCTGCACCGCTACGGTACCTGGTTCATTCTGAGCTTCCGGTTTCTGTATGGCATACGCAATGTCGCCTCTGCTGCCTGCGGCTTGGCGGGGTTGAATTGGGCGCGCTTTGCCGTGCTGAATTTCATCGCGGCGGGGATATGGGCTTCCAGCTTTGTGGCAGCGGGCTGGTTCCTGGGGGCGCTGATTGGACCGGAACGCCTGGGTTGGGCCATCGCCGGCATCGCGCTTTCCGCCTTGGTGTTTTTCGTTGTGCGGCATTTTTATAGGCGCTCTCGCAAGGCGCGCAGTGAGGCTGTCTGAAAAGCCCCGTCTGACCAGTGCGAGGCAATAGCTTTCGTGTTTTTGGCGTTCAAGAGCAGCGCCATTTCCCGATTGCGATAATAAGAAAAGAATTTTCCGAAGCTTGTGCCGCTGTTCGGTCCGGGCCAGCATGACCTGCAAATAGTCAAGTAAGGGGCGCGGTAGTTTCGATGGCGGGCATGCAAAACATCGTGGATGGTCTGGCCGGCGCAATCGGCAATACACCATTGATACGCCTGAAGCGCGCCAGCGAAATGACCGGCTGCGATATTCTGGGCAAGGCGGAATTCATGAACCCGGGCGGTTCAGTGAAGGATCGCGCCGGGCTTGGGATCATTGCCGATGCCGAAGCGCGCGGCGCTTTAACGCCTGGTCAGCCCGGCACCATCGTGGAAGGCACCGCGGGCAATACCGGCATCGGCATTACGCTGGTTGCCAATGCGCGCGGCTATCGCAGCATCATTGTGGTGCCTGAGACGCAAAGCCGCGAGAAGCTCGATTTTCTCCGCATGATTGGTGCTGATTTGCGCCTAGTGCCGGCCAAGCCATTCTCTGATCCCGGGAATTACGTGCATTACAGCCGCCGTTTGGCCGAGGAGCTTGGCGCGGTTTATGCCAATCAATTCGACAACCTCGCCAATCGCGCGGTGCATGAGGCAACCACCGGGCCCGAGATTTGGGACCAGACCGGCGGGCAGATTGATGCCTTCACCTGTTCCTGCGGCACCGGCGGCACCCTGGCTGGCATCGCACGCGCCTTGAAGGCGCGCGGGCCGGCGACACGCATTGTGCTGGCAGACCCGATGGGGAGTTCGCTCTATTCCTGGGTCAAGACCGGCGAGTTGAAGCCCGAGGGGTCTTCTATCACTGAGGGTATTGGCCAGGCCGCGCGGGTGCCGGGCAATCTTGTGGGCGACCGCGCCCTGATTGATGATGCGGTGCAGGTGACGGATGAGGAAGCGCTGACGCAGGTATTTGACTTGCTGGTACAGGAAGGCATTTGCCTCGGCGGTTCGGCAGGCTTGAATGTTGCCGCCGCCATCAAGGTAGCGCGCCAATTGGGCCCGGGGCATCGCGTGGTGACCATTTTGTGTGATGGCGGCGCGCGTTACCAATCCAAGCTGTTCAATCCGGAATTTTTGCGCGAACGCGGCCTGCCCATCCCGCCATGGCTTGCGTAAGGTAGCCCCGTGGTCACGGAGCTTGTTGAAATCGGTCGCAGCATACGCGCGCGCGATCCCGCGCGGCCTTCCTGGCTTGAGACGATTTTCTGTTACGCGGGCCTGCATGCGGTGCTGTGGCATAGGCTTGCGCATTGGCTCTGGCGGCACGGCTGGCGCGGCGCGGGGCGGCTGGTTTCACACCTCAGCCGTTTTCTGACCGGCATTGAAATCCATCCCGGCGCGCAGATTGGCCGGCGGCTTTTTATTGACCATGGCATGGGGGTTGTGATCGGCGAAACCGCCGAAATCGCCGATGATGTGCTGATTTATCACGGCGTGACCTTGGGCGGGCTTTCGGGCAGCCCAGGCAAACGGCACCCGACAATCGAAGCCAGTGTCTCCATTGGTGCCGGGGCACAGGTTTTGGGGCCGATCACGGTCGGCAAGGGGGCGCGTATTGGCGCCAATGCCGTGGTCACACGCGATGTGCCGCCGGACTGCACGGTGGTTGGCATTCCCGCCCGCCCGCCCGCCAGCACGCCCTGCACTGATCCATTGCTGGGGTACGGGCTGAGCAATACCGAGGATGATCCCGTGGGAGATCAGATTGCGGCGCTGCGCGCGGAAGTGGCTGGTCTGCGTGGAAGACTCAGCGAATTGGAGCGGCAGAAAACCGATAGTGTCTGAAGGCTGTGCTCCGCACCGCGCCGGACTGGAAAGCCGAGGGCCGCTTAAGGGCTTAGTGAGCCTTGCCGTGCCCATAACTTGGCCTTCCGGTCACAAGAGCTTATGCGGTTGTTCTATTGGAGTTCGCCCCGGTTCGATCGGGGAGAGTAGTCTTAGGAGCCTTTCATGAACGAAGCTGAGCGCTTCCGTGCAATGATGGAGGACGGCATCGCCCTTCGTCGCCATCTGGCGACCGAAATGGCAGGGATCGTCCTTCAGGCGGTTGATCTTTGCGAAGCCGCACTACGCCGCGGCGGAAAGCTTTTTTTCTGTGGCAATGGCGGCAGTGCCGCTGATGCGCAGCATTTGGCAACGGAATTGCTGGTGCGTCTGAGATCGCGGGTTGAAAGGCCTTCTTGGCCCGCCATCGCGCTGACGCTTGATCCAGCGGCGTTGACCGCTGGTGGCAATGATTATGGCTTCGAGGATGTCTTTGCGCGCCCCCTTTCAGGTCTTGGCCAGAAGGGCGATGTGCTATTCGGCATCACCACTTCTGGTCGTTCCCCGAACGTCATCAAGGCGCTTCAGGTCGCGCGCGGGATGGGCATCGGTACGATCGGTTTTCTCGGCGGTGATGGTGGTGGTGCCGCGCCTCTTTGTGACGTTGCCTTGATTGTGCCGAGCAGTGAAACCGCGCGGGTGCAGGAAGCGCATATCTCGCTGGGACACGCCATTCTGGAATTGCTTGAAGATCGGTTGATCGCGCAATGACCATTCTTCTGACTGGTGCTGCAGGTTTCATCGGCATGCATGTCGCCGAAGCGCTATTGGCGCGTGGCGAAAAAATGATCGGTATTGATAGTCTGACGCCTTATTATGATTTGCGCTTGAAGCATGCGCGACGGGATCGCCTTTTGGCGCAACCTAATTTTTCATTTTATGAAGCGAATATCGCGGATCGCGTTGCGATATCTGAACTACTCAGTCAAAATCGAGAAGTAACTCAAATCATTCACTTGGCAGCGCAGCCTGGTGTCAGGCATTCGCTGATTGATCCCTACAGCTATATCGAAGCGAATGTGATGGGGCATCTTGTCATGCTGGAAGCAGCGCGGTCTCTGCCGCGACTTCAGCATTTTCTTTATGCCAGCTCTTCATCTGTTTATGGCGGCAACAGGAATTTGCCTTATCGTGAGGATGATCGCGTGGATCATCCCATTTCACTTTATGCGGCGACGAAGCGCGCCGATGAATTGATCAGTGAAGCCTATGGGCATATTTTTGGTTTACCACAGACTGGACTACGATTTTTCACTGTTTATGGGCCTTGGGGCCGCCCTGATATGGCGCCCTGGCTTTTCGCGGATGCGATTCTCGCGGGAAGGCCCATCACCCTATACGAAGGTGGGCGCCTGAAACGTGATTTCACTTTTGTCGCTGATATTGCCGCGGGAGTTTTGGGTGCGCTGGACCGACCGCCCACTGATGGCAAGCCGCGCCTGTTGAACATTGGCAATCATCGCAGTGTTGAGGTGCGGCGCTTTGTGGCGGTGCTAGAGGAAAGCCTGGGGCGCAAGGCAGTGATCCAGGATGCGCCGCGGCCAGTGACTGATGTGGCGGAAACCTTCGCCGATATCGGCGCTATCCAGGCTTTGTGCGGGTTTGAGCCGAAAACGCCTATTGAGGTGGGGGTGCCGCGCTTTGCCGCCTGGTTTCGGAACTGGATGGGCGCTTGACGCCTGTGAGTGTTGGTACTAGAAGCCCGCTCACTGTGTTGGTTGTCGTTTTTTGGGCTTGACTGGTTGGTGGTTACTGGCTAGTGTTTTTGCCCTGCCGATGATTGGTGGAGTTGAGGGGCCGGCGATGGGGGGTGCCTTGGTGCATTCTATTGCTGGTTCTTTTTTTGTTGTTTGACAATTGCATCTGGTTTTTTTGGAAGTTGATAGTGCTTGGCTGTCTTTGGGCGGCTTAGTGCTGGGCTTTGTTTCTGTGTGTTTTTGCCTTGTTGCGATGAGTGGCGGGGTGGGATGCGCGGTCGGCGCCTGGGTGTGTGCTCCTTTGGGGTATGTGTTCTGGGTGTTGTGGCTTGGTGCTTGGTTGTTTGGGATTGGCTGAGAAGTAATTGGTGAGAGTGCTGAGCCTTGGGAGTTCGTTTGGGTGTTGCTGTGGGGCCTTTTGGGGTGCTGTGGTGATGCTTGGATGAACCTGAGAGTTTGATCCTGGCTCAGAGCGAACGCTGGCGGCATGCCTAACACATGCAAGTCGCGCGGTCAGCAATGGCAGCGGCGGACGGGTGCGTAACGCGTAGGAACGTGTCTAGAGGTGGGGGACAACCCTGGGAAACTGGGGCTAATACCGCATATGGGCTGAGGCCCAAAGCCGTGAGGCGCCTTTGGAGCGGCCTGCGTCCGATTAGCTAGTTGGTGGGGTAAAGGCCTACCAAGGCTCCGATCGGTAGCTGGTCTGAGAGGACGATCAGCCACACTGGGACTGAGACACGGCCCAGACTCCTACGGGAGGCAGCAGTGGGGAATATTGGACAATGGGCGCAAGCCTGATCCAGCAATGCCGCGTGGGTGAAGAAGGTCTTCGGATCGTAAAGCCCTTTCGACAGGGACGATGATGACGGTACCTGTAGAAGAAGCCCCGGCTAACTTCGTGCCAGCAGCCGCGGTAATACGAAGGGGGCTAGCGTTGCTCGGAATTACTGGGCGTAAAGGGCGCGTAGGCGGCTTAGTCAGTCAGGCGTGAAATTCCTGGGCTTAACCTGGGGGCTGCGTTTGAGACGGCTATGCTAGAGGGTAGGAGAGGGTCGTGGAATTCCCAGTGTAGAGGTGAAATTCGTAGATATTGGGAAGAACACCGGTGGCGAAGGCGGCGACCTGGCCTATTACTGACGCTGAGGCGCGACAGCGTGGGGAGCAAACAGGATTAGATACCCTGGTAGTCCACGCCGTAAACGATGTGCGCTGGATGTTGGGGCCCATAGGGTCTCAGTGTCGTAGCTAACGCGGTAAGCGCACCGCCTGGGGAGTACGGCCGCAAGGTTGAAACTCAAAGGAATTGACGGGGGCCCGCACAAGCGGTGGAGCATGTGGTTTAATTCGAAGCAACGCGCAGAACCTTACCAGCCCTTGACATGGGTAGGACCGGTCCAGAGATGGGCTTTTCCCGCAAGGGACCTGCCGCACAGGTGCTGCATGGCTGTCGTCAGCTCGTGTCGTGAGATGTTGGGTTAAGTCCCGCAACGAGCGCAACCCTCGCCTTTAGTTGCCAGCATGTTTGGGTGGGCACTCTAGAGGAACTGCCGGTGACAAGCCGGAGGAAGGTGGGGATGACGTCAAGTCCTCATGGCCCTTATGGGCTGGGCTACACACGTGCTACAATGGCGGTGACAGAGGGAAGCCAGGTCGCGAGGCCGAGCCGATCCTAAAAAGCCGTCTCAGTTCAGATCGCATCCTGCAACTCGGATGCGTGAAGGTGGAATCGCTAGTAATCGCGCATCAGCATGGCGCGGTGAATACGTTCCCGGGCCTTGTACACACCGCCCGTCACACCATGGGAGTTGGTTTTACCCTAAGCCGGTTGGCTAACCGCAAGGAGGCCGCCGACCACGGTAGGGTCAGCGACTGGGGTGAAGTCGTAACAAGGTAGCCGTAGGGGAACCTGCGGCTGGATCACCTCCTTTCAAGGATGTCTGCTGATGGTTTCGTTCGCGAAGCCTTGGTGGCGTCTTTCATATGATACTACTTTCTAAGGTTGCTGTTTCTTGGTGCTGTTCCGGATGGGATGGTGCTGGGTTATGGCGAACTCTCACCGAGTTTCTCAGTTGTCTTGAATGACGAAGTGTTTGGTTGCTGTGCTTGGCCATGTGTTGAAAGACATGTGGTGGGCGCCGATCGCGCATCCTTCCCCGATTGGGCATCCCCGCGTTGCGGGGCCAGTAGCTCAGTTGGTTAGAGCACACGCTTGATAAGCGTGGGGTCGGAGGTTCAAGTCCTCCCTGGCCCATTTATTTTGCGCGAAGCGCAAAATAAATCCCCCGGAGGGATAGAGAAGCGACCCGCGATGCGCTGCATCGCGGCGCGGTCTATCACGGGCGATGTATTTTTGGATTTTGGTCCAAGGCTATACGCCGGAGGGGTATTAAGCTGGGCGGATGTGACTGATGCCTGTGTGGTTTTATCGTGACAAGTTGAAAGCTGCGAGTTTCCTCTGAGGGGGCGTAGCTCAGTGGGAGAGCACCTGCTTTGCAAGCAGGGGGTCGTCGGTTCGAATCCGACCGTCTCCATGGGGGATGGTTGTGGTTTGCGGGCGATGAGCTTTCCTGGCTTCCAGAAAAACCGATCTTGCTTTGTGCTGTGGCCCTTGAGGGGGCGCGGTGCGGGCTTGAGGTGCTGTTCTTTCTCATGGTGAAGATGAATTGGTGTGTTGTGACGCATCACAAGTGTCAGCGTGTTTGTCTGCGCGCTGATGTGGTGCGAGGCGCTGCTGTCCGTTTGAGCATTTTCAAGCCAAGTGGAATCACTTGGCGACTCGGAAAATGCGATCAAACAAAGGTTCAGAGCGCATCCCATGAACGAAAGTGAATGAGATGCGGTCTGGTAGTTTGCATTGGGCGTGATTTGGCCCTGTGCGCGGGCGGTGGTGTGGATATGAAGTGAGATAAGGGCGTTCGGTGGATGCCTTGGCGCTAAGAGGCGATGAAGGACGTGGCACGCTGCGAAAAGCCGCGGGGAGATGCGAGCGATCGTTGATCCGCGGATGTCCGAATGGGGAAACCCACCCTTTCGAGGGTATCCAGTTCTGAATACATAGGGGCTGGAGGCGAACCTGGGGAACTGAAACATCTAAGTACCCGGAGGAAAAGACATCAACAGAGATTCCGCTAGTAGTGGCGAGCGAAAGCGGATCAGGCCAGTGGTTTTTGAGAGAGAAGCTGAACGGCCTGGAAAGGCCGGCCGTAGTGGGTGATAGCCCCGTAGGCGTAGAGCTCTTGAAAATCCTTGAGTAGGGCGGGGCACGTGAAACCCTGTCTGAACATGGGGGGACCACCCTCCAAGCCTAAATACTCCTTAGCGACCGATAGTGTACAAGTACCGTGAGGGAAAGGTGAAAAGCACCCCGACAAGGGGAGTGAAAGAGACCTGAAACCGGACGCCTACAAGCAGTCGGAGCTCGCAAGAGTGACGGCGTACCTTTTGTATAATGGGTCCGCGAGTTCGTGTTGGCAGCAAGCTTAAGCCTTGAGGTGTAGGCGCAGCGAAAGCGAGTCTGAATAGGGCGCATAGTTGCCGGCATGAGACCCGAAACCTGGTGATCTAGCCATGGACAGGCTGAAGGTGGGGTAACACCCACTGGAGGGCCGAACCCACGCCTGTTGAAAAAGTCGGGGATGATCTGTGGCTAGGGGTGAAAGGCCAATCAAACCAGGAAATAGCTGGTTCTCCGCGAAATCTATTGAGGTAGATCGTTCGTTGATCACCCTCGGAGGTAGAGCACCGGAAGGGCTAGGGGGGCCCAAAGCCCTACCAAACCCTACCGAACTCCGAATGCCGAGGAGTGCAGACGGGCAGACAGACAGTGGGTGCTAAGGTCCATTGTCGAGAGGGAAACAACCCAGACCATCAGCTAAGGCCCCCAAATCGTGGCTAAGTGGGAAAGCATGTGAGACGGCCAAAACAACCAGGAGGTTGGCTTAGAAGCAGCCATCCTTTAAAGAAAGCGTAATAGCTCACTGGTCTAATAGCTATCTTGCGGCGAAAATGTACCGGGGCTCAAGCCACGTGCCGAAGCTATGGGTGTTTGAAAGAACGCGGTAGCGGAGCGTTCTCTAGGCCGTTGAAGCCGTACCTGTGAGGGGCGGTGGAGGTATGAGAAGTGCGAATGCGGACATGAGTAGCGACAAACAGGGTGAGAAACCCTGTCGCCGAAAGTCCAAGGGTTCCTACGCAAGGTTAATCCGCGTAGGGTGAGCCGGCCCCTAAGGCGAGGGCGAGAGCCGTAGCCGATGGGAACCAGGTGAATATTCCTGGGCCCGCCAGAAGTGACGGCCATGAAACATTGTCATTCCTTATTGGATTGGAGTGGCAGTTGGATTGGTCCGGGAAATAGCTCTGGCATATGGACCGTACCCGAAACCGACACAGGTGGACTGGATGAGTATTCCAAGGCGCTTGAGAGAACCATATCGAAGGAACTAGGCAAATTACCCGCGTAAGTTAGCGATAAGCGGGACCCATCTTTGGGCAACCAAGGGTGGGTGGCACAGACCAGGGGGTGGCGACTGTTTAGTAAAAACACAGGGCTCTGCGAAGTCGAGAGACGACGTATAGGGTCTGACGCCTGCCCGGTGCCGGAAGGTCAAGGGGAGATGTGCAAGCATCGAACTGAAGCCCCGGTAAACGGCGGCCGTAACTATAACGGTCCTAAGGTAGCGAAATTCCTTGTCGGGTAAGTTCCGACCTGCACGAATGGCGTAACGACTTCCCCACTGTCTCCAGGACATGCTCAGCGAAATTGAATTCCCCGT